>NZ_KL647083.1:300890-370192 GCF_000725625.1 Streptomyces sp. NRRL F-6676
GTGCGGGTGCGTCGGGGCTGGTCGCGCCGTTCCCCGCGCCCCTGAGGGGGGTTGGGGTGGGCGGGGGTGAAGAGGCGGCGTCGAGCGGGGGGTCCAGGGGGCTTTCCGCGGCCTTCCGGCCGGCCCTGGCGGTACGCAGAGCTTCGCGGGCCGCGTCGCCCGGCCGGGACGGCTTCGCCGGCCGACGGGTGGGGCGGGGGCGTTCCGCGTCCGGCTCCGCACGGTGTGCGCGGGCGCGGGCCTCGCGCAGGGCCTTGCGGGCCGCGTCGCCGGGCCTGGGGCCCTCGGTACCGGGCCCTGGGCCCTCGGTGCCGGGCCTCGGGCTCTCCTCGTCGGGGCCGGGGTCGTTCCGGTCGTCGTCGGACGGCGTCATGACGCCGTCCTCCTCAGGGAGACGAGGTCGGACAGTTCACGGTCGGTCAGTTCCGTGAGGGAGGTCTCGCCGGAGCCGAGGATCGCGTCGGCCAGGGCGCGCTTGGAGCGCAGCATGTCGTCGATGCGGTCCTCGACCGTGCCCTCGGTGATCAGGCGGTGCACCTGCACCGGCTGGGTCTGCCCGATGCGGTAGGCGCGGTCGGTGGCCTGTTCCTCGACCGCCGGGTTCCACCAGCGGTCGACATGGACGACGTGCCCCGCCCGCGTGAGGTTCAGGCCCGTGCCGGCGGCCTTGAGGGAGAGGACGAGCACCGGCGTCGTACCGGCCTGGAAGCGGTCCACCATGCGCTCGCGTTCCGGCACCGGGGTGCCGCCGTGCAGCAGGTCGACGGGGACGGCGCGGGCAGCCAGGTGCGCGGTGATCAGCCGGGCCATGCCCACGTACTGGGTGAAGACCAGGGCCGAGCCGTCCTCCGAGAGGAGCGTGTCCAGGAGTTCGTCGAGGAGGGCCAGCTTCCCGGAGCGTTCTCCGAGGGACCGGGCCGTGGCCGGGTCCTCCTTGAGGTACAGCGCGGGGTGGTCGCAGATCTGTTTGAGAGACGTGAGGAGCTTGAGCACCATGCCGCGCCGGGCGATGCCCTCGGCCGTCTCGATCGCGAGCATCGACTCGCGCACCACCGCCTCGTACAGCGCGGCCTGTTCGCGGGTGAGCGGCACCGGGTGGTCGGTCTCCGTCTTGGGCGGGAGTTCGGGGACGATGCCCGGGTCGGACTTCTTGCGGCGCAGCAGGAAGGGCCGGACCAGACGGGCGAGGCGCTCGGCGGCGTCGGGGTCCTCGCCGCCCTCGACCGCGCGCGCGTGCCGGGCGCGGAAGGATTTCAGCGGGCCGAGCAGCCCCGGCGTCGTCCAGTCCAGCAGCGCCCACAGCTCGGAGAGGTTGTTCTCCACCGGCGTGCCGGTCAGCGCGACCCGGGCGGGCGCCGGGAGCGTGCGCAGCGCCTTGGCCGTGGCCGAGTAGGGGTTCTTCACGTGCTGCGCCTCGTCGGCGACGACGAGCCCCCAGGGCTGTTCGGCCAGCCGGGGCGCGGCCGAGCGCATGGTGCCGTAGGTGGTGAGGACGAAGCCGCCGTCGAGCCCGTCCAGCGTGCGGTCGGGGCCGTGGAAGCGGCGCACGGGGACGCCGGGCGCGAAGCGGGTGATCTCCCGCTGCCAGTTGCCGAGCAGGGAGGCGGGGCAGACGACGAGCGTGGGCTCGGGGCGGGCACGGCGCAGATGGAGCGCGATCAGGGTGACCGTCTTGCCGAGGCCCATGTCGTCGGCGAGGCAGCCGCCGAGGCCGAGGGAGGTCATGAGGTCCAGCCAGGCCAGCCCGCGCAGCTGGTAGTCGCGCAGCCGGGCGTCGAGCCCGGGCGGTGGCTCGACGGCGGTGAGGCCGGCGGTGAGCCGGTCGCGCAGGGCGGCCAGTGCGCCGACGGGGACCGCCTCGACGGTCTCGCCGTCGACCTCCGCCGTGCCCGTGAGGGCGACGGACAGCGCGTCGACCGGGTCGAGCAGACCCAGCTCCCGTTTGCGGGCCTTGCGGACGAGGGCGGGGTCGACGAGCACCCACTGGTCGCGCAGCCGGACCACCGGCCGGTGCGCCTCCGCGAGGGCGTCCATCTCGGCCTCGGTGAGCGGGTCGCCGCGCAGGGCGAGCTGCCAGCCGAAGCGGAGCAGGTCCTCGCTCTCGAAGAAGCCCGTGCCGTCGGTGGCGGAGCCGGGGGCCGGGTGGAGTACGGCGGTCGCGGTGAGGTCCTGGGCGAGATCGCGCGGCCAGTGCACGGCGACACCGGCGGCGCCGAGCCGGGTGGCGGCGACGCCGAGGAGGTCGGTCAGCTCCTCCTCGGACAGGGCCAGTACGTCGGGCACGTCCTGTTCCGCGAGCCGGTCCAGGGGCGGCCAGACGCGCGCCGCGCGGCGCACCGCGAGCGCGGCGTCCACGCGCGCGCGGGGCCCGAACGCGGCGTCGGACTCCCCCGCCCACAGCGCGGCGGCGTCGGTGACGAGCGTGGGGTCGGCGAGGCTGTGCACCTGGACGACGGCCGCCCCGGCGCGCGGGGCGCCCTCGCTGTCGTCGAACAGCTGGTACGCCGACAGGTCCAGGCGCAGCGAGATCCGTACGCCGGTGTCCATGCCGGCGGCGACCTCGGCGGCCCAGTCCCGGGCGCCGGGAAGCCGGGTGGTGGCGCGGGCGGCGAAGGGCCGGCCGGAGACGTGTGCCGCGGCGGGGGTGCGGGGCAGGGTATCGGCGACCGCGTCCAGGAAGGCGCGCACCAGGGCCTCCGGCTCGGGCAGCCGGAGCGGGCCGCGCCCGGGGAGCGGCACGGCGTGCCCCTCGTACGGGAGGGCGGCGGCGACGGCCCTCAGGTGGGCGATGTCGTCCCGTTCCAGGGGGCCCGCGCGCCAGGCGTCGTACCCCTCGGCGGTGAGCCCGGGCAGCAGCCGGCCGCGGGCGACGAGCCGCAGGGCGTGCAGCGCGGCGGCGCCCCAGCAGGCGGTGGCGGGATGGGCGCCCGGGGCGTGCCGGGCGGCGGTGAGGACGGGGAGGGCGGCCGCGACGGTGAGGGTGCGCGCGGGCACGGTGGTGCGGCGGACGGTGGTGCCGTGGGGCCGGACGACCACCAGGTCCTCGGAGGCGGAGGCGGAGGCGAGGCCGGCGGCGGAGGGCGGCGCGGAGTCCTCGGGGTCCCAGAAGGCGACGCGGCCCTGCCGGGGTACGGGGGCGGGCAGGAAGACGGCGGCGAGCCGCGCGGGCACCTGCGCGAGCGCGTTCTCCATACGTACGGTCACCTCCCGCCCCTCTGGTCGTGTCAGGTGTCTACGACTGTACGGGCGGGGTCTGACAATCGGCCCCGGAGCCGGTGCCGGGGCGGCTCGGACGGCCTCGCGGCGGCCCGGTGGCGGCCCTGCGGCCCTCGGCCGGCGGGAACCGGGGCGGTCCGGTCTACGGCACGCCGGTCCGGCCTACGGCACCGTGCGCGAGACGACGTACACCATCGGGTGCTTCGGATTGGAGCGGTTGACCACGATGTCGTGCGTGGGGGCCGGGGCCTTCTGCTTGTGGACCAGCCCGTACCAGGGGCCGGGCCCGCTGAAGTCCCAACCGATGACCCGCTGGTCACGGGTGCCGATGGCGATGTCGTCCTGCTTCAGCGCGGCCGCATTGGTGCCGGTCTCGCGCAGAAAGCGCTCCAGCCCCTCGTTGCTGGTCAGGAACTGGGTGTAGAGCCGGCTGGTCTTCCAGTTGTTGGTCTCGTAGTAGGCGACGTCGCGCGAGTACGGCGGGATGGGCACCTGATAGAGGCGGCGCTGCACGCGCGAGGGCCAGCCGGCGGTGAGGCCGGTCGCCGACCACTTCTCCTCCTTGTCCTTGCCGCTGTCCCGGCTCTGGTTGGCGGAGATCACCAGATAGCCGGCCGGGACACCGATGAGCAGCACGATCGTCAGGAGGGTGAGCGCGCGCCGGCGGATCATGTGCCGGCGGTCCTCGGGCGGACGCGCGGGCTCCTCCGACGCGACGGGCTGGTGGGGTACCGCGGCGGACGTCACGAGGCGCCCTCCCGCTCGGTGCGGCGGGACTCGGCGTACCGCTCGTAGCGCTCGTAGCGCTCCACCCGGCGGCGCTTGGCGCGGCGGAAGCGGCGGGCGACCAGCCGGGCCAGGTCGGCGGCGCCGACCATGCCGGCCTCGGGGCCGAGCTGGGCGCGCACGATACGGGCCTCGGGGCGGTAGCCGCGGCCGGTGAGGTGCCGCTTGAAGGCGTCCCGGGCGGGGCCGATGAGCAGGTCGTCGGCGGCGCTGACGCCGCCGCCGATCACGAAGCAGGACGGGTCGAGGGCGGCGGCCAGATTGGCGATGCCGACGCCGAGCCACTGACCGATGTCCTGGAGCAGCTCGACGCACATGGCGTCGCCCTCGCGGGCCAGCTCGGTGATCATCGGGCCGGTGATGTCGCCGACCTGCCCCTTGACGTGCTCGATGATCCCGTAGGCCACCGGGGAGTCGGCGGCGGCCAGCTCCCGGGCCTCGCGGACCAGTGCGTTGCCGGAGCTGTACTGCTCCCAGCAGCCCCGGTTGCCGCACGGGCAGCGGTGGCCGCCGGGCACGACCTGCATGTGCCCGAACTCCCCCGCGACCCCGTACTTGCCCCGCTTGACCTGGCCGTCCTCCAGGATGGCGCCGCCGATGCCGGTGCCGAGGGTGATCATGACGAGGTGGTCCTCGCCGCGGCCGGCGCCGAAGCGCCACTCGGCCCAGGCGGCGGAGTTGGCGTCGTTGTCGACCAGGACGGGTACGGCCAGGCGCTCGGCCAGGCGGTCCCGCAGCGGCTCGTTGCGCCAGGACAGGTGGGGGGCGAACAGCACGCGGTTGCGGTCGGCGTCGACCCAGCCGGCCGCGCCGATGCCGACCGCGTGCACGTCGTGCCGGTCGGAGAGGTCGAGCACCAGCTCGGCGATCGTGTCCTCGACGACCTTGGGGCTCTTGGACTTGTCCGGGGTCTCCGTGCGCAGCCGCTCCAGGATGTTGCCGTCGGCGTCCACGACGCCCGCCATCACCTTGGTGCCGCCGATGTCGATGCCGACGGTCGGCACGCGGGGTGCCGTCAGGTGCGAGCGGCGCTCACGGGTGCCGACGGTGCGCAGGGCGGTGGCGCGGCGGGAGCCGATGGGGGCGCCGCCGGTAACTCTGGCGGCGCCCAGTGCGCGGGGCAGGGAGAGGTCGCGGTAGGTGCTCATCGTCGCCGATTGTGCCGTATGACTCCGTCGGTCGGGGGGTGGGCTCCCTGCCCGGGGGCGCGTTCCGGACGCCGGGTCCGGGAGTGGTGAGTGCTTGTTCTTCGGGCGCGGGTGCGTTGGGGCTGGTCGCGCCCACGCGGCGGAGCCGCGGAATGTCACAGCCCCGCGCCCCTGAAAGGCAGGGCGGTGCACCTCACGAGGATCATGAGTCACCCTTGTTGCAGCTCATGCCTCAGGGCTTCCAGTTCCGAGCCCCCCGCCATCTGGGCCGTCAGCTCTTCCAGGGTGACCGTTTCCCTCGTGTACGTCGCCGTTGTCGTGCCTCTGTTGAGGAGGGTGTAGTGGTCGCCCACCAGGTGGGCGTGGTGGGGGTTGTGGGTGATGAGGACCACGCCGAGGCCGGCGTCGCGGGCGGCGGTGACGTACTTGAGGACGACGCCGGACTGCTTGACGCCCAGGGCCGCCGTCGGTTCGTCGAGGACGAGTACCTTCGCGCCGAAGTGGACGGCGCGGGCGATCGCGACGCACTGGCGTTCGCCGCCGGAGAGCGTGCCGATGGGCTGGTCGACGTCGCGCAGGTCGATGCCCATCCGCAGCAGTGCCTCGCGCGTGGTGCGGCGCATGAGGCCGGTGTCCAGGCGTTTGAAGGGGCCGAGGCCCTTGCGGGGTTCGGAGCCGAGGAAGAAGTTGCGCCACACCGGCATCAGGGGGACGACCGCGAGGTCCTGGTAGACGGTGGCGATGCCGCGGTCCAGGGCCTCGCGCGGGGAGGCGAGGCGGGTGGGTTCGCCGTCCAGGGCGAGGGTGCCGCCGTCGTGCGGGTGCAGTCCGGCGATGATCTTGATGAGGGTGGACTTGCCGGCGCCGTTGTCGCCCAGGACGCAGGTGATCTCGCCCGCGTGGACGCGCAGGGAGACGTCCTCGAGGGCGCGGACGTTGCCGTAGCGCTTGCTGACGCCGGTCAGCTCCACGAGGGGCGCGCGGGGCGCGGGGGCGGTCACTTGTTCGCCTCCGCGCGCCTGCGGACCCAGGTGTTGAGCAGGGTCGCGAGGAGCAGCATGGCTCCGAGGAAGAACTTGAACCAGTCGGGGTTCCACTCCGCGAAGACGATGCCCTTGCTGACCATGCCGAACAGCAGCGCGCCGAGGGCCGAGCCGGCGGCGGAGCCGTGGCCCCCGGTGATCAGACAGCCGCCGATCACGGCGGCGATGATGTAGATCAGCTCGTTGCCGACGCCCTCGCCTGACTGCACGGCGTCGTACGCGAAGAGGAGGTGCTGTCCGCTGATCCAGGCGCCGAACGCGACGCCCATGTAGAGACCGATCCTGACCTTGGTCACGGGGACGCCGACCGCGCGGGCGGCCTCCGCGTTGCCGCCGACCGCGTAGATCCAGTTGCCGGCGCGGGTGCGCAGCAGGATCCAGGAGGCGACGGCGACGAGGGCGAGCCACCACAGCACGGTGATCCGGATCTGGACCCCGCCGATCGAGGGGGCGGAGGCAAAGACGGCGTGCGCGGCGGGGAAGCCCTCCATGTCGGCGATCGTCTTGGTGGAGACGGTGCCGTCGATGAGCTTGGTGAGGCCCAGGTTGGCGCCGGTCAGCATCAGGAAGGTGCCGAGGGTGACGATGAAGCTGGGCAGTTTCGTACGGGTGAGGACGTAGCCGTTGAACGCGCCGAGCCCCAGGGTGGCCGGCAGGGAGACGCCCGCGCCGACCCAGACGTTCGCGGTCATCTGATAACTGAACATCGAGGAGATCAGCGCGGAGGACGTCACCATGACGCCGGCGGACAGGTCGAACTCGCCACCGATCATGAGCAGGGCGACGGGCACCGCCATGATGCCGATGGTCGAGGCGGCGTAGAGGACGGTGCTGAGGCTGGAGGCGCGCAGGAAGCCGTCGGCGGCGATCGCGAAGAAGGCGAAGACGGCGAGCGCGCCGACCAGTGAGCCGAGCTCGGGGCGGGTGAGGAGGCGGTCGAGGGGCGAGGTGGCGAGCAGCCGCTCGTCGGAGGTGGCGGCGCTCATCGGGTGCCCCGCTCGGTGTAGCGGCGCAGTTCGGCGGCCTGGTCCTTGGTGACGATCTGGGGGCCGGTGAGGACGGGCTTGCCGCCGCCGAGGGCGTCGGCGTTGTACTTGTACAGCCAGAGCAGGTCGACGGCCTCGTAGCCCTGGAGGTAGGGCTGCTGGTCGACGGCGAAGCCGAGGCTGCCCTGCTGGAGTCCGGCGGCGACCTTGGCGTTGAGGTCGAAGGTGTCGATCTCGGCCTTGCTGCCGGCGTTCTCCTTGGCCTTGACGGCGGTGTCGGCGTAGGGGGCGCCGAGGGTGACGACGGCGTCGAGGGAGGCGTCGGACTGGAGCTGGGCCTCCAGCGCGGACTGCACGTCGGGCATGCTGGTGCCGTTGACGTACAGGTCGCGCACGGTGCCGTCGAAGGTCTTCCTGATGCCGTCGCAGCGCTGCTCGTGGCCGACGTTGCCCTGTTCGTGCAGGACGCACAGGGCCTTCCTTCGGCCGCGCCGGTTCAGTTCCTCGCCGACGGCCTCGCCGGCGGTGGTCTCGTCCTGGCCGACGTGGGTGAGCGCGCCGTACTCCTTGGACTCCGCGGAGCCCGAGTTGACCGTGATCACGGGGATGCCGGCCTTCTTCGCGCGGGCGAGGGACGCCTTGAGCGCGTCGGGCTTGGCGAGGGAGACGATGATGCCGTCGACCTTCTTGTCGATCGCGGTCTGGACGAGCTGTGCCTGCTCCTTGGCCTCGTCATCGTGCGAGTAGAGGAAGTCGATGTTGTCCTTGTCGGCGGCCTGCTTGGCGCCGCTCTGCACGATGTCCCAGAACGTGTCGCCGTCGCCGGAGTGCGTGATCATCGCGAAGGTCCAGCGGGGTGTCGACACCGCCGCCCGGCCCTGCGCCGACGCGGCCCTGCGGGCGTCCTCGGCGCGCTTGCCGCCGGTCGCGCTACAGCCGGCCAGGGAGGTCCCCAGCACCGCCGCCAGCGCGATGATTGCCCAGCTCCGTCTCCGTACCACGAGACCGTCGCCCTTCTTGTCACCACTCGATCGAACAGACATTCCGTCCGATTATCGGTGATGCCGTGCGTGTGTACGGACACGAGGGCGCCGCGCACCGGTACCGGCGCGCGGGGTGAAGGCCGAGGTCAGAGGGTCGATCGGCGTACGGCGGGCGGCTGTTGGGGCACGCGGGGGCCGTCGCTCAGCCGCGGACGAGGAGCTGAAATTCGAACGAGTAGCGGCTGGGGCGGTAGGTGTGGGTGCCGTACTCGACGGCGCGGCCGGTGTCGTCGAACGTGGTGCGCTGCATGGTCAGCAGGGGGGCGCCGGCGGGCTCGTCCAGCCGCTCCCCCTCCGCCGCGGTGGCCGCGCGGGCGCCGATGGACTGCCGGGCGCTGTGCAGGGTGATGCCGGCCGCGCGCATCATCCGGTACAGGCCGGTCGCCTCCAGCTGTCCGCTGTCCAGGTCGAACAGTCCGGTCGGCAGGTAGTTGCACAGGTGTGCCATCGGCTCGCCGTGGGTCAGCCGCAGCCGCTCGATGCGGTGCACCTGGGTGCCCTCGGCGATGCCGAGGGTGGCGGCGACCTCGGCGGGGGCGGGCTCCAGGGTGTTGGCGAGGACCTCGGTGGCGGGGCGCTGCCCGGCCGCCTCCAGATCGTCGTAGAGGCTGCTGAGCTCCAGCGGGCGCTTGACCTGGCTGTGCACGACCTGGGTGCCGACGCCGCGCCGGCGCACCAGCAGCCCCTTGTCGACCAGGGACTGGATGGCCTGGCGCACCGTGGGCCGGGAGAGCCCGAGGCGCGCGGCGAGCTCGATCTCGTTGCCCAGCAGGCTGCCCGGCGTCAGGGTCCCGTGCTCGATCGCGGCCTCGAGTTGCTGGGAGAGCTGGAAGTAGAGCGGCACCGGACTGCTGCGGTCGACGCTGAGTTCGAGCGACACGACGGGGTCCACCTCTGGTTTGGGCACGGCCCGAGCGTAGTCGTGGCGCCTGGTGACGGGAAGTTGCGCAGTCCGATTGTCCGGACAAACCATTGACACCGTGACGGCTGTCACCACACTTTGTTCACATGCGCATCGGACTCATCGGGGCGGGCCGGATCGGCACGCTCCACGCGGCCACGCTCAGCCGCCATCGCGACGTGGGGTCGCTGATCATCACGGACGTCGATCCGGCGCGGGCCCAGGCGCTCGCCGACCGGCTGGGCGCGACGGCGGCGCCCGGGGTGGACGAGATCTTCACCTGGGGCGTGGACGCGGTGGTCATCACGGCGGCCACCACGGCGCACGGCGAGCTGATCGGCCGGGCGGCGCGGTCGGGACTGCCGGTGTTCTGCGAGAAGCCGGTCGCGGTGGACCTGCCGGGCACGCTGGCCGCGCTCGCGGAGGTGAAGGCGGCGGGGACCGTGCTCCAGATGGGGTTCCAGCGCCGGTTCGACGCGGGGTACGCCGGCGCGCGGGAGGCCGTGCGCGCCGGGCGGCTCGGCCGGCTGCACACCGTACGGGCGCTGACGGCGGACCGCACGCCGCCGTCGGCCGCGCATCTGCGGGTCTCGGGCGGGTTCTTCCGGGACACCCTGGTGCACGACTTCGACATGGTGCGGTGGGTGACCGGGCGCGAGGTTGTCGAGGTGTACGCGGCCGGGGCGGACGCCGGGCCGGAGCTGTTCCGGGAGGCGGGCGACGTGGACACGGCGGCGGCCGTGCTCACGCTGGACGACGGGGTGCTGGCGACGGTGACGGGGGCGCGGGTGAACGGGGCGGGGTACGACGTGCGGATGGAGCTGGCGGGCGAGCGGGACACGGTGGTGGTGGGGCTGGACGACCGTACGCCGATCGCGTCCACGGAGCTGGCCGGGCCGCCGGCGGCGGACAAGCCGTGGCCGGGGTTCCTGGAGCGGTTCGCGGCGGCGTACGAGGGGGAGCTGGGGGCGTTCGTGCGGGTGGTGCGGGGGGAGGGGGAGAATCCGTGCGACGGGTGGGAGGCGTTGGGGGCGCTTCGGATCGCGGAGGCGTGCGAGATCTCCCGCCGCGAGCGGCGTGTGGTGCGGGTGTCGGAGGTGGCGGGGGGTTAGGGGGCGTGGGTGGCGGAGCCGCACATCGACACGGCCCCGCGCCCCCTTTGTCCCCGCCGGTTACCAGCGAATGGGCAGCGCGCGGAACCCCCGCATCAGCATCCCCGGCACTCGCGGGCCCGGGGGGCCGTCGAGGGTCAGGTCGGGGCAGCGGTCCAGCAGGGACCGGAGTGCCGTGCGGGCCTCCAGGCGTGCCAGGGGGGCGCCCAGGCAGAAGTGGAGGCCGTGGCCGAACGCCAGGTGGCCCTGGGGGGCGCGTCGGATGTCGAAGCGGTCGGGCTCGGGGTAGCGCACCCCGTCCCGGTTGGCCGAGTCCAGGCCGACCAGCAGCCCCTCTCCCTTGCCGATCAGCTGCCCGCCCAGCTCCACCGGTTCCGCCGCGAAGCGGAACGTCGCCGTCTCCACCGGGCCCTCGTAGCGGAGCATCTCCTCGACCGCGCCGTCCATCAGCGACATGTCGGCGCGCAGCGCCGCCAGTTGCTCGGGGTGGGTGAGCAGCCCGTACACCCCGTTGGTGAGGAGGTTGACCGTCGTCTCGTGGCCGGCGACGAGGAGGATGAAGGCCATGCCGCGCAGTTCCGTGCGGGAGAGCCGGTCGCCGTCCTCCGCGCGGGTGCGGATGAGATCGCTGAGCAGGTCGTCGCCCGGTGCGGAGGAGCGTTTGTCCTCGATCAGTTCGTCCAGGTACTCCGCCATCTGCCGCATCGCGGTGACGTGGCCGCCCTCGGCGGTCGGCGTCATGATCTCCGTCGACATCGCGCGGAAGGCGTCGCGGTCCAGGTCGGGCACGCCGAGCAGCTCGCAGATGACGGTCATGGGCAGCGGGTAGGCGAACGACTCCACCAGATCGGCCCGGCCGCGGGGCAGCATCGCGTCCAGCAGGTCGTCGGTGATCCGCTGCACGCGCGGGGCCAGCGTCTGGATGCGGCGCGCGGTGAACGCCCGGGTGACCAGCGAGCGCAGCCGGGTGTGCTCGGGCGGGTCGGAGACGAGCACGTGCCGCCCCATCATCTGCTCGTCGATGCCCTGTCCGCCGAGCTTGCGGAGGTCCTTGGCGAACCTCGGGTCCGCGAGCGCCGCCCGCGCCTCGTCGTACCCCACGACCAGCCAGCACTCCCACGGATCGGGCGACGGCAACCGCACCCGGTGCACCGGCCCCCGCTCCCGCAGCTCCGCGTAGACCGGAAACGGGTCCTCGGCGAACGCCGGGCCGTACTCCCCGAGGTCGATCACCTTGTCGGTCACGGTTCCCCTTCCGCCTGCGCACCGGGCCTTCCCGCAGGGAACAACGCGCGGGGACCGCGCTTGGTGCCCGCGCGGGGACGCCCGCCCACCGCACGCCGGAGGCGTCATGCCCCCCGGACAACGACGCCCCGAGCGTCAGGGAAGGGTCTTCGTCGGTGGCGTTCTCAGGCTCACGGAGGGCATGACGCCGTAAGCGGCCTTGTAGGAGGCGGCGAATCGGCCGGTGTGGTAGAAGCCCCACCTGGTCGCGATCTCGGTGACGGTCGTTCCGTCGGTGGCCTCGGCGGCCAGCAGCTCACGATGGGCCCGGTCGAGCCTGACCCGCCGCATGTACTGGTGCGGGGTCTCGTCGAGCGCGCGACGGAACCCCAGTTCGAGCGCGCGCACCGTGAGACCGAGGTGCCGTGCCAGCTCGCTGACGTTGTACACCGCGGTGGCCTCGTCCTCGATCAGGCCCATCGCCGAGCGCACCGCCTTGCTGGGAGCCGCCCGGTAGGCCGGCCTGGCGGGGACGCCGAGGTCGTGCTCGAGGCCGAGCAGTACGGCGCTCAGGGCGTGCTCGGAGAGCCGGTGCAGCAGCCCGCCGGGAACGGCGGCGATGTCGTCGTAGCGTCCGAAGGTCTCGGCGAGCAGTCTGGCGGCGCTGTACACGGCGTGGGCCTGGTCCAGGGAGAGCACCTGGTGGGCGAAGCGCGGCGCCCGCCCGGTGTGCGGTTCGCCGGTCAGCGCGCGCGCCGCACGGGCCAGTGAGGTGGTCGTCGCGCGCAGCATGAGGGCGTCGCAGTCGGCGCTCCACTCGGCCAGGAAGCGCCCGTTCGCCGCGATCACCACGAGCGATTCCCCGGCCCGGGCGTCGACTGTCTCGTAACCGCGCCGGACGCGGATACGTCCCGACAGCGGGATCGCGATCCCGAGGTAGCGGGAGTCGGCCTGCCTGTCGACGGCCACCTCCGCGCCGTAGCTCATCCGCCCCACCCCGACGGAGCCGGTGTCGGCGTAGAAGGCACGCGCGTCGACGTGGTCGCGCTCCCCGGCGTGCGCGTGCAGCCGGCCCGGTGCCATGAACCGTCTGATCTCCCCTTCCGCCACCTGGAGATCATGGGTCTCGTACCGCTTGTAGGCGGCGAGCGCGCGCACGAGGGGGTCGTCGGCGTGCGCACGGGGGGCGTGGTCGAGCACATCGGTCATGTGACACTCCCGAATGTCGACGCGTGGTCCGCCACGAACCGCGCGAGCGTGCCGGGCGGGTGCCCGGTCACGCACTCCACATCGTGCGCCACGATACCGGCGGAGTTCTCACGGGCGTACAGATCCATGAGTCCGGCGGAGTCCTCACGGGCGTACAGATCCATGAGTCCGGCGGAGTCCTCACGGGCGTACAGGTCCATGAGTTCCGCCAGACGCCGCCGGATCCACTCGGGTACCCCCGCCCGCGCCGCGCGCTCGCGCAGCCGCGCGGGGGTCGGCGGGACGTGAGTGACGCTCGGCTCGTCCGGTCCGGTGGCCGCGCTCCCGGCCGAGACCTTCACGAGGTGGCGCACGCCGGCCTGGACGGCCGCGTCGCTCGGCCCGCACACGACGGACCGGCCGATGGTGCCCGTGGCACCGGTCACCGGGATCACGGTCAGTCCGCCCGGCCGGCCGGGGGCCGGGTGGCGACGCCCTCGTTGAGGCACCACTCCCTGACCTCGAACCGTCGCGCCCCGCGGGCGTGCATCGGGTCGGCCGCCGCCAGCCGGACGGCCTCGTCGAGGCTCGCGGCGCGGTAGACGAAGACGCCCTCGCCGTTCCACTCGGCTCCGTCCGGCGAGGCCAGCGGACCCGCCGCGAACATCACGCCGCTGTCCTCCAGGCTCTTCTGGTACGGCAGATGTTCGTCGAGCGCCGCCTCGACCGGCCCGAAGCCGTCGACCGGCCTGGACCGGATCAGGAAGAGCCGCTCGGCGTGCAGGCCGAGCTCACGGGAGCGGCCGAGCAGGCCCTCCCAGGTCATGCCGTCGATGCGGTGGCCGCCGTCGGCGGATTCGTCGCTCATCGGTCGCCTTCTTTCGCGAGGTGGTTTCGGGGCTCAGGCGTGGGGGTCGCCGTCCAGGAAGCCGCGCAGGGTCACGGCCGCCTCCTCCGGCGCCTCGAACGGCCAGAAGTGACCGGCGTCGAGCAGATGCAGGCCGCTGCCCGGCGGCAGCATGGCCAGCACGTCGGGGTCGCTGTAGAACTCGTGCGGCTGGCCGGGGTCGTCCCGGCCCTGGAGGAGCAGCACCGGGCAGCGCCAGGCCCCGATCAGCCGCGTACGGCGCTCCACCCATTCCTGGCGGAAGGACGAGGAGGTGAAGTAGCGGGGGACCGCCGTGTCGATGCCGGGGTAGGAGAACTCCGCGATCGTGCGGACGAGCAGCGCGTCGTCGACCGGCTTCGCCCCGAGGGCCGTGTAGGCGACGATCGTGGTGGTGCGGGCGTCCCGCAGCACGAACGGCGCGGTGGGCGCGGTGAACATCGGCTCCTGCGGGTGGAGGCTGGGGTGCAGGTGCCACAGGTGCTGCTGGCCGCGCCCGTACCGGATCACCCGGTCCCCCGCCTTCGCGACCAGGTGGTCGGCGGGCGGTGTCCCGCGATCGTGGGTGACGATGCTGAAGCGGTCGACGCCGAGGGTGTCCAGCAGCGCGCTCAGCTGCTCGGCCACGCCCTCCTGCCGGTAGTCGCCGGTGCGTTTGTCGGACTGGCCGTATCCCTTGAGGTCGACGGCGATGCAGCGGTGACGGTCGGAGACGGCCGCCATCGCCAGGTGCCACTGGAACCAGGAGTCCGGCACGCCGTGCAGGAAGATCACCGGCTCGCCATCGGCCGGCCCGCTCTCGACGTAGTGCCAGCGCACGGTCTCCCCGTCGCCGGGGGCCTCGGCGAAGCGGTGCGTGAACTCGGTTCCGGCGAGCACCTCGACCTCGCCGTCCGCGGTGGGCGGGGGCGCGGCGACCGCCGGGACGGCGGCGAGCCGCCGGGCGATGTCGCCCATCGGGGCGCCGGCGTCGAAGAAGTCCTCCGGGGCCGCGAGCATCTTCGGCAGCAGGTGCGGCAGTTCCCGCCACATCTCCGCCATGGCGGCCAGGTGGTGCGCCACCCGCGCGGGCGGCTCGGTCCAGCCGCCTTCGAGGCGGCCACTGGTGGGTGTGGACGTCATGGTCCGCTCCTTGACGAGAGGTGGGTGGGTCAGCGCGGTGCGTGGGCCCCGGTCATCAGGGCGGCGAGGTCCTCGGGGGCGAGGAACGAGGGCGGCGGGGGCGGGCCCCAGGAGAAGAGCGCGCGTGCGTCGTCGAAGGTGCCGGGTTTCCAGAGCGCGTCGTCGACGACGCAGTCGAGGTCGGAGTAGTACTCGGAGAAGTTGCCGGCGGGGTCCTTCAGGTACCAGAAGAAGTTGGAGCCGATGTGGTGCCGGCCCAGGCCCCACACGTGCCGGGCGGGATCGGCGGCGAGCATCGCGGTGGCGCCCCGGCCGACCTCGTCGACGTCGTCGACCTGCCAGGAGGTGTGGTGCAGGAAGTCGACCGGCGCCTGCTGCACCAGCAGGTTGTGGTGATCGGTCGAACAGCGCAGGAAGGTCGCCATGCCCGGGACCACGTCGGAGACCTTGAAGCCGATGCCCTCGGTGAAGAAGCGCCGGGTCGCCTCGGCGTCGGTCGACCCGAGGACGACGTGGCCGAGCTTGCGCGGACGGACCGCTTGTTCCCGCAGGACGCCCGGGGCGCGGCCGTCGGGCCGCTGCGCGTTCCCGGGGAAGTTGTACGGCGTCGAGGTGGGCGTCTGGACGATCCGCCCGGCGAGGGCGACGGTGGCGCGGACCCCGGTGGCCGGCTCGACGGCCGTGACGCGGTCGCCGCCGTCCCGCACGGGCAGGCCGAGCCGGCGGAGCCGGCCGGTGATCCGGTCGAGGTCGTCGCGGTCGTCGGCGCCGATGCCGAGGGCGAGCAGCCGTCGTCGCGGCGCGTACTCGATCCGCAGCTGCTCCCCGCCGTCGGTCGTCGCGAGTCCGGCCCCCGCGGTGGGGGTGAGCCCGAACTCCGTGTAGTAGGCGCGGGTCTCCTCGACGTGGGGCACGCCGATGGTGACGTCCGTCAGCCGGTGCAGGGGCATGGCAGGCTCATTTCGCGACGCAGGTCTGGCGCAGGCCGCCGAGGCCCGCGATGGTGGTTTCCACGACGTCGCCCGGGCGCAGGAAGCGCTGCGGACTCCGCGCCGCGCCCACACCGGCGGGCGTGCCGGTGAAGACGACGTCGCCGGGCATCAGGGTGGTGACCGAGGACAGGAAGGCGACCAGCTCCGGGACGCCGAAGATCATGTCCTTGGTGCGGCCGCTCTGCACGGTCTCGCCGTTGACGGTGCACCGCACTTCGAGGTCGTCGGGGTCGGGGAGCGCGTCCGTCGTCACCAGCCAGGGTCCCTGCGGGGCGAAGCCGGGATACGACTTGCCGAGCGAGAACTGGGGCGCGGGTCCGGCGAGTTGCAGGGCGCGCTCGGAGTAGTCCTGGCCCACGGTCAGGCCGGCGACGTGGCTCCACGCGTCGGCCGCCCGGACGTGCCGTGCGGTCCGGCCGATCACCACGACGAGTTCCGCCTCCCAGTCCACCCGGTCCGTGGGCAGGACGAGGGTGCCCTCCGGGCCCGCGAAGCTGGACACGAACTTCGTGAAGACCGGCGGGAGGTCGGGGTGGGCCAGCCCGGACTCCTCGGCGTGGTCGCGGTAGTTCAGGCCGACGGCGAACACCTGGCGCGGCGTCGGGGACGGCGCCCCCAGATCGGCCGGCCGGAACGGATCGCCGGTGTCTTCCGGGCCGAGGCCGCCGGCGGCGGCCCACTCGACGAACGCCGCCCAGTCCTCGTAGACCTGCTGGACGCCCGGACCGAACCGGCCGTCAGCCGCCCTGGCGATGTCGACGGCGTGCCCGCCGTCGTCGGTGACGACGACCGCCCGGCCGCGCAATGACGCGAGACGCATCCCGAACTCCTCTCCCATGACGTACGCGGGGCCGGCGCGCGGCCGGCGCCGCTGGACGACCCCCGCTTGTGAAGGCGGCCGGCCGACGGGTTCCTCCCGAGGCGGGGCACCTCCGACGGCCGCCGCGTCAGCCGGCCGCGCCCGTCCGGACCGTGACTCCTACCTCCGTCTCGCGGTGCGGCTCGACCCGCGGCTTGACGCCGACGGACGCCTCGTCGCCCCACACCAGCGTCAGCCGCTCGCCGTCCACGGCGACTTCGGCGTCGACGGTGGCCAGGGAGACCACGCGGCCGTGGTTGACGGTGAACATCGGGTCCATCGCGACCCCGACGTCGGCGCCGTCGTGCAGCACCCGGTCGTAGTGGAGGATCGAGTAGCCGCCGGTCGGCAGGGCGAGGTACTTGGCCCCCCGGCCACCGCCGAACAGGCTGCTGGTGAGCACGCGGCCGGTGTCGGCCTCGTCCCAGTCGAGCCACACCTTCCGGCGGCTCGGCCGGGCGGCGATCTCCTTCAGCGCGTCACGGCCGACGAAGTCGTGGTCGAAGCGGACCACACGCCCGTAACCGAGGTCGTAGGGGGTGAGGTAGTAGTCCTCGACCGAGTCCGACACGAAGCTGCCGGCGAGTGAGGCGTGCGCCTCGAAGCCGTGCTCCGGCAGGTACTCCCGATAGGGCTTCAGATCGTCGCCCGTGTAGATCGCGGGCAGGGGCCGGGCGATCCATCCGGACTCGTTGGACGTGGTGGGGTAGGACAGCGCGCCGCCCTGGACCATCCCGAACGGCGCTCCGGCCTCCAGCAGGGCGTCCTTGACGCGTGCGGAGTGCTGCCGCGGTCCGAAGATTTCCAGGCCCGTGTGCTCCTGGCCGGGCGTGCCGACCATGGTGTGGTTGAGCGCGCGGACCGGCACTCCGGCGATCTCGAACCCGCCGATGTGGAAGAACCTGATCCGGCCGAGCGTCCCGCCCGACGCGGCCTCGACGATCTCCAGGGCGGCCGGCCCCTGGACCTGGTAGCGGAACAGCAGGCGCTCGCCCGGGTTGACCGGGGCGGCGTCGTCCCGGGTCACCTCGACGTCGTAGTCACCGGTCTCGGCGTGGAACTGGACCCAGTTCGCCGCCACCGGTGCCCCGACCAGCGCGTACTCGTCCTCGTCGAGGCCGAAGAGGATGGCGTCGCCGATGAACCGGCCGCTCGGGCTCGCCGCGACGAACTGCTTGGCCCTGTTCCTGCCGAAGCCGGCGAAGGAGTTCACGCCGACCTCGGAGAACAGCCGCTTGGTGTCGGGGCCCCGGAAGTAGACGTCGCTCATGTGGAAGGACTGGTCGAACAGGATCGCGGACTGCCGCCACACGCGCTGCTCGTCACGCCAGTTCGCGTACTCCGAGCGCGGGATCGGGAACGGGTAGGGGCCGCGGGGGTCGGAACGCAACATCCTGGCCGGGTTGCCACCGCTGCGGTCGATGGCCTGCTGGAGGCTGAGGGTGCTCATGGACGTGGTCCCTTTCTCCGGCACGGCCGTGGGACCGGCGGGGCCGGCAACACTCGTCGGGCGGTCGCTCACCTGACGGTCGAATCTACGAGCGCTCCGGCGGGCGGGACAGCCACGAAGCGAAGCGACGGCATGCGGAAGACGAAGCCGCCGCGCCCCGCGGAAACCCCGTCCCGGCCCGTCCGACGGCGGTTTCGCGGGCCGGCGCCGACTGCTTCGCCTGGTGGCTCGCGGGCGCCTTCCGGCCTGCCTAGCGTTCCCAGTCATGTCACGTCCACGGCCCCCGCGCACGCGGCGCCGGGGGCCACTTCCGGACTGAGAGGACCGCCCGATGACCACCGAACAACGTGCCGACTCACCCGGTGCCGAGCAGCGTGCCGCCTCACCCGCCGCCGCGCCGGACGCCGGGGCGCGGTTCCTCCGACTGCTCCACGACGCCACGGTGGAGATCGTTCCGCTGAAGGGCGCGCGGGAGCAGATCCTGGCGACGGACCAGGACGCCACCGTCGCCGTCACCTGCTCCCCCAGGTTCGGGCTGGAACGCACGCTGGAACACTGCGCGGTGGCGGCCGGCGCGGGACGGCGGGTCGTCCCCCACCTCGCCGCCCGCATGGTGGCCGACCGCCCGGCGCTGCGCGACTTCGTGCGGCGCGTCGCGGACCTGGGCGTCACCGACCTCTACGTGATCGGCGGCGACGCGGCGACCCCCCTCGGCCGCTACCGCGACTCCGCCGAGCTGCTCGACGATCTGTCGTCCATGGAGCACCCGTTCACCCGGATCGGCGTCGGCTGCTATCCCGAGGGCCACCCGCACATCGACGACGACCGCCTGTGGGAGGCCCTGCTGCGCAAGCAGGACACGGCCACGTACATGGTCAGCCAGCTGTGCTTCGACGCCGTGACACTCACGTCGTGGCTCGCCCGGGCCCGCGCGCGGGGTGTCGCGCTGCCGCTTCGGGTCGGCATCGCCGGGCCGCTGAAGCTCGCCCGGCTGACCGAGCTGTCGCTGCGCATCGGGGTCGGCCAGTCGCTGCGCTTCCTGACCAAGCAGCGCGGGCTGATCGGCAACGTCCTCATGGGACGCACCTACGACCCGGCCCCCCTCGTACGGGCGGTGCTCGCCGCCGAACCGGCGACGCCGGAGGCCGGCATCGAGGGACTGCATGTGTTCACGTTCAACCAGATGCCCGGCTTCCAGTCCTGGCTCCGGGCGCAGAGCGGGGCGACGGCATGAGCGAGGTCGTCCTCACGTGCTCCTGCCCGGACCGTCCCGGGATCGTCCGGGACGTCTCGGCCTTCCTGACCGGTCACGGCCTCGACATCGCCGAGAGCCACCAGTTCGGCGACCGGGAGACCGGCCGCTTCTACCTGCGGGTCGCCGCCCGTCGCCCGGCCGGCGGCGCGCCGGACGTCGAGGCCCTGCGGGACGGCTTCACGCCTGTCGCGCGCGCACTCGGGATGGACTGGCGCCTGGTCGACGCCCGGCACCGGCCCCGAGTGCTGATCATGGTGAGCAGGGCGGGGCACTGCCTCAACGACCTCCTCCACCGGGTGCGCACGGGGCAACTGCGCGCGGACGTGGTCGCGGTCGTCTCCAACCACACCGACTGCGCGGGGCTCGTCGAGCCGACGGGCATCCCCTTCGTGCATCTGCCGGTCGACGCCGGTTCCAAGGCCGGCGCCGAGGAGAAACTGCTGCGGCTCGTCGAGCAGGAGCGGGTCGAGCTGGTGGTGCTCGCCCGCTACATGCAGATCCTCTCCCCCGCGCTGTGCGACCGGCTCCAGGGGCGGGTGATCAACATCCACCACTCGCTGCTTCCCAGTTTCAAGGGCGCACGGCCCTATCACCAGGCGCACGACCGGGGCGTGAAACTGGTGGGAGCCACCGCCCACTACGCCACTTCGGACCTCGACGAGGGCCCGATCATCGAGCAGACCGTGCAGCGGGTCGACCACACGATGGACGCGGCGGCGATCGCCGCACTCGGCCGCGACACCGAGTGCCTCGCACTGGCCCGCGCCGTGCGCCACCACCTGGAGAACCGGGTCGTGGTCGACGGGCGCAGAACGGTCGTCCTGGCATGACCGGCCCTGTCCGGACGCCCGCCCCCGCGGGGACCGTCACCGCCGGGGGACCCGCGCGGCCCCTGGTCATGGGTGTCCTCAACGTGACCCCGGACTCCTTCTCCGACGGCGGGGCCCACCGCACCGCCGCGGACGCGGTGCGGCACGGCCGGGCGCTGGCCGCGGCCGGGGCGGACTGGGTCGACGTCGGCGGCGAGTCGACCCGCCCCGGCGCCCGGCGCCCCTCCCCCGCCACCGAGCTCGCACGCGTCCTGCCCGTCGTCCGGGAGCTGTCGCGGCTGGGCGTCGCCGTCTCCGTCGACACGATGCGGGCCGAGGTGGCGCGCCGGGCCGTCGACGCCGGGGCCGGCATGGTCAACGACGTCAGCGGCGGGCTCGCCGATCCCGCGATGTTCTCCGTGGTGGCCGGGCTCGGCGTTCCGTACGTCCTGACCCACTGGCGGTCCGGCGCGGTCCAGGAGCACCGGCGGGAGACGTACGCCGACGTGGTCCGGGAGGTCACGGCCGAGCTGCGGGACCGGGTGCGCGGCGCGCTCGACGCCGGGATCGACGAGCACCGCCTCGTCGTCGATCCCGGCATCGGCTTCTCCAAGGGCACGGCCCAGTCGTGGAGCCTGCTGCGCGGTATCGAGGCGGTCCGCGCTCTGGGGCGCCCGGTGCTGGTGGGCGTCAGCCGGAAGCGGCTGCTCACCGACGTCTGCGGCCGGGAGGCTGGCCCGGCGGACCGCGATCTGGCCACCGCCGTGGTCGGCGCGCTGCTCGCGGCGCGCGGCGCCGACCTGCTGCGGGTGCACGACGTGGCCGGGACGGTGGTGGCGCTGCGGGTCGAGCAGCGGCTGCGTGGCGGGTGAGACCGTGCCGCGGCCGGCGCGCCGGCAGCGGGGGGATGGGGGTGGGCGAGCGTGGTCACTCGCCCACCCCCCGCTGTCCTCGGGAGACCGGCCGGCGCGTCAGCGGGTCACCGGGGCGGCCAGCAGGGCCGCCGCGTTCGTGCTGGTCAGGTCCCGCCAGGGACCGTGGACCCCCGCCCGCCATCCGGTGTCCAGGGCGGCGACCTGGGCGGCGACCAGGCGCGGGGGCGTCCAGCAGTAGTCGCTGCCGTAGAGCAGCCGCTCGGTGCCGACCTGGGCGATGAGGGCCTCGGCGTGCACCGGCAGCGGGGTTCCGGCCAGGTCGAACCAGAGCCGTCCGAGCCCCTCGTCGATGGCCTCACTCTCCCGCGCCGAGGACGCCAGGGAGGCGAACAGCCGCAGCCGGTCCGCGAGCAGCGGCAGGGACGCGCCGCAGTGCGGCACGATGATCCGCAGCCCGGTACGGCGGGCCGCCTCACCGCTGACGAGCAGCGCGGACAGCACCCGGGTGGTGTCGGCGAAGAACTCCACCATCGGGCGGGGGAAGCCCAGCGCGGTCGACTCCCAGCCGGGCGGCGAGGTCGGGTGCACGAACAGGACGGCGCCCCGCCGGTCCAGCTCGTCGAGGTACGGCGCGACGAGGGGGTCGCTGAGGTAGGTCCCGCCGGCGTTGGTCATCGCCACGGTGCCGGCGGCGCCGAGTTCGTCGAGTGCGCGGGCGGCCTCCGCGACGGCCTCGTCGACGGCCGGCAGCGGGACCGAGGCGAAGAACCGGAAGCGGTCGGGGCGCGTGGCGACCAGCTCGGCCGCGTAGTCGTTCAGACGGCGGCACAGCGCGACCGACGCCGCCCGGTCGCCGAACCAGACCCCCGGCGAGGAGACCGAGAGGATCGACTGCTCGATGCCGTGCGCGTCCATCAGCCGGAGGTGCTCCTCCGGACTCCACGACGGCCAGGAGGGCATCCCGTCGGGACGGTGCCGTCCCCCGGCCACGGCCGCCTCCACGTACCACGGGGTCAGGAAGTGCGCGTGCACGTCGACGAGGGGTTCCGCGCCTTGCTCCATTTTCGTTCTCCTCCGGGAAATGAGGTCCTGGTGCCCTCCGGACGCGGGTTCACCGCCGCCGGACGGGAGCACCGGTTGTCGAGAGGGTGCGGCGGGGGCGCCCGCCGCACCGCCATGCTCGCGCAGCACGGGAACACCACGGTTCCGAAAGCGTCTTTCGGCTGCGGCCGCTTCGCAACCTGGCCGCCGGCCCGCCGTCCGCGCCCGGGACCGGTCCGCCGTCCGCGCCCGGGCCGCGGCCGCTCCCGGTCGGCCCGCGCCCGCTCCCGGCCGGTCCGGGGCCGGTCCCGGGACGTCCCGAGGGGCGAGGGGCGAAGGGCCGACGGCCGAAACCCGCACCGCCGTTGAACGCCGCGCAGAGGGTGCCAGCATGAGAGGGGCGAGTGCCACCGCCCCGGCCGCGAGCACTCGCCGATCCGCCGGCCGCGGCCGACTCCTCCACCAGGAAGGCTCCGAAGGCATGTCCGCACACACCCCGGTACGGTCCCTGCAAGACCTCGTGGACGCTCACCCCGACCTCGTCGACTACTTCTACAACGACAGTCCGGGACTGCACATCCGCACCCGTACCGACCGCTTCCCGATCCCGCCGGAGTTCTCCAACTGGCGTGACGAGCAGCGCGCCTGGCGTGAGTCGGCCGTCCTGTTCGACCAGACCCACCACATGCCCGAGCTGTTCGTGACCGGCCGCGACGCCCGGGCCATGCTCAACCGGATCGGCGTCAACAGCTTCGCCAACCTCGCTCCCGGCGTGGCGAAGCAGTTCATCGGCTGCACCCCGCAGGGGCACATGATCGGCGACTGCATCCTGTACGCCCACGGCCCGGACAGCTATGAGCTGGTCAGCGGGGCGCCGCTGCTGAACTGGGTGGAGTACCAGGCCGCCACGGGCGACTGGAACGTCAACCTGGTGCGGGACGACAACTCGGCCGAGAACCGCAGCGGCCGGCGCGCCCGCTTCCGCTACCAGCTCGACGGCCCGTCCGCCACGTCGATCCTCGAGAAGGCCGTCGGTGGCGCGCTGCCGGACGCCGGCCCGTTCCGCACCTTCGCCACACGCGTCGCCGGCGTCGACGTCCTCGTCCTGCGGCACGGCATGGCCGGGCGGCACAAGGCCTACGAGATCAGCGGCGAGTACGACGACGAGGCCGCCGTGCGCGACGCCCTGCTGCGCGCCGGCGAGGAGTTCGGCCTGCGCCGCGGCGGGCTGAAGGCGTACTTCAGCACGAACTACGAGTCCGGCTGGATCGCCGCTCCCCTGCCCGCCGTCTACACCGCCGAGGAACTGCTGGACTACCGGCGGTGGCTGCCGGCCGACGGCTGGGAGGGGACCTGGCAGCTCGCCGGCAGCTTCCGCCCGGACCGCATCGAGGACTACTACACCACCCCCTACGACCTGGGCTACGGCAAGATCGTGAAGTTCGACCACGACTTCATCGGCCGGGAGGCGCTGACCCGGGTGGCGCAGGACCCGCCGCGTCGCCGCGTCACGCTGATGTGGCACACGGAGGACGTCCTGGCGGTGATCGGCTCGCTCTTCGGCGAGGGGACGCCGGGCAAGTTCCTCGACTTCCCGCTCGCGGACTACGGCCTGCTGGTGCAGCGCGACCGCGTCCTCGTGGACGGCCGGTCCGCGGGCCTGTCGACCTTCTGCGGGTACTCGGCGAACGAGCGGCGGTTCCTGTCCCTCGCGATGCTCGACGCCGCGCGGGCCGAACCGGGCACGGAGGTCGTCGTGGTGTGGGGCGAGCCGGACGGCGGTTCGCGCAAACCCCGGGTGGAGCGGCACCGGCAGATGGAGGTGCGGGCCACCGTCGCCCCGGCTCCGTTCGCCGGCTCCCCGGCGTCCACCGCCGGTGCCGGCGCCGCCGCGTCGAGGCGATGACATGGTCGCCCACGTGATCGACGGCAACGCCGTGGCGCGTCGGATCCGGGAGGAACTGGCCGAGCGGGTACGGCGCCTGAAGGAGCGTTCCGGCGTGGTGCCCGGGCTCGCGGTCCTGCTGGTGGGCGACGATCCCGCGTCGCACGTCTACGTCCGCAACAAGCAGCGGGCCTGCGCCCAGGTGGGGATCTCCTCGTTCCGGCAGGACCTCCCGGACACCGTCCCCACGGCGGAACTGGTGGAGGTCATCCACACGCTCAACGACCGCGCCGACGTCGACGGCATCCTCGTACAGCTCCCGCTGCCCCCGCGGGTGGAGCTGCGGCAGGTGCTGGAGAGCATCGAGGTGACCAAGGACGTCGACGGCTTCCATCTGTACAACGTCGGCGCTCTCGCCGTGGGGCACCCCGTCTTCCCCCCGTGCACGCCGTACGGTGTGCTCGAACTGCTGGCCGAGGAGGGCATCGAGATCGCGGGCCGGAACGCGGTCGTCGTCGGCGCCAGCAACATCGTGGGCAAGCCGCTCGGCCTGATGCTGACGGACGGCGGCGCCACCGTCTCGCTCTGCCACGCCCGGACCCGCGACCTCGCGCAGTACACCCGCCTCGCGGACATCCTCGTCGTCGCCGCGGGTGTGCCCGGCCTCATCACGGCGGACATGGTGCGAAGCGGCGCGGTCGTCATCGACGTCGGCATCAACCGGGTGCCCGGCGGCAGCCGGATCGTCGGCGACGTCGATTTCGCCGGAGTCCGGCAGAAGGCGTCGTACCTCACGCCGGTTCCGGGCGGCGTCGGCCCCATGACGGTCAGCATGCTGCTGAAGAACACCGTCACCTCCGCGGAGCGGAGCCGCCTTCCGGCAGCACCGCCGTCCGGGGCCGGGCAGAGCGCGCCGGTCTGACCCGCGCGCATGCCCGTGCCCGCCCGCATGCCCGTGCCCGCGCGCCTGCCCGTGCCCGCCCGCGTGCGCGCTCCGGCCCCGGGTGTGCCCGTGTGTCCACCCGCTCTCCGCCCGCCCCGGTGGAAGAATCACCGCTCATGCGCGCCGCTTACATCGAACAGCTCGGGTCGCCCGAGGTGATCCGGACCGGGGAACTGCCCGCGCCCGTGCCGGGGGCGGACGAGGTGCTGGTGGACGTGGTGGCCTGCGCCGTCGATCCGGTGGACACGCTCGTGCGGTCGGGGGTGTTCCGGACGCCGCTCACGTTTCCCTTCGTCGTCGGGCGGGATCTGGTGGGGACGGTCGTGGAGGCGGCCGGCGGCTTCGCGGTGGGCGAGCGCGTGTGGTGCAACAGCCTGGGGCACGGCGGGCGGCAGGGAGCCGCCGCCGAGCGGGTCGTCGTCGCCACGAACCGGCTGTACCGGCTGCCGCCGGGAGTGCCGCCGCTGGAGGCGGTGGCAGTGCTGCATCCGGCCGCCACCGCGTACCTCGCCCTCTTCAACCACGGGGAGCTGCTGCCCGGCGAGACCGTACTGGTCGCGGGGGCCGCGGGCAACGTGGGCTCAGCGCTGGTGGCGCTGGCCGCGCGGGCCGGGGCGCGGGTGGTCGCCACCGCCTCGCCGCGCGACCACGACCATGTACGGGCGCTGGGCGCGGACGAGGTCGTCGACTACCGGGAGCCGGCCGGACGGCTGGCCGAGCTGGCCCCGGACGGTGTCGACCTGCACATCGACACCTCCGGCCGGCACGACCTGGACGCGGCCGTCGCACTGCTCGCCCACCGGGGCCGCATCGTGCTGCTGGCCGGGCCCGGGGCGCGGCCCGTGCTGCCGGTGGGGCCGCTGTACATGAAGGACGCCTCCGTGCGCGGCTTCGCGATCTCCCGGGCCACCGTCGCCGAGCTGGCGGAGGCCGCGGCCGCCCTGAACGACGCGCTCGCCCGGGGGCTGCTGCGGCCCCGGGCGCTGGAGGTGCTGCCGCTCGACGCGGCGGCCGAGGCCCACCGGCGGCTGGAGGCCGGCGAGCTGCACGGCCGCCGGGTGGTGCTGCGGGTGCGGGACGCGGCGGAGGCCGAGGGCCGGTGGCGGGACGCGCCGCGGGCCGAGGGTCAGTAGCTGCCGTACGTCGGGCGGCCGGCGAGGTCGTAGGTGTGGATCGCGACGCCCGCGCCCGTCATACGTGCGTCCACGTGCCGGAACGCGGTCGGTACGGCGCCCTCGGCGAACAGACGGCGACCGGCGCCGAGCACCACCGGGAAGACGCACAGGTGCACGGTGTCGATCAGGTCGTGGGCCAGCAGCGACTGCGCGAGAGCCGCGCTGCCGTGGACCTGGATCTCGCCGTCCGTGCGCTCCTTGAGCTGCTCGACCTCCTTGACGAGGTCGCCGCCGAGGACCGTGGTGTGCTGCCAGGCGGCGTCGGTGAGCGTGTGCGAGACGACGTACTTCGGCAGGGCGTTCAGCTTCGTCGCGACCGGGTCGGCGGGGTCGGTCATCTTCGGCCAGTACGAGGCGAAGATGTCGTACGTGCGGCGGCCGAGCAGGAAGGCGCCGACGCGCCCGAAGTTCTCCACGACGAAGGCGCCGAAATCGTCGTCGCCGAACGGCACGCTCCAGCCGCCCTGTTCGAACCCGTCGCTCGGGTCCTCCTGGGGGCCGCCGGGCGCCTGGTGGACGCCGTCGAGGGTGACGAAAGCGGTGAGGGTGAGCTTTCCCATGAGGGGGTGCCTTCTTTCGCAACAGGCGTGCGGAGCCGGGTCGGTTCCGTTGTCATGGGTGCAGACCGGTGAGGGGGGCCCGACTCATCGGTGGTGGGCCGTGGATTTCCGGTCTCACCCCGCGTGCGTCGAGAACAGGCCACCCGTGGGGCCCTGTTTGTCGCCGCCCTGGGCCTTCTTCAGCGCGTTGGCGAGGCTCTCGATGGTGAGCGACTGAAGGATCACCCGGCCGCTGCCCTCCAGGGTGGCCAGGGACAGGCCCTCGCCGCCCAGGACCGCGTTCATGAGCCCCTGGCGGTTGAGGCCGCCGATCCGCTGGACGCCGTACTGGATGCCCTCCTCGAAGGCGACGACACAGCCGGTGTCGACCTCGATCCGGCCGCCGAAGTCCGCCGGGTTCAGGTCGATGAAGTTGCCGGCCCCGGCGATGATCACCGTGCCCTGCCCGGTGAACTTCTCCAGGACGAAGCCCTCGCCGCCGCTCATGCCCGTGCGGCCGCCCTGGAAGGCGATGCCGAACTCCACGCTCGACTCGGCGGCCACGAAGGCGTCCTTCTCCGCGAACCACGCGCGCGTGCCGTCGAGCTCCAGGGCGCGCATCTCGCCGGGGAGCACACCGGCGAAGCCGACGGTGCCCTCGGCGCCGGACGCCGTGAAGTACTGGAACGCCAGGGACTCACCGGCGAGCACGCGCTGCCCGGCCTGCATGGCGGTGCCCATCGCCTGGCGGAGCATGCCGCCCATGCCGCCGGAACCGGTGCCCGCTCCCCCGCCGGAGCGGCCGCCGCCGCTGCCCGGGGCGGACAGGCGTGTCTCCATGCTGACGTTCGTGGTCTTGAAGAGGAACTTGCCGGCCTCGCAGTACACGGTCTGGCCGGGACGCAGGTTGACGATCGCCATCTGCATGGCGTTGCCGACGATGTCTTGCCGAAGAGTCACACGAGCGGAACGAGTGGGTCCGGTCACGGGTTCCCGCACCCGGCGGACGTCACCCGACCGCCGGGTAGGCTGCTGGTCCCCGTCCCCCTGGATCCCGTGGCCTTCCGGCCCCCCTTCTTTTTGAACCCCTGAAAGGAACGTGCCGTGCCGTCCTCGTCCAGCGCCGGCGACCGTGACGCCGCCAAGACCCCCGGCTCCGGTGGCGGCTCCGGTGGCGGTGTCCAGTCCCTGGAGCGCGCCTTCGACCTGCTGGAGCGGATGGCGGACGCGGGCGGCGAGGTCGGCCTGAGCGAGCTGGCGGCGAGCAGCGGGCTGCCGCTGCCCACCATCCACCGCCTCATGCGGACGCTGGTCGGCTCCGGGTACGTGCGACAGCAGCCGAACCGGCGGTACGCGCTCGGCCCCCGGCTGATCCGCCTCGGCGAGTCCGCCTCCCGGCTGCTGGGCACCTGGGCCCGGCCGCAGCTCGCCCGCCTCGTGGCGGAGACCGGTGAGACGGCCAACATGGCGCTGCTCGACGGCGACGAGATCGTGTACGTGGCCCAGGTGCCGTCCAAGCACTCGATGCGGATGTTCACCGAGGTGGGCCGCCGGGTGCTGCCGCACACCACGGGCGTCGGCAAGGCGCTGCTGGCCGGTCTGGAGCCGGCGGAGGTGCGGGCGCTGCTGCGGCGTACGGGCATGCCGGCCGCGACGGAGAAGACGATCACGTCACCGGACGCGTTCCTCGCCGCCCTGGAGGAGGTGCGGCGCCAGGGGTACGCGGTCGACGACAGCGAGCAGGAGATCGGCGTACGGTGCCTCGCGGTCCCGGTGCCGGGCTCGCCGACCGCCGCGGCCCTGTCCATCTCGGGCCCGGCAGGCCGGGTCACCGAGGCGGCGACGGCCACGATCGTGCCGGTGCTGCGACAGGTCGCGGCGGACCTGTCGCGGGTACTGGCGGACCGGGACCAGGGGCCCGTCAGGGAGACGGGGCAGGACCAGGGGTCCGTCAGGGAGACGGGGCAGGACCAGGGGTCCGTCAGGGAGGCGGGGCACTGACCGCCCGCGCTCCTCCTCCCTCACGTCTCCCCTCAGACCCTACGCACGCGGCGTCCCGAACAGGTCCACCGCGTCCCGTACCTCCTCCAGCCCCCGGGACAGCGCGCTCACGGAGCCGATCGACCCGGCGATCAGCAGCAGCGAGCGCCGCAGCCGCCGCGTCTCCGGCGCGCCGCCCGCGGCCATCGCGGTCATCGCGGCGAGCTCGTCCTCGGCGATGGACCGGTCGGGGAACTGCGCCGGATGCAGAGCGAGTTCACGCCGTAAGCGGGCGACGGCGGTCCGCAGTCCGGCCACTCTCGGGTCCTCGTCACTGCCGGTCACTCGTCTCTGCCCCAAGCTCCGCAACACAGCTCTCCCCCTTCGCACCTCTTCGTGCGCACGCCCCCATGACGCGGTTTCACCACCGCGTGCGCCCCGGCGCACGGATCGGGCGCACGGGGGGTGCGGGTCAGTAAACGCCACCCGACGCCGCGTGCGCCACCGTACGGACCGAATTCGGGCGCCAACGGGTATGCAGGAGTGCATGCGAACGAACGAAGAGCGAACCGGGGCCGTCGGCCCCACCCCCTCCTCCGCCCCCGTCGTCGGTCTGCTGCTCGCGGCCGGGGGCGGGCGGCGGCTCGGCGGGCGCCCCAAGGCGCTGCTCGAACACAACAGCCGCCCCCTGGTGGAACACGCGGCCGAGGTGCTGCGCGCGGCCGGCTGCGCCCGCGTGCACGTCGTGCTGGGGGCGGCCGCCGACGAGGTGCGCGCCCGCGCGGAGCTGCCGGACTGCGCCCTGGTGGACAACCCGGAGTGGGAGCGGGGCATGGGCACCTCCCTGCGCGCCGGGCTCGCCTCGCTCACTGGGACGGGGGCGGGCGCGGCGCTGGTCGCGCTGGTGGACCAGCCGGGGATCGGCCCGCGCGCGATGGGGCGCGTACGTGCCGCCTACGCCTCCCCCGCGACGCTCGCCTCGGCGGCCTACGACGGCGTACGGGGCCATCCGGTGCTGCTGGGCGCCGACCACTGGGCCGGCGTGGCCGCGACCGCGACCGGTGACCAGGGGGCGCGCGCGTATCTCAGGGCGCACGCGGGCGCGCTCCGGCTCGTGGAGTGCGGGGACGTGGCCGAGCCGTACGACATCGACACCGAGGCGGACCTCGTCCGGCTGCGCACCGGGCGGCCGACGACTCCCCCGGCCTCTCCCACCTCCCCGGCCGCCCCGGCCACCCCGGCCTCCCCGGGCATTGATCTTCCACAATGAGAAAACTAAGCTCCACGAAACAGAAGACAGCGACCACAGAAGACAGCGACCAAGGATGTGACCCCCGCATGTCCGCACCCGTGCCGTCCCCGCCGGCCGTCGTCGTCCTCGACGACCGCACCGCCGCGCCCCTGCCCCGGCAGGAGGAGGTGCTGACGGAGGGGGCGCTCGCCTTCCTGGGCGAGCTGCACCGCCGGTTCACACCCCGCCGTGACGAACTCCTCGCCCGCCGCGCGGAGCGCCGCGCCGAGATCGCCCGTACCGCGCGGCTGGACTTCCTCCCCGAGACGGCCGCGATCCGCGCGGACGACTCCTGGCGGGTGGCCCCCGCGCCGCCCGCCCTGGAGGACCGCCGGGTCGAGATCACCGGCCCCACCGACCGGAAGATGACCGTCAACGCGCTCAACTCCGGTGCCCGCGTCTGGCTCGCCGACTTCGAGGACGCCTCCTCGCCCACCTGGGAGAACGTGGTCCTGGGCCAGCTCAATCTGATCGACGCCCACCGTCGCGCCATCGACTTCACCGACGACCGCAGCGGCAAGTCGTACGTCCTGCGCCCCGACGCCGAGCTGGCCACGGCGGTCGTGCGCCCGCGCGGCTGGCACCTGGACGAACGCCATCTGGCCGACGGGGAGGACGGGTCCCGGATCCCGGGGGCGCTCGTCGACTTCGGGCTGTACTTCTTCCACAACGCGCGCCGGCTGCTCGACCTCGGCAAGGGCCCGTACTTCTACCTCCCGAAGACGGAGTCGCATCTGGAGGCGCGTCTCTGGAACGACGTGTTCGTCTTCGCGCAGGACCACCTCGGCATCGCGCGCGGCACGGTCCGGGCCACCGTCCTGATCGAGACGATCACGGCGGCGTTCGAGATGGACGAGATCCTCTACGAACTCCGCGAGCACGCCTCGGGGTTGAACGCGGGCCGCTGGGACTATCTGTTCTCCCTGATCAAGAACTTCCGTGCCGCCGGGCCCGAGTTCGTGCTCCCGGACCGCAACGCGGTGACGATGACCGCTCCGTTCATGCGCGCGTACACCGAACTCCTGGTCCGCACCTGCCACCGGCGGGGCGCGCACGCGATCGGCGGCATGGCGGCGTTCATCCCGTCCCGGCGGGACGCGGAGGTCAACCGGGTCGCGTTCGAGAAGGTGCGCGCCGACAAGGACCGCGAGGCGCACGACGGCTTCGACGGCTCCTGGGTCGCCCACCCGGACCTGGTGCCGATCGCCCGGGAGTCCTTCGACGCCGTGCTCGGCGACCGCCCGCACCAGAAGGACCGGCTGCGCGAGGACGTGGCGGTGACGGCCGCCGACCTGCTCGCGGTCGGCTCCCTCGACGCGCGCCCCACGCACGCGGGTCTGGTCAACGCCGTTCAGGTCGGCATCCGTTACATCGAGGCGTGGCTGCGCGGCCAGGGCGCGGTGGCCATCTTCCACCTCATGGAGGACGCCGCCACGGCGGAGATCTCCCGCTCCCAGCTCTGGCAGTGGGTGCACGCCGGGGTCGTCCTCGACGACGGCGAGAAGGTCACCGCGGAGCTGGTGCGCCGGGTGGCCGCCGACGAACTGTCCGCCGTACGAGCCGCGTCGGGACCGGACGTCTTCGCCGCCGGAGCCTGGCAGGAGGCGCACGACCTGTTGCTGCGGGTGGCGCTCGACGAGGACTACGCGGAGTTCCTGACCCTGCCGGCGTACGAGCGGCTGGCGGGCTGAGGGAACGGGCGCCGGAGCGGGCGCGCCCGAGAGCACGCCCCCGGGTCAGCCCAGGTGCCGCGACCAGTCCTGCTCCGCCGCCGGTCTGCCGTGCAGGTCGGGGACGTGCTGGAGCCAGGCCGGCCGGCCGCGCCGGGTGCGGGCCGCACGCCGGGCCTCCTCGGCGGCGCGCTCCTCGCGGGTGGGGAAGTCGGTCGGCAGCCAGGCCGCGGACGCCCGGGCGCGGGCGGCCAGATAGCCGGCGTACGCCGCACGGACCTCGTCGGGCGTGGCGAAGCCCGCCTCGACGGTCAGCCAGGCGTCGGGGACGGCGGCGGTGACCTCGCGCAGCAGTTCCTCGGTGACGCGCGGCGCCAGTTCCGCGTCGGCGGCCCGTACGTCCGGGGCGGCGTGGCCGAGCGCGTGGTGCCGGAAGTCGTACGCCTTCTCGGGCGCGGAGGTGTCCCAGCGGTGGTGGAAGACGAGGGCCGCGCCGTGGTCGATGAGCCACAGCCGCGGGGGCGCGACCCCGAGGGTGGGCCAGACCATGAGGTTGGAGCTGTGGACGGTGCGGTCGACGTTGACCGTGAGGGCGTCCAGCCAGACGATACGGCCGGCCTCCAGCGGGTCCGCGGGGAAGGTCTCGGCGAGCTCCGGGGTGTAGTCGGCGGCGCCCGGCAGGTAGTCCATGCCGAGGTTGAGGCCGGCGCTCGCGTCGAGCAGGTCGCGCACCTCCTGGTGCGGCTCGTGCGCGCCGACGGCGGGGTCGAAACGGGCACGCACGAGTTCGGGCACGCGCAGCCCGAGCGCACGGGCCAGTTCACCGACGATCACCTCGGCGACGAGCGCCTTGAGCCCTTGCGCGGACGCGGTGAACTTCACGACGTACGTTCCGAGGTCGTCCGCCTCGACGAGGCCGGGAACGGAGCCGCCGGAGTGGAGGGGAGCCAGGTAACGGGTCGCTGTGACCTCTCTCAGCTTCGTCAACGTCCCCGCGTCTCTTTCCCTCGGATGCCCCCACATGGTAACCGGCACCACGATAGGCGGCCTCGTCTGCGGGTACTCCTCGTTTTCTCCGCTGTTTTCCCGACCGAGGAGTATCCGCATGACCACACCCGATGCCGTCGTCGAGCGTCTCCGTGACCTCCTCGCCCGGGACGAAGGGCTCGCGGGCCTGCTGGAACGGTCCCTGGTGCAGGCTGGCGAACGGGCGCGCGGCGAACTGGACCAGGATGTCCACGCCGCGCTCGAATGGCCGGAGACCCTCGCCGAGTACGAGGAATATCTCCGGCGCTTCGTCCGGTGGATTCCCCGGCAGAGTGCCGCGAAGGCCTGGCGGAAGAGCGCCCCGGGAGAACGGTACGCGAAAGAGGTAAGCGACCGGCTCGCGCATTTCTTCTGGCTCGTCGACCAGAAAGTGGACGACGGCAGAACCGCGATCGCCGAGAATTCCGACGCCTTCCGCGACTGGCTCACCGAGTTCGCCCGGCAATGGGGAAGTTTCCTGGACACCCCGGAGTCCTTCAGCCAGGAGATCCTGGATTCCTTCCTCGACGACGCCCCCGAGTACGACGTCGAGGCGTCCCTGGTCGACGGTGTGCCCAACGAGCCGAGCGGCCGGCTCACCTTCAACCAGTTCTTCGCCCGGCGGCTCAATTCCGGGCTGCGTCCGGTCTCCGAGCCCTTGAACAATCTGGTGGTCACGTCCCCGGCCGACTGCGGCTTTCAGCGGGCGTACGACATCGACGCGGAGTCGAACATTCCGGCCACGACTCTCAAGGCCACCCACAAGTACGGCAACATCAGGCAGCTCATCGAAGGCAGCCGGTACGCCGAGGCCTTCGCCGGCGGGCGTTTCGCCCACTACATGCTGCCGCCGTCCGCCTACCACCGCTTCCATCTGCCGGTCGCGGGCCGGGTGGAGGAATCGTTCGTCGTCCAGGGCAAGGTCTTCATGCAGGTGGATCTCCAGGACCACCAGTTGCGGTCCAAGGACAGCGCGAAGACCGGTTACGAGTTCTCCCAGACCCGGGGAGTCGTCACGATCGACACCTCGGAGTCCGACGCCGGGGACATCGGCGTCGTCGGTGTCGTCTCGGTGGGCATGTCGCACGTGGCGTCGGTGGTACTGACCGCGACGCGGGGAACGCGGTGCGCGAAGGGCGAGGAGTTCGGTTACTTCCGGCTGGTCGGCTCACCCGCCGCCCGCTGCCCCCGGCTCCTGGCGACCTGACCGCAGGGGTTCCGGACGCCGCACCCGCCGGACCCCTCACGCCCTGGCCAGGACCAGGACGACGTTGTGGCCGCCGAAGCCGAAGGAGTGGGTGACCGCGATACGGACGTCCTGGCGGCGGGGTTCCCCGGTGACGCAGTCGAGGCCGAACCCGGGGGCCGGGGCGTGCAGGTTGGCGATCGGGGGCACCGTGCGGTGCTGGAGGGTGAGGACGGTCAGCGCCGCCTCGATCGCGCCCGCCGCGCCCAGGCTGTGGCCGAGGACGCCCTTGGGCGCGGTGACGCCGGGGCGGTGCGGCAGGACCCGCGCGATGAGGGCGGCCTCCCCGGCGTCGCCCACCGGCGTGGAGGTGCCGTGGGCGTTGACGTGGTCGACGTCGTGCGGGGCGAGCCCCGCGTCCGCCAGGGCGGTGCGCAGGGCGGCCTCCGCGCCCCGGGCGCCCGGGGCGGGCGCGGTGGGGTGGTGGGCGTCCGAGGTGCTGCCGCAGCCCACCAGCAGGGCGCGGGTACGGGCGCCGCGGGCGGCCGCGTCCTCGGTGCGCTCCAGTACGAGGATGCCGGCGCCCTCCGCCAGGACGAAGCCGTCGCGGTCGGCGGCGAAGGGCCGGGACGCCTCCGCGGGCGCGTCGGTGCGCCCGGACAGGGCGCCGGCCCGCCAGAAGCCGGCCGACGCGAGCGGGGTGAGGGCGGACTCGGTGGCCCCGGCCACGGCGATGTCGCACCGCCCGGCGGCCAGGAGGTCCCGGGCCACGGCGAGGGCGGTGGCACCGGAGGCGCAGGCGGTGGCCGGGGCGAGGGCGGGGCCGCAGGCGCCGAGGTCGATGGAGACCTCACCGCTCGCCATGTTCGGCAGGATCAGGGGGATCGTGAGCGCGGAGACCGCGTCGGGGCCGGATTCCCGCAGCCGCGCGGCCTGTTCCTCGCGGGTCGCGTCGGCGCCCATGCCGCAGCCGACGACGACGGCGACCCGGTCACCGGCCCAGGTCGCGGGGTCGAGGCCGGCGTCATGGACCGCCTCGCGGGCGGCGAGGACGGCCAGCTGCGCGTTGCGCGACATGCGCCAGGCGGTGCGTCCGATCCGTCGGGCCAGCTCCTCGGGCGACAGCGGGACGCGGCAGGAGAAGTCCACGGGGAGGCCGGTCAGCGCCGGGTCGTGGGAGGCGGTGCCCGTGCCGCGGCGGACCCCGTCCCAGGTGGCGTCGGCGCCGTCTCCCGCGGGCGTCAGCAGACCGAGGCCGGTGACGGCGACGGGGGCGGCGGCGGCCACGGAGGCGGGCGCGGTCACGAGGAGGCGACCGTCCCCGCACCCCCGGCGCCGCCCGCGCACAGCGCGTCGAGGTGGGCGACGACCTGGGCGACGGTCGTGTCCCGGGAGGCGTGCTCGCCGTCGATCCTCACCCCGAAGCGTTCGTGCAGGACGAGCGTCAGCTCCGCCAGGGCCAGGGAGTCCAGGTCCAGCTGTCCCAGGGTCAGCCCGGGCTCGATCTCGTCCGCCGGGATGCGGAACGCGCTGGTCAGGACGGAACGGACGGTGTCGTAGGTGTCCGGCACGGCGTCTCCTCGCTGTCGTGACTGTCTTGCGGGACGGACCCGGTCAGCTCCGCGATGCCCTCGTCGAAGCCGAGCGGTGGCGCGAAGCCGAGGTCGCGGCGGGCCGCGGTGAGATCGAAGTGGTGCGGGGTCAGCAGTTCCGCGACCAGGAAGCGGCTCAGTGCGTGGGTGCGGGAGACACCGGTCGCACGCGGGAACGTGTCGCTCGCACCGGCCGTGCGCAGGAGCGCCTCGCTGACGGCCGCCGCCGCCGTGGCGAGCCGGGGCGGTACGGCGCACCAGCGGGCGTCGACACCGGCGGCCCGCAGGAAGTGCGCGGCGATCTCCCGCAGGGGGCGCGGTTCGCCCTGGCTGACGAAGTAGGCCCGGCCGCCGATCGCCGCCGCCGTGCCCTCCGCCCGCAGACGGTCCAGGGCGAGCAGATGGGCGTGGGCGGCGGTGCGGACGTGGGTGGTGTCGACGAGGTTGTTGCCGTCGCCCGGCATCAGCAGCCGGCCGGCCCGTACGGCGCGGGCGAGGGCGGGGGCGAAGTGGGGGTCGCCCGGCCCCCAGATGATGTGCGGACGCAGCGAGACGGTGGCCAGCTTTGGGCCGTGCGCGGCCAGCACCAGCGCCTCGGCCCGGGCCTTGGTGGCCGGATAGGCGGCCAACTGGGAGGGTACGGCGTGCAGTTGCTCGGTGGCGTACTCGAGACCGCCCGGCCGGAAGGCGACGCTGGCCGTCGAGGTGTACAGGAGCGTGCGGACGCCGTGGGCGCGGCACTGCGCGATCACCTGCCGGGTGCCGACGACGTTGGTGGACCAGTACGGCCGCGCCGGACCGCTGACCCCGGCGAGGGCGGCGTTGTGGACGACGGCGTCGCACCCGGCCACCGCGCGGGAGACCGCGTCCGCGTCGGTGAGCTCGCCCAGGTGCTGCTCCACGCCCATCCGTTCCAGCGCGGCGCTGGGGCGGCGGGCGAGGGAGGAGACGGCCGCGCCGCGCGCGCCCAGTTGGCGGCACAGTTCCCGCCCAAGGAAGCCGCTCCCGCCGGTGACCAGTACCTTCATCGGAACCTCCCGCGCAGCCGCCGTGTCGCCCAGCCGGCCAGTCGCATGCGGTCGATCTTCGAGTTGTGCCGGGGGTCCATGGGGAACCCGGAGTGCGGCAGCAGGGCACCGATGCGGTGCCCGTCGGGATGGTCCTTCAGCACCGCGCGGACGGCCGCCAGGGCATCGGCACGGACGGCGCCGCGCCGCACCTCGACGCACAGCACGGGCAGTTGGCACACCGCCGGTCCCGCCCCGACGAGCGCGGTGCGCCGGACGCCGGGGGCCGTGTCCGCCGCTGCCTCGATGTCCTCGGTGGGCAGGGTGAAGCCGGCACTGGTGACCAGGTGCGCCTTGCGCCCGAGGAACCACAGCCGGCCCTCGTCGTCGAGCCGGCCCAGGTCGCCGGTGCGGTGCAGTACGCCGTGGTCGGTGAGGCTCTTGGTGGCGACGTCGGCGTCGGGGCGCGCGTGGTAGGCGGGGCTGACGGTGGCGCCCGCGACGGCGATCTCGCCGAGCCCGGTGGCGTCGGCGTCCAGGATGCGCGCGTGGACGCCGGGCAGCGGCCGGCCGAGGCAGGTACCGGCGTGCCCGGTGGGCGGGTCGGCGCGGGCGGCCCGCAGCTCGTGGTCGCCGAGCACGGAGACGGGCAGGCACTCGGTGGCGCCGTAGACGCTGAGGATCTCCGCGTCACCGGGGACGGCGGCACGCAGCGCGTCGGCGAGCCGGGTACGCAGCGGGGCGCCGAAGGAGAGGACCCGCCGGACCGAGGGCAGGGTGAGCCGGTGCCGGGCACAGTGGCCGGCGAGGAGCGCGAGGACGGCGGGGGACGCCAGGATCGTGGTGACCCGGTGCCGGAGGATCGGCCCGACCAGCTCCCCCGGCGGGGTGCGGGCGGGGGCGAGGTGGTTGACGGCCGGGGCGACGGTGGCCGGCCCCAGGAGCGGGCCGAGCAGCGCGACGGGCAGGAACCCGGCGAGGAGCACGTCGTCGGGGCGCGGGTCCAGCAGGGTCTTCAGCGCGTCGATCTGCCCGGCGAGAGTGGCGTGGCGGTACTCCGCGCCCTTGGGGCGTCCGGTGGAGCCGGAGGTGAAGGCGATCAGGGCGAGCGCGTCGCCGTCACGTTCCTCCGGCCGGAGCGAGGGGGGCGACCCGATCGACGGGCCGCTGCCACCCGCCGCCCGCCTCTCCAACCGCTCCCCCAGCACCCGCGGCCCGGCCCCCGTGACCAGCGGAACCCGCACCTGCCCCCGCCCCCACCCCAGGACCCGGCGCCCCAGGTGGGCCAGCGGTTCGCCGATGAAGACGTCCGGAGCGACGTCCTCCAGGCACCGGCCCACCTCGGCGCGCGGTTCGATGAGCACCGGGACGGCGCCGAGGACGCCGAGGGCGTAGGCGAGGGTGGTCAGGTCGTAGGCGTCGCGCGTCATGACGACCGCCTTGTGGCCGGGCCGCACCCCGGCCTCGTGCAGCCGCCCCGCGAGGCGGTGGCAGTCCCGTACCAGCTCGCCCCGGGTGGTCGTGCGGGAGATCCCCTTGCGGCAGCGGATGAGGGCGGTGTCGTCGGGCCGTTCGGCCAGGTGGGCGGCGAAGCCGGGGACGGAGAGGGTCATGCGGTGGCCTCCGGGAACTCCCGGACGCGGACGGAGCGGGTCATGCGGTGGCCTCCAGGTACTCCCGGAGGCGGACGGAGCGGGTCATGCGGTCTCCTCCAGGAAGTCCCGGATGCGGTGGGCCAGTTGGACCCCCGCGTCCTCCATCACGAAGTGCCCGGCGTCGGGGAAGCGGTGGACGTCGGCGTGCGGGGCGCGGCGGATCCACTCCTCCAGCAGCGCCGGGGTGAAGACGGGGTCACGCATGCCCCAGCCGATGAGCAGCGGCAGCGACGTCGGGTCGGCGCCGTCGGCGCCCGGTTCGAGGAGCCGCCACACCGGGTCCGTGAGGTCGCGCGGGATCGCCCGGACGGCGTCGGTGAGCGCCCGGCGTTCCGTGCGGCGGGCGTACGGCCGCAGCAGGGCCCGGCGTTCGGCCGGGGTGAGCGGATGGTGGACGCCGGCCCGGACGGCCACGCGGGCGAACGCGTTGGTGCGGTGGACGAGTTCGGCGACGGGCCGGTGGTCGCGGATCCAGCGCAGGTAGTACGGCAGCCGGAAGCCGTCCGGGAAGGGGAAGGCCACGGTGTTGCAGACGACGAGCCGGGCCACCACGCCCGGGTTGCGCAGCGCCCAGGCGGTGCCGAGCGGGCCGCCCCAGTCGTGCAGGACGAACGTCCAGCCCCGCTCGGGCAGCCCCTCGTCCCGGACGAGATGCCGGAACAGGCTGTCCAGGCCCTCCAGTTGGGCCTCGTAGGGGTCGGGGACCCCGTCGGCGGGGCGCAGGTGCCGGGAGAGGCCGAAGCCGGGCAGGTCGGGGGCGAGGCAGCGGGCGTGCGGGGCGAGCCGGTGCAGCAGCGTGCGCCAGACGTAGCTCCAGGACGGGTTGCCGTGCAGGAACAGCACCGGCCGGCCGGAGCCGAGGTCGAGGTAGTGCTGCCCCGTGACCGGCACCCGCCGCCAGTGCCGGGGCGCGGGGTAGCCCGGGAGCAGCCGTTCCCGCGCGAGGGCGCCCCCCGCGTGCGCGCTCACCACCGGACGAGTGCCAGGCCGAAGCTGAACCCGCTGGCGAGGCCGATCATCGTCACCAGGTCACCGCTCTCGATGCGGTCGGCCTCGCGCGCCTTGACGAGTTGCAGCGGGAGGGAGGCCGCCGCGCAGTTGCCGTGCTCGGCCACCGCGGGCATGCAGCGGTCCTCGGGCAGCGAGAGCAGCTCGATCATCTCGCGGTACTGCGGCATGGCGATCTGGTGGAAGGCGACGAAGGCGCTGGTGCGGACCGCTTCGAGTTCCTTCCCGGCGGCGTCCAGGATGCGCGGGAGGGCGTCGAGCGCGCCCTGGCGCAGGTCGCCGTTGAGGCGCAGCGTGGTGTGGTCGTCGTGGGTGGAGAGGTGGTGCATGCTGCCGCCGCCGGAGACCGTGCAGGCCTCCCACGCGTCGGAGTTGCTGACGAACCGCAGCGCGAGGATGCCGGGGTCGTCCGCGCCCGCGGGTCCGGCGGTGAGCACCAGGGCGGCGCCCGCGTCGGAGGCGGTGTAGCCGGGCAGGGCGCGCAGCAGGGCCTGGCGGTCGGGGGCGTGCCAGCGGGTGGCCAGGGTGGCGGGTTCGCCGCAGGCGATGAGGACCGTGCGGTAGCGGCCGGTCTCGATGAAGGAGGCGGCCACCTCCATCGCGTTCAGGACGCTGTTGCAGGCGTTCTTGACGTCGAACACCGGGCAGGAGGCGCCCAGTTTGGCGGCGACGAGATGGGAGGTGGCGGGTTCGATCAGGTCCAGCGCGGTGGAGGCGAACAGCAGCAGGTCGATGTCGCCGATCGCGAGGCCCGACTCGGCGAGCGCCGTGCGGGCGGCGGCGACGGCGAGGTCGGAGGCGTTCTCGCCGTCCTCGTGCACATGGACGCCGCGGACCCCGGTGAGGTCTTCGAGGAGGCCGGGCGGGGGCGCGTAGCCGCCGGTCCCGGCGATCCGGGCGCGGATCTCGTCCATGGTCCGGTAACGGGACGGCAGATGGGAGGAGACGGCGGCGATACGGGCACGGAGGGCTTCGGGCACCGCGTCACCGTAGCGGCGCCTTCGCCGCCCTCGCACCGAAAATCCCTTTCTGCGGCGGTCTTCACCACAACGAGTGGTTGGCACTGGCTTTTCCGCCCGGCGGTCCCCTTCACTCCGCTACCACAGTGCGCAAACGGCGTGAGAAGGCGGGGACTTGGCATGCAGCAGGGCGAACGGGCCGTGGCGGTGGTGGGGGTCGGCTGCCGGCTCCCCGGGGGCATCACGGATCTGGACGGGCTGTGGTCCGTGCTCCGCGAGGGGCGGGACGTGGTGGGCGAGATGCCCGCCGACCGGCTGCCCAGGGAGCGCATGGTGGACCCGGAGACCGTGCGGCCCGGGCGCAGTTACACCGCCGCCGGCGGCTTCCTCGACGACGTGGCCTCGTTCGACGCGGCCTACTTCGGCATGTCACCGGCCGAGGCCCGGCACATCGACCCGCAGCAGCGGCTGCTCCTGGAGATGGCCGCCGAGGCGCTGGACGACGCCGCCGTGCCCGCCGGTGCGCTGGCCGGGTCGGACACCTGCGTGTACGTGGGTGTCTCCGACCCCGGCTACGGGGTGACGCTCTCGATGATGCAGGACCACACCAGCCCGCACACCATGCCCGGCGCCACCCTCTCCCTCACCGCGAACCGGCTGTCGTACGCCTTCGATCTGCGCGGGCCGAGCATGGCGGTGGACACGGCCTGCTCCTCCGCGCTGGTCGCGCTGGACCGGGCCTGCCGCACCCTGCGCGAGGGCACGAGCCGCGTCGCCCTGGCGGGCGGCGTCAACGTGCTGTCGACGCCCTATCCGTTCGCCGGGTTCTCGTACGCGGGCATGCTGTCGCGGCGCGGCCGGTGCGCGGCGTTCTCCGCCGAGGCCGACGGGTTCGTGCGGGCGGAGGGCGGGGCGGTGCTCGTCCTCAAGCGCCTCGCGGACGCGGTGGCCGACGGCGACCGGGTGCACGCCGTGCTGGCCGCCACCGGCAACAACACCGACGGCCGCAGCACGGGCCTGATCGTGCCCAGCGCCGAGACGCAGGAGGCGCTGCTGCACGCGGTCTACGCGGAGGCCGGGATCGACCCGGACGACCTGGTGTACGTCGAGGCGCACGGCACCGGCACCCAGGTCGGGGACCCGGCGGAGGCCGAGGCCATCGGGCGGGCGCTGGGCCGGCGGCGGCGCGGGGGGCCGCTGCCGATCGGCTCGGTGAAGTCGAACCTCGGTCATCTGGAGCCCGCGTCCGGGATGCCGGCGCTGCTCAAGGCGATCCTGGTGCTGCGCCACGGGCTGGTCCCGGCGTCCCTGCACGCGCTCCCCCTCAACCCCGCGATCGACTTCGACGGCCTGGGGCTGGCCCCCGCCGTCGAGCCCGTCCCGCTGACGCCGGGCAGGCGGGCCGCCGTGGGGGTGTCCTCGTTCGGCTTCGGCGGGGCCAACGCGCACGCCGTGGTCACCCTGCCGCCCGCTGCCGCGGCCCCCGGCGGACACGCTGGCGGCGCTCGCCGGGCACGGGGTGAAGAGGGGCCGGAGCCGGCGTCCGGGCCGCTGCCGGTGGTCGTCTCCGCGCGCTCCCCCAAGGCGCTCGAGCAGTTGAGCGCCCGCATGGCCGAGCGGTTGCGGACCACCGCGCCCGGGGAGTTCTACGACGTCGCCCACACCGGCACCGTACGGCGCACCGCGCATCCGCACCGCGCTGCCGTCCTGGCCGCCGATCCGGCGGACGCCGCACGGCAGTTGGAGCTGCTGACGGCGGGCGAGCCCGCCCGGGGAGCCGTCGTCCGCACGGCCGAGCGGGGCGGTACCGCGTTCGTGTACGCCGGCAACGCCTCCCAGTGGCCGGGCATGGGCGCCGATCTGCTGAAGCACGCGCCGGCGTTCCGCGCGGCCGTCGAGGAGGCCGACGCGGCCCTCGCGCCGCACCTGGGCTGGTCGGTGGCGAAGGAGCTGGCGCATCCCCGCCCGCCGACCTGGCAGCGCACGGAGATCGCACAACCCGCCCTGTTCGCCGTCCAGGTGGGCCTGACCGCGCTGCTCGCCTCGCACGGCGTGTGCCCGCGCGCGGTGGCCGGGCACAGCGTCGGCGAGGTCGCCGCCGCCCATGCCGCCGGCATCCTGACGCTGGACCAGGCGGCCCTGGTGATCGCCGCACGCAGCCGCACCCAGGGCGCCACGGCGGGGCGGGGTCGGATGGCCGCCGTCGGTCTGTCCGAGGACCAGGCCCGCGAGGAACTCCGGCGCCACGCGGGCGCGTCGGAGATCGCGGGCGCGTCGGAGACTTCGGGCGCGTTGGAGATCGCGGGCGTCAACAGTGAGCGGGACGTGACCGTCGCCGGGGACGCCGACACGCTGGCGGCCTGGGGTGCCGAACTGACCGCGCGGGGCGTCTTCTTCCGCGAACTGGCCCTGGACTACGCCTTCCACAGCCGGGCCATGGACCCCATCCGGGAGCCGCTGCTCACCGCCCTCGACGGGCTCGCCCCCGGCCGCGCCCGCGTCCCGTTCGTCTCCACCGTCACCGGCACGCCGCTGGACGGGCCGGAGCTGGACGCCGGGTACTGGTGGCGCAACGTGCGCGAGCCGGTGCGGTTCGCCGAGGCCGCCGGGGTGCTCGCCGCCGAGCACGCCGGTGTCCTGGTCGAGGTCGGTCCGCACCCGGTGCTGCGCCCGTATCTGCGCCGCACCGGTGCCGCCTGCGTGGCCACCCTGCACCGGGACGGGGACGGTGTGCGCGAGGGCGCGGCGGCCGTCGCCGCCGTGCTCGCCGCCGACCCCGGCACCGACTGGCGCCACCACTTCCCTCGCCCCGGCCGGGTCGTCGACCTGCCCGCCTACGCGTGGCAGCACGAGCGGTACTGGCACGGCTCCGCGCACGATCTGGTCGTCCGGGCCACCGGCAGCGGCGCCCTGGACCACCCCCTGGTGGGCGAGCGGATGCCCGCCCCGCACCCCGTCTGGCACGGCACCGTCGAGCCGCAGCTCGTGCCGTGGCTGGGCGACCACCGGATCGGCGACGACGTCCTCATGCCGGCGGCCGCCTACGTGGAGATGGCGCTGAGCGCGGGCCGGCGGGCCCTGGACCGCCCGGTCGAGGTGCGGCACCTGGAGATCGGCCGCCCGCTGTCCGTGCCGTGGCCGGACCCGACGCCCCTCGCCGTGCAGACGGCGGTCACCCCGGACGACGGGGCCCTGACCGTCAGCGTCCGCGAGGAGCACGGCGGGGAGTGCCGGCCGGTCGTCCGCGCGCAGGTCCGCACGCTGCTGGGCACGGCACCGGCGCCGCTGGACGTCGGCGCAGTCCTGGCCCGCTGCCCACGGCCGCTGGACGGACCGGAGTTCTATGCGAGATGTCACGCCATCGGGCTGAACTGCGGACCCGCCTTCCAGCTCATCGACCGCGTGGACGCCGGTGACGGCGAGGCGCTGGTCTCCTACCGGCTGCCGCACACCGCCGACGCCTACACCGCCCACCCCGTCCTGCTCGACGCGCCGCTTCAGGCCACCGTGGCGCTCGCCGGTCCCGAGGCGGAGTCCGCCGCGTTCCTGCCGACCGTGTTCGGTTCCGTACGGGTGTGGCGCACGCCCTCGCCCACCGGGGTCGTGCACCTGCGCCGGCGCAGTCGCAGCGTCAACGAGATCTGCTGGGACATCACCTACGCCGACGCGGACGGCACGGTCACCGCCGAGATCGACGGCTGCCGCACCCGGCGCGGGCATCTGGCCGAGCACACCCCGCTGACCGTGCAGCGCACGGTGCTGCGCGCCGCCCCGCACCGGGGGACCCCCGCCGCGCCCTCGCCGCTGCCCGCGCCCGACGAGGTGCTGCGCGCCGTGGCACCGCGCCTGGCCGCCGCCCGGGCCGCGCTGGACGACACCGGACACGACCGGTTCCTCGCCGCCGTCGCACGGGCCGGCGCCCACTGCTGGGCCGAGACCCTGCGCGGTCTCCTCGCCGACCCGACGGCCCCGTTCTCGACGGCCGACCTGGTCGCCGGGGGCATGCAGCCGAGGCACCGGCGGGCGGCCCGGCTGCTGCTGCCCCTGCTGGCCGAGCAGGGCCTCGTCCAGTCGGCGGGGCACGGGTGGAGGCTGACCGGCGCCGAGCTCCGGCCCCAGGCGCTGCTGCGCGCGCTGGTGGAGGACCATCCCGCGTACGGCGCCGAGACGCTCCTCCTCAACCAGCAGTTGTGCCGGCTGCCGGACGTGCTGCGCGGGCGCGTGGACGCGGGCGAGCTGCTGCCGCCCGGGGACAGCGCCTACGAGCAGCTCCACGAGACCGGGCCGGCCCACCGGTTCGCCCACCGTGCCGTGCAGGCGCTGCTCGGCGAACTCGTCGCCCGGTGGCCCGCCGACCGTCCGCTGCGGATCCTGGAGATCGGCGCCAGCACGACCGCGCTGACGGCGGCGGTCCTGCCCCTGCTGCCGGCCGACCGCACCCGCTACACATGCGCCGCACCGGACCGGAGCGCACTCCCCCGCGCCGAACACCGGTTCACCGCATACGACTTCGTCGAGTACCGCGCCCTGGACCCGAACACCGACCCGGTGGACCAGGGCCTGCCCCGGGCCGGCTTCGACCTCGTCCTCGCGGGCGACGCGCTGCACGCCACGGCCGATCTGTCCGCCACCCTGCGCCGGCTGCGCGGCGTGCTGGCCCCCGGCGGCCACCTGCTGGCCGTCGAACCGCACGACGTCCGGCTCCAGGCGCTGCTGTCCGGCGCGCTCAACGACTTCTGGGAACGCGCCGACCACGCGCTGCGCCCGGTCTGCCGCGTCCTCCCCCGCGACCGCTGGGCGCCCCTGCTCCGCGACTGCGGCTTCCCCGCCGTGGCCCAGACCGGCCCGCGGGACCGCTCCGTCCTCCTGGCCGCGGCGCACCACGACGATCCGGCGACACCGGAGGCACCGCTCCCGGCCCCCGGCACCTCATGGGTGATCGCCGTGGAGAACGCCACGGAATCGACGACGGCCCGCGCACTGGCGGCCCGCCTGGGCCACGCCACCGTGGTCCCGGCTCCGGAGTCGGCGGCCGGGTGGAGGGATGTCCTGACGGAGGCGTCGGGAGCACGGGTGCGGGACGGGGGAGATGCCGGTACGCACACCTCCGAGGCCCCGCCCGCCGGCTCCGCTCCCGGTGTCGTCCTGCTGCTCGCCGAGTCCGGCCCGGACGAGACCGCGGAGGAGGGTCCGGGCGAGGCCGTCGTCGTGCGGACCGCCCGGCGCGCGGCCCTGTTGCGCACGCTGGCCGGCGCCTGTGACGGGCTCGGCGACGGCGGCCCGCAGGTCTGGCTCGTCACTCGTCCGACCGGGCTGTTCCCGGCGCCGGAGGAGCCGTCGCATCCGGTCGACGCGGCGGTGTGGGCGGCCTGTCGCGTCCTCGCCAACGAGCGCCCCGATCTGACGTTGCGGCGCCTGTCGTGTCACCGCACCGGCGACCCCGGCACGGACGCCGGCCGGCTGGCCGGGGAACTCCTCGCTCCCGGCGACGACGGGAGCGTGCGGGAGGACGAGGTGGTGCTGACCGCGCGGGGCCGGTTCGTGCCCCGGCAGGTCCAGCACCCGGCGGACGAGCCCCCCGCCGTCCCCGCGCCCGGCACGCCGTTCCTTCTGGAGGCCCGCGACCCCGGACTGCACCGGCGGCTGGTCTGGCGGGAGATGGAGCGGCCCGCGCCCGGACCGGGCGAAGTCGCCCTGGAGATGCGGGCGGTGGCCCTGAACTACCGCGACCCCATGCGGGCCAACGGTCTGCTGCCGCCCGAGGCGGTGGAGAACAGCCCGCTCGGCCGCGGGCTGGGCACCGACGGTGCCGGGATCGTGTCCGCCGTCGGGGACGGGGTGACCGGGCTGCGGGTCGGCGACCGGGTGTGCGGGATCGTGCCCGCCGCCCTCGCCTCCCATGCGACGACCCCGGCCGTCGCCCTCGTCCGCATCCCCGACGGCATGGGCTTCACCGAGGCGGCGACCTTCCCCGTCGCCTTCCTGACCGTCCACGAGACCCTGGTCAACCAGGCCAGGCTCGCCCCCGGGGAGACCGTACTGGTGCACGGCGGGGCCGGTGCGGTGGGCCTCGCCGTCCTCCAGTGCGCCCGCCGGCAGGGCGCCCGCGTCCTCGCCACCGCCGGCACCGAGACCAAGCGGGACCTGCTGCGCACGCTCGGCGTCGCGCACGTGCTCGACTCCCGCAGCCTGGACTTCGTGCCCCGGGTACGGGAACTCACCGACGGCCGGGGCGTGGACGTCGTCGTCAACTCCCTCAGCGGCGAGGCCATCGCGCAGGGACTGGACCTGCTGCGCCCCACCGGCCGGTTCATCGAGCTCGGCAAGCGGGACATCTTCCTCAACAACCCGATCACCCTGCGCCCGTTCGACCGCAGTCTCAGCTTCATCGGCTTCAACCTCGACGCCGTCATGGACTCCCCCGCCCTGCGCACCCGGCTCCTCGCGGACTTCGGGAGGGAGGTCCGCTCCCGCGTCTACCGGCCGCTGCCCCACACGGTCCACCCGGCCGCCCGGGTCGACGAGGCCTTCCACCTGCTCCAGCACTCCCGGCACACCGGGAAGGTCGTCGTCTCCTTCGACCCCCTGGACGAACCGGTCCCCGTGGAGCCCGCGCCCGGCACCCCACGGCTCGACGGCGAGGGCACCTACCTGATCACCGGCGGGCTGAGCGGGCTCGGCGCCGCCACCGCCCGCCGGCTGGCCGACGGCGGCGCCCGGCACCTGGCGCTGCTCTCCCGGCGCGGCCCCGACGCCCCCGAGGCGCCCGCCCTGCTCCGCGAACTCGCCGAGCGCGGGGTACGGGCCACCGCGTACGCCGCCGACGTCACCGACGAGGCCGCGCTGCGCCGGGTCCTCGACTCCGTCGACGCCACCGGGCACCGGCTGCGCGGCCTCGTGCACGCGGCGATGCACTTGGACGACGCGGTACTGGCCGATCTCGACGACGAGCGGTTCGCGGCGGTACTGGCGCCCAAGGCGGGGGGCGCGGCCCTGCTGGACCGGCTCACCGCCGAACGCGCCCCGGATCTGCACCTGTTCCTCGGCCACTCCTCCGTCTCGGCCGCGATCGGCAACCCCGGTCAGTCGGCGTACGCGGCGGCCAACGCCTACCTGGAGGCGCTGGCCCGGGCCCGGCGTGCGGCGGGGCGCGCGGGTACGGCGCTGGCCTGGGGGCCGGTCGGCGGGACGGGGTACGTCGCCCGCAGCGGCCTGGGCGCCGCCATGGCCGAACGCGGCCTCGAACTCCTCACCCCGGACGAGGTGTTGGCCACCGCCGACCGTCTGCTGGCCGCCGGCGCCGATGTCGCCGGCGCGGGCCGCTACCGCTGGGGCGCCGCCCGCCACCTGCTGCCGGCCCTGGCCACGCCGCGCTTCGCCCACCTGGCCCCGTCGTCCTCGATGACCTCCCCCGACGCCCGCGACGAACTGCTCCGCACCCTGCGGGACCTCCCACCGGACGAGGCGGTACGCACCATCACCGACACCCTGACCAGCATCCTCGCGAACGTCCTCCAGACCGACCCCACCGACCTGGACCCCACCCGCAACGTCACGGACTACGGCCTGGACTCGCTCCTCGGCATGCAGTTCCTGGTGGCCACCAGGGACCTCTTCACCATCCGCCTCTCCCCCACGGACCTGGCCACGGGCCGCACCCTCACGCACTTCGCCCAGGTGATCCACCAACGCCTGGAGCAACGTTAGGAAGCGCCCCTGGGGGCGCCCCCACCAGGGGCGCGGGGAACGGCGCGACCAGCCACATCACACCCGCACCCGCCCACGCACCCCACCACCCGAGCTCCCAGGCGCCCAAGGGGGTCGAAGGGGCACAGCCCCTGGAGGACGGGAAGGGTAGGGGCGGCGGGGGCGAAATCCCCTGGCGCCCCCCCAAGTCACCGCCCCCGCAACGGATTCCGAACGCCGGTGTAACTCGCCGCCGCCCCATCCGCCCCCGTCCACCGCAACAACAGGTTCGTCTTCCCCGGCAAGGCCACCGCATCGACCAGCCCCACCGCCTCCTCCACCCCGGAAGACCCCAACACCCCCCGAACCGCCGCCCACGGATCGAACCCCCCGAACCGCTCCGCCAGCAACTCGGCGACCTCCCACAGGTGGTTGACGACCAGGCAGTACACCAACCGCTCCCACCCGGCCCCCCGCCCCACCTCAGCCACCGATTTCACCCCCTCCGCATCCCGGAACAACGCCTGCACCGGCGTCCCCGCCCCGTCCACCGCGACCAGCACATTCTGCAAGTGCGCCTCAAGCACCACCCCATGCCGGTCGAACACCCCCAGCACCGGCGGCACGACCTGCCGGAGATACGCCTCCCACCACCCCGCCGGCTCGACGACCCGGTCGAGCGGGCTGCCGTCGAACCCCTCGACCAGCCCCGCGGCCAGCACCGGCGTCGCCCCCGGCACCACACGCCCGCCCAGCCCGTCCCGCACGAGCACCGCCAGCTCCTCGAACGCGAACCCGGCGGTCCGGTACCCGCGGTCGCCGAGCCACGCCGCCGGCCCCGGCAGCGCCGCGAAGGCGGCGGTCACGGCCGCGTCCGTACGGCACAGCCGACGCAGATCGTGCCGCCACAACCGCCGGATGTCGTTCGTGATCCGCACGTCCAGGCTGAACTTGAGGAAGAGATCGGCCCCGGGCGCGTAGACCGTACGGATCGCGGCCGTCGGCCACACGACACCGTCCGTGGGGCCGAGCCGGACCAGCCGGCCGTCGGCGAAGGCGTCCCGCACCTCCGCGCCGACGAGGTCGAGTTGCCAGGGGTGGGCCGGCAGCAGCCGGTAGCCGGGCGGGGCCTCGCCCAGCGCGTCGAGGGCGCGCGTGTCCCCCTCCTCCACCACGACGTCCTCGCGCACACCGAGCAGCACGAGCGGAAAGCGGGCGTGCGCCTCCGGCGCGTACGGCAGCCACCCGGCGGCGGGGCCGCCGCCGCGCGCCTTGGGGGCGGGGTGGTGGGGGTGGCCGGTGAGCAGGGACTGCTCGGAGCGCAGATAGAGGCCGTCGGGCGGGGTGGCGCCGGCCCGCGCGGTGAGCAGCGCGGCGACGGCGGCCCGGCTGTCGAGCATCTCGCCGGGGAGTTCGGCGTTGCCCACCCCCGTGTACCGGCGCAATTCCTCCGCGACGAGCTTGACGAGCTCGGCGTGCGTGAGCCGCTGCCAGCCGCCGGCGGCGCGCAGCTCGGGGTCCCGGGGCCGGCGGCCGCCCCGCACCCGCAGCAACCGCCCACTGGCGAGCAGCCGGTGCACACCGGGGACGTCCGTGGGCTCGCCGACCTCCCGCAGCAGACAGTTGAGCAAGGGTGCGGCCGCGTACGCATCGGCAACCGCACCGAGGTCGCCCTCCGGGGCCCCGGGCGGCGCGGAAGACACGGACTGTTCACACGCCGGCCGTTCCGACGGGACGGCCGGCTCGGCCGGCACGGCCGGCTCTTGCGGCATCGGGAGCTGCGGGTCCACGGGATCCATTCGTTCCGTACGGTGCACTGGTGATCAGTATGTCTGGCACCGGCCCGCCCGGCGAAGCCGCGATCGGGCCGCATCACGACGCACGGGCTCGCGCCGCCCGGCGCCCGCCACCGACCGCCCACCCGCTCGCCCGGCCACCCGCTCGCCCCGACCGGCCCGCATCGCGACGCGCCGGCCCGCATCGCGACGCGCCGCGCCGCGCCGCTCGCCGCGCCCGGGTCCGTCCAGCCCCTTCCCGCCCCCGAGGAGCCCCGCCGTGTCCCGTCACCGTCCCGTGAGCGATGCCGAAGCCGAGCCGGTCGCCGCGCTCGACGCCGTGCGGCCCGCGCTGTCCGTCCCGTACACGCAGGCGCTGCCCGGCGCCCGGGCCGCCGTGCTGACCCGGCTGTGGCGGGCGCTGGCGCACGAGCCGCTGCCGTGGATCACCGCACGCGAGCCCGCGGACGGCGCCCTGGTGCTGCGGCTGGCCGACGGGCGCCGGCTCAGCGGCCCGCCCTCCGACCCGTACGCGACCACCGACCACGTCACGGAGGTACGGCTCGACGACACCCCGTACGACCGCCCGGCCGCCCTCCTCACCGCGCTCGGCATCCCGCACGGCGCCGCCCTCGCGGCCGAACTCGACGCCGGGACCGCCTCGTTGGCCCTGTCCCGGGCCGACCGCGGCGCCGCTCCCGCCACGGCCGGCGAGCCCCCCGCCCCCGTCTGGACGTGGGAACAGAGCGTGGTCGACGGCCACCCCTACCACCCGGGCTGCCGTTCCCGTCCCGGTTTCTCGGTCGCCGAGCAGCTGGCGTACGGGCCGGAGCACCGGCCGGTGGTGCGGCTGGGCCTGGCGCCGGTGGACGACTGCCTGGTCACCGGTCAGTGGCCCGCGTGGCTGCGGGACGGCGGGCGGGTGCTGATCCCCGTCCACCCGTGGCAGTCGGCGCACGTGCTGGGCCGGCGGCCGGCGGTCGCCGCCGGACCGGCGGCGCATCCGCTGATGTCGTTGCGCACGCTCGCCCTCCCCGACGGCGGCCCGCATGTGAAGACGACCCTCAGCGCCCGGCTGACCTCCTCCGTGCGCGACATCTCGCCGTACTCGGTCCGGACCGCGGCGACGGTCTCGGCGTTCGTCGCGTCGGTCGCCGCCCGTACGGACGGGCTGCTGCACGTCACCCGCACCCTCGGCGCGGTCACCACCGGCTCGCCCGACCTGGCGGCGGTGCTGCGCGAGCCGCCGGAGCGGTACGCGGGGCCGGGCGAGCGGGTCGTACCGGTGGCCGCGCTGCCCGCGACCGGGCTGCCCCGCTCCGCCTCCTGGCTGGCCGGCTTCGCCCGGCTCGCGCTCACCGTGGGGCTGCGCCTCCTCGACCTGGGTGTGGCGCTGGAGGCGCACGGCCAGAACCTGCTGGTGGTCCTGGACTCGGCCACCGGCACCCCGCTGCGGCTGGTCTACCGCGACCTCGCCGACATCCGTGTCAGTCCCGAGCGGCTGGCCCGGCACGGCCTGCCGGTACCGGAGTTGACCGGTCGTCTGATCGACGACGACCCAACGACCCTGCGCCGCAAGCTGTTCGGCTCGCTGGTCGCCGGGACGCTCGCGGCGACCGCCGGTTCGCACCCGGCGCTGGGCGAGGCGCTGGCCTCCGCCGTACCGCACCTCGCCCACACCCCCGATCTGGAGGTACTGCGCCAAGCGCCCCTGCCCGCCAAGGCTTTGACGCTCATGCGGCTCACCCCCGACCGCACCGGCGACCTCTGGGCGGCCCTGCCCAACCCGTTGCGCGAAGGGGCGCGCTGAGGCGGCCGTTTTGATGGTGGACCCTTACGGTCAATAGGATCCGCCGATGATCACAAGACAACGGCTGGCGGCGGGCGTCTGTGCCCTGCTCGCCGCCCTGGCGACGGGGCTCGCCGTCCCGTCCGGCGCCGCGGCCGACGAGACGGCGGACCAGGACGCACCCAAGGTGGACCTCGTCCTCGACGTCAGCGGCTCCATGCGCGCGAAGGACATCGACGGCGGCTCCCGGATGGCCGCGGCCAAGCAGGCCTTCAACGAGGTCCTGGACGCGACCCCGGAGGAGGTCCGGCTCGGCATCCGTACCCTGGGCGCCGACTATCCGGGCGACGACCGCAAGACGGGCTGCAAGGACACCGCGCAGCTCTACCCGGTCGGCCCGCTGGACCGCACCGAGGCGAAGACGGCGGTCGCCACGCTCACCCCGACCGGCTGGACGCCGATCGGCCCCGCGCTGCTCAAGTCCGCCGACGACCTGGACGGCGGCAACGGCTCCAAGCGGATCGTCCTCATCAGCGACGGCGAGGACACCTGTGCCCCGCTCGACCCCTGCGAGGTGGCCCGCGAGATCGCGGCCAAGGGCATCGGCCTGACCATCGACACCCTCGGCCTGGTGCCCAGTGCCAAGCTGAGCCGGCAGCTCAGCTGCATCGCCGAGGCGACCGGCGGCACGTACACCTCGGTGGAGCACCGGGACCAGCTCACCGACAAGGTCAACCAGCTGGTGGACCGTGCCGCCGATCCGGTCGTCAACCCGGTGGCGGTGGAGGGCGCCTCGGCGTGCGCCGGCGCGCCGGCGCTCAAGTCGGGGCTGTACACCGACCGCGAGGAGTTCGCGAAGCACCGTTACTACAAGGTCGACGTGGAGCCCGGTCAGGAGCTGCGCGCCTCGGTGAGCGTGTCCGCCGACCGCGCCGTCGGCCCCGACTACGGCGTGACCCTGCGCGCGCTCACCGTGCACGGGCGCGAGATCGTCCGCGGCGAGGCCACCGGCAGCGGCCGTACGGACGTGCTGTCGACGGGCCTGCGCTACCCGAAGGCGGAGTCCGACTCCTCCGACGACGGGGCCGACGACACCCCCGAGACGGTGTGCCTGGAGGTGGCCCACTCCTTCTCCCCGGCGTCCGGCGTGAAGACCACCCCCGGTCTGCCGCTGGAACTGACGGTCGACGTGGTCGACGGACCGGACCGGGCGGGCGACGTCGCCGCCTTCGGTCTCGGGCGCGGCTGGTGGCTGCTGGGCGCGCTGGTGCTCGTCGGCTTCCTGGCGGGTCTGGTGTGGGGCTGGGTGTCGCGCTGGCGGGTCGCCGTCTGGAGGACGAACTGATGCGAGCGGTAAGAATCGTGAGAACGGCGGGAGTCGCCGGAGCCGTACGCGTACTGGCGGCGGCAGGGCTGATGCTGGGCGCGGCGGTGACCCCGGCGGTCGCCGACTCCGCGTCCCCGACGTCCGGTTCCTCCTCGTCCTCCTCGTCCTCCAAGGACGACGACGCGGCGCCGACCACGGCGGGCACGTCCTTCCGTACGGCGACGGAGATCGAGCAGGGCGAGAAGGCCACGGCGAGCGGCTCCACCGGTGACTATCTGTACTGGTCGTTCCCCGCCGACCTCGGGCAGCGGCCCACGGTGAAGGCGACCGTGAAGCTGCCGGAGTCCGCGAAGCGCAGCGCCGGGCAGACGTGGCAGATCGACGTGTACGACGGGCTGCGGCGCCGCCAGGCCTGCCAGTACGGCGCCCAGACGCGGACGGCCGCGCCGGAGGCGTCCTCCCTCGAACTGGCCTGCACGCTGCGGACGGTGCGGGGCTGGGCGGAGCCGTGGGCCAACGACCCGCTGCCGGGCACGTACTACCTCCGGCTCACCGCGGTCTCGGTCGGCTCGGCCGACCTGGGGCTGCCGGCGAGCGCGGAGGTGGAGGTGGACTCCAAGGACATCGGCGGTTCGGCGGCGGTGGACGGCTCGCTGAGCAAGCCGCTGATCCCCGGCACAGCCATGAAATCGGAGAAGGAGTCGGAGGACTCCTCGGACTCCGCCGTGCTGTCCTCCCTGGACCCCGACGACGGCTGGTCCTCCGGGTGGTGGACCGACCGCTGGATCTGGACGGCCGTCGGCGCCGTCCTGGCCGCCCTGGCGGGTATCGGCGGCTACACCCTGACCAGGGGCAACGGCAGACCCCGCGGCGTACCGCCGCAGGCCTGACCGACCGGCCCCAGTGAGGCCCGCCGCGGCGCCCCCCGGCGGGCCTCACCCCTGTCGCTACTCCCCCCGCAGCACCTTGGCCACCGCGGAGTCCCCCTCCACGCCCACGGCCCCCTCCTCCACCGCCGCACGCAGTGCCATGTCACCGCCGGCCAGCGCCGTCACCGTGGACACGTCCGACCTGAGCACCGCGTCCGGGTCTCCGGGCCCGGGCCCCTCCCCGTACACCGGTCCCTCCTCCGCCGCGGCCCCCAGCCGCAGATGGAACCGCCCTTCCTCCAGCCGCACCTCCACCACCCCGTCCCCCGCCCCGGCCCCCTCCAGCACCCGCACCAACGGCAACGCGAACCAGTGCGCCCGCACCGCGTCCGTCGGCCGCCGCTCCCCCAGCAGCGCCCCGCCCCACTCCCCCAACGCCTGGAGCACCGGCAGCAACTCGCGCCCCCGGTCGGTCAGTTCGTACACGTACGCCACTCCCGGCGGCGGCAGCCGGCGGCGCGTCGTCAGGCCGTCGCGTTCCATGTCCTTCAGCCGGGAGGCGAGTACGTCCGTGCTGACGCCCGGCAGATCCGCGTGCAGGTCGGTGTACCGGCGCGGTCCGGCCAGCAGTTCACGGACGATCAGCAGGGTCCAGCGGTCCCCCACGGCGTCCAGCGCGCGGGCGGCGGAACAGTACTGGTCGTAGCTTCGGCGAGGTGACATGCGACGCAGTCTAGACAAGACGTTGGACTTTCCAAGCGGCAACTTGGTAAAACCAAGCAACACCAATTCCGGAGGGGCGGCACACGCATGGAGTTCCGGCAGTCGAGCAAGCTGAGCGACGTCTGTTACGAGATCCGCGGCCCGGTGATCGAGCACGCGGACGCACTGGAGGCGGCCGGCCACAGCGTGCTGCGCCTGAACACCGGCAATCCCGCCGCGTTCGGCTTCGAGGCGCCGGAGGAGATCCTCCAGGACATGATCCGCATGCTGCCGCAGGCGCACGGCTACACCGACTCGCGCGGCATCCTCTCCGCCCGCCGCGCGGTGGCCCAGCGCTACCAGGGCCTGGGCCTGGAGGTCGGCGTCGACGACGTCTTCCTGGGCAACGGCGTCTCCGAGCTGATCTCCATGGCCGTGCAGGCGCTGATCGAGGACGGCGACGAGATCCTCATCCCCGCCCCGGACTTCCCGCTGTGGACCGCCGTCACCACGCTCGCGGGCGGCACGGCGGTGCACTACCTGTGCGACGAGCAGTCCGACTGGAACCCGGACCTCGCCGACATGGCGTCGAAGATCACGGACCGCACGAAGGCGGTCGTGCTCATCAACCCCAACAACCCCACCGGCGCGGTCTACCCGAAGGAGATCGTCGAGGGCGTCCTCGACCTCGCCCGCCGGCACGGGCTGATGGTGCTCGCGGACGAGATCTACGACCAGATCCTGTACGACGACGCCGTCCACCACTCGGCCGCCGCCCTCGCCCCCGACCTCGTGGTCCTCACCTTCTGCGGCCTGTCGAAGACGTACCGCGTGGCGGGCTTCCGCTCCGGCTGGATGGTGGTGACGGGCCCCCGCCAGCACGCGCGCGACTATCTGGAGGGCCTGACGATGCTGGCCTCCATGCGGCTGTGCGCCAACGCGCCCGCGCAGTTCGCCATCCAGGCCGCGCTCGGCGGCCGGCAGTCCATCCACGAACTGACCGCGCCCGGCGGCAGGCTGCGCGAGCAGCGCGACCGGGCCTGGGAGAAGCTGAACGAGATCCCGGGCGTCTCCTGCGTCAAGCCGAAGGGGGCGCTGTATGCGTTCCCGCGCCTCGACCCGGCCGTGCACAAGATCCAGGACGACGAGAAGTTCGTCCTGGACCTGCTGCTGCGCGAGAAGATCCAGGTCGTCCAGGGCACGGGCTTCAACTGGCCCCGCCCGGACCACTTCCGCATCCTCACCCTGCCGTACGCCGACGACCTGGACGCGGCGATCAGCAGGATCGGCCGCTTCCTGAGCGGGTACCGGCAGTGACGGCCTGACCGGGTACCGGCGGCGACGGCCTGACCGGCGGTTCCGCTTCGGCCGGGCGTAGCCTGGAGTCGGAGTCGATCAAGAGGCACGGTGGAGGGATCGCACATGGGTGACCTGCTGCTGGTACGGCACGGCGAGACGGAGTGGTCGCGCTCGGGCAAACACACCGGGTCCAGCGACATCCCGCTGACCGACACCGGCCGTGAGCAGGCACGGCGGCTGGCCCCGCTGGTCGCCTCGCACCGGATCGCGACGGCGTTCGTCAGCCCGTTGCAGCGGGCGCGGGAGACCGCGCTGCTGGCCGGAGTGCCGGACGCGCAGGTCGACGAGGACCTGCGGGAGTGGGACTACGGCGGCTACGAGGGCGTCACCACCCACGAGATCCACCGCACCCGCCCGGACTGGTTCCTGTTCACCGACGGCGTCGCCGAGGGCCCGCCCGAGCACCCCGGGGAGAGCCCGGAGGAGGTCGGGGCGCGGGCGGAGCGGATGCTCGCCAAGATCGACGCGGCGCTCGCCGACTGCGAGGGCAGCGTCGTCGTCTTCTCCCACGGCCACTTCCTGCGCGTCCTGACCGCCCGGCGCCTCGGCCTGCCCGCGCGGGACGGCGCCCTCTTCCAGCTCGGCACGGGGACGATCAGCAGGCTGAGCACGGAACACCGCCGGCACGTGGTGGCCGGCTGGAATGTCAGACCCTCCTCGTAGTCTTTCCGTGTCGGCCTTCCCGGGTACGGGCGGGCCGTACGGACAGGGGACCTCACGGGGGAAGGAGCGTGGTGTGACGCGTCCGCCGACCGCCGCGCAGTGGCGGGTGATCGAGGCGGCCGACCCGGTGACGGGGCGGCTGCGGGGCACACGGGCCCAGTACGAGGCCCTGGTCAAACGGGGCCTGGCCTTCCGGCATCCGCGCCCGCCGCACGACCACTTCCTGACCCCGGCGGGCCACCGCATACGCGAGGAGGGCGCCGGGGGTGCCACCGGGGCCGGGGACACGGTCGGCCCCGGGAGCGGATCTTCCACGACCGGAGCCGACGGCGCGCCCGCCGCGACCGGACCCGGCAGCCCTCACGCCGCGACCGGGTCCGACGTGTTCGCCGCCCGGGTCGGCGGCGAGGACGCCCCGGAGGCGACGGCACACCGGACACGCGAGGTGCACAGCGCCTGGCAGGGGCTGCTGGAGCTGCGCCGGATGACGAACCCGGACGGGGACACCGGCCGGCCCTGCGGCTGGGAGCGGACGCATCTGGTGCGGGCGGCCGCGCTCGCCCTGGAGGCGGACGGTCACACCCCCGCCGGACCGGACCCGGCGGGGCCCGGCTACCGGGTACGTGCCACGCCCCAGCCGGAGGCGGTCGCCGTGCACGAGGGCGGCCCCGGGGCGCTGCGCGCCTGCGCGGCCACGCTGGAGCGGGCGGGGTGGCAGGTGAGCGAGCACACGGAGGCGCGCACCGGCCGGCGGTACGTACTGGCGTCACCGCGCCGGAAGTAGCGCCGTCGGCGTACGCGGAGGAACGCGGGCGCGCGAAGTGCGTGGCCCGGGAGCGGGCCGGGCAGCGGGCGGCGCCGTTTTCCGAGCCGCCCAGGGCTCCCACGCGGCCTTCCTCGCTCCCGCCCACCGCCCCGGTCCGTGACGTGGGCGTCCCGCAAGAGCCGGGCCGACCGGGACGAGGAGTTCACCGCGGGTTCTCCCCCAAGTGGGCGGCGTGCCGTCCGGCGCGCATCCGGGCGGGTATGTCTGGCGCGACGTGCCGAGTGGGGGCCGCCCCTCGCCGGCGCCGAACCCGACCCCGCCCCGCGAACGACGGAGACACCATGCCGCTGGCGCGCCGTTCCCTGCTGACCGTTCTGGCCGCCGGCTCCGCGGGCGCCGCCGTCGCCTGCGTACCCGCCACCGCGGACGGCCCCTCGGCCGCCAGGCCGGGCGCGTCCGGCGGCGGCGACGTCGGCGCCCGGGCCGCGGCCGCCGCCGCCCGCCGACTGCTGCCCCGGCACTGGCGGCAGCTGTCCTTCCGTACCGAGGGCGACCGCGACACGTTCACCGTCTCCGGCGCCGCCGGCCGGCTCCGCGTCACCGGCGGCACGCCCGGCACCCAGCTCACCGGCCTCAACTGGTATCTGCGCCATGTCGCCGACGCCGACGTCAACTGGGCCGGGCAGCAGCTCGGCCTGCCCCGCACCCTGCCCGGGGTACCCGGCGACGGCACCGTCACCCGCCGCGCCGACGTCCCCCACCGCTTCGCGCTCAACGACACCAACGACGGCTACACCGGCCCGTACCACGACTGGTCGTACTGGGAGCGCGAGCTCGACGTCCTCGCGCTGCACGGCTACAACGAGGTCCTGGTCACCGTGGGCGCGGACGCGCTGTACCACCGGGTGTTCCAGGGGTTCGGGTACGGCGACGAGGAGCTGCGGGCGTGGCTCCCGGGTCCGGCGCACCAGCCCTGGTGGCTGTTGCAGAACCTCTCGGCCTTCCCCGAGTTCCCCGCACCGGTCTCCCGCCAACTCCTCGACGCCCGCGCCGCGCTCGGCCGGCGCATCGCCGACCGAGCGCGGGAGCTGGGCATGGTGCCGGTGCTGCCCGGCTACTTCGGCACGGTCCCGCCCGGCTTCGCCGACCGCGCCCCGGGGGCGCGCACGGTGCCGCAGGGCACCTGGATGGGGTTCGACCGGCCCGACTGGCTGGACCCGCGCACCGATGTCTTCGCCCGGGTCGCGGCGGCCTTCTACCGCACGCAGGAGGACATGTTCGGCGCCTCCACCCTGTACAAGATGGATCTGCTGCACGAGGGCGGCACCGCCGGTGACGTACCCGTCGGGGAGGCCGCGAAGGGCGTCGAGCGGGCGCTGCGCACGGCCCGGCCGGACGCGGTCTGGGTGATCCTCGGCTGGCAGCACAACCCGCCGCGCGCGATCCTCGACGCCGTCGCCTCCGGCGGCCCCGGCGGTTCCGGCAAGGACCGGATGCTCGTCCTGGACGGCCTCTCCGACCGCCGCCCCACCGTCACCGACCGCGAGGCCGACTGGGGCGGCGTCCCGTACGCCTTCGGCTCCATCTGGAACTTCGGCGGCCACACCACGCTCGGGGCCAACACCCCCGACTGGGCCCGCCTCTACGACGCCTGGCGCACCAAGGAGGGCAGCGCCCTGCGCGGCATCGCACTGCTCCCGGAGGCCGCCGACAACAACCCGGCGGCGTTCGCCCTGTTCTCCGAACTCCCCTGGCGGGAGGGCGAGCTGGACCTCAAGGCGTGGTTCGCGCGCTGGGCGCGGTCCCGGTACGGGGCGCACGATCCGCACGCCGAGGCCGCCTGGGACGTACTGCGCCGCACCGCGTACGGCACCACGCGCGCCGACTCCTGGAGCGAGGGCGCGGACGGCCTGTTCGGCGCCCGCCCCTCGCTGACCGTACGGCGGGCGGCGTCCTGGTCGCCCAAGCGACTCCGCTACGAGGCCGACGAGTTCGAGCGTGCCCTCGACGAACTGCTGAAGGTGCGGCCGGGGCTGCGCGACTCGTCGGCGTACCGGCGGGACCTCCTGGACGTGGCCCGCCAGTGCCTGTCCAACCGCAGCCGGACCTTGCTGCCCCGGATCCGGCAGGCGTACGAGGCACGGGACACGAAGGCGTTCGACGCGGCGACCGGGGACTGGCTGTCCGCGCTGGACCTGCTGGAGCGGCTGCTGGCCACCGACTCCGCCCATCTGTTGGGGCGCTGGGTCGCCGAGGCCCGTTCCTGGGGCGCGGACGACGCCGAGCGCGACCGGCTCCAGTACGACGCCCTCTCCCTGCTGACGGTCTGGGGCACCCGCCGGGGCGCGGACGCGGGGCTGCACGACTACGCCAACCGCGAGTGGGCGGGGCTGGTCGGCGGCCTGTACCGGCTGCGCTGGTCGACGTACTTCACCGCGCTGCGGACCGCCCTGCGCGAGGACCGGGCGCCGGTGGCGGTCGACTGGTACGCCCTGGAGGACCGCTGGACCCGCGCCCCGGGCCGCCTGGCCACCCGGCCGACGGGAGACGTCCACCGGATCGCGACACAGGTCCGCGACCGGCTGCGGGCGCTCTCCCGGACGCGCTGAGAGCACGCCGGGGGAACGGGGCCGGCGGCACGTGGCGGCCCGCACCGGGCCCTGTGAGTCCTCGGTTCCCCGGTGCGCGGTTCCGCAGGGCTCGATGTGGGCGTCCGCCGGAGTGATCGCCGCAGCACTCTTGAGGGGAGCGGCCGGCCGGAGGCCGCCGCGGACCGTCCCACCACCTGTCCCCCTCGGGAAGGACCCACTCATGAGCAGGATCCTCATCATCATGTCGGCCGCCGATGTCTGGACGCGGACCGACGGGTCGGCCTATCCGACCGGTTACTGGGCCGAGGAGGTGGCCGCGCCGCACGAGAAGTTCGTCGAGGCCGGCCACACGGTCGACTTCGCCTCTCCGGGCGGGGTGTTGCAGCCGCTCGACGCGCACAGCGCCGACCCGGCGCTCGCGGGAGCGGACTGCGCCCGTTACGTGGCGCACGCGGAGAAGGCGCTGCGGGAGTTCGGTCCGCTGCTGAAGCTGGAGGACATCGACATCCGCGACTACGCGGCGCTCGTCCTGCCCGGCGGTCACGGCCCGGTCGTCGACCTCTACCAGGACCCCGCCCTCGGGCGCCTGCTGACCGCCGCGGACGCCTCGGGTGTCCTCGTCGGGGCCGTCTGCCACGGCCCGGCGGGTCTGCTCAGCGCCGTGGACGAGAAGGGCGCGTGGTTGTACGAGGGGCGCCGGATGACCGCCTTCACCGATGAGGAGGAGGCGGTGTTCGGCACGGCCGAGGGCGCTCCGTGGCTGCTCGCCACCACCCTGCGGGAGAAGGGCGCCGTGCACGTCGGGGGCCCGGCCTACCAGCAGCACAACGTGCGCGACGGCAACCTGTTCACCGGGCAGAACCCGGCCTCCAGCGCCCGCCTGGCCGAGGACATGATCGAGGCCCTCGGCTGAGAAGGAACACGCCCGCGTCCGCGAACCCGCCCCGGGCACTGTGCCCGGGGCGGGTTCGCGGACGGGTCAGGGGCTGGTCCGACGGCTGGGGCCTGTCTTCCGGTTCCCGTCGTCCGGGCGGACGACGGGAACCGGAAGACAGGCCCTGGCCCTAAGCCCGTCCGACGACGGACCGGGTCATGGCCCCGGCGCTGCCGAGGTAGCCGGACGGGTCGGTCAGGCTCCGGATGCGGTCCTCGCCGAGCGCGGCGACGACGTCCCGGTCGGCCAGCAGTGCGCGCACGAGGCCGGAGCCGGTTTCGGTGGCCCGGGCGCAGGCGGCGTAGACCACCTCGTGGGCGCGCTGCCGGCCGAGGCCGGGAGCGAGGGCCATCATGACGGCCTCGGCCATGATCAGTCCCCCGGTCAGGTCCAGGTTCTCGCGCATGCGGACACGGTCGACCGTCAGGCCCGTCAGCACCTGGGCCGCCTGCTCCAGGGAGGCGGACAGCAGGAGGAACGCCTCGGGCACGACGGCCCATTCGACGTGCCAGGGGCCGGTGGCCCGTTCGAAGTCCTGCATCGCCGCGTCCAGCATCGCCGCCGGTTTGTCCCGCAGCAGCTTCGCGGCGGCGATCATGAGTTCGCTGGAGATGGGGTTGCGCTTCTGCGGCATGGTGGAACTCGCGCCGCGGCCCGTGACGTAGGGCTCGGCCAGCTCGCCGAACTCCGTCGAGCACATCAGCGCCACGTCGGCGCCGATCTTGCCCACCGAGGCGCCGACGGCGGCGAGGAGCCCGACGATCGCGGTGAGCCCGTCCCGTGCCACGTGCCAGGTGATCTCCGGGTCCCGCAGGCCCAGTTCGGCGGCGAGCCCGGCCCGTACGCGCAGCGCCTCGGGTCCCGTGCCGAGCGAGGCGAGGGTGCCGGCCGCCCCGCCGAACTGGACCATCAGGTCGCGGCGGCGCACCTCGGCCAGCCGCTCGGCGTGGCGGTCCAGTGCCGACAGCCACACCGCGACGCGGTAGCCGAAGGTGACGGGCAGCGCGTGCTGGAGGTGGGTGCGGCCGGCGGTGACGGTGTCGGCGTGCGCCGCGGCGAGCCGGCGCAACTCCGCCCGCACCCGGTCCAGTTGGCCGGAGAGCAGCTCGAGCCCCCGGGCGCACCGCAGCATGGTCGCCGTGTCCATGATGTCCTGGGTGGTCGCGCCCCAGTGCAGATGTCCGCCGGCCTCGCCGCACTGCTCGGCGAGCTGGGTGACCAGGGGCAGGACCGGATAGCCGACGACGGCGGTGTCCCGGCGCAGCCGCTCGCGGTCGAGCCGGGCGGGGTCGCAGCGTGCGGCGATGGTGTCCGCGGCGTCGGACGGGACGACGCCCACCCGCGCCTGGGCCCGGGCGAGGGCCACCTCGACGCGGACGAGCGTCTCCAGATACGTCGTCTCGCTGAAGACGTCACGCATCGCGGGGGTGCCGAACATGTCCTGGAACAGCGGGGAGTCGAAGACGGTGCCGCCGTTCACCGGGTGCTCCTCGACGTCCCCGTCGCCCCCGGCCACGAGTCCCCCGGGGCGGGAGGCATGTCGATGGCCAGGTACTTCTGCTCCAGGTACTCGTCGATCCCGGTGTTGCCGCCCTCGCGGCCGATGCCGGACTGCTTCACGCCGCCGAAGGGCGCGCTGGGATCGGAGACGTAGCCGCGGTTGAGGCCCACCATGCCGGTCTCCAGCCGCTCGCCCATGCGCAGGGCGCGGTTCAGGTCCCGGGTGTACAGATAGGCGACCAGTCCGAACTCGGTGTCGTTGGCCGCGTGGAGTGCTTCCTCCTCCGTGGTGAAGGTGCGGATCGCCGCGACCGGCCCGAAGATCTCCTCCCGTGTGATGCGCGCCCCCTCCGGGACGTCGGTGAGCACGGTCGGCGGGTAGAAGTACCCGGGACCGTCCGGTGTCCGCCCGCCCGTCCGGATCCGGGCGCCCGCGGCGACGGTCTCGTCGACCAGGTGGGCCACGCGGCGCCGCTGCCGTTCGTCGATCAGGGGACCGAGGTCGGTGTCCGGGGCGGTGCCGGGACCGACCGAGAGCGCGTCCATGCGGGCGACCAGCCTGTGCGTGAACTCCTCGGCGACCGCGGCGTGGACGTGGAAGCGGTTGGCGGCGATGCAGGCCTCGCCGACATTGCGCAGCTTCGCGGTCAGCGCGCCCTCGACCGCGGCGTCCAGGTCGGCGTCCTCGCACACGAGGAACGGGGCGTTGCCGCCCAGCTCCATGGAGGTGCGCAGCACGGTGTCGGCGGCCCGTGCCAGCAGGAGGCGGCCGACGGCGGTCGAACCGGTGAAGGAGACCTTGCGCAGCCGGGGGTCGCGCAGGAGGGGTTCGGTGAGCTCGCCGGCCCGGGTGGTGGGCAGGACGTTGAGGACGCCGGCGGGCAGCCCCGCCTCGGTGAGCACGTCCGCCAGTGCCGCCGACGTCAGGGGTGTCTGCGGGGCCGGCTTGAGCACCATGGTGCAGCCGGCTGCCACGGCCGGTCCGACCTTGCGGGCCGGCATCGCCAACGGGGCGTTCCAGGGCGTGATCAGCAGACAGGGTCCCACCGGCTGACGGGTGACCAGCACCCGCGCCGAGCCGTCCTCGCTGACCTTCCAGGTGCCGTCGACGCGGACGGCCTCCTCGCCGAACCAGCGCAGGTAGTGCGCCGCGTAGTGCACCTCCGCCCGGGACTCGGCGAGGGACTTGCCCATCTCGGCGGTGATCAGCAGCGCGAACTCCTCGACGCGTGCGAGGAGGAGGTCGTGGGCGCGCCGCAGGATGTCGGCGCGGCGGCGCGGGGGCACGGCCGCCCAGCCGGGCTGTGCGGCGCTCGCGGCGTCGAGTGCGGCGGCCGCGTCCGCCGGTCCGGCGTCGGCCACCTCGCACAGCGTCCGGCCGGTGGCGGGATCCTCCACGGGGAACGTCGCCCCTTCCGCGGCGGGCCGCCAGCGGCCGTCGACGAACACCCCCTTCGCGGTCTGGTCGAGGACGTCGTCCTGGGGACGGGTACGGGCTGGAGTCTGTGGGTGCACGGTTCTCCACTTCCTGTGCGTGCGGGGGCCACGGTGCGTGGTGGACTCCAGACTGATCCGGGACGACTCCTCGTGGACGCGCACAGCACGTCCTGCGTGGACGCGGACGCGGCCGCCTAGGACGCGCAGGGCCAGTCGGGAACGGCCCGGATCGGCGAGACTGGGAGGCGTGGCTGAGACCAATCGTGAACTGGCCGACTTCCTGAGACGGGCCCGCGCGCAGGTCGACCCCTCGCGCGCCGGTCTTCCCCCGGACGGCCGGGTCCGGCGTGTGCCGGGCCTGCGGCGTGAGGAGGTCGCGCTGCTGGCGGGGGTGTCGACCGACTACTACGCCCGTCTGGAACAGGGCAGGCGCATCACGCCGTCCCCCGCGGTGGTCGAGGCGCTCGGGCGCGCCCTCGGTCTGGACGGTGCCGGCCGGGCCCATCTGCGGGACCTCTTCGGTATCGGCGCGTCCCCGGCGACGGGCGGCGGCCGTCCTCCCGGGATCCAGCGCGTCCGGCCGGGGCTGTACCAGCTGATCGACGCCCTCGACGGGGAACCCGTGCTGATCCTGGGCCGGCGCACCGACATCCTCGCCGCCAACCGCATGGCCCGCGCGCTCTTCGCCGACTTCGACGGCATGCCGCGCCGGGAGCGGAACTACGCGCGCTGGATGTTCCTCGACGAGGACGCCCGGGCGCTGTTCGCCGACTGGGAGGACCAGGCGCGCACGGCCGTGGAGAGTCTGCGCCTGGAGGTGGGCCGCGATCCCCGCGACCGGGCCACCACCGCTCTGGTGGCGGAGTTGCGGGAGCACAGCGCCGAGTTCGACCGGTGGTGGGAGCAGCACCGGGTGCACCAGCGCACCCACGGCTCCAAGCGGCTCCGCCATCCCCTCGTCGGCGAGCTGACGGTCGAGTACGAGACCCTCACCCTGCCCGGGGACCCGGACACCACCCTGTTCGTCTACACCGCCGAGGCGGGCTCGCCGTCCCGGCGGGCCCTGGACCTGCTGGTGAGCTGGACCCTGACGGAGACGCGCGCGGAGAGCGGTCACGAGGGGTGACCCGGCGTCCGCGGCCCCGTGCGTGCCGCAGGTGGCGTACCCGCCCTACGCAACCCTCAAATCAACCTCTGAACCCCGCGCCCGGGCGCTTCGACCGCCCCCCGGCGCGGGCACATTCCCCGACACACGAGGCCCGCCGGCACGGGGGCGGCGGGCCTCGTGGACGTCACGCGGAACCGGCAGGGGTGTTCGGACCCGCGTCATGGAGAACCACCGGTCGCCGAGCGGACGAACGCGGTGAGCGGTGCGGCGCAGGGGCGGCCCAGGTCGTGGGGCCGCCCCTGCGGCGTGCCGGGGGCCCGGGGTCGGGGCCCGGGGTCGGGGCCCGGAGCCCCGGAGCCCGGGGCCCAGGGCTTGATCCAGGCGACGGGCCCCAGGGCCGTCAGCCCCGTCCGTCCGGCTCCGCGTACCGCTCCCGGAGCTCCACCTTGCGGACCTTCCCCGACACCGTCATCGGGAAGGAGTCGAGGACGCTCAGCCGGGTGGGCACCTTGTAGTGGGCCAACCGGCCGTCGCAGAAGGCGCGTACCTCCTCCAGGGTGGGCGGGTCGCCGGCGTCGCGCGGGATGACGCAGGCGAGCACCTCCTCGCCGTACCGCTCGTGCGGCACGCCGACCACCTGGACGTCGGCGATCTTCGGGTGGGCGTAGAGGAACTCCTCGATCTCGCGCGGGTAGACGTTCTCGCCGCCGCGGATGATCATGTCCTTGATGCGGCCGACGATCTCGACGTACCCGTCCTCGCGCATCATCGCGAGGTCCCCGGTGTGCATCCAGCGCCCGGCGTCGACGACCTCCGCGGTCTTCGCGGGCTCCTCCCAGTACCCGAGCATCACGCTGTAGCCGCGGGTGCACAGTTCGCCGGAAGTGCCGCGCGGCAGTGTCACCCCGGTCGCGGGGTCGACGACCTTGACCTCGATGTGCGGCAGGACGCGGCCGACGGTGCCGGTGCGGTGCTCCAGGTCGTCGTCGCGGCGGGTCTGGAGCGAGACGGGTGAGGTCTCCGTCATGCCATAGCAGATGGACACCTCCTCCATGTGCATCTCGGCGACGACGCGTTTCATCACCTCGACCGGGCAGGGCGAGCCCGCCATGATGCCGGTGCGCAGGGTGGAGAGGTCGTAGGAGGCGAAGTCGGGGAGGTTCAGCTCCGCGATGAACATGGTGGGGACGCCGTACAGCGAGGTGCAGCGCTCGCGCTGGACGGCCTCAAGGGTCGCCGCCGGTTCGAAGGAGGGGGCCGGGATGACGATGCAGGCGCCGTGCGAGGTGGCGCCCAGATTGCCCATGACCATGCCAAAACAGTGATAGAACGGGACGGGAAGGCAGATCCGGTCCTGTTCGCCGTAGCCGACCGTACGGCCCACCCAGTAGCCGTTGTTGAGGATGTTGTGGTGGGAGAGGGTGGCGCCCTTGGGGAAGCCGGTGGTGCCCGAGGTGTACTGGATGTTGATGGGGTCGTCGCAGCTCAGCCCCGCCCCGATCTCCGCGAGCCGGGCGGGCGGGACGGCCGGGGCGCCGGCGGTGAGCGCGTCCCAGGACGGGTCGCCGATGTGGACCGTCTCGCGCAACCGGGGGCACCGGCCCCGTACTTCCTCCACCAGGGCGCGGTAGTCGCTGCCCTTGTGCGCGAGCGAGGCGATCAGCAGGGTGATCCCGGCCTGTCGGAGGACGTACTCCAACTCGTGCGCCCGGTAGGCGGGGTTGATGTTCACCATGACGGCGCCGATGCGGGCGGTGGCGTACTGGGTGAGCACCCACTCCGGGCAGTTGACCGCCCAGATGCCGACCCGGTCGCCGGTGGTGACGCCCTTGGCGAGCAGTCCGCGCGCCACCTCGTCGACGGCGGCGCCGAACTCGGCGTAGCTCCAGCGGCGTCCGGAGGGGACGTCGACGAGGGCGTCGCGGTCCGGGTACGCGGCGATCGCGCGGTCGAGGTTGGCGCCGATGGTGTCGCCGAGGAGGGGCGTCGTGCTGGTGCCGTGGGCGTACGACGGAAGGGGCACGTCCGGATCCGGCGTCGTCTGGAAGTCCGGGGCCGTCGGGAATTCCGGGGCCGTCGGGAGTTCCGGGGGCATCGGGAGTTCCGGGGTCATCGGAAGTCCTCCTCGCGGTACTCGTCCGTCGAGCCGGCGGCCGTGGCCTCGCGCAGTTCGATGCGGCGGATCTTGCCGGACACGGTCTTGGGCAGCGAGCCGAACTCCAGCCGGCGGATGCGCTTGTACGGGGCGAGGGTCTCCCGGGAGTGCTCGAAGATCACCTTCGCGGTGTCGGGCCCGGGCTGCCAGCCCTCGGCGAGGACGACGTACGCCTTCGGCACCGCGAGCCGCAGCTCGTCGGGGGCGGGCACGACGGCCGCCTCGGCGACCGCCTCGTGCTCCAGGAGAGCGCTCTCCAGCTCGAAGGGGCTGATCTTGTAGTCGCTGGCCTTGAAGACGTCGTCACTGCGCCCGATGTAGGTGAGGTAGCCGTCCTCGTCCCGGGAACCGATGTCGCCGGTGCGGTAGTAGCCGCCTGCCATGGCCTCGGCGGTGCGGTCGGCGTCGCCGTGGTAGCCGGTCATCAGGCCGACGGGGTGGTCGGACATGTCGATGGCGATCTCGCCCTCGTCCGCGCCGGGGGCGCCGGAGACCGGGTCGAGCAGTTCGATGCGGTAGCCGGGGCTGGGGCGGCCCATCGAACCGGTCTTGAGCCGCTGGCCGGGGCTGTTGGAGACCTGCACGGCCGTCTCGGTCTGCCCGAAGCCGTCCCGGATGGTGACGCCCCAGGCGCGCCGCACCTGTTCGATCACCTCGGGGTTGAGCGGCTCGCCGGCGGCGACGACCTCACGCGGGCGGGTCCTGAGCTGGCCCAGGTCGGCCTGGATGAGCATGCGCCACACGGTGGGCGGGGCGCAGAAGGTGGTGACGCCCGCCTTGTCCATCTCGGCCATCAGCCGGGCCGCGTCGAAGCGGGTGTAGTTGAACAGAAAGACGGTCGCCTCGGCGTTCCAGGGAGCGAAGAGGTTGGACCAGGCGTGCTTGGCCCAGCCGGGCGAGGAGATGTTCAGATGCACGTCGCCGGGCTTCAGCCCGATCCAGTACATGGTGGCGAGGTGGCCGACCGGGTACGAGGTGTGGGTGTGCTCGACCAGTTTGGGGCGGGCGGTGGTGCCGGAGGTGAAGTACAGCATCAGCGGGTCGTCGGAGTGCGTGGGCCCGTCCGGGGTGAAGCCGGCCGGTTCCTCGTACGCGTCCTCGTACCGCTGCCAGCCGTCGGGGGCGCCGCCGACCGCGACACGGGTGTAGCGGCCGGGCACGTCGGCGAACTTCTCCGCGTCCGAGGTCCGTACGACGACGTGCCGGACGCGGCCGCGCTCGATACGGTCGCGCAGGTCGGCGGGGCCGAGGAGGGGAGTGGCGGGGATGACGACGGCGCGCAGCTTCATCGCGGCGAGCATGGTCTCCCACAGCTCGGCCTGGTTGCCCAGCATGACCAGGACCCGGTCCTCGGCGCGCACCCCGCGCCCGCGCAGCCAGTTCGCGACCCGGTCCGAGCGCTCCGACAGCTCCGCGAAGGTCAGCCGTACGGTGCTGCCGTCCTCCTCGACGATGTGCAGGGCGGTGCGGTCGTTGCCGCGGGCGATGACGTCGAACCAGTCGAGCGCCCAGTTGAAGCGCGCCGGGCGGGGCCAGCGGAAGCCCTCGTAGGCCGTGCTCCAGTCCTCGCGGTGGGCGAGCAGGAAGTCCCGCGCGGCCCTGAACTCCTCGGTCGCGCCCGTGCCGGTGGTCGCCGTCATGTGTCCTCCTCGGTGCCGGACTCATTGCCGGACTCATTGCCGGACAGCCGTCCTCCATCGTCTAATCCGTGATGCGGGTCTCACCACCCCCGAACGGGGGGGTGGGCGGCGGGCGCCCGCGGCGAAGGGCGGACGGTATGGCGGCTGACGCGGCCCAGACGGCCGATGCGGTGGAGGTGCGGGGTGCGCTGGCGCGGCTGCGGCGGGCGACGGGGCTGCCGGTGGCGTTCGGCGGGCTCGTGGAGCCCGGGCGCCCGCAGATCCGCATCAGCGAGCTGAGCGGCACCGCGACGGCCGCGCTGCGCTCGCTGGCGGTGGTCTCCGGCAACGGGCTGGGCGGCAGGGTGGTGGCGCTGGCCCGGCCGTACGCGGTGACCGAGTACTCGGCGGCCCGGCACATCACCCACGAGTACGACGCGCCGGTGGCCCGGGAGGGGCTGCGGTCGGTGCTCGCGGTGCCGGTGGTGGTACGGCGGCGGGTGCGGGGGGTGCTGTATGGGGCGCTGCGCTCGGCCCAGCCGCTGGGCGACCGGACGCTGACGGCGGCGATGGAGGCGGCGCGGGACGTGGAGCAGTCGCTGGTGGTGCGGGACGAGGCGGCGGGGCTGGTGGCGGCGGCGCGGGGGGCCGCCGGCGTGGCCGGCGGGGCCGGGGCGGCCGGGGGCGACTGGGAGCGGGTGCGGGAGGCGCACGGGGCGCTGCGCGCGCTGGCGCCGCGCATCGCGGACCCCGCGCTGCGGGCGGAGCTGCTCGCGGTGTGCGGGCGGCTCGCCGGGGGCTCCCGCGAGGCGGATCCGGGGCTGTCGCCCCGGGAGGTGGACGTGCTGTCGTGGGTCGCCGTGGGGGCGACGAACGCGGGGGTGGCGGAGCGGTTGGGCGTCCGCCCGGAGACGGTGAAGGGGTATCTGCGGTCGGCCATGCGGAAACTGGGGGCACGGACGCGCGGCGAGGCGGTCGTCGCGGCGCGGCACGCGGGCGCGCTGCCGTAGCCCTCCGGGCGGGCGGGGGGTTCCTTGTGGCCCGGGGGCCGGGACGGGTGCGGGCGGGCGCCTCATGGCTCGGGGGTACGCGTGAGAGTGGCGGGTGCGGGTGGGGGGTGGTCGCTCGCGCAGTTCCCCGCGCCCCTAAAAGCCGGGGACGTCCCTGGCT
>NZ_JOHS01000006.1 GCF_000725625.1 Streptomyces sp. NRRL F-6676
GGAGCCCCTTGAAGGGACGGGAAGGGTAGGGGCGGCGGGGGCGATCAACCCGCCCCGCCCCCACCCCCCGCACTCCAGTGGAACAACGCCATCCCCACACTGGTGGCGAGGTTGTAGCTCGACACCTGCGCCCGCATCGGCAACGCCACCAACCGGTCCGCCCGCCCCCGCACCTCCTCCGAGAGCCCGCTCCGCTCCGACCCGAACACCAGCAACGCGTCGTCCGGAACCCGCAGCCTCCGAATGTCCTCCCCCTCCGGGTCCAGCGCCCACACCGGCCCCTCGGGCAACTCCTCGACGTCCACCCGCTCCACCGCCGTCGCGAAGTGCAGCCCCGCCCCGCCCCGCACCACCGCCGGATGCCAGGGATCGAGCGTGCCGGTCGTGACGACACCCGTCGCCCCGAACCCCGCCGCGAGCCGGATGACGGCACCGGCGTTCCCCAGGTTGCGCGGATTGTCGAGCACGACGACCGGCGCACGCCGCGGCGCGTGCGCCAGCGCCCGCAGGTTCGCCTCCCGCGCCGGCCGCTCCGCGAGGGCGGCCACCCCCGTGGGATGCGGCCGGGCGACGAGCGCCCGGTAGGCGGGCTCCGGGACCTCGGTCAGCAGCGCCGCCAGCCCTTCCCGCACGTCCGGCGCCAGCTCGTCGGCGAGCGCGAGGGCCGCCGTCCGGTCGGCGGCGACCGCGACGGGCACGCGGGCGCCGAAGCGCAGCGCGTGCTTGAGCGCGTGGAAGCCGTCGAGCAGCACGGCCCCGTCGGCACGACGGCGCCACAGCCGCACAGCGGCCTCAGCCCCGGACGACGGACCCGCCGCCCCGGAGCCGGAGGACGAGGCAGCCGCCCCGGAACCGGACAACGAGGCCGCCGCCTCGGGATCGTTCATGCCGTGAAGCCTACGTGCGACTCCGCGGCCGGCTCCTCCGTCCGCGGCCCCGGCACGACCGCTCCGTCCCGGGCGGTACGGCCGAGGCGGGCGGACACCGCCCGCCGCCCCCGCAGCGCCCACCCGCCGACGCGCCGCAGGAAGGACGTCGGCAGGAACACCGCGTCCGCGGCGATCATCGCCAGCGAGAAGAACGGCAGTCCGAGCAGCAGGGCAATCGCCGCGTGCTCGGTCATCATGACCACGAGCAGCGCGTTCTTGACCCGCCGGTTGAGCAGCGTGAACGGGAACGCCACCTGGACGATCACCGTGCCGTAGGTCACCAGCAGGACCATCACCCCGCCGGCGCCCAGCAGTTGGGAGAGCGCGGGCCAGGGGGAGAAGTAGTCCAGGTGGAGCGGGTAGTAGACGGCGGTGCCGTCCTGCCAGCGCGAGCCCTGGATCTTGTACCAGCCGGCCGTCGAGTAGATCAGGCACGCCTCCGCCATGACGACGAGCAGCGCGGCGTTGTGCGCGAGGTTGGCGACGACGTCCAGCAGGAGGCGCGGCTCGCCGCCCGGCGCCCGGCGCCCGGCGTACCACCACAGGCCCTGCACCGCCCACAGCCCCCAGAACACGACCGCCCAGCCCGCGGTGAGCTCCCCCGCACCGCTCGCCACGGCCAGCGCGGCGCCCAGCACGGCCCACAGGGCGGGGCCGGCGCGGTCCGGCGCGGGAGCGGAGCCCCACGCGCGTGCGGCGCGGGCCCGCCGCTCCCGGCGCTCGTCCAGGGACCACACCTGGGCGCACCGCGTGAACACCAGGTAGATCGACATCAGATGGATGACGTTGTCGCCGCCGTCGCCCATGAAGACGCTGCGGTTCTGGAGCGACAGCACACCCACCATGAACAGCACGGACGCGGCACGGGTGCGCCAGCCCAGCAGCAGCGCGACGCTGGAGAGCACGGCCAGCGCGTAGACGAGTTCGAACCAGACCCGACTGTCGGACCACATCAGCACGGTGAAGGCGTGGTTCTCCGCGATCAGCCGCTCGGCCAGGTGCCAGCTCCACGGCCCGTCGGGCCCGTACAGCTCCGCGCGGTGCGGGAACTCGCGCACCAGGAACATCAGCCAGGTCAGGGAGAACCCGATCCGGACGACCGCGCTCTGGTACGGGCCGAGCGCGACCGCGGTGGCCCGGGTGATCCCGCGCGCGAGGGAGGCGGAGAGGCGGCGCGGAGGGGTGAGGTCGGGAGCGGCGGGAGCGGGAGCGGCAGGGGCGGGGGCGGGAGCGTCGTTCGCGCTCCTGTCGGCCCCGTCCTCGCGGTGCATGTCGTCGTGGTCCCTCACGCGTCCGTCCCCGTCCCGTCGTCGTTCTTCGACAGCGTCCACCACGGGAGCACCCGGTAGACCGGCTTGTCGGAGACCTTCTCCCCGCTCCAGTCGGGCGGCTGGACGTTGGTCGTGCTGGACCGCAGCTGGACCCGGGTCACGGTGTTCTCGCGGACGTCCGCCGACAGCCGGTCCAGGCGGCGCGCGACGATACGGCGCAGATAGCTCTCGGAGAGGTCACCGCGCGTGCCGGACGGGCGGCCCGCGTTGTCGTGCGAGGAGACGTAGAAGTCCCAGGCCCGGCGCAGCTCGTTCTGCTGGGTGTGGCTCGGCAGCGGATTGTGCAGGATGTCCGCCCCGTCGAGCGCGGACAGGTCGTACCAGCCGGTGGTGCGCACGGCACCGCCGTCGGTGCGGAGGTCGGCGCGGACCTGGACGTCGATGTTCTGCTGCAACGGGTTGGGCGCGAACAGCTTCCAGTTCTGCTCGAACTCGGGGTAGATCCAGTCGTCGACGGCCTGGCCATGCTGCTTGGTGAGCGCGTTGGCGGGCGCGACGTGCAGGAACACCATGCCCAGGTGCACGAGCGTGCCCACCGCGACGACGGCGAGCGCGAGCGCGGCGGCTATCTGGTAGCGCGGCGACAGCGCGGTGATCCCGGCGGGGGCGCGGTCGGGGGGCGGGGCGTCCTCCGCCACGGTCGGTGCCCCGCCCTCGTCGTACCTGTCCATTCCGCCCCGTCTCCCCAGCAGTCGTCCCGGTCACCGCGCGGTCGTGCGCACCGGAACGGTACTCAGCCCCACACGTCCCGCACAGCTCCGGGCACGACCGTGACCGTCGTCCTGCTAGAGCACGAACCCCGGCTCGCCCTTGTCGTCCACGACCGGGCGGCCCCCCGCCGCCCACGCCTGCATGCCGCCGTCGACGTTCACCGCGTCGACGCCCTGCTGCGCGAGGTACATGGTGACCTGGGCCGAACGCCCGCCCGAGCGGCAGATCACATGGATCCGGCCGTCCTGCGGGGCGGCCTCGGTCAGTTCGCCGTAGCGGGCCACGAAGTCACTGAGGGGGATGTGCAGCGCCCCGGCGGCATGGCCCGCCTGCCACTCGTCGTCCTCGCGGACGTCCAGCAGGAAGTCGTCGTCCTTGAGGTCCGCGACCTCGACCGTGGGTACACCAGCTCCGAAAGGCATGGCCCCGACGCTACCGGACCGGGCCCCCGGGCGTGCGCCGTCCCCGAAGGGGCCGCGGGGGAGCCCCGTAAGGGGCCCGTGCGCGCTCAGTCGCGCCAGCGGGCCAGTTCGGCCTCGCGCTCGGCGACCTGGGCCAGGAGCTGCTCGGCGACCTCGTCCAGGAGGCGGTCGGGGTCGTCGGGCGCGATCTTCAGCATCGACCCGATCGCGCTCTCCTCCAGCTCACGGGCGACCACCGTGAGCAGTTCCTTGCGCCGGGCGAGCCATTCGAGGCGGGCGTACAGCTCCTCGCTGCGGCTCGGTCCGCGCTCCTCGGGGGCCGGGCCCGCGGCCCACTCCTCGGCGAGTTCGCGCAGCTGTGCCTCGTCGCCGCGGGCGTACGCGGCGTTGACCCGGGTGAGGAACTCCTCGCGGCGCTTGCGCTCGTCCTCGTCCTGGGCGAGGTCGGGGTGGGCCCGGCGGGCGAGTTCGCGGTACCGCTTGCGGGCCTCGTCGCTGGGGCGGACCCGCTCGGGCGGGCGTACGGGCTGGTCGGTGAGCATCGCGGCGGCCTCGGGGAAGAGGCCGTTCTCGTCCATCCAGCCGTGGAAGAGCTCCTCGACGCCGGGCATGGGCATGACGCGGGCGCGGGCCTCGTCGGCGGCGCGGCGGTCCTCGGGGTCGCCGGTGCGGGCCGCCTTGGCCTCGGCGATCTCGGCGTCGAGTTCGTCGAGGCGGGTGTACATCGGGCCGAGCTTCTGGTGGTGCAGGCGGGAGAAGTTCTCGACCTCGATACGGAAGGTGTCGACGGCGATCTCGAACTCGATCAGGGCGTCTTCGGCGGCCCTGACGGCCTGCTCGAGCCGGTCCTCCGGGCGCGGTTCGGACGAACCGTCCGCCGACGGTTCGGGTGCGGTGGGCTCGGCTTCGGGCGTCGTCACCCACCCAGCGTAAGACACGCCCGTCCCCGGCCCACCAAAAGATGCGCGCCCCTTCCCCAACAGGGGGCGCCCCCAATCTTTCAGGGGCGCGGGGAACTGCGCGACAAGCCACGACGCGCCCGCACTCGCCAACGGACCCGATCCCCCGCCCCATGACGCGTTCCGGGGCGCAGCCCCGAACCGGCGGCGAGGGGCGCAGCCCCCTCAGACGCCCGTCTCCGCCGGCACCCTGCCGGCGGCCACCGCCGCCACCAGCGCCGCATGGTCCCGCTCGACACCCTCCGCGTACGCCACGGCGAACGCGGACAGCGCCTCGTCCAGTTCCGCGTTCTTGCCGCAGTAGCCGGCGATCAGCCGCGGGTCCGCGCTGTGGGCGTGGGCGCGGGCGAGGAGCGCGCCGGTCATCCGCCCGTAGTCGTCGATCTGGTCCGCGGCGAGCGCCGCGGGATCCACGCTGCCCTTGCGATTGCGGAACTGCCGCACCTGGAACGGCCGCCCGGCCACCGTCGTCCAGCCCAGCAGGATGTCGCTGACGACCTGCATCCGCTTCTGCCCGAGCACCACCCGCCGCCCCTCGTGCGGCACCTCCGGCACGGCGTGCCCCGCCGTCGCGAGGTGCGGCAGGAGCGCCGAGGGGCGCGCCTCCTTCACCTGGAGCACCAGCGGCTCGCCCCGGTGGTCGAGGAGCAGCACGACGTACGACCGCGTGCCCACACTGCCCGTGCCGACGACCCGGAACGCCACGTCGTGCACCGCGTACCGGGCGAGCAGCGGCAGCCGGTCCTCCGGCAGCGTCGTCAGGTACTCCGCCAGGGACGCCGCCACGGCCGCCGCCTCCGCGTCCGGCACCCGGCGCAGTACGGGCGGCGCCTCGGTGAAGCGCCGGCCGCCCGCCCCGTCGTCCTCCGTGGACTTCGCGGCGAACCGTCCGCTGGTGTTGGCGCGGGCCTTCGCCGAGACCCGCTCCAGGGTGCCGAGCAGGTCGTGCGCGTCGGAGTGGGAGACGAGTTCCTCGTCGGCGATGGCGTTCCAGGCGTCCAGCACCGGCAGTTTGGCCAGCAGCCGCATGGTGCGCCGGTAGGCGCCCGCCGCGTCCCGCGCGGCCGCGGCGCACGCGTCCTCGTCGGCGCCGGCCTCGCGTCCGGCCAGCACCAGCGAGGTGACGAGCCGCTTGAGGTCCCACTCCCAGGGGCCGAACACGGTCTCGTCGAAGTCGTTGAGGTCGATGACGAGGCCGCCGCGCGCGTCGGCGTACAGGCCGAAGTTGGCCGCGTGGGCGTCACCGCAGATCTGAGCGCCGATGCCGGTGGCGGGGGTGCGGGCGAGGTCGTACGCCATCAGGCCCGCCGAACCGCGCAGGAAGGCGAACGGCGACGCGGCCATCCGGCCGACCCGTAGCGGCGTGAGCTCGGCCAGCCGACCGCGCCCCGACTCCTCCACGGCGCTGACCGCGTCCGGCCGCTCCGGGGCGGGCGTGTACGCGGCGTGCGCCTCGCGGGGCACCCGGTGGCGCAGCGCCTTGCCCTCCTTCTTCGGCGACCCCGGCGCGGCCCGCACGGCGAAGCCCTCCACATGCGGAATCCGCACCGCCTCCGCGCCCGCTTCCACTCCGGTACCAGTCACCCCGACCGCCTCCCCCACACCCGTGACGCCCATCGATTGCGGCACGACCGTACAACCGCGCTCACCGCCCCCGACGCCCGCCCCGTGAGATACCTCACGACCGCCCCCGCGCAGGTCCCCGGAACGCGGAAAGTCCCCCAGGTCCGAGACCTGGGGGACTTCCGTGTGGTGCGCGAGGGGGGAGTTGAACCCCCACGCCCTTGCGGGCACTGGAACCTGAATCCAGCGCGTCTGCCTATTCCGCCACCCGCGCATTGGGTGTGTCCTCGGGTTCCGGCCGTTTTTTCGCCGCCGTCGCCCTCCGACATGCAGAAGATTAGCACGCTGCACAGGGTGGGTTCATCTCGCTTTCCCGGGCCCGGGGACCCCGCTCCCCGGCACGTCCGCCGCCCCTCGCAACACCCCCGGCGCCCCCTGCCCCGCCCCGCGCCGGCGCCCGTACCGGCCCCTTCCGTATCAACGCGCCTCCCGTCACGTATCAACCTCGTACCGGTCCCGCCCGTCTCCCCGGAAGCCGGGCGGGACGCACAGCCGGGTGCGGGACACTGGTCTCCGGCCGCCTCTACGATCCCCCCTGCGGGACACCGTCCCGGGAGGAGTTCGAAGCGGGGCCGTACCGGGAATCCGGACCACCGGGAGCCGGGACGTTCCGACACCCTTCGACCGGGCCGACAGGGGGAACCAGCCGATTTCCCGGCGCGTGGATACGATCAGTAAGCAGTACGAGCAACACGGGCGGCGCGAACCGCTCGGGCGGTACGAGACAGGGCAGAGCGGCAACGACGGAGGAGGTGCCCCATGGGAGTCCTGAAGAAGTTCGAGCAGCGTCTCGAAGGTCTGGTCAACGGCACCTTCGCCAAGGTGTTCAAGTCGGAGGTCCAGCCGGTCGAGATCGCGGGCGCGCTGCAACGCGAGTGCGACAACAACGCGACCATCTGGAACCGCGACCGCACGGTCGTCCCCAACGACTTCATCGTGGAGCTGAGCGCACCGGACTACGAGCGCCTCAGCCCCTACTCGGGCCAGCTCGGCGACGAGCTGGCCGGCATGGTCCGCGACTACGCCAAGCAGCAGCGCTACACCTTCATGGGCCCGATCAAGGTCCACCTGGAGAAGGCGGAGGACCTGGACACCGGTCTGTACCGGGTCCGCAGCCGCACCCTCGCCTCCTCCACCGACCAGCAGGCCCCGGGCGGCCGGCCCGCCCCGGCCGCACGCCCCGGCGCCGCCCCCGGCGGCTACGGCTACCCGCCGGCCGCCGCGCCCGCCGGAGCGCCCCCCATGCCGTCCGCGCCGCCGCCCGGCGGCCGTCCCGGCGCCGCGCCCTACGGCTCCCGGCCGCCGTCCGCCCCCGCGGGCGGCGGACGCACCCGCCACTGGATCGAGATCAACGGCACCCGCCATCAGATCTCCCGCCCGACGCTGGTGCTGGGCCGCAGCACCGACGCCGACGTGCGGATCGACGACCCCGGCGTCTCCCGCCGGCACTGCGAGATCCGGACCGGAACGCCCTCGACGATCCAGGATCTCGGGTCCACCAACGGCATCGTGGTGGACGGACAGCACACCACCCGCGCTACGCTCCGCGACGGCTCGCGGATCGTCGTGGGCAGCACCACCATCATTTACCGGCAAGCCGAAGGGTGAAGCGGGGGCAATGTCAGAGCTGACCCTCACGGTCATGCGGCTGGGTTTCCTGGCCGTACTGTGGCTGTTCGTGATCGTGGCCGTGCAGGTCATCCGCAGCGACCTGTTCGGTACGCGCGTCACCCAGCGGGGGTCGCGCCGGGAGGCCGGGCGCCAGCCGCAGCAGCAGGCCCAGCGCCAGGCGGCGGCTCCCCCGCCGCAGCGCCAGCAGTCCGGCGGCGGCGGCCGGCAGCGCCGCGGCGCCCCGACCAAGCTGGTCGTCTCCGAGGGCACCCTCACGGGCACCACGGTCGCGCTCCAGGGGCAGACCATCACGCTCGGCCGGGCACACGACTCCACGATCGTGCTGGACGACGACTACGCCTCCAGCCGGCACGCGAGGATCTATCCGGACCGGGACGGCCAGTGGATCGTCGAGGACCTGGGCTCCACCAACGGCACCTATCTCGACCGGACCCGGCTGACGACCCCCACACCGATTCCGCTGGGCGCGCCGATCCGCATCGGCAAGACCGTCATCGAGCTGCGGAAGTAGTGCTACGTCATGAATGAGCGCGAGCGGAGCGAGCATGCGGCGGCGGGCCGCGAACCGGCCCCCGGCGCGCTCCCGACCGGAGGGTGGGCACAGTGCGGATGTACCCGGAGCCGACGGGCGAGGTGCGCATGAGTCTGTCACTGCGCTTCGCCGCCGGATCGCACAAGGGCATGATCCGGGAGGGCAACGAGGACTCCGGATACGCCGGTCCCCGCCTGCTCGCCATCGCGGACGGCATGGGCGGCCAGGCCGCCGGTGAGGTCGCCTCCTCGGAGGTGATCTCCACCATCGTCGGGCTCGACGACGACATCCCCGGCTCGGACATCCTCACCTCGCTGGGCACCTATGTGCAGCGCGCCAACGACCAACTGCGCGCCATGGTCGAGGAGGACCCCCAGCTCGAGGGCATGGGCACCACGCTGACCGCGCTGCTGTGGACCGGGCAGCGGCTCGGCATGGTGCACGTCGGCGACTCGCGCGCGTATCTGCTGCGCGACGGCGTGCTGACCCAGATCACGCAGGACCACACCTGGGTGCAGCGCCTGGTCGACGAGGGCCGCATCACCGAGGAGGAGGCGACCACGCACCCGCAGCGGTCGCTGCTGATGCGTGCCCTGGGCAGCGCCGAGCACGTCGAGCCCGATCTCTCCGTGCGCGAGGTCCGGGCCGGCGACCGCTATCTGATCTGCTCCGACGGGCTCTCCGGCGTCGTCTCCCACCAGACGATGGAGGACACCCTCGCCAGCTACCAGGGCCCCCAGGAGACCGTGCAGGAGCTGATCCAGCTCGCGCTGCGCGGCGGCGGCCCCGACAACATCACCGTGATCATCGCCGACGTCCTCGACCTGGACGCCGGGGACACCATGGCCGGGCAGCTCTCGGACACGCCGGTCGTGGTCGGCGCCGTCGCCGAGAACCAGAACCACCCGCACGACAACGGCATCATGCAGACGCCCGCCGGCCGCGCCGCCGGCCTGGGCAGGCAGGGCAGGGGCCAGGGCGGCGGCGAGTTCGGCCCGCCCGGCAGCGGCGACACCACCGGCTACGTGCCCACGGGCAGCTTCGGCGACTACACCGACGAGGACTTCGTCAAGCCCGGCAAGGGCCGCAGGTGGGTCAAGCGGAGCCTCTACACCCTGCTGGTGCTCGCCGTGCTCGGCGGCGGCGGCTACGGCGGCTACCGCTGGACGCAGACGCAGTACTACGTCGGCGCCAACGGCGACCACGTGGCGCTCTACCGCGGCATCAGCCAGGACCTCGCCTGGGTGAACCTCTCCAAGGTGCACAAGGACCACCCCGAGATCGAACTCAAGTACCTGCCGTCCTACCAGCAGAAGCAGGTCAAGGCGACGATCGCCGAGGGCGGCCTGCCGGACGCCCGTTCGAAGATCGACGAACTCGCGGTGCAGGCCTCGGCGTGCGAGAAGCAGGCCGCCCGGGAGAAGGCCGAGAGCCAGAACAAGACCACGACCGGCAGCACCAAGGGAACCGACACCAGCACGTCGGCGTCCAAGGGGACGCCCGACCCGTCGAACACCAAGTCGCCGGACAAGTCCAAGACCGCACCCACTCCCAACCCCGGCCCCAGCCTCTCGGAGGAGGAGCAGAAGGTCGTCTCGCTGTGCGGTAAGCAGCAGTAGGCAAGCCGTGAGGGGCCCTGTCACACGATGAGCAGTACTACCAACACGTCGACGCACCACACGTCCACGATCGGCTCGATCGGCACGCCGAGCCGCCGCAACACCGAGCTGGCGCTGCTGCTGTTCGCGGTCGCCATCCCGGTGTTCGCCTACGCCAACGTCGGTCTCGCCCTCAACGACCAGGTGCCGCCGGGGCTGCTCGGCTACGGTGTCGGGCTCGGTCTGCTGGCCGGCGTCGGCCACCTCGTGGTGCGCAAGTTCGCCCCGTACGCGGACCCGCTGATGCTGCCGCTGGCCACGCTCCTCAACGGGCTCGGCCTGGTCGTCATCTGGCGTCTGGACCAGTCCAAGCGGCTCCAGGCACTGCCCACCTTCGTGTCGGCCGCCCCCAGACAGCTGCTCTACACGGCCCTCGGCATCGCCCTGTTCGTGGCCGTCCTCGTCTTCCTCAAGGACCACCGCGTCCTCCAGCGCTACACGTACATCTCCATGGTCGTCGCGCTGGTCCTGCTCGTCCTGCCGCTCGTCCCGGGCCTCGGCGCCAACGTCTACGGCGCCAAGATCTGGATCTCCATCCCCGGCCTCGGCACCCTCCAGCCCGGTGAGTTCGCCAAGATCGTGCTGGCGATCTTCTTCGCCGGCTACCTGATGGTGAAGCGGGACGCGCTCGCCCTGGCCAGCCGCCGCTTCATGGGCCTGTACCTGCCCCGCGGCCGCGACCTCGGCCCGATCGTCGTCGTCTGGATCATCTCCATCCTGGTCCTGGTCTTCGAGACCGACCTCGGCAGCTCGCTGCTGTTCTTCGGCATGTTCGTCGTCATGCTGTACGTCGCCACCGAGCGCACCAGCTGGATCGTCTTCGGTCTGCTGATGTCCGCCGCCGGCGCGGTCGGCGTGGCCTCCTTCGAACCGCACGTCCAGCAGCGCGTCCAGGCCTGGCTCAACCCGCTGCACGAGTACAAGCTCAGCCAGCAGGGCGTGATCGGCCACTCCGAGCAGTCCATGGAGGCCCTGTGGGCCTTCGGCTCCGGCGGCACGCTGGGCACCGGGCTCGGCCAGGGCAACTCGGACCTGATCAAGTTCGCCGCCAACTCCGACTTCATCCTCGCCACCTTCGGCGAGGAACTGGGGCTCGCCGGACTCATGGCGATCCTGCTGCTCTACGGGCTCATCGTGGAGCGCGGCGTGCGCACCGCCCTGGCCGCCCGCGACCCGTTCGGCAAGCTGCTCGCCGTCGGCCTGTCCGGCGCCTTCGCGCTCCAGGTCTTCGTCGTCGCCGGCGGTGTCATGGGCCTCATCCCGCTGACCGGTATGACGATGCCCTTCCTGGCGTACGGAGGTTCCTCCGTCATCGCCAACTGGGCACTGATCGGCATCCTGCTGCGCATCAGCGACACCGCGCGCCGCCCGGCCCCGGCCCCCGCCCCCAACCCCGACGCCGAGATGACCCAGGTGGTCCGCCCGTGAACAAGCCGCTGCGCCGCATCGCGATCTTCTGCGGGCTGCTGATCCTCACGCTGCTCATCCGCGACAACTGGCTCCAGTACGTCAAGGCCGACAGCCTCAAGGACGACACGCTCAACCGCCGGGTGGCCATAGCCCGCTACGCCACCCCCCGTGGCGACATCATCGTCGGGGGCACCCCCATCACCGGGTCCGCCAAGACCTCCGGCGACAACTACAACGACTTCGCGTACAAGCGCACGTACAAGGACGGCGCCATGTGGTCGCCCGTCACCGGCTTCGCCTCGCAGGCCTTCGGCGCCACGCAGCTGGAGTCCATCGACGACGACTGGCTCACCGGCGACGACGACCGGCTCTTCTTCCGCAACACGCTCGACATGATCACGGGCAAGAAGAAGCAGGGCGGCAACGTCGTCACGACGCTCAACGCCGCCGCGCAGAAGGCCGCCTACCAGGGCCTGTCGAAGGTCGGCGGCAAGGGCGCCGCCGTCGCCCTCGACCCCGAGACCGGCGCGATCCTCGCCCTGGCCTCCTACCCGTCGTACGACCCCTCGTCCTTCGCCGGCAACCGCGACTCCGACACCAAGGCGTGGAGCAAGCTGCTGAAAAAGAACGACCCGGCCGAGCCGATGCTCAACCGGGCGCTGCGCGAGACCTACCCGCCGGGCTCGACGTTCAAGGTGGTCACCGCCGCCGCCGCGCTGGAGAACGGGCTGTACGACTCCGCGGACCAGAAGACCGACTCCCCGCTGCCCTACACCCTGCCGGACACCACGACCGAGCTGAAGAACGAGGGCAGCATCCCCTGCAAGGACGCGACCATGCGCGTCGCGCTCCAGTACTCCTGCAACACCGTCTTCGGCAAGATCGGCGTCGACCTCGGCAAGGACAAGATGGCCGACGAGGCCGAGAAGTTCGGCTTCAACGAGGAGCAGTTCACGCCGACCCGCTCCAACGCCTCCGTCTTCCCCACCAAGATGGACCGGCCGCAGACCGCGCTCAGCTCGATCGGCCAGTTCGAGACGGCCGCGACCCCGCTCCAGATGGCCATGGTCGCCTCGGCGGTCGCCAACGACGGCAAGCTGATGAAGCCGTACATGGTCGACAAGCTCCAGGCGCCCAACCTGGACGTGATGTCGCAGACCGACCCGGAGGAGCTGAGCCGGCCGCTCAGCGAGAAGAACGCCCAGGTCCTGCAATCGATGATGGAGACCGTCGTCGAGAAGGGCACCGGCACCAACGCCAAGATCGACGGCGCCACCGTCGGCGGCAAGACCGGTACCGCCCAGCACGGCGTCGACAACAGCGAGAAGCCGTACGCCTGGTTCATCTCGTACGCCAAGATGCCCGACGGCAGCAAGCCGGTCGCCGTGGCCGTGGTGGTCGAGGACGAGAACGCCAACCGTGACGACATCTCCGGTGGCGGTCTGGCCGCGCCGATCGCGAAGAACGTCATGCAGGCGGTCATCAACAGCAAGAAGTGACCCCCGTCACGTCCCCTTCACATCGGTGCACGTTGCGATACCGGTCCTGTATCGGGTGCCGGGAGTGGCCAGGTCACGCAGAGCGAGCCGGGTACCGTAGGCCCGGCAGCACACCGCCTCACCGCACGCGGGTGTGGTCGGGACCGACGGAGAGGGCTGGTAGGTAACCATGGAAGAGCCGCGTCGCCTCGGCGGCCGGTACGAGCTGGGCCAGGTGCTCGGCCGTGGTGGCATGGCCGAGGTCTACCTCGCGCACGACACCCGGCTCGGCCGCACCGTGGCGGTGAAGACGCTGCGGGCGGACCTCGCGCGTGATCCGTCGTTCCAGGCCCGGTTCCGCCGGGAGGCCCAGTCGGCCGCCTCGCTCAACCATCCCGCGATCGTCGCGGTCTACGACACGGGCGAGGACTACGTCGACCAGGTCTCGATCCCGTACATCGTCATGGAGTACGTCGACGGCTCCACCCTGCGTGAACTGCTGCACAGCGGGCGCAAGCTGCTGCCGGAGCGGTCCATGGAGATGACCATCGGCATCCTCCAGGGCCTGGAGTACGCCCACCGCAACGGCATCGTGCACCGCGACATCAAGCCCGCCAACGTCATGCTCACCCGGACCGGCCAGGTCAAGGTGATGGACTTCGGCATCGCCCGTGCGATGGGTGATTCCGGCATGACGATGACGCAGACCGCGGCCGTCATCGGCACCGCCCAGTACCTCTCCCCGGAGCAGGCCAAGGGCGAGCAGGTCGACGCGCGCTCGGACCTGTACTCCACCGGCTGCCTGCTCTACGAGCTGCTGACGGTCCGGCCGCCGTTCGTCGGCGACTCCCCGGTCGCCGTCGCCTACCAGCACGTGCGCGAGGAGCCGCAGCCGCCGAGCGTCTTCGACCCCGAGATCACGCCCGAGATGGACGCGATCGTGCTGCGGGCGCTGGTCAAGGACCCCGACTACCGCTACCAGTCGGCCGACGAGATGCGCGCCGACATCGAGGCCTGCCTCGACGGCCAGCCCGTCGCCGCCACCGCCGCCATGGGCGCGGTCGGCTACGCCGGCTACGGCGACGACCAGGCCACCACCGCCCTGCGCACGGACCAGGCCCCGCCGACCACGATGCTGCCGCCGGTCAACCCGGACGACGGCGGCTTCGGCTACGACGACCGCCCCGACCGGCGCCGCCAGAAGAAGTCGAACACCTCGACGATCCTCCTGGTCGTGGCCGGTGTGCTGGTGCTGATCGGCGCGATCCTCATCGGCAAGTACCTGTTCACCGGTGACGGCGCGAACGACGGCAAGGTGACCGTCCCGAACTTCGTCGGACAGAGCCTCGACGACGCGCGACAACAGGCCGACAACGTCGACCTGAAGCTGTCCGCCACCAAGAAGCCCTGCGACGACCAGCCCAAGGGCAACATCTGCTCGCAGACCCCGGACGCCAAGGGGGAGGCCGAGAAGGGCGACACCATCGACGTGGTCGTCTCCACGGGCGCGCCCAAGGTGGCGGTGCCGAGCGTGGTCGGCGACAGCCTCGACGACGCCACCTCGAAGCTCGAGGACGACAAGTACCAGTTCAACGTGAAGACGAAGACCAAGGAGTCCTCGGAGGAGCCGAACACCGTCCTCGACCAGGACCCGGCCCTCGGCAGCGAGGTCGAGAAGGGCTCCACGATCACCCTGACCATCGCCAAGGCGGAGTCGAAGTCCACGGTGCCGGACGTCACGGGCCAGGACTGCGACACGGCCAAGGCGCAGATGGAGCAGAACGACCTCACCGGCAACTGCACCGAGGTCGAGACCGACGACGCCTCGAAGGTCGGCAAGGTCATCCAGACCTCGCCGCAGCAGGGCGCCCAGGTGGACAAGGGCTCGCAGGTCACCCTCCAGATCGGCAAGGCGAAGGATCAGGAGCAGGTCCAGGTGCCCAACGTCATGGGGCAGCGCCTGAAGGACGTGAAGGCGGCCCTCCAGAACGCCGGGCTGAACGTCGGGACGATCAACGGCTCCCAGGACGACAACGCGTTCGTGACCGGCTCCGACCCCGGTCAGGGCAACACGGTCGCCAAGGGCACCGCGGTCAACCTGACCACCCTCGGCGGGAACAACGGCAACAACAACGGCGGCAACGGCAACGGTGGCGCCAACTTCTTCGGCGGGGTCACCGGCACGGCGTTCCGCACGGAGGACTGAGCCCCACGGGGCACGGCGAAGGCCCTGGCACCCGGGAACGGGTGGCCAGGGCCTTTGCCGTCAGTGCGGGAGCGAGTGGCCAGGGCCTTCGCCGTCAGCGCGGGACCGGAGCGGTGCCCGGACTCAGCCGAGTTCCTTCGGCGGGGTGCGGTCGGCGTCGACCTTGTCGACGCGGACCAGCTTGCCCCAGACCACGTAGCGGTACGTGGAGGTGTAGACCGGGGTGCAGGTGGTGAGCGTGATGTAGTGGCCGGGCTTCTTCACGCCCGCCTGCTCCGGCACCGCCCCCAGGACCTTGACGTTGTACTTCGAGGTCTCGGGGAGGATCGCGAAGACCTTGTAGACGTACCAGTCGTCCTTCGTCTCGAAGACGACCGGGTCGCCCTTCTCCACCTTGTCTATGTTGTGGAACTTCGCCCCGTGGCCGTCCCGGTGCGCGGCGAGCGCGAAGTTGCCGGTCTTGTCGGTGGTCGGCAGGGTCGCCTTGACGGGGTCCGTGTAGTAGCCGGCCACACCGCCGTTGAGGATCTTCGTGGACGTGCCCCTGCGGACCAGCACCTCGCCGTTCTTCATCGCCGGCACGTGCAGGAAACCGATGCCGTCCCCGGTGTCCAGGGCGCCGGGGCCCTTGCCGTTCTCCGAGGCGGCCCAGTTGTGGCGGACCTTGTCGGCACGCTTGTCGGCCTGACGGTCCGCTATGACGTTGGTCCACCACAGCGAGTAGACGACGAACAGGCCCAGTACCAGGCCGCCGGTGATGAGGAGCTCGCCGAAGACGCCGACCGCCGTGGCGACCGGTCCGCCGCGCCGGCGCCGGTCGGTGCGGCCGCCGCGGCCCGTACCGGCGTTCCCCGTAGCGGCGTTCCCCGTAGCGGCGTTCCCCGTACCGGCGTTCGCGTCCGGGGCCGGGTCCGGTCCGGTTGACGGCACGTCGGTCCCCTCGTCGCGGCCGGTCGTCGCTCCCACTGCATCCGCCCCGTCTGTTCCGTCTGTTCCGTTGTCCGTACGTCCTGCTGGCGCGCCACGCTACTGGACGGGCTGCCGCTACTGGACGAGCGCGTCCGGCTTGCCCTTGCTGCGCGGCCGCTCCTCGACCATCTTCCCCCAGACCACCAGGCGGTACTTGCTGGTGAACTCCGGTGTGCAGGTGGTCAGGGTGATGTAGCGGCCCGCCTTGGTGAAGCCGGAACCCGCCGGGACGGGGTCGAGGACCGCCGTGTTCGAGGGGGAGGTCACCGGAAGGACCGAGGCCATCTTGTACACGTAGTAGGTGTCCTGCGTCTCCACCACGATCGAGTCGCCCGCCTTGAGGCGGTTGATGTAGCGGAACGGCTCGCCGTGGGTGTTGCGGTGGGCGGCGAGCCCGAAGTTGCCCGTCCTGGCGTCGGGCATCGCGGTCTTCAGCGTGCCCTCGCCGTAGTGGCCGACCATGCCCTTGTCGAGCACCTTGGTCTTGCTGACGCCCTCGGCGATGGGGGCGACGACGTCCAGCTTGGGGATGTGCAGGATGGCGAAGCCCTGGCCGGGCTCGAACACGCCGGGGGCGCGTTTGCCGCTGGCCCAGTCCTGCTGGAGGTGCTTGGCGGCGCTGCCGGCCTCCTGGTGCGCGCGGACGTTCGACCACCAGAGCTGGTAGGTGACGAACAGCAGCATCAGCACGCCGGCGGTGATGAACAGTTCCCCGACGGCCCGGCTCACGATCACGCCGGCCCCCGGCCGCCGGGACCGCGCGGCCCGCCGTGCCTCGACGCGGGAGAGCGGGGGTGCGGCGCCGTCGCGTCCAGCGGCCGGTTGTTCCGCGGGGCGGCGGCCGTGCCGCTTGGCGGCCCTGCGCCGCTCGGCCCTCCCGCCGACGGCCGCGCCCCCGGCCGCGGCGGCCCGCCGCTGCGCCTCGGCGACGGCGGAGGGTCCGAGCGCCATGGTCTCGTCGTCCCCGGCGGCAGCGGCGCGGGGGCCGTTCGCGGCCTCCGGGGTCTCGACCGGCGCCCGCTCGCCCACGGGCGACTCGGGCCCACCGTCCACCGGCCGCCCGTGCCGGGCCCGGGGGGCGCTCCCGGCCGCCGGGACGCCGGGCCGGACGGCACCGCGCGGAACCGCTCCGGAGGCTTCCTGGGGGGCGGGCATGGGCCCGCCGTACGCGGCAGACACACCGCCCCGGGCGGCGGCTCCGCCGGGGCCGGCCGCGTGACCGTGCACGGCCGCCGCAGGCGCCGTGGGCGGGGCGGGGCGGCCGTTCGCCGTGGGTCCGGCCGGGCGGCCGTACGGCGACGGGCCGGCCGGCGCGGGCGGTCCCGAGACCGGGGGCAGCGGCCCCCCGTACGGCGCCGCCCCGGGGCCCGGCGGCGTGCCGTACGGGGGCGTGCCATGCGGGGGCGTATCGGCGCCGTACGGGGGCGTATCGGCACCGTACGGCGGCAGGAGCGCCGTTTCGTCGGCGCCGTACGGCGGGAACACGGCCGTACCGTCCTCGGCGTACGACGGCCGCATCGTCGTACCGTCGTCGGCGTACGGCGGGAGGACCGCCGTCTCGTCGTACGTGGCCGGGGAGCCGTCCCCGTACCACCGCTGCTGCCCCGCCCCGTAAGGGGAACCCTGCGGGCCGGCGCCGCTCGCGGTGCCGGTGTCCCGCTCGGGGCGCAGCGCGGTCACGCCGTGGCCCTGCCCACCACCGGGGCGAGCCCCGCCGACCTCGCCACGGCCTCCTCGTCACCGCACTCGGCCAGCCAGTTGGCGAGCATCCGGTGGCCGTGCTCGGTGAGCACCGACTCGGGATGGAACTGCACGCCCTCGACCGGGAGTTCCCGGTGCCGCAGCCCCATCACGATGCCGTCCTCCGTGCGCGCGGTGACCTCCAGCGCGGCCGGGACCGTCGTCGGCTCGGCGGCCAGCGAGTGGTAGCGCGTCGCGGTGAACGGCGACGGCAGCCCCGCGAAGACGCCCGTGCCGCCGTGCACGACCGGCGAGGTCTTGCCGTGCAGCAGCTCGGGCGCCCGGTCGACCACCCCGCCGTACGCGACCTGCATCGACTGCATGCCGAGGCACACCCCGAAGACCGGCACGCCGGTCGCGGCACAGTGCCTGACCATGTCGACGCAGACGCCGGCCTCCTCGGGCTTGCCGGGTCCCGGCGAGAGGAGCACGCCGTCAAAACCGTCCTGGGCGTGCGCCGTCGACACCTCGTCGTTGCGCAGCACCTCGCACTCCGCGCCCAGCTGGTACAGGTACTGCACGAGGTTGAAGACGAAGCTGTCGTAGTTGTCGACGACGAGAATGCGCGCGCTCACTGGTTGTCCACCGTCACATCGTTGAAGGGCAGCAGCGGCTCCGCCCAGGGGAAGACGTACTGGAACAGGACGTAGACCACGGCCAGAATCAGTACGAGCGAGAGGAACGCCCGTACCCACGCGTTTCCCGGCAGATGCCGCCAGATCCAGCCGTACATGCCGTCCCTTCCCTCGTACCACGGCACCTGACTCACGCCGCACGGCACCAGACTAACGGCGCGGGGCCCCGGGTTTCCGGGCCTCGGGACCACTTCACCGCCGCCGGGTGCGGTTTTACGGGGCCGGCGTCACTCCACGGGCTGGGCGTAGTGCAGGTCCACCGTGCCCGAGTAGCCGGGCAGGGTGACCGTTCCGTCCTCGGTGACCTTCCAGCCGAGTCCGTAGACGTTGACGTAGACCATGTAGTTCTGGATGGCGGGGGAGGCGGCGAGGGCGTCCTGGAGCTTCTCGGGGTCGCCGACCGCGGTGATCTTGTAGGGGGGCGAGTAGACGCGGCCCTGGAGGATCAGCGTGTTGCCCACGCAGCGCACCGCGCTGGTGCCGATCAGCCGCTGGTCCATGACCTTGATCCCCTTGGCCCCGCCCTTCCACAGCGCGTTGACGACGGCCTGGAGGTCCTGCTGGTGGATGACGAGGTAGTCGGGCTGCGGCTCGGGGTAACCGGGCAGCTTGGCCGTGGCGTTGGGCGGGGCGTCGTCGAGCGTGACGGTGACGGCGCCGCCCTTGAGCGGGCGAGTGCCGGCGTTCCTCTCCAGCGCGGAGAGCCGGGCGGAGTCCGCCTTGGAGTCGCCGCCGGCGGTGCGCTTGGCGAGGGACTCGACGTCGTCGCGCAGACTGCCGTTGGACTCGTCGAGCCGTCCGTTCTTCTGGCTGCGCTCCTGGATGAGGTCGGAGAGCTTCAGCAGCGAGGCGTCGGTGCGGAGGTTGGTGCCCTTGGCCGTGTTGAAGCTGGTGAAGAAGAGGAGCCCGGCGAGCGCGAAGACACCCACCGTGAGCACGCGGGCCGGGGGGAACCGGCGCGTCCGGCGGGCGGAGGAGGAGTCGCCGGAGCCGTCCGCGGGTGCGGCGGAGCCCGTCGCGGGCGTGCCGGGACCGGATTCGGGGGAGTCGGAACCGGATTCGGGGGAGTCGGCCGAATTGCTCAACGTACCCTTATCTCCTTGGACGCCATGGAAGCACTACGCTAACGGACGCCCGGGGGAGTGTTGAGGTGCCCTAGTCCGACCCCTTGTACGCTGCTCCGGACCTGCCCCCGTTTCCCTGCGCGGCCACGCAGCGCATCGACAGGAGAGACCCTCGTGCCGAAGTCACGTATCCGCAAGAAGGCCGACTACACGCCGCCCCCGTCGTCGAGGCAGGCGGCCAGCATCAAGCTGACCAACCGCGGTTGGGTCGCGCCCGTCATGCTGGCGATGTTCGTCATCGGCCTGGCCTGGATCGTCGTCTTCTACGTCACCGACGGTTCACTCCCGATCGACGCGCTCGACAACTGGAACATCGTGGTCGGCTTCGGGTTCATCGCCGCCGGGTTCGGCGTCTCCACGCAGTGGAAATGAGGTTGTCCACAGAGTTTTCCACAGCCCCGGCGACCAGTGGAAAAAGAACGACGATCTGTGGATAACTCATCGGCCGTTGACGCCGGTGTGACAGACACACCGGAAGCCGGAAACCTGTTCGCCCCCTGGCTCACCTGCGGAAACTCCGTTCGGTAACAGGGGGCGCGGTTGTTCTCCACGGACCGCACAGGATTCGCCACTCGCTGTGGACAAGGCTGGGTACAACCCGGCGCACGGCACCCCGTACGCGCCCCCTCCGTGTTCGAGCGCCGGGGGCCCGCGGCTCAGGTGAGCTGCGCGGTTCTGACCACCGTCATGACGATCACGGCGGCCAGCACCAGCGCGCACGTGCCGTACTGGATCAGCGCCCGGCGTTCACGCGGTGCGTGCACCATGGCGTAACCGATCACGACACCGGCGACCAGTCCGCCGATGTGCGCCTGCCAGGCGATGCCGCTCCAGCCGAACGTGAGGATCAGGTTGATCACCAGCAGGGCGATCACCGGACGCATGTCGTAGTTGAGCCGGCGGACGAGCACCGCGGTGGCGCCGAACAGCCCGAAGATCGCGCCGGAGGCCCCGAGCGAGGGCTGGTTGGGCGCGGCGACCAGATAACTGAGCGCACTGCCGGCCAGCCCCGAGACCAGGTAGAGCGCGAGGAAGCGGGCGCGGCCGAGGGCCTTCTCCAACGGGGCGCCGAGCCACCACAGGGACAGCATGTTGAAGATGATGTGCGGGTAACCGCCGTGCAGGAACATCGCGGTCAGCAGCCGGTAGTACTGGCCCTCCGCGACGCCCTCGATCGGGCTGTAACCGGTGTAGGAGGCCTGGCCGAGCAGTTCGAAGCGGTTGGTGAAGTCGTCGCCGACGCTCTGCTGGACCAGGAAGAGGGCGAGGTTGAGCCCGATCAGGATCTTGGTGACCAGGTTCGGATCGGCGGTGACCGTGCCGCCCGCGAGGGTGCGGGGGCGGGTGACCGCGTGCGGGTGCCCGGCGCCGGAACCCTGGCGGACGCACTCGGGGCACTGGAAGCCGACGGAGGCGTCCACCATGCACTCGGGGCAGATGGGGCGCTCGCAGCGGGTGCAGCGGATTCCGGTCTCGCGGTCGGGATGCCGGTAGCAGACGGGCAGTTCCGAGGAGCCGTGCGGGTTCTCCTCGCGCGGCCCCCGCGGGCTGCCTGGCGCCTGGTCCATGCCACTCCCCTTCTTCGTCCTCTTCGTCCTCCGTACGACGGCGTTCCCCGCCCCCGAGGTCCTACGGACTCTACGGACGGAAGGGCCGCTTGGTTCCCTCTGGCCCCCCGGTTCCTCGGTCCTCCAGTCCCCGGTTCCCCGGTGTCCCAGTCCCCGGTCCCCCGGTTCCCCAGTCCCCGGTTCCGTCTCCTCAGGACTGCCGGGTCTCCACGACGACGGTCTCCAGGACCACGTCGTCGACCGGGCGGTTGGTGCGGGGGTTGACCGCAGTGAGGGCGATGGCGTCCACGACCTTCTGCCCGGCCGGGTCGACGACCTCACCGAAGATGGTGTGCTTGCGCGTCAGCCAGGTCGTCGGGGACACGGTGATGAAGAACTGGGAGCCGTTGGTGTTGGGCCCGGCGTTGGCCATGGCCAGCAGGTACGGCCTGTTGAAGGACAGGTCCGGGTGGAACTCGTCGTCGAACTGGTAGCCGGGGTCGCCGGTGCCGTTGCCCAGCGGGTCGCCGCCCTGGATCATGAAGCCGCTCATCACGCGGTGGAAGACCGTACCGTCGTAGAGCCGGGCGGTGGACTTCTCGCCGGTGGCGGGGTTGGTCCACTCGCGCTCGCCCGTGGCGAGCTCGACGAAGTTCCTGACCGTCCGGGGCGCGTGGTGCGGCAGCAGCCGGATCTCGATGTCGCCGAGGCTGGTCTTCAAGGTGGCGTAGAGCTGCTCGGCCACGATGTGCCTTCCGTTGTGTTCCTGTGCGTGTCCGATCCTCGCACGTCCGGCGCCCCGCGGCCGCCGCCCCGGCCCGTCTTCCGTGACCCGGATGCCCGTCCCCGCCATGCCCGGTGCCCCGTCCGCAGGCATGATCCGTAAAAGGGTGGAAAGTCGAAATACCGTACGCCACCGAGGAGGAGGAACCCGTGACCCGCATCGACAGCGTGCGCGCCGCGACCGGTTCGGCGAAGGACAGCGTGCTGCACGCCGCGGAAGTGGTGGCGCCCTACGCCGACACGGCCAAGGAGAAGGCCGCGCACTACGCGACCGAGGCTCGCGTACGGCTCGCGCCGAAGGTGTCGCAGGCCACCGAACAGGCCCGCGTCCAGTACAAGGCCCAGCTCGCGCCCCGTCTCGAACAGGCCCTCGCCCATGTACCACCGAAGGTCGACCAGGCCGCGCAGGAGGCCGCCGCGCGCACCCGCAAGGCCGCCCGGCAGGCAGCCGAGTACTCGCGGCCGCGGATCGAGCAGGCGGTGGCCGCGACGGGCCCCGTCCGCGTGGAGGCCGCCGCCCGCTCCGCCGCCGCGCTCGCCGCGCTGCGCGGCCAGGTGTCGCCGAAGGAGATCCGCCGGCTGGTCCGCAAGCAGCAGCGCCGGGCCCGCGCCGGACGGCTGGCCAAGGGCCTGCTGGTGGCGGGCGTCCTGGCCGGTGGTGCCGTCGCCGCCTGGAAGTGGTGGGACAAGCAGGCCAACCCGGACTGGCTGGTCGAGCCGCCGGCCGCGACCGAGGTTCCGGCCGGCGGGCCGCTGACGGCGGTCGACGGCAGCGGCAAGTCCGTGCTGGACCCGGAGGTCCAGGCCAAGCAGGCGGAGGAGGAAGCGGCGAAGGACCGCGACGACCGCCACTGAACCCGGACGAGCCCGAGCCCGGGTGTACCCGGGCCCGCCCGGGCCCACCCGGCTTCATCCGGGCCCACCCGGCTTCGTCCGGTCCGGTTCTCGTGCAGGGGTGTGGACGGAAGACCTCCGGGTCTCCGCTCCGCACCCCTGCCGCCCGTTGTGTCGGCGTTTCACGTGAAACGACGCCCGCGCCGGCCCGTTTACGCCCCCGGTGTGCGATGACGTTTGCAACGCCCCAAGTGCGCGAGTTCCACAGGGAGACCACTAACGGAGTGCTCTCTTCTGGTTACGCGCTCCACGTTGATCCAGCTCACACAGTGAGGGCCCGGCCCCGTCGAGGTGCCCGTACGCCGACGTGATCACCGGTCCGACCGGTCGGTCGCCGCTCACCGCGTTCCGTATTTGCGCAAAGAAAGCAAATAGTGATCGCGGAGCGCGGCCGCAGGGGCACAAAAGAACCGGCCGGCTGCCCGAAAGGGCACCCGGCCGGTCGCGTGCGTGGAGCCTAGGGGAGTCGAACCCCTGACATCTGCCATGCAAAGACAGCGCTCTACCAACTGAGCTAAGGCCCCGGAGGGGTGGCGTCCGGCCGCCGGAATGCACCTGCCGACGGGCGCCGGGGACCAGAGTACCGGGTCACCCCGGGTATCTCGCAAAAAGATGGGGGTCCCCGGAAACGACCACGCTCCGTAAGATGCTCGGCGTGGTTCGCTGTAGCGAACCGCAGTCCTTGGGGAAGCGCGATGGGGAGACGCAATGGACGCCGCACAACAAGAAGCCACCGCAAGAGCGCGGGAGCTTCAGCGGAACTGGTACGGAGAGCCGTTGGGGGCGCTCTTCCGTAGGCTCATCGACGATCTCGGTCTCAACCAGGCACGGCTCGCGGGCGTACTGGGGCTGTCCGCACCGATGCTGTCGCAGCTGATGAGCGGTCAGCGGGCCAAGATCGGCAATCCGGCGGTGGTCCAGCGGGTGCAGCTGCTCCAGGACCTGTCGGGACAGGTCGTCGACGGCAGTGTCAGCGCCGCGGAGGCGACCGAGCGGATGGAGGAGATCAAGAAGTCGCAGGGGGGCTCGGTGCTCAGCAACACCACGCAGTCGACGAACAGTTCGGGTGCGCCCACGGTCAAGCGGGTGGTGCGCGAGATCCAGTCGCTGCTGCGCTCGGTGGCCGCCGCGGGCGACATCATCGAAGCGGCCGACACCCTCGCCCCGACCCACCCCGAGCTGGCAGAGTTCCTCCGGGTGTACGGCGCCGGACGCACCTCCGACGCGGTCGCCCACTACCAGTCCCATCAGAACTGACGCCGCCGGCCCGGCCGCCACGCCGACGGCGGGCCGGGCCGAAGGGAGCGCGTCGCACAGTCATGGGTGAGGTCTTCGCCGGACGGTACGAACTGGCCGACCCGATCGGCCACGGGGGAGTCGGTGCGGTCTGGCGCGCCTGGGACCACCGGCGGCGCCGGTACGTGGCCGCCAAGGTGCTGCAACAACGCGACGCCCACGCCCTGCTGCGCTTCGTGCGCGAGCAGGCGGTGCGCATCGACCACCCGCATGTGCTGGCGCCGGCGAGCTGGGCTGCGGACGACGACAAGGTCCTGTTCACCATGGACCTCGTCGCCGGCGGTTCCCTGGTCCATCTCGTCAACGACTACGGGCCGCTGCCGCCCGCGTTCGTCCGCACGCTCCTGGACCAGCTGCTGTCCGGGCTCGCCGCGGTGCACGACGAGGGCGTCATCCACCGGGACATCAAACCCGCCAACATACTGATGGAGGCGACCGGCACCGGCCCTCCCCGGCTGCGGCTGTCCGACTTCGGCATCGCGATGCGGCTCGGCGAGCCCCGGCTGACGGAGACGGACTACGTCGTCGGGACGCCGGGCTATCTCGCTCCCGAACAGGTGCTCGGCAGCGAGCCGGACTTCCCCGCCGACCTGTTCGCCGTGGGCCTGGTCGCGTTGTACCTGCTCCAGGGCGCCAAACCCGACGCCCGGGCGCTCGTGGAGCACTTCGTGGCGCACGGCACGCCGAGCGCCCCCCGGGGCGTCCCCGACCCGCTGTGGCAGGTCGTGGCGAGCCTCCTCCAGCCGGACCCCGCGGCACGGTTCCGCACGGCCACGGGGGCGCGCAGGGCGCTCGCGGCGGCAGCGGAGCTGCTGCCCGCGCCGGGCGACGACGGCCCCGACGAACAGATCGAGATCTTCGACCAACTCGGGCCGCTGCCGGAGGGGTTCGGCCCGCGGGGGCCACTGGGGCGGGCGGGGCGGCCCGCCGCGGGGACACCGACCGGCGGGGGCGTACACCCTGCCGGGGGCATACACCCTGCCGGCGGCGCGCACCCTACCGGGGGCGTACCGACGGACGGCGGCAGCGGTGCGACGGCGGACGGGGCGAGTGGGCCGGTGCCCGCGCGGCCGCTCGTACCCCCGTTGCCGCCACTGCCGCCGCCGCGGCTGCCGGCCCCGGGGGCGGCGGAGGCGGTCGGCCCGCCGTCCGCGACACCGCCCGTCACGCCGCCCGTCACACCGTCCATCACGCCGCCCGTCACACCGTCCGTGACGCCGTCCATCACGCCGTCCGCACTGCCGGACGCGGTGGCGCGGCAGGTTCCGCCGCCGCCCGCCGAGGCACCGGACCCGACTCCCCCGCCACAGCCGTCACCGCCGTCGACGCCATCGCCTTCACCGTCGCCGGACGGCATGTCGGACACCGGCAGCTTCCACCTCCCTCCCCCGCAGCCCCGGCCCGAGCCCGCACCCGTGCCGCAACCGACGCCCCCGCCCCCGTCCTCCCCTCTGCACCTCGCACACACATACGTCCCGACGGCCGGCGTACGGACCGTGCACCAGGCTTACGGTGTCGCGGTCGGTGCCCCGGGCGCCGTCCTGGTGCCGACGGCCGAGCGGCCTCCGGTGGACCGGGGGCCCGGGCGGCACGGCCGGCGCGCGGCCCGCCGGCCCGGTCCACCGGCCCGGATCGCCGTGCCGGTGCTGCTCCTCGCGCTCGTCTGCTACGCGGTCGGGTTCTGGGCCCTGACCCGAATCTGACGGCTCGGCCCCGTCCGGGCGCCAGGCGCCGGGCGTTGGACGCCGGGCATTGGGCATTGGATGTTGGGCGCCCGGCGCCGAAGCCTCTCGCTCAGCCCGCCCCGTACGGCCGCCGCCTGCGGCTCAGCAGGGTCCACAGCGCGAGCCACAGCACCAGCAGGCTGCCCATGCCCAGGCCCCCCGCGGCGACCAGCCGCATCGTGCCGTTCCCCCCACCACCGGAACCGGAACCTCCGCCCGCTCCGGCCGCCGTCGCCTCCCGGGCCCCGCCGGTGACCTCGAAGACGCCGGCCGGCGCCGAGCGCCCCACGTACGCGGGCCCCGGGCGTGCGCTCCCGCTCACCCGTATCCGCAGCGTCAGCCCGAACGGCCCGTCGCCGAACCGGTCCGCGACCGGGGTGCCGAGATGCACCGCCAGGTAGTACCAGCCCGCGAACCGCATCGCGCCGACCCGGTCCACGGAGGCGTACCGGTTCTCGTACGCCACCGGCGGCAGCGGGCGCAGGGCGGCCGTGATCTGCTCGCCGCCGTACCCGGCCTCCGCGTCGTCGGCCCGGCCGCGCACGGGGTTGTACAGGGACATCGTGAGGGCCGTGCCGACAAAGCCCCCGCTGCCGCCGCCGTCCGTGCGGCTGCCGAGTTCGGCGGTGGCGTAGAGCTGCTGCCCCCAGTCGACGGGCACCTTGTAGAAGAGCGTCTGTCCGGGCCGTACGCCGTCCTTCCAGACGCCCTGGCCCAGGGCGCGGGCCTTGGCGAACCCGGCGCCGCCCGCCCGCCGTACCGGGTCGCCGAGCACGGGTTCGGGGGAGGCGGAGTTCCAGCTCTCGGGCGCGGTGTCGCCGGCCCCCCGGGGCGCGGGTTCGCTCACGTAGTCGAGTTCGAGGTCCCAGTCGTCGGGGGAGGACGAGGCACCGGCGGCCCCGGAGGCCCCGCGCCGCTCGACGACCGCGTAGTACGCCCCGGCGCCCCGGCACAGGTACGCGCCGCCCTCGCCGGTCAGCCGCGCGGCCCAGGCGGCGACGGGGTGGGCGCTGCGGGTGGGGCCGAAGTGGACGGTGTTCGTGGAGCAGACGTGCCCGTCGGCGTCCTGCACGGAGACCCGCAGACCGTCCGCGGCCGAGACGCGGGCGCCGGGGCGGGGGACGGCGGTGGCGGAGACGTAGGCGTTGGTGGTGGCGTCGAGGTCGAGGCGGTAGGAGAGTGTGGCGTCGTCGGGGAGGGTGCTGCGGTAGGTGCGGCCGGGGTCCAGCCGGACGGCGTCCCCGGTACTGGTGGCGCCCCTGACCCCCTGGTCGTCGTCCCCGAAAGCGTACGGGTACGAGGCGTCCGCCGGGGCTGCCGCCGCGTACGGACCCACCGCGCACAGCGTGGCGGTCAGGGCGGTGGTCAGGGCGGCGCACACGGCGGCCGGCGCACCGCGGCGCCGGCGGGCCGGGGGCGCCACGGGCAGGCCCCTCTCCGTACGCCGCCGCATTCCACGCTCCCTCGTCGTCGCGCCCCGCCGCGGGCCCCGTCGTGCGCCTCACCGTGGCTCCGGCGCCGCACCGTGACGCCGGACCGCCGCCCATCCTGCCCCGCACGGCCGCCGGTCACCCCCGCATTTCGCACAGGCGGCCGAAACCGTTTCCCGGGACCCGCGCCGGTTCTCCCGGGCCGCCGTCCCTCCGGACAGCACAAAACCCCGACCGCGTCGGCGGTCGGGGCCTGTTCACGACTGCTGTCCGTCGTACGACTGCTGTCAGTCGGTACTGGTACTGCTCCTCACGAACCCGTGGGCACGGAGTCGGTCGCCTCCGTCCACAGATCCTGCTCGGCGCGATCCGCCTGGATCTGGCGGTACACGAGGAGCCCGCCGATGGCGGCCAGTGCGACCAGGAGAAGCTTCTTCACCGCGCGACCTCGTCTTTCCTTGACGTAGGGGACCTCTGGCGCCCGACTATACACACCGACCGATATCGATCGGTGACCTGCATCGGCCGCCCACATCTGCCTGTTTTTCGGCCTCTTGGGCAAGTTCCCGGTCCTTCTGCCGCCAACCGGGTGGTGTTCATCCGACGATCGACGCGCCACGGGCGTCGGTCCCCCACTTCGGGATCCGCATACACATCATGAGCAAAGTACGCAAATCACCCGACCCGAAAGTGAGGGGCCATGGCCCGCACCACGGTCAGCAAACTGTGGACCGCCGTCGTCACCGCCTTCCTGGCGCTGTGCACGACCCTCGGACTGATCACGACGACCGCCGCCGCGGACGTACCGCGGAGCGAGCCGGCGCGCAACACCGGCGCCACGACGACGGTCGCGACGGTGCCACAGCAGGCGCGTCCGGCCAGGCCCTGGAACAGTTCACTGCCCCCCACGATGAAACAACGCATCCGCGCCGAGGCACACGGTTCCTCCCCGTCCTGCCGCCACCGCAGCCCCGCCGACGCCACTGCTTCCGACGCCACCGCCTGCGACACCACCGGTGCCGACGCCCCGACCGCCCTGCGCTCCGCGGAGTCCCCCGCCGCACACGCGGCAGCGCCGGAAGCCGCCGTCCCTCCCGCCCGCCCCCGCCACCCTCTGCAACGCTGAGCGTCGAGCCCGGCCGCTTCCCCACCCAGGACCCGACAGCACCGCCCACGAACCGCACAGCCCCGCGAAGACCCCGACCACCCCGGTCGGGGGTCTTCGCGTTCCGTTTTCCGCCCAGCCCCGGACGACCGACTGGCCCTGGACGACCGACTGGCCCTGGACGGCCGACTTCGTGCCGTCCGCTCAGGTGCCCACGGCGTCGGCGGCGGCCGGCAGCAGCGCGGCCAGTTCGGCGTCGTCCGGACGGTGGACCGCCTCGGCCGCCTTCCGCAGGACGGCGCGGTCGACCTTGTCGGCGTCGGCGATCAGGTGAATCACCACGCCGCCGTCGGACGCCGCGTACTCATGGCTGTCACCTGCCGTGCGGTACCAGGCGTCGCCGTCGCGCTCACAGACGACCGGCTTGTCCGCCACCTCGCCGAGCGGCTCCTTGGCGCAGTTCTCCGCCGTCAGCGTGCCGCGACCCGCGAAGAGGCCGAACTTCGTGCCCGTCTCGGACCGATACGCAGCGACGAACTCGTCCTCGTACCCGCCGACCGACGCCTGGAACACGGTGTAGCCGGAGACCTCGGTGACCTGGACGAGTTCCGGTGCGACGCCCCAGTCGCGAGCGGCGGCACCGAGGTCGGCCCCCTCGGTAGCCGTTCCGCCGTCGTCCGCACCGCATCCGGCGAGGACAACCGGCAACAGAAGAAGGGGGAACAGCGCACGCACGGGTCGCATCATGGGCATCACATTCCACATGGTCATGCCACAGACGCAAACGACATCCAGATGTCCCGTTGATGTCAAAAGACCCCCGGTCCAGTGGACCGGGGGTCTCCTCGTCGGTGGGGCTAACAGATGCGAACCTGTGGCCTCATCCTTATCAGGCCGATCATGGGAGGTCTTCTGATGTCGCAGACCTCTTGCAGCGCCTCGACCAGCGATCCGCTGAGGTTCAGCGCGGAACGCTCCTGTTCGCGCCTGTTGGTGTCAGCCGCTGATGTCAGCCCCCGCATGTGGTCTTGACAACATGACCTCGCCTACTCCTAGGGCTAGATACCTTCAGGTGGGATGGCATCGTGAAGCGTCTGCAAGACGGTGCGTATTTGATCGCGCGTGAATCCACTCCGCAGTTCCAACTCTCGGTCTGACATGTTGTAACCGTTGCACAGCTCGTTCAACGCGTTGTTGATGATCACGGCTTCCCCTGCACTGAGTCGCACCGTGACGTGTTCGGTCGAACTGTCGATGATCTCCACCGGTCCAGCATGGCGCTTCGTGCGGTACTTTCGATCCCTTCCCGCACCCACTACCTATCAGCTCCCATCCCGTCCGCCGTCGACCCACACCCCGTGGAGCGGGCGTGGTTCAGGGCGTCCAGGTGGAGCGCGCCACTGTACGAACGACCTGGACGCCCTGGGCCGCGTCTGCTCGGCTCTGCCTGGGTCGGCGGTGGACGGGATGGGAACTCCCCGCGCACGCCCCAACGTGCTCGCGGTCGGCGACGGCACCCCCTCCATCCCGGAGCCGGCCGATCCCCCGCCGGAGGCATCGTCCTTGACCGCGCCCCGTTCTGTCCGGTGGTCGACTCATGGTCTCCGGCCCTACCCAATAGTGAGCGCGCGTCGGCGCAGCGCGGGCGGAGCGGGCCGAAGGCAGGAGCGGCGCCCGGCGCGGAGCCGGGAGCGCGCCCGGCGGAGCGGAGCGCAGCCGCTTGATGAGGAAGAGAAACCTGTAACAGCTCCCGCCCTTGCCGGGGTCAAGCCGAAGGCACACCGGTGGTCACGAGTCGGCTCGTGAAGCCTGCTTGGCGTAGGCGTTCGTACGCCTCGATGACATCGGCGGGTACTGGCTGGCTGATCATGAATCCCTGATCCGGGTAGATCATCAGTCGTTGCAGTGCGCCGACAAGCATGTCGATCACCAAGCGGGCGTCACCGATGGAGTCGACGTACTCCCCGAACGTCATCGGGGCGGAAGCGCTGATGACCTCGACTTCGGGCCAGAGCTTGCGGGCGGTGGCGTACGCTCTGCGCTCCTCGTACGGCTTGCTGATCAGGAGCACCGAGGACACCTCGACGCCGGACTCCTCCAACAGCTCTCGCGAGAACCGGATGTTCTCGCCCGTGTTGCGGGCGCGCGGCTCCACGAGAATGGCCGTGCTCGGGACACCGAGTTCGAGCGCTCGTTCCCGGTAGTGGACGGCTTCCCCGCGGGGCATGCGTTCCCGCGTCGTGGGGCTGGTGGCGCCGGTGAACAGGAGCAGGGGCGCCATCCCGCGTTTGTAGAAGTCCACTGCGGTATCGGCCACGCCCAGGTCGTGGCTGCCGAGCCCGATGGCAACCGAGCACGGCCTGGGTGAGTGGCCCATCTGGTGGTAGTCCCACACGCGTCGGGCGTCTGCCCAATCCTGTGTCGAGATCACTGCCGGCCTTCCTTGTCCTTCGCCGAGTCGGGCACCTTGAAGTCGTACTCCCACGCGAAGCGCGATGCCACGTGCACTCCGATGGCGAACTCCACCACAGTGCCGGTCGCCGTGTAAGTCGTCCGGTGCAGCTCGACGACGGGTTCCCCCCGGCGGTAGCTGGAGCTGCTTCACCACGTCCGGTGTAGCGACACGGGCAAACAGCCGCTCCTTCATGTGATCGATCTCGTAACCCGCGTCGTACAGCACGCGAAATCCGCCGCCCCGGCCGGCGGGTCCCGGCGTGGGGTCGACCAGTCGGGTGCCTTCGACGTGCTCGGGCCGGTAGTAGCTCGTCAGCATGTGGGTCGGCTGGTCGCCTTCCTTCACCAGCCGTGCGCGAGCGTAGACCGGAGCGCCCGTGGAGAGTCCGTGGGCCGCTGCGACCTCGGGTGTCGCTTCCACACGGCGGCGGCACGATCACCAAGCGGTCCGATGGCCGGTACCAGGGCGCTGCCTACGTCACCGATACGGACGGCAACCGCGTGCGGAAGTACGTGTACGGCCGGAGCTGGGACGAGACGAACGAAAAGCTCGGCAAGCTGCAAGATCAGGAGCGCAACGGCATCCCCGTGCCCTCGCGGTCCTGGACGCTCGGCGAGTGGCTGGCCTACTGGCTGGAGCACATCGTCAAGCCGGAGCGCGAGCACAACACCTACGTCAAGTACGAGTCCAAGGTGCGGCTCTACCTGGTGCCGCATCTCGGGAAGAAGTCGCTGGTCAAGCTCACCCCGGCACAGATCCGGACCTTCATGGCGGCGCTGCGTCGGGAGAAGGTCGGCGCGTCCGCGCGGTTCGAGGTGCTGCGGGTTCTGCGCAACGCCCTCAACCGGGCCATGCGCGAGGAACTGGTCACCCGGAATGTCGCGCTGCTGGTCGACATGCCCAAGGTCAGCAAGGACAGGGGTACGGCGTGGAACGCCCGGGAGGCCATCGCGTTCCTGCGGTCGGTCCGCGCCCACCGGCTTTACGCGGCCTGCGTCCTCGTTCCTGGTCCTCGGCCTCCGGCGCAGTGAGGTGCTCGGCCTGCGCTGGCAGGACATCGACTTCGAGGCCGGCCAGTTCACCCCGGTCAAGCAGGTGCAGCGTGAGAAGGGGGTCGGCCTGGTCCTCAAGGATCTCAAGACGGAGTCCTCACAGGCGGTGCTTCCGCTCCCGGAGTTCTGCGCCCGTGCCCTGGGCGAGCGTCGGGAGCTCCAAGAACTGGAACGGAAGATCGCCGGTGAGCACTGGTCGCAGGAGCCGGACCATGACCTGATCTTCTCCTCGGAGCACGGCGGCATGATCGACCCGGTGGGCTTCTCCCGCACCTTCGATCGGCTTGTCAAGCGGGCCGGCGTCCGCCGGATCACGGTCCGCCTCGCCCGGCACACGTGCGGGACGCTGCTCGCCTTCCTCAAGGTGCATCCCAAGGTCGCTCAAGCGATCCTCCGGCACAGTCAGATCAGCATGACCATGGACGTGTACACGCACGTCGTGGGCGACAGTGAGCGCGAAGCGGTGGGCATGCTCGCCGAGCTGCTGGAAGATCCGCTCATCGGCTGACAGCCTCGGCGGGGTAATCCTGGGGTAACTCGGGAGTAGCTTCCCCTGTTGATGTCAGCCGTGGATGTCAAAGACCCCCAACCATGATCGGTTGGGGGTCTTTTCGCTGGTGGGGCTAACAGGATTTGAACCTGTGGCCTCATCCTTATCAGGGATGCGCTCTAACCAACTGAGCTATAGCCCCGCCGCGCTCTGCGGTGGTGTGCCGCGCGCTGACTCCTGAAGATTAGCGCACGACGTGGGCAGTCCCAAAATCGATTGCCCGGGACCGCCCCGCACCGCGGACGTGGGCCTGCGCCCCGCCTACTCGTCCTCCGCCAGCGTCAGCTCGATGCCGCCGACGAAGCCCGCCGAGAGGTTGTAGATGAACGCGCCCAGCGTGGCCAGCGCCGTCGCGAGGACGACGTCGATGACCGCGATGATCGCCGCGAACAGCAGGACGTGCGGCAGCGACAGATAGGCCTGGAGGTCGAAGCCGTTCGACTCGTTCGAACCGGTGGCCTCGGAGATCGTGCCGCCGACCGTGGAGAAGACACCCATCGCGTCCATGACCATCCACAGCACCGCCGAGGCGACGATCGTGCAGACGCCGAGCGCGATGGAGAGCAGGAAGCTGACCTTCATCACCGACCAGGGGTCGGCCTTCGACACGCGCAGGCGCGCCTTGCGGGTGCGCGGTGCCGTGGTCGCGCCGGTGCGCGGGCGGCGCACGGCGCCCGCAGGGGGCGTCTGGTAGGCCTGCGGGGGGTGGTAGGGGCCCCCGGTGCCCTGCTGCGGCTGCCGTTCGCCCGGCAGCGGCGAGCCGGCCGGAGCGGGCTGTTCCGCACCGCCGGCGGGCCGGCCCTTGCCCTTCTTCTTGCCGGCGGCGCCGGCGGGCTGTCCGGCCCGGCCGCCCGTCGCGTACGGCTGGGTCCCCGGACCCCGGGTCTCCGTCACAGTTCCCCCCTGAGGTCCATGAGGTTCATGGGAGTCGGCCGCATCCGCGGCGGAGCCACGGCCGCCGCCGTCCGTTTCCGTACCCGTGGGGGTACCGGTCGATCCGGCGCCCGTGGCTCCGCTCACGATGACTCACTCCTCGTGCTACTCGGAAGAGGGCGCCTCGCCCTCTTCCGTGCCGGTGGTCGCGGCACCTTCGGCGGTCTCGTCGACGGCCACATCGCCGTCGACCTCCTCCGCCTCACGTCCCGCCTCGGCGTTGCGAGCGATGCCGACGACGGCATCGCGCTTGCCCAGGTTGATCAGTTGGACGCCCATGGTGTCACGGCCCGTCTCCCTGACCCCGTTGACTCGCGTGCGAATCACACCGCCGGACAGCGTGATGGCGAGGATCTCGTCGGTCTCCTCGACCACCAGCGCGCCGACGAGCTCCCCCCGGTCCTCGACGATCTTGGCGGCCTTGATGCCGAGACCGCCGCGCCCCTGAACGCGGTACTCGTCCACGGGGGTGCGCTTCGCGTACCCGCCGTCCGTGGCAGTGAACACGAACGTACCGGGTCGAACAACATTCATCGAGAGCAACTCGTCGCCCCCGCGGAAGCTCATCCCCTTGACACCCGAGGTCGCGCGGCCCATGGGACGCAGCGATTCGTCGGTGGCGGTGAACCTGATCGACTGGGCCTTCTTGCTGATCAGCAGCAGATCGTCGTCCGACGAGACGAGTTCGGCTCCGATCAGTTCGTCGTCGCTTCCGTCCTCCCGCTCGCGCAGATTGATCGCGATGACGCCACCGGAACGCGGCGAATCGTAATCCTTCAGAGGCGTCTTCTTGACCAGACCGCCCTTGGTGGCGAGCACCAGGTACGGCGTGGCGTCGTAGTCGCGGATGGCGAGGATCTCGGCGATCGCCTCGTCCGGCTGGAAGGCGAGCAGGTTGGCCACGTGCTGGCCGCGCGCGTCCCGCCCGGCGTCGGGCAGCTCATAGGCCTTGGCCCGGTAGACGCGGCCCTTGTTGGTGAAGAACAGCAGCCAGTGGTGCGTGGTGGAGACGAAGAAGTGGTCGACGATGTCGTCCTCCTTCAGCTTCGCCCCGCGCACCCCCTTGCCGCCGCGCTTCTGGGCCCGGTAGTCGTCGGTCTTGGTCCGCTTGACGTAACCGCCGCGGGTGACCGTGACGACGATGTCCTCCTCGGCGATCAGGTCCTCGATGGACATGTCGCCGTCGTAGGGCACCAGCTTGGTCTGCCGGTCGTCGCCGTACTTCTCGACGATCGCGGCCAGCTCCGCGCTGACGATGCCGCGCTGGCGGACCGGCGAGGCCAGGATCTCGTTGTACTCGTTGATCTTGGCCTGGAGTTCGTCGTGCTCCTGGACGATCTTCTGGCGCTCCAGGGCGGCCAGCCGGCGGAGCTGCATCTCCAGGATGGCGTTGGCCTGGATCTCGTCGATCTCCAGGAGGTTCATCAGGCCGCCGCGCGCGACCTCGACGGTGTCGCTGCGCCGGATCAGCGCGATGACCTCGTCGATGGCGTCCAGCGCCTTGAGCAGACCGCGCAGGATGTGCGCCCGCTCCTCGGCCTTGCGCAGCCGGAACCGGGTCCGGCGGACGACGACCTCGATCTGGTGCGTCACCCAGTGGCGGATGAACGCGTCCAGGGAGAGGGTGCGCGGCACGCCGTCGACCAGGGCCAGCATGTTGGCGCCGAAGTTGGTCTGGAGGTCGGTGTGCTTGTACAGGTTGTTCAGGACGACCTTGGCGACCGCGTCCCGCTTGAGGACGATCACCAGGCGCTGGCCCGTACGGGAGGACGTCTCGTCGCGGACGTCGGCGATGCCGCCGATCCTGCCGTCCTTCACCAGGTCGGCGATCTTCTGCGCGAGGTTGTCCGGGTTGACCTGGTAGGGCAGCTCGGTGACGACCAGGCACTGGCGGTTCTGGATCTCCTCGACCGCGACCACCGCGCGCATGGTGATCGAGCCGCGGCCCGTGCGGTACGCCTCCTCGATGCCCTTGCGGCCCACCACCAGGGCGCCGGTCGGGAAGTCGGGGCCCTTGATGCGCTCGATCAGCGCCTCCAGGAGCTCCTCCTGGGGGGCCTCCGGGTTCTCCAGGCACCACTGGGCGCCGGCCGCGACCTCGCGCAGGTTGTGCGGCGGGATGTTGGTCGCCATGCCGACCGCGATGCCCGCCGAGCCGTTGATCAGCAGGTTCGGGAAGCGGGCGGGCAGGACGGTCGGCTCCTGGGAGCGGCCGTCGTAGTTGTCCGTGAAGTCGACGGTCTCCTCGTCGATGTCGCGGACCATCTCCATCGACAGCGGCGCCATCTTGCACTCGGTGTACCGCATGGCCGCCGCCGGGTCGTTGCCCGGGGAGCCGAAGTTGCCGTTGGAGTCCACCAGCGGCATCCGCATCGACCACGGCTGCGCGAGGCGGACCAGCGCGTCGTAGATCGAGGAGTCACCGTGCGGGTGGTAGTTGCCCATGACGTCGCCGACGACGCGGGCGCACTTGTAGAAGCCGCGCTCGGGGCGGTAGCCGCCGTCGTACATCGCGTAGAGCACGCGGCGGTGGACGGGCTTGAGCCCGTCCCGCACGTCGGGCAGCGCGCGCGAGACGATGACGGACATCGCGTAGTCGAGGTAGGAGCGCTGCATCTCCGTCTCGAGCCCGACGGGCTCGACACGCTGGGCGATGACGCCGCCCTCTTCAGGGGTGACGGGAGTGTTCTCGTCGGCCATTGCTGGTGAAGATCCTTCCCTGTGCGGTCAGCTGAGACCGACTCAGATGTCGAGGAACCGGACGTCCTTGGCGTTGCGCTGGATGAACGCGCGGCGGGCCTCCACGTCCTCGCCCATGAGGACGGAGAAGAGGTCGTCCGCCTGGGCGGCGTCGTCGAGGGTGACCTGGCCGAGGACGCGGTGGTCGACGTCCATCGTGGTGACCCGCAGTTCCTCGGCGTTCATCTCGCCCAGGCCCTTGAAGCGCTGGATCGAGTCGTCGCGCACGCGCTTGCCGTTGTTGCGGCCGAGCTCGATCAGCGCGTCGCGCTCGCGGTCGGAGTAGGCGTACTCGAAGTCGTCCCGGCCCCACTTGATCTTGAACAGCGGGGGACGGGAGAGGAACACGTGTCCGGCCTCGACGAGCGGGCGCATGAAGCGGAAGAGGAACGTCAGCAGCAGGGTGTTGATGTGCTGGCCGTCGACGTCGGCGTCGGCCATGAGGATGATCTTGTGATAGCGGAGCTTCTCGATGTCGAAGTCCTCGTGCACACCCGTGCCGAACGCGGAGATCAGCGCCTGGATCTCCTGGTTCTGGAGGATCTTGTCGATCCGCGCCTTCTCGACGTTGAGGATCTTGCCGCGGATCGGGAGGATCGCCTGGTACTGCGGGTTGCGGCCGGACTTGGCCGAGCCGCCGGCGGAGTCGCCCTCGACGATGAAGATCTCGCACTGGGTGGGGTCGTTGGACTGGCAGTCGCTGAGCTTGCCGGGCAGCGACGCGGACTCCAGCAGGCCCTTGCGGCGGGTGAGGTCGCGCGCCTTGCGGGCCGCCACGCGGGCGGTGGCCGCCTGGATGGACTTGCGGATGATGTCCGCGGCCTCGTTGGGGTTGCGGTCCAGCCAGTCGGTCAGGTGTTCGTGCACGACCTTCTGGACGAACGTCTTCGCCTCGGTGTTGCCCAGCTTGGTCTTGGTCTGGCCCTCGAACTGGGGCTCGCCCAGCTTGACCGAGATGATCGCGGTGAGACCCTCGCGGATGTCGTCGCCCGTAAGGTTGTCGTCCTTCTCGCGCAGCAGCTTCTTGTCGCGCGCGTACCGGTTGATCAGACCGGTGAGCGCCGCGCGGAAGCCCTCCTCGTGCGTGCCGCCCTCGTGGGTGTGGATGGTGTTGGCGAAGGAGTACACGCCCTCGCTGTAACCGTTGTTCCACTGCATCGCGACCTCGACGGACAGCATCCTGTCCTTGTCCTCGGCCTCGATGTCGATCACGGAGGGGTGGACGATCTCGCCCTTGCGCGCGTTCAGGTACTTCACGAAGTCGACGATGCCGCCCTCGTAGTGGTACGTGACGGACTTGACCTCGTCCTTCTCGTCGGCGCCCGCCTCGTCCGCCCCGGCGGTGGCCTTGGCCGACTCGCGCTCGTCCGTGAGCCGGATCGTCAGGCCCTTGTTGAGGAACGCCATCTCCTGGAAGCGGCGCGACAACGTCTCGAACGAGTATTCGGTGGTCTCGAAGATGTCGCCGTCGGCCCAGAAGGTCACCGACGTGCCCGTCTCCTCCGTCGCCTCGTTCTTGACGAGCGGCGCCGTCGGCACACCGAGCTTGTAGTCCTGCGTCCAGCGGTGGCCGTCGGTGCGCACCTCGACGGCGACCTTGGTGGAGAGCGCGTTCACCACGGAGACGCCCACGCCGTGCAGACCGCCGGAGACCGCGTAGCCGCCCCCGCCGAACTTGCCGCCCGCGTGCAGCACCGTCAGCACGACCTCCACGGCCGGCTTGCCCTCGGAGGGAACGATGCCCACCGGGATGCCACGGCCGTTGTCGACGACCCGGACGCCGCCGTCGGCGAGGATCGTGACGTCGATCGTGTCCGCGTGACCGGCCAGCGCCTCGTCCACGGAGTTGTCCACGACCTCGTACACCAGGTGGTGCAGACCGCGCTCACCGGTGGAACCGATGTACATGCCGGGTCGCTTGCGGACCGCGTCAAGACCCTCGAGCACGGTGATGGCGCTGGCGTCGTACGCGGGCGGGACCTCGCCGGCGGAGGAGCCGGAGGAGGAGGCCGGGCCCGGGTCGTGCGCGCCGGCGTCGGTGGACGGGATGTTCTCGTTGGGGTTGCCGGAATCGGCCACGAAGCGCCCTTTCTGGCACAGCACAAGCCAAACTCTCGGCGGGTGACCGGAGCGGCTGCGGCATGTTGCGTTGGTAAGCCTTGCTCAGCGTTGCTCGGTGTGTGCTGGTGTGTGCTCGGTGTGTGTCCCACAAGTGGGGCGGGATTGCTTCCAGTCTACCGGTAGCGCCGACCGTGATGGGGGTTTGCCGGTACCTGGGTTCGCATGTGCCGCCCTCAACCGGGCTCGGCCGACTCCCCATATTCGGAACGGGGCTCCAAGAGGCTCACAGCGGCACTCAGCGCTTCCGGGTGTCAACCCTCCGCAAGAGGGTCCGCAGGGGCCCGTTCGCAACCGCGTCCGTTCCCTTTCCCCCGCCCTGACGTGCGCTTTCGCGGCTTTGATACCGGGTTGGCACCGGGCCGGGGAGGGGGTACGGCCGCCGGATCGCGCCGGTGGGCGGCTCCGCCGGCGCGGGGTGCCCGCGCGGGCGTGCGAGCACCGGGCACGCGCACGAGCCGCGCCCGCCCGGAAAGACGTGACACAGCTCACCCGTAGGTGTCACCGGGACCGGTGCTCCCGGGGGCGCGCAGCGGCCCGTAACGGCGGACGGGACCGCCGGGACCCTGCACCTTGATCAGCCGGACGGTGCCCTGGCCGAGGTCCTGGTTGAGGCGGGCCAGCAGCTGCGGGGCGAGCAGCCGCAGATTGGTCGCCCACGCCGTGGAGTCGCAGCGCACGGTCAGCACCCGCTCGTCCTCGTCGTACCGCTCCGGGACGCAGTGCCTGGCCAGCTCCTCGCCGACGATCGCAGGCCAGCGGCCCATCACGCCGCCGACCGCGGCGGGCGCCTCCCAGCCGCGTTCGGTGATCAGCCGGTTGATGGCGGCGCCGAGCGCCAGGGGGTCGCGGCCGTCCCGCCGCGCGCCGGAGCGCGCGCCGCCCTGGCGCCGGCCGCCCCGCCGCTGTTGCGCCGCCGCCTCGCCGCGCGCGCGGGCCTGCTCCTTGGCGGCGCGCAGGGCGACGCGGGCGAGGTCGACGCCGGAGGGTTCGGGGGACGTGCCAGGAGTCTCAGGGGTACTGCCCGGCCGTGCACCGGGCTGTGTGCCCGGCTGGGTGCCGGGGGCGGGCTCGTCCGTCGTCATGTGCGCTCCACCGTTCCCCCGGACACGGCGTACCGCGCCCCCGCCAGCGCCTGCGGTACGTCGTCGTCGACCGCGGCGGTCACCAGTACCTGTTCGCCGGGCGCGACGAGTTCGGCCAGCCGCTCGCGGCGCCGGACGTCCAGCTCGGCGAAGACGTCGTCGAGGACGAGCACCGGTTCGTTGCCCTCGGCCCGCAGCAGGTCGTACGAGGCCAGCCGCAGCGCCAGCGCGTACGACCAGGACTCGCCGTGCGAGGCGTACCCCTTGGCGGGCAGCTGCCCGAGCTTGAGCAGGAGGTCGTCGCGGTGCGGGCCGACGAGCGTCACGCCCCGCTCGATCTCCTGCTTGCGGGCCTCGGCGAGCGCCGCGAGCAACTGTTCGTGCAGGTCCTCGCGGGTGTGCGCCTCACCGGGCGCGGACGGCTTGTACTCCAGCCCGACCGGGCCGCCGCCGGGCGCGAGCTGTTCGTACGCCTTGTCGGTGAGCGGGCGCAGCGCGGCGATCAGGTCCAGCCGGTGGGCGAGCAGTTCGGCGCCCACGCGGGCCAGGTGCTGGTCCCACACGTCGAGCGTGGACAGGTCCAGGGAGCGGCCGCCGTGCCGCCGGGCCAGCGCTGCCGACTTCAGCAGGGTGTTGCGCTGCTTGAGCACCCGGTCGTAGTCGGAGCGCACCCCGGCCATGCGCGGGGAGCGGGCGGTGATCAGCTCGTCCAGGAACCGCCGGCGCTCCCCGGGGTCGCCCTTGACCAGGGCCAGATCCTCGGGCGCGAACAGCACGGTCCGTACGATGCCGAGCACGTCGCGCGGTCTGACCTGCGAGGACCGGTTGATGCGGGCGCGGTTGGCCCGGCCCGGGTTGAGCTCCAGCTCGACCAGCTGCTGCCGTTCGCCCTGCCGGACCTGGGCGCGCACGATCGCCCGCTCGGCGCCCATGCGCACCAGGGGCGCGTCGGAGGAGACGCGGTGGGAGCCGAGCGTGGCGAGGTAGCCGACGGCCTCGACCAGGTTGGTCTTGCCCTGGCCGTTGGGACCGACGAAGGCCGTGACGCCCGGGTCGAGCGGGACCTCCACGTGCGCGTAGGAGCGGAAGTCGGCCAGCGACAGATGCGTGACGTGCATGGTCGTTCGCCGACCTCCCCAGCCTTCGGGTCCTGCTTGCTTCGTGTCCGACGCCTGTGGCGGCGGGGTTACTTCTTCGCCACCGCGTGGCCACCGAACTGGTTGCGCAGCGCGGCGATCATCTTCATCTGCGGCGAGTCCTCCTGCCGGGAGGAGAACCGCGCGAACAGCGAGGCCGTGATCGCGGGCAGCGGCACGGCGTGGTCGATGGCGGCCTCCACGGTCCACCGGCCCTCGCCGGAGTCCTGCGCGTACCCCTTCAGCTCCGCCAGATGCTCGTCCTCGTCGAGTGCGTTGACCGCGAGGTCGAGCAGCCAGGAGCGGATGACGGTGCCCTCCTGCCAGGAGCGGAAGACCTCGCGCACGTCCGTGACCGAGTCCGCCTTCTCCAGCAGCTCCCAGCCCTCGGCGTAGGCCTGCATCATCGCGTACTCGATGCCGTTGTGGACCATCTTCGCGAAGTGACCGGCGCCGACCTTGCCGGCGTGCACGGCGCCGAAGTCGCCCTCCGGCTTGAGCGCGTCGAAGACCGGCTGGACCCGGGCGACGTGCTCCGCGTCGCCGCCGTACATCAACGCGTAGCCGTTCTCCAGGCCCCAGACCCCGCCGGAGACGCCGCAGTCGACGAAGCCGATGCCCTTGGCGGCCAGTTCCTCGGCGTGCTTCTCGTCGTCCGTCCAGCGGGAGTTGCCGCCGTCCACGACGATGTCGCCGGGATCGAGCAGTTCGGCCAGCTCGTCGACCGTGGACTGGGTGGGGGCTCCGGCCGGAACCATCACCCAGACCACGCGCGGGGCCTGGAGCTTGCCCACAAGCTCCGGGAGGCTGTGGACATCGGCGAGGTCCGGGTTGCGGTCGTAACCGATGACGGTGTGACCGGCGCGGCGTATGCGCTCGCGCATGTTGCCGCCCATCTTGCCGAGGCCGACGAGACCGAGCTCCATCAGTTGTTTTCCTTAGGTTGCGACGTGGCAGGGAGGCACTCGCGTGCCGCGCCCGAGCCTAAACCCGGACGTGCCCGCACATCCGTGGGCATACGCGCTCATACGTACGCCGTCACCTGGGGTTTCGCCGGTGGAGACCGGAGCCGATCGCGCGGGGAGGTGGGCGGCGGGCCGGGCCGCCGGGCCGGGTGCGGCCCGGCCTAGCCCGGGAGCCTCAGCCGCTCAGCCGCACCGGCATGATCAGGTACTTGTACGCCTCGTCCGCCTCCGCGTCCAGCGCCGGCTTGCCGCTGAGCAGCGCCGGCTTCGTGGACGTCGTGAACGACAGCTGGGCGACCGGGGAGTCGATCGCGCTCAGGCCGTCCAGCAGGAACGTCGGGTTGAAGGCGATCGAGATGTCGTCGCCCTCCAGCTGGGCGTCGACCCTTTCCACAGCCTGTGCGTCGTCGCTGGAGCCGGCCTCCAGGATCAGCACGCCCTGCTCGAAGCTCAGCCGCACCGGGGTGTTGCGCTCGGCGACCAGGGCCACGCGCTTGACGGCCTCCACGAAGGGGGCGGTCTCGATCACGGCGATGCTGTTGAACTCCGTCGGGAACAGCGTCTTGTACTTCGGGAGGTCGCCCTCGAGGAGCCGCGTGGTCGTACGGCGGCCCGCACCCTCGAAGCCGATCAGGCCCTCGCCCGCGCCCGAGCCGGACAGCGCCAGGATGACCTGGTCGCCGCTGGTGAGCGCCTTGGCGGTGTCCTGGAGCGTCTTGGCGGGCACCAGGGCGACCGCGGAGATGTCGGGGTTCTCCGGCTTCCACAGGAACTCGCGGACCGCGAAGCGGTAGCGGTCGGTGGAGGCCAGCGTCACCGAGTCGCCCTCGATCTCGATGCGCACGCCGGTGAGGACCGGCAGTGTGTCGTCGCGGCCGGCCGCGGTGGCCACCTGCTGCACGGCGGAGGCGAAGACCTCGCCCGGGACCGTGCCCGTGGCGTTGGGCATCTGGGGCAGCGAGGGGTACTCCTCCACGGGCAGGGTGTGGAGGGTGAAGCGCGAGGAGCCGCACACCACCGTCGCCCGTACACCGTCTGTGGAAATCTCCACCGGCCGGTTGGGCAGCGCGCGCGAGATGTCCGCGAGCAGCCGGCCCGAGACGAGGACCGTGCCCTCCTCCTCGACCTCCGCCTCCACCGACACCCGTGCGGAGACCTCGTAGTCGAAGCTGGACAGGCTCAGTGCCCCGTCCTCCGCCTTCAGCAGCAGGCCCGCGAGGACCGGCGCCGGCGGACGGGCCGGGAGGCTGCGCGCCGCCCAGGCCACTGCCTCCGCGAGTACGTCGCGTTCCACCCGGATCTTCACCGTTGCCGCCTCCTGCTGTTGCCGGCGTCTGTCGCCCTGCTGGCCGTCGTCTGGTCGCGGTGTCGTCGGCCCCTGCCGGGGGAAGAGCACCGGGGAACAGTCTGACGCACGGCACTGACAGTAGGTGCCCCTCGGGGTCAAGTCGTGACGAGGGGCGGTCGGGCAGCCGAGGGGCAGTTGTGCACAGGACCCGCTTCGAAACGGATTCCCCGCTCTAACTGGTTGGGAGTAGTAGTAGGGCCTGTGGATACCGTGGATAACCTCGTTTTCCCAGCTCAGAGCGGGAATTTTGTCCACTGCCCCTGTGGGTGGCGCCCGTGGAAAACCGGGGGTCTCTGTGGAGAACAGAAAGTTCTGCACACACCGTGCACAGGGAGGGCCGACTTCTCCCCAGGTGCGTCCCCAGTTTTACCCGGGTTTCCCACAGCCCAACCCGGCAGCTTCCTGTGACCTGTTTCACTCGACACGGTGAGAGGCGCCGTCGGCTTGCCGAACAGTGGACAGAGATGTGGAGAAACCGCCGTTCGCTGGGGACAACGGGCCTGTTCCTGTGGGTTGCCCGTGGACAACCGTGTCCCCAGCCTGTGGATCCCCGCTCTGTCCACAGCCTGTGGAGATCCTTCGTCCACGAATCCACAAGGTACTGACCTGCGGTGATCCACTTCGGGCCGGGGTGCCTGTGGACACAGTAGGGACAACTTCGCGGTCCCCAGGGTGTGGACGCGAAAAACCCGCCGAATCTGTGGAGGAAGGCCGTAACCCCGGGGCCGATTCGAACACCGCGAACGCGGGTGCGGGTGCGGGTACGGGCGGGGGTGCGGGCGGAGGTGGGGGTGCGGGAAACGGTGCGGGGAGCCGGGATGTGCCCCGGGCCGCGCGGCGGGGAACGGCGTGGCACGACGACGAGGGCGCCCCCGGGACCGGTTCCCGGGGGCGCCCTCGTCGTCGGCCGGCGTCAGTCGCCGTTCTTGATGCGGTTGGTCAGCTCGGTGACCTGGTTGTAGATCGAGCGGCGCTCGGCCATCAGCGCGCGGATCTTGCGGTCGGCGTGCATCACGGTCGTGTGGTCCCGGCCGCCGAACTGGGCGCCGATCTTCGGCAGGGAGAGGTCCGTCAGCTCCCGGCACAGGTACATCGCGATCTGCCGGGCGGTGACCAGCGCGCGGCCGCGCGAGGTGCCGCACAGGTCCTCCACGGTGAGGCCGAAGTAGGCCGCCGTCGCCGCCATGATGGCCGGGGCCGTGATCTCCGGGGCCGTGTCCTCGCCGCCCGGGATCAGGTCCTTGAGGACGATCTCGGTCAGCCCCAGGTCGACCGGCTGCCGGTTGAGGGACGCGAACGCCGTCACGCGGATCAGCGCGCCCTCCAGCTCGCGGATGTTGCGCGAGATGCGGGAGGCGATGAACTCCAGGACCTCCGGCGGGGCGTTGAGCTGCTCCTGCACGGCCTTCTTGCGCAGGATCGCGATGCGCGTCTCCAGCTCCGGCGGCTGGACGTCGGTGATCAGGCCCCACTCGAAGCGGTTGCGCAGCCGGTCCTCCAGGGTGACCAGCTGCTTGGGCGGCCGGTCGGAGGAGAGCACGATCTGCTTGTTGGCGTTGTGGAGCGTGTTGAAGGTGTGGAAGAACTCCTCCTGCGTCGACTCCTTGTCCGCGAGGAACTGGATGTCGTCGACGAGCAGGATGTCCATCTCGCGGTACCGCTTGCGGAAGCTGTCGCCCTTGCCGTCGCGGATCGAGTTGATGAACTCGTTGGTGAACTCCTCCGAGCTCACGTACCGCACCCGCGTGCCCGGGTACAGGCTGCGCGCGTAGTGCCCGATGGCGTGCAGCAGGTGCGTCTTGCCGAGCCCCGACTCCCCGTAGATGAAGAGGGGGTTGTACGCCTTCGCCGGTGCCTCGGCGACGGCGACCGCGGCCGCGTGCGCGAAGCGGTTGGAGGCGCCGATGACGAAGGTGTCGAACAGGTATTTGGGGTTCAGGCGCGCGGTGGGCTCGCCCGGGCCGGTCGCCGGGGCCGGCTGCGCCGCGAGCGGGCCGGGGGCGCCGGTGGTGGGCAGATGGGGGCCGACCGGTCCGCCGCGGTGCACATGGCCGGTGCCGGCCGGCTGCTCGGGCAGCTCGCGGCGCTGGCCGTAGTCGGGGCGCTGCTGCTCGTGGTCGGGGCGGCCCTGGTCGTAGTCCCCGCGCGGGGCGTCGTACTCCGGGCGTTGCTGCTCGTAGGACGGGCGGTCGAGCGACGGGGTGCGGTAGTCCGGGGCCGGTGAGGCGTACGGGTCGCGCTCGGGGAAGCCGAGCCGCTGCTGCTGCCAGCCGTAGTCGTCCTGCGGGCGTGGCCAGGCGCCGGGCTCGGGGCGCTGGTACTCGGCGGGGTAGGCGGGGCGTGCGGTCGGCAACTGGTCACCGGGGCCGCCGGGTCCCCCGGGTCCGCCGGTGAGGTGCTCGGGGCGGGGAGCCGTCCGGTGGTCGTCGGCGCGGTGGCGGCCGTAACCGCCGTCGTATTCATTACGGGAGTCGCGGGAGTCGCGGGAGTCGCGCGGGTCCCGGGGCTCGCGCGTGTCACGTCCGTCACGTGTGTCGCGGGTGTCCCGCGCATCCCTGACGTCACGGGCGTCCCGGGAGTGCGGCTCGTAGCCCTCGCGGTTCTCGTACGCGTCCCGGTTCTCGTATCCCTCGTGGCTCTCGCGGGCGTGCGCGTCGTAGCCTTCGCGGCCATCGCGGCCGTCCCGGCCTCGGCCCTCGTAGGACTCCCGGCCGCCGCGCCCGTCATAGGCGCCGCGCCCCGACGTGTCGTAGTCGTACGGCTCCCGGCCGGCGCCTTCGTACGGCTTCTGGCCGCCGCGCTCCTCGTAGCCGTCGCGGCCCCGGTCCTCGTAGGACTCCCGGCCGCCGCGGTCGTCGTACCCCTCGCGGCCCTGGGGCGCGGGGAGCTCGGGCTCCTCGTAGCGCGCCGGGGCGGCGGTCGGCTGCGGGGCCGCGGGCTCGGCGGAGGAGGTGTCCACCGTGATCGCGATCCGGATCGGGCGGCCGCACTCGCGGCTCAGCGTCTCGCTGACGACGGGCGCGAGCCGGCCCTCCAGGACGTTCTTCGCGAATTCGTTCGGCACCGCGAGCAGGGCCGTGTCGGCGACCAGCGCCAGCGGCTGGCAGCGCCGGATCCAGTGCTCGTCCTTCGTCTCGACACCCTGACCGCGGTCCTCGCCGAGGAGCTGCTCCAGTACTCGTGGCCACACTGCGGCAAGATCAGCAGGTACGTCAGCCACAGGGCACGCTCTCTCACGGGTCCCACGAACGTGTGGTTCGGGAGACGGATCGGTTTGCGACTCGGGTCGGCCGGGGCGGCCGCGGGACCACGCCGGGTGAACGGCGGGAGAAGGGAACGAATCGACAGTCCAGTCACGGTAGTCAGCGCGGCCCGTACGGTTCAAGTTGTTGTCCCCAGCCTGTGGACAGTGTCCCCGAGGGCAGCCGGGTTTGACCCGATGGCGCCGCCGCGCGTACCGTAACCAGGTCGAGTTGTCGATGGCTGCTGCCGCCTGCCTCCGATGGGCATAGATCATCCGCACTGCTCCCACCAGGGCATATGCGGTGGTCGGGAGCGGTGCACTCGGGCGTAATGCGAGCTACTCGTGGGCGCACGGTGACAGCCAGGCGACACCCGCCATCCATCGATTCATTACTGGAGCCCCCGAGTGAGCAAGCGCACCTTCCAGCCGAACAACCGTCGTCGCGCGAAGACCCACGGCTTCCGGCTGCGTATGCGCACCCGTGCCGGCCGCGCCATCCTGGCGTCCCGCCGCAGCAAGGGTCGCGCCCGACTGTCCGCCTGATCGCATACAGGTCATGACGTGCTGCCCACCGAGAACCGGCTGAGGCGGCGCGAGGACTTCGCGACCGCGGTACGCCGAGGACGTCGGGCCGGACGCCCGCTACTCGTCGTCCATCTACGCAGCGGTGTCACGGACCCGCACGCGCCTGGGGAGAGCGCTCCTCCGACGCGTGCGGGTTTCGTCGTGAGCAAGGCAGTCGGCGGAGCGGTCGTACGGAACAAGGTGAAGCGCAGACTTCGCCATCTGATGCGCGACCGGGTCGACCTCGTGCCCACCGGTAGCCTGGTAGTCGTACGAGCGTTGCCCGGTGCGGGCGACGCCGACCACTCACAGCTGGCCCGAGACCTGGATGCCGCTCTGGGACGGCTCCTGGGAGGGGGCGCGCGATGAAGTATCCGCTGCTGGCACTGATCAAGCTGTACCAGTGGACGATCAGTCCGCTGCTCGGCCCGGTCTGCAAGTACTACCCGTCGTGCTCGCACTATGGCTACACGGCCGTCGACCGGCACGGTGCCCTCAAAGGGACGGCGCTGACCGCCTGGCGCATCCTGCGGTGCAACCCGTGGTCGCTCGGCGGTGTGGACCACGTCCCCGAACGCAAGCGTCCGCGGTGGCACCAGATGCTGCGCAACGCATGGCGCGCACGCAAGGGCGGGACCTCCGCCGCCGAACCGGCCCTCGAGGGACACCTCGTCTCCTCGAGCCCGGCCGCGAAGACCTCGTCCCATGCCCAAGGAGCATGATTAGTGGACACGATTGCCAGCTTCTTCAGCTTTATCACGACACCCGTCTCCTGGGTCATCGTCCAGTTCCACACGGTGTACGGCGCCCTCTTCGGTGCCGACACGGGCTGGGCCTGGGGCCTGTCCATCGTGTCTCTGGTGGTGCTGATCCGCATCTGCCTGATCCCGCTCTTCGTGAAGCAGATCAAGGCGACCCGGGCCATGCAGACGCTGCAACCCGAGATGAAGAAGATCCAGGAGCGCTACAAGAACGACAAGCAGCGTCAGTCCGAAGAGATGATGAAGCTGTACAAGGAGACGGGTACCAACCCGCTCTCCTCGTGCCTTCCCATCCTGGCGCAGTCGCCGTTCTTCTTCGCCCTCTACCACGTGCTCAACGGCATCGCGACGGGCAAGACGATCGGCGTCATCGACGGCGACCTGCTCGACAGTGCCCGTAAGGCGCACATCTTCGGCGCCCCGCTCGCGGCGAAGTTCATGGACAGCTCGGACAAGGTCGAGGCGCTCGGCGCCACGCTGACCGACGTCCGCGTCGTCACGGCGATCATGATCGTCCTGATGTCGTTCTCGCAGTTCTACACGCAGCGCCAGCTGATGACGAAGAACGTCGACACGACGGTCAAGACGCCGTTCATGCAGCAGCAGAAGATGCTGATGTACGTCTTCCCCGTGATGTTCGCCGTCTTCGGCATCAACTTCCCGGTCGGTGTCCTCGTCTACTGGCTGACCACCAACGTGTGGACCATGGGTCAGCAGATGTACGTCATCCGCAACAACCCCACCCCGGGTTCCAAGGCCCAGGCGGCCTACCTGGAGCGGCTGCACAAGCACGTCACGAACCACGGCAAGACCCGCAACCGCCGTGAGCGCACCATCGTCAAGGCGATCGTCGCCAAGGGCCGCGACCGCAACGAGTTCGAGCGCAAGTTCATCAACGGCCTGACCAAGGCCGGCCTCGCGGCCCAGCCCGACGGCAATGTGGTCAAGAGCGAGGGCGCGGTCGCCACCCTCACCGCCGAGGACGGCACGACGACGACGACCGCCGCTCCCAAGCGCCAGCAGCCCAAGCGGCAGTCCAAGTCGCAGCGTCAGTCGGGCGCCGGTGCGAAGGCGGCCGGCGACTCGACCGTGTCCGGTTCCTCGGACTCCGGGTCCTCGGACTCCGACTCGACGGACTCCGGCTCGTCGGGGTCGACCTCGCTGAGCAAGTCCGACCGGCCGCAGGACGCGTCCCAGCCCGCAGCCCGGAAGGCGGCCACCTCGAAGTCCGGCTCCGGCGCCCGCAGCAAGGCGCAGTCCGGGCAGCGCAAGGGCGGCCCACAGCGGCCCAAGTCCCCGTCCAAGAAGTAAGAAGGAGTCCATCCCGTGACGGAAGGCACCACCTCCGCCGCTGCCGAGGGCGCAGACACCATGACCCGCCTGGAGCAGGAGGGTGAGATCGCCGCGGACTACCTCGAGGGCCTGCTCGACATCGCCGACCTCGACGGTGACATCGACATGGACGTCGAGGCCGACCGCGCCGCTGTCTCGATCATCAGTGACACCGCGAGCCGCGATCTGCAAAAGCTGGTCGGCCGGGACGGTGAGGTGCTGGAGGCGTTGCAGGAGCTCACGCGCCTGGCCGTGCACCGGGAGACCGGTGACCGCAGCCGGCTGATGCTGGACATCGCCGGCTACCGCGCCCGCAAGCGCGCCGAGCTCTCCGAGCTGGGTGCCAAGGCCGCGGCCGAGGTGAAGAGCAGCGGCGAGGCCGTGAAGATGAAGCCGATGACCCCCTTCGAGCGCAAGGTGGTGCACGACGCGGTCAAGGCCGCCGGACTGCGCAGCGAGTCCGAGGGCGAGGAGCCGCAGCGCTTCGTCGTCGTGCTGCCCGCCTGATCCGGTACGTACGTCCCTCCGGCCCCGTCTGTTGCGCAGACGGGGCCGGATTTTGTCAGCCTGACACCCCTGATGTCAGCGCCCGGCGCGCTGAAGCGGTACGGAAGGACGGTTCCCGTGACGGAGGCAGCGGAGCTCCCCCCGGCGCCCGAGGAGGCGCGCGCGGTCTTCGGCGACCGCTTCGCGGACGCGGTGCGCTATGCGGAACTGCTCGCCGAGGCGGGCGTGCAGCGCGGTCTCATCGGCCCCCGCGAGGTTCCCCGTCTGTGGGAGCGGCATCTGCTGAACTGCGCCGTGCTCTCGGAGGTCGTGCCGGAGTCGGTGACCGTGTGCGACGTCGGCTCCGGCGCCGGTCTGCCCGGCATCCCCCTGGCGCTGGTCCGCGAGGACCTGAAGATCACGCTGCTCGAGCCGCTGCTGCGGCGCACCAACTTCCTCACCGAAGTCGTCGAACTGCTGGGCCTGGACCATGTCACGGTCGTGCGCGGCCGTGCAGAGGAGGTCATGGGCCAGCTGCCGCCGGTGCATGTGGTGACCGCGCGGGCGGTGGCGCCGCTGGACCGCCTCGCCACCTGGGGCATTCCGCTGCTACGTCCCTACGGGGAGATGCTGGCGCTCAAGGGTGACGCGGCCGAGGAGGAACTGAAGAGCGCGGCCGTGGCACTGACCAAGCTGGGCGCCGTGGAGACTTCCATCCTGCATGTCGGCGAGGGCGTGGTGGAGCCGCGGTCCACCGTTGTGCGGGTCGAGGTGGGGGAGAGCCCCGGCGGGGTCCGCTTCGCGGCCAAGCGCGCCAAGGCGGCGCGGACAGGAAGGGCGCGTCGGCGTCGCTGACGCATGACCGCAGCGTCAGTGGCGCGGACGGTGTGACGGCCATCTGGTGTCTGGCTTCTGGTGACGGGCGAGTGGTGGCGTACTCCACACAAGCAGGCATAGCGTCGCGATTCGGAGTGTCGCGGGGATCTGCCTGCGGCCGCTGTGCATCGTGTTTCACGTGAAACATCGCTCACTGCTGCACGGCATCATCGGCCGCAACCGGGCTGCGGCAGCGCCCCGGGACCGTCGGCCCCTCGGATCCCTGGAGAAAGGCACCCCATCGAGCGGTGCCTCGTCGCGTGTCGACGGTGCTGCATCCCCCGGAAGGGGCACGGAGTTTTCCACAAAGGTGGATTTCTCCACAGAACACCAGGCCTCACTGGTTCATGACCCCGAAGGCATGGCAGGCTCTGTTCATCGCGAGTCTGAAGTCGAGGAGAGTGAATCCTTGCGGTCCGACGCCAACATCGCGGGACCGATGGCCGATCCGGTCCCCGGTCCCCGTACCGAGTCGCTCGGGGAGGATGTTTCACGTGAAACACCGCCCCCGATGGACGACACACCCATCGGCCGTGCTGCCCAACTCGCGGTGGAGGCACTGGGACGTGCCGGCGAAGGCCTGCCACGGCCGGAGCAAACCCGCGTCATGGTGGTCGCCAACCAGAAGGGCGGCGTGGGGAAGACCACGACCACGGTCAATCTCGCCGCGTCGCTGGCCCTGCACGGCGCCCGTGTCCTCGTGGTCGACCTCGACCCCCAGGGCAATGCGTCCACCGCGTTGGGCATCGACCACCACGCAGAGGTCCCGTCCATCTACGACGTCCTGGTGGAGAGCAAACCGCTCGCCGAGGTCGTCCAGCCCGTCCCGGATGTGGAGGGTCTCTTCTGTGCCCCCGCCACGATCGATCTCGCCGGTGCCGAGATCGAGCTGGTCTCCCTGGTGGCCCGGGAAAGCCGGCTCCAGCGGGCCATCCAGGCGTACGAGCAGCCGCTGGACTACATCCTCATCGACTGCCCGCCCTCGCTCGGACTGCTGACGGTCAACGCACTCGTCGCCGGTGCGGAGGTCCTCATCCCGATCCAGTGCGAGTACTACGCGCTGGAGGGACTGGGCCAACTGCTGCGCAACGTCGACCTGGTGCGCGGGCACCTCAACCCCACGCTGCACGTCTCGACGATCCTGCTCACCATGTACGACGGGCGGACCCGGTTGGCGTCCCAGGTGGCGGACGAGGTGCGCAGCCACTTCGGCAACGAGGTGCTGCGGACCAGCATCCCGCGCTCCGTCCGCATCTCCGAGGCGCCGAGCTACGGGCAGACGGTGCTGACCTACGATCCGGGATCGAGCGGAGCCCTCTCCTACTTCGAGGCGGCACGCGAGATCGCACTGCGCGGCGTCGGAGTGAACTACGACGGCGAGCACGCCCACTTGGGCACAGAGAACAACCAGAACATGGTGGAGGGAATCCAGTGAGCGAGCGACGGAGGGGGTTGGGGAAGGGACTGGGGGCGCTCATTCCGCCCCCGAGCGGGGGACTGGGAACCCTGCCGCATGTTTCACGTGAAACAGAGGAGCCGCCCGTCCCGGCGATCCCCGGACCGCCGTTTGGCGCCCACTTCGCGGAGCTGCCTCTGGACACCATCGTCCCGAACCCGCAGCAGCCTCGCAGTGTGTTCGACGAGGATGCGCTCGCCGAGTTGATCACCTCGATCAAGGAGGTGGGGCTGCTTCAGCCCGTGGTCGTGCGGCGCGTCGGTCCTGGGGTGTACGAGGCTCCCGCTGAGTACGAACTCATCATGGGCGAGCGTCGCTGGCGAGCCTGCCAGAAGGCGGGGCTGACAGCCATTCCGGCGATCGTCCGGGCCACGGACGACGAGAAGCTCCTCCTGGACGCCCTCCTGGAGAACCTGCACCGTGCGCAGTTGAACCCGCTGGAAGAGGCCGCCGCCTACGACCAGTTGCTGAAGGACTTCAACTGCACGCACGACCAGTTGGCGGACCGCATCGGGCGATCCCGCTCGCAGGTCTCCAACACGCTGCGTCTGCTGCGGCTTTCGACCAAGGTCCAGAGCAAGGTGGCTGCCGGGGTGCTCTCCGCCGGTCACGCGCGGGCGCTGATTCCCGTAGAGGACTTGGAGGAGCAGGAGAGGCTCGCCGACCGAATCGTGGCCGAGGGGCTCTCGGTTCGGTCCATCGAGGAGATCGTCCACCTCATGACGGGCTCCGGGACCAAGCGCGCCGCGCGTGCCAAGAAACCTCGCGCGGGCGCACGTGTCTCTCCGGCGCTGGGCGAACTCGCCACCAGGCTCTCGGACCGTTTCGAGACCCGGGTGAAGGTGGACCTGGGACAGAACAAGGGCAAGATCACCGTCGAGTTCGCCTCGATGGAAGACCTCGAGCGGATCCTAGACAGTCTCGCTCCGGGCGAGGGCCCGGTTCTCCAGAGGAGCCTGCACGACGACGAGAAGCAGCCGCAGGACTGAGCGGGCCGGTGACGGAGGGGCGTTCCGTTCCACCGTCACCCGGCTTGGGCGGACCGTGTCCGGTGCATACCGGAACACGGTCCGCTCTTTGCTTTGCGGCGGTACTGAGGGAATCGCATCGTGGTTACGATGCGAAGAGGGTATGCGCATCCACTGGCCGCCCGTGGCGCAACGGGCTGGGGAAGCGAGGAACGGCTTTCATGGGGCGTCGGCTCGTACCGCTCACGCTGGACAATCTGAAGGATCTCCCCCAGCGCTGCCGCGCCTGTGTCTTCTGGGAGCTGGACCCTGTCAGCGGTGAGGCCGCGATACAGGGGGGCACGTCCGCCCTGGAGAAGGAGAGCTGGATCTCCGCCGTCCTCCTGGACTGGGGGTCCTGCGGTCGCGTCGTCTACGTGGACGACGTCCCGGTGGGGTTCGTGCTGTACGCGCCTCCCGCCTACGTGCCCCGCTCCGCGGCGTTCCCCACCAGTCCGGTCTCACCGGACGCCATTCAGTTGATCACCGGCTTCGTACTGCCGGCGTACCAGGGGCAGGGGCTGGGACGGGTGATGGTGCAGACGGTCGCCAAGGATCTGCTGCGCCGGGGGTTCAAGGCGATCGAGGCGTTCGGCGACGCGCGCTGGAAGGAGCCGGCGTGTCTGCTGCCCGTCGACCATCTGCTGGCGGTCGGCTTCAAGACGGTGCGGCCCCACCCCAGTCACCCACGGCTCCGGCTGGAGCTGCGCTCCACACTCTCCTGGAAGGAGGACGTGGAGATGGCCCTGGACCGGCTCCTCGGCGCCGTGCAGAAGGAACCGGTGCTGCGACCTCTGTGAGCGCCGTTCCCGGCAAGCGCGAAGGGGCCGACCCGTGTGGGTCGGCCCCTTCGATGTTTCACGTGAAACATTGCGCCGGTACGGTCACCGGCGTTGCCGCCTATTCGGCGATGAAGTCCGAGAGGTCCTTGACGATCGCGCCCTTCGGCTTGGCGCCGACGATGGTCTTGGCGACCTCACCACCCTGGTACACGTTCAGGGTCGGGATCGACATGACACCGTACTTGGCGGCCGTGGCGGGGTTCTCGTCGATGTTGAGCTTGACGATCTCGATCTTGTCTCCGTATTCCGCGGCGATCGCCTCGAGCGAGGGGGCGATCTGGCGGCACGGGCCGCACCAGGCGGCCCAGAAGTCCACCAGGACAGGCTTGTCGCTCTTGAGGACGTCCTGCTCAAAAGTATCGTCGGTCACGTGCTTCAGGGTGCCGGCCACGGCGGGCTCCTAACTGGTTGGTGCGGTGGGGTTGGGACGGGGTCAGACAGCGGTCTTCTCGGGCTCGGCCTGCTGCTCGTTGTCAGCGAGGGCCGCGAGGAAGCGCTCGGCGTCCAGCGCGGCGGAACAGCCGGTGCCGGCCGCCGTGATCGCCTGGCGATAGGTGTGGTCGACGACGTCACCGGCGCCGAAGACGCCCGTCTGGTTGGTGCGGGTCGAGGGGGCGTCGACCTTGAGGTAACCCTCCTCGTCCAGGTCGAGCTGGCCCTTGAAGAGCTCGGTGCGCGGGTCGTGGCCGATCGCGATGAACAGGCCCGTCACCGGCAGCTCCGATGTCTCGCCGGTCTTCAGGTTGCGCAGCGTCAGACCGGCCAGCTTCGGGTCGCCCTTGATCTCGGCGACCTCGCTGTCCCAGACGAACTTGATCTTCGGGTCGGCGAAGGCACGCTCCTGCATGGCCTTGGAGGCGCGCAGCGTGTCACGGCGGTGGACGATCGTCACGGACTTGGCGAACCGGGAGAGGAAGGTCGCCTCCTCCATGGCGGTGTCGCCACCACCGATCACGGCGATGTCGTGGTCCTTGAAGAAGAAGCCGTCACAGGTGGCGCACCACGAGACACCGCGCCCGGAGAGGGCGTCCTCGTTGGGCAGCCCGAGCTTGCGGTGCTGGGAGCCGGTGGTGACGATGACCGCCTTGGCCCGGTGGACGGTGCCGGAGGTGTCCGTGACGGTCTTGATCTCACCGGTGAGGTCGACGGAGACGATGTCGTCCGGGACCAGCTCGGCACCGAAGCGCTCGGCCTGGGCACGCATGTTGTCCATGAGCTCGGGGCCCATGATGCCGTCCTGGAAGCCGGGGAAGTTCTCCACCTCGGTGGTGTTCATGAGCGCACCACCCGCGGTGACAGCGCCCTCGAACACCAGCGGCTTCAGCGACGCGCGCGCGGTGTAGAGCGCCGCCGTGTAGCCGGCGGGCCCGGAGCCGATGATGATCACGTTACGGACGTCGCTCACGGCTTCATTCCTCGTCTCTGGAGACTGCAGCTGCGTTGGTTCGGTGGGAGCCTCAGTCCGAGCTCTCACCCCACCCAACGGATCCTAGGCGGCACGCATTCCCGGTGCGTCGGGGCACTCCGGCCCGGCCCCGTGGTGCGGGGACGCACGGTGCCTCGGCAAGCTCTCGCCCCCCGGATACCCGGGAAACAGCGGTCCATGGAAGGGCTGCTCAGGAGCGCGCGTAGGTCCGCGTGAGGAGCACCTTGCCGGTGCCGGTGGAGGCCGACCGCGTGGTGCAGGAGGCGTCCACGAGGTAGGCCGCGACGCGTGAGCTGTCGGTGGCATCCGGCGTCACCACGAGGTAGACGCGCGCGCCCTTGTAGACGCCCTTGTCGGCGGCGAGGACCGCCTGGTGGCCGTCCACCGCCCGCTCGATGCACACGGGGATGTTGACGGTCGTGCCTCGCAGGGTGGTGTTCGGCTGCATCTCCGTCCCCTGGGACTCGGCCGAGGAGCCCGTGCCGGGATCGGCCTTCCAAGGCTTCGCGCTGTTGCTCGCGGTGTCGCCCTGTCCCCTGCCGAGCAGGGTGGTCACCTGGTCCCGCAGCGATCCTTCGGAGTAGGTGTGGGCCGCGTCGGTGTGCGGGGCCGTCGCCGACGCCACGTCCTTCGCGCCGCCGTCGTCCAGCGCCTGCGTGAGCAGTGCGCCCAGCCCGAGGGCGGCGGCGGTGACCACGCCGCTCAGAACGACCGTCCTGCGACGCCGGGAGGCGCGGCTCGTCCGGCCGGGACCGGTCGCCGCACGACCATGCCCGGCGGGACGCGCGGGGGACGCTGGGGCGGAGAGGGCGGACTGGGTCGTCGATGTTTCACGTGAAACAGAGGAGGGCGGCGCCTCGGTCGGTGTCGATGTTTCACGTGAAACATCGACACCCTCCCCTGACGGGGAGGCGCCGCCGGTCGCGTCCAGCAGAGCCTCCGCGGCGAGTGCCGCGTCGATCCGCGTGGCGACGTCGTCGGGCATGTGCGCGGGGCCCGGCAGGGTGCCGAGCAGACCGCGGATCTCACTGAGTGAGGCGTGGACATCGGCGCACAGGGCGCAGCCGTCCAGATGCCGCCGTACGTCTGCGGCGCGGGACGGCGGGAGCAGGCCCTCGGTGAGGTCGGAGAGCTCGTCGACGTCCGGGTGCCCGGCCGTGTCGTCGGTCGTGGTTGTCACGCTCGCCCACCTCCGTTCCGTACAGCGGCTGAATCGCTTGGTCCCGTGTCGTGTGGTTTCGCTGCGGGTGGGACGGACGGTCCCTGCGTCCGGTTCCTTTCCGGTCCGGACTTTTTCGTGGGTCCGGTGTCGGGCCCGCCGTCGTCCGCGCGGAGGGCGCCGGTTCCGCCGCCGTCCGCACGGAGGTGGGTGAGCAGGGGCAGGAGTCTTGCTCTGCCCCGTGCGCAGCGGCTCTTCACCGTGCCGGTGGGCACGTCGAGGATGCGGGCGGCCTCTGCCACGGGATACCCCTGCATGTCCACCAGGACCAGGGCGGCCCGCTGGTCCGCGGGCAGGGTGGCGAGCGCCTGGAGGAGTTCCCGGTTCAGATCGTTGCGCTCGGCCGGTGCCGACGCCGGCTCGTGCGGTTCCAGCAGCTGCTCCAGCCGCTCGGTGTCCTCCACGGGGGAGGTCCTGCGGGAGGCGGCCTTGCGGGCGCGGTCCAGGCAGGCGTTGACCGTGATGCGGTGCAGCCAGGTGGTGACGGCGGAGCGGCCGCGGAAGGTGTGCGCGGCACGGTAGGCGGAGACGAGGGCGTCCTGGACGGCGTCGGCGGCCTCCTCGCGGTCCCCCAGCGTCCGCAGCGCCACCGCCCACAACCGGTCGCGGTGGCGGCGCACGAGTTCCCCGAACGCCTCGTGGTCGCCGCCGACATGACGGGCGAGGAGGTCCTGATCGCTCACGCCGCCGTACCCGGCCTCGTCCGCCATCCGACCCCCTCCCACGCCGGCGTGTGCCTGGACCCTAGCCCGTGAACGTCACGTCGGTGATGGCCTGCTTGTAGCCGGAACCGCTGTAGTTGTCCCCCGACGCGTAGGGCACGTCCGTGATCCACAGCAGCACGTACTGGGTCTTCACGCTCTTCTTGCCCTTCAGGCTGACCTTCTTGTCGCTGGTGGTGGCGGAGCCGATCTCCTTCATGGAGCTGACGGAGGCGGAGGGCGAGAGCGAGTCGGCGGCGTACAGATGGACCGTCGTGTGGTTGCCCGGGTACAGAAGCGCGACCGAGGCCGTTGACACCGACTTGGCCGACCCGAGGTCGTAGACGATGCCCACGCCCGGCTTGTACGGGGCGAGCTGCGGTCCATCGGTGTAGCTCTTGGTGCGCCAGTACGAGGAAGGGTCGTCGTCGTAGGTCTTGCCGACGTCCGCGGCTGCCTGGGCGGATCCCTCGACGACGTACTCCCGGGCGGCCGCGATCGTGAGCGGCTTGACGGGCTTGTGCGCCTCGCTGTTCTTGTCGTTGCTGTCCGTCGTATGGGTCGTGCCGGTGTCGTCGGACTTTCCGCCCCGGTCCATGAGGGCGTCGGCCAGCTGCCAGCTGCCGAGCCCCAGGGCGACGATGAGCAGTGCCGAGACGGCCCACTTGAGAGCCTTGCCGGTACGGCTCTGCAACGCGGGCGGGGGCGCGGGCACCGGCTGGGTGACACCGGGGTGCGGGGCCGGGCGGCCGTAGCCCTGCTGGAAGGCGGTGCGCTGGTACTCGGGCGGGGCGGTGAACGCCGGCTCCGGCGGCCGGATGCGGGGCATCTCGCCGATCGCCTTGACCAGTTCCTCCGGCGTGGTGCACGGCGACTCGTGCCGGGAGGCGGTGGCGCCGTCGTTGGCGAGGGCGCGCATCGCCAGTTCGGACAGACCGCGGTGGACACCGGCCCGTACCTGGTCGGGTGCGATCAGACCGACGCCCTTGGGCAGCCCGGACAGCCCGTAGGCGTCCTCCTCATAGGGCCAGCGCTGGGTCAGCGAGGCGTACAGCAGTGCGCCGATCGCCTCCGTGTCGGTGCGCTGCGGGGTGTCGGAACCGATGCCGCGCAGCGCGGCGTTGACCGCGAGCCCACGGATGCGCCACTGCCCGGAGGAGGTGCGCAGCACCGCACCCGGGGTGAGCCGCAGATGGGCCAGGCCCTCGCGGTGCGCGGCGGCCATCGCCTGGGACACCTGGGTGACCATCTGGTAGGCGTCGTGCACCTCCAGCGGGCCGGCGGCCAGCAGCGCCGTCAGCTCGGTGGCGTCCGGCAGCCATTCGTGGACGACGTAGACGAGGTCGTTCTCGTCGACGGCGTCGAGGACCTGGACGAAGCGGGGGTCACCGAGGAGCGCGGCGGAGCGGGCGGCGGCCAGCACCGACCGGGCCCGCGCATGGTCCGCCGGCAGGATGTGCACGCCGACGGCGCGGCGGAGCTTCTCGTCCACCGCGCGCCAGCTGCTGAATCCGTCCAGACGGGTGACGCACTCCTCGAGACGGTAGCGTCTGGCGAGTTTGTGGCCGCTGTGGAGTTCGGGCGGCGAGGCCGCACCGGAACCGTCGGTCCTGCCGCTGCCCTGTGCCTCTTCGCCGTCCGTCTCCCGCTCCCGCTTCTGGGCCACCTCGTCGGACGTGGACTGGTCCGCCTTGGCGGTCAGCGGCTCGTCACCGCTGTTGTCTGCCACGTCGACGGCAGACGTGCTCCGTTCCGCCACCGTCGTCCCTGCCTCCCCATCCGATGCGCACTGTCCGACGCAGAAACCAATTGTGCCCACAGTCCGTCGCTGTGCACGACACGCGGCGGCGGACGATGGTTGTGCGGTTACCCCGGCCTCAGCGCCCCAGGCGCCCGCGGACCATGCCGACCATCGAGTTGAGTTCCTCGATGCGCATCTTCCGCGCGGCGACATAGAAGACACCGAGCAGCAGGGCGCCACCGCCGAGCAGGGCGGCGAACGAGCCGCCGACGCCCTGACCCAGCGTGTGGCCGATCGCGTAGCAGGCCGCCCCGCTGAGCAGCGCCGCGGGCACCGAGGCGATGCCGAGGCGTGCGTAGGTCCGCAGCACGCGGGAGCCGTCGAGGTCGCCGCCGAGCCGCTTGCGCAGCCGGTTCCAGGCGACACCGACGCCGATCGCGTACGCGAGACCGTACGAGGCGGCCATGCCGACCACGGCCCAGCGGGCCGGGAGTACGAAGTAGCAGATCGCCGAGGCGCCGGCGTTGACGGCGGCGACGATGACCGTGTTGTAGAAGGGCGTCCGGGTGTCCTCGTAGGCGTAGAAGGCCCGGAGCACGACGTACTGCACGGAGTACGGAATGAGGCCGAGGCCGAATGCCATCAGCATGTAGCCCATGTTGGTCGCCGCGCCGGTGCCGGAGGTGCCGAACATGAGCGTGCACATCGGGATGCCGAGTGCGACGAAGCCGAAGGCGACGGGGACGATGGCGACGGCCGTGGTGCGCAGCCCCTGCGAGATGTCGTCGCGGACGGCCCCGCCGTCGTTCTCGGCGGCCGAGCGGGAGATCCGCGGCAGCAGCGCGGCCATCAGCGACACCGTGATGATGGCCTGCGGGAGGCCCCAGATGAGCTGGGCGTTGGCGTAGGCGGCGAGGCCGGTGCCCTTCGCGGGTGAGTGGTCCCCGGCGGAGGTGGAGAGCTGGGAGACGACCAGGGCGCCCGCCTGGTTGGCGAGGACGAAGAGGACGGTCCACTTGGCCAGCATCGCGGCCTTGCCCAGGCCGTGTCCCTTCCAGTCGAACCGCAGCCGCAGCCGGAAGCCGGTCTCCCGCAGGTAGGGAATCATCGCCAGCGCCTGGACGACGAGTCCGAGCAGGATCCCGACGCCGAGTAGCCGCTGTCCCTCCGGCGGGATGTTCTCCACCGCCATGTGGGAATGGCCGGCGGTCCCGTAGACCCAGATGAACATGCCCAGAGTGACGATGATGACGATGTTGTTGAGGACCGGGGTCCACATCATCGCGCCGAACTTGCCGCGGGCGTTGAGTACCTGACCCATCACCACGTGGATGCCCATGAAGAAGATGGAGGGCAGGAAGTACCGGGTAAAGGTGATGGCCACGTCGTTGGCGGCCGGGTCGGTGGCCACGGAGTTGGACAGCACACGGACCAGAAGGGGCGCGGCGAACATCGCCAGCCCGGTGAGCACCCCGAGGGCCACCATCACCAGGGTCAGCAGCCGGTTGGCGAAGGCCTCGCCGCCGTCGTCGTCCTCTTTCATCGCGCGCACCAGCTGGGGCACGAAGACGGAGTTGAGGCCACCGCCGACGGTCAGGATGTAGATCATCGTCGGGAGCTGGTAGGCGACCTGGAAGGAGTCGCCGAGGACACCGAGACCCAGCGCCGACACGATCAGCGCCGACCGTACGAACCCCGTCAAGCGGGACACCATCGTGCCCGCCGCCATCACCGCGCTGGACTTCAGCAGCCCCGAGGCGCGGCCGCCCTTCTTCGCCGGGGCCGCCGGCTGCGGCTCCGCCGCGGGCGGCTGCTGCACGGGGCCGGAAGCGGCGACGGGCGCCGGGACCGCGCCGAGGTCCATCGTGGGCGGATCGGCCTGCTGCTGGTCCCGGAAGAGGTGGGCGAAGGCGTCCCGCTGCCCCTCCCCGGCCCGGTCGGCCGGACCGGCCGCGCCCGCGAACTGCACGGTGCGGGTGTCCTCGCCGTACGGCTGGTGCTGCGGCTGCCCGCCGTAGGCGTCCTGGCCGTAGACCTCCTGACCGTAAGGCGTCTGGCCGTAGGGGTCCTGACCGTGGGGCTCCTGACCGTAAGGCGTCTGGCCGTAAGGGTCCTGACCATAGGGGTCCTGGCCGTAGCCGTCGTGCGCGTACATGTCCGCACCAGGTCCGGGCGGTGGGCCCTCGGGGCGACCCGAGTGACCCGCGGCCCGGCCGCGGTCACCGTCGTACGGCGCGTTCATGGTCTACCCCACCTCATCGTCCCCGGCCCACCGGCCACGACATCGCTCAACGGTCCACTCTCTCACCCGTGGCGGACGGGCCGGCGTTCCCGGAAGCGGTGTCCGGTGCCGGTTCGCTCGGGTGCTCCGGGCCGCCGCCGGAGTCCTCCGGGGTTTCCGCGTCTGGCCCCGTGTCGCGTTCCGTGTGCGTGCTGTCGTCCGTGCTGCCTGTGGTGCCTGTGGTGCCCTCAGTGTCTACGGCCCCCGAACCGTCGGCGTTCAGCTCGTCACCGGCGGACTCCTCACCGGCGGACTCCTCATCGGCCGAGTCCGCACCGGCCTCTTCCGCCTGCCGGGCGGCGGCCCGCTTGCGCTGGGTGTACATGCGGAACCCGGCGAGCACCAGGAGGAGCACGCCGCCGGCGATGACCAGCAGCACCGTCGGCGTGAGTTCGTTGACCTTCACGTCGAAGGTGACCGCGGGACCGTATGCCTGACCGTCCTCGGTGTAGAGCTGCGCGACCACCGCCGCCCGGCCGTTCGCCTTGGCCGAGGTGGTGAACTTCACCGACTGGCTGTGGCCGGCGGCGACCGTGACGCGCTGCTCCTCGAAGGCGCCGTCCCCGATCTGCATACGGGTGGGGTTGGCCGAGGTCAGCCGCAGCACCAGATGGTCGACGCCCTGGAGCAGGCGGTTCTGCACGGTGACCGGGATGGTGGCGCTGCGCCCGGAGAGGCTGGCGTCGGACTTCTCGATCAGCCGGACCTGCTGGACCAGTACGTTGAGCGAGGAGGCCACTCCGTCGCGGAAATCTTCGGCCTGCGCGGCCTTGCCGCGCCAGGAGGTCGAGACGCCGCGGTCCAGGGCGCGGCCGAAGGGGGTCGCCACCCGCTCCGGGAAGGTGAGGATCGTCGTGAACTTGTCCAGCCTGCTCTGGGTGGTCTCCACGTCCTCGAACGACGACTTCGGCAGTTCCTTCTTCCGCAGGGAGGAGGGGTACGCGGAGGCAGCCGGGACACGGGTGGTGGCGGCCGGGTCGGCCTTGGCGCCGGCGGCCTCGGAGAGGTCCTGCGACTGGGACCAGGTGCCTTCCTGGAGCTCGGTCAGCGCCTGCGCCATCGTCGCCGCCTGGCTCGCCGTGGGCATGCGCTGGGGCGCGACGACGATGCTGCGCTGCTTTCCGGGGTCCTGGAGGCCGATCATCAGGCTCTGCGCCAGGAACTTCTGCACGGCCAGGGTGGATTTCCCGGCGTGCGACATGTCTCCCTGGAACGCCGTGGAGAGCGTGGCGTCCGTGACGACCGCCGTGGTGCCGCCTCCGATGGGGCGAGCCGCGGAGGGCGTGTAGGTGAGGTTGCCGCGCTCCCGGAAGGTGTCGCTGCGGGCGATCACCTTGTCGGCGCCCGCGGAGGTCGCGACCTTGACGATCGACGGGTCGAGCGCGCCCTCCACGGGCCAGGCGAAGTCGGTGTCGGGGGTGACGTGGAGGACGGTCTCCACGGTGCTGGCCGCCACGTCCGTGGCGTCCTTGAGGTGGCTGAGCGTGCCGGCCACGTTCTTGCCGTTGTGGGCGAGTGAGGCCAGGTCGGGGTCGGCGAAGGGGAGGGCGACGACCTCCTTGTCCTGCACCGCCTCCTCCAGCGCGGCCAGCCACCGCTTGGCCGCGTTCTGCCCGCGGCCGGTGGTGGGCGTGCCGTCGGCGCCCTCGACCTCGTAGCCGCCGGCCATCGCGTCGACGCCGGCCAGCAGGTCGGGATCGATCACCCAGGTGACGTCGAGGTCCTTGCCGAGCGAGACCAGCTGGTCGAGTCGGCCGCCCGGGGAGATCTCCTTGAGCAGCTCGTCGTCGCGGAAGACGGGCGTCTGCTGCTCGTTGGAGGCGGTCTCGGCGGTGAGGTGCACGGAGGAGATGAGCGGCCACAGGTACGTGGTCTTCGTCCTGGCGCCGGCCTCGTCCGGCTGCCACGGCAGGAAGGTCCGCTCGATGCCCAGCACCTGTTCCCAGGGCGCGGCAGCGGTCTGACCCGAGAGCGAGACGCCGAGCTGGTAGACGCCGTCGGAGCCGAGGTTCAGCTTCGAGACCGGGAGGGAGAGCGTGAAACGCTGGGCGACCCCGGGGGTCAGCTTGGCGAACTCCTCCTCGTAGGAGCCGGTGATCTCCGTGCCGTCCGTGCCCGGCTGGTAGCCGGTGGTCCTGGCGGCGGCCTCGATCGCCGTACGGCTGCCCAGGGCGGCGCCCACGCGCAGCCCGACATGGGCGTCCGTGACGGCCTGCTTGCCGTTGTTGACGACCGTGCCGGAGACGGTGAGGGTGTCGCCGTCGGTGGGCACGGAGGGGGCGAGCGAGTCCAGCGAGACGTCCACCGTGCGCGAGCCGCTCGCCTGGACGGGGGCGGCCTTCTGGTCGGCCTGAGCGATCCCCTGGGCGGGCAGCAGGCAGGCGCCGGCCAGCAGGGGCGCCCCGGTGACCAGCGCCAGGACGCGCCGCAGGCGGCGGCGGGCAGGTGAGGGAGGTGTCCCCGGGAAGTCTGCCGCCTCGGCCACGCGCTCGCCCGTCCCTCGTCATCGTCAGTGGTCGTCGGATTGTGCGTCCACGCATGGTAACGATGCTCGCGGAGCGGAAGTGCCGCGGACCGGTCGGCAAGATCGGCCGGGAGAGCCCCGCCGGCCCGAATGAGCGGGTATGCGAGTGGCTCGCGCGAAGTGGGTGCTGTGCGCGGTTCGGCCGGTCTGTGCGGGTTGTGCGGAGGAGCAGTGGAGACGCCGGGACACGTACTCTTTGCTGTTGTGCCGAACGCCAACACAGACAGTCCCAGTGCCCTGAGTCAGGTGCAGCGCCGCGCGGTGAGCGAACTGCTGCGGGTCTCCCCTGCCGCCGACGACCTCGCCCGCCGGTTCCGGGAGGCCGGGTTCTCCCTGGCCCTGGTCGGCGGTTCGGTACGGGACGCCCTGCTCGGCCGGCTCGGCAACGATCTGGACTTCACGACCGACGCGCGCCCCGAGGACGTGCTCAGGATCGTCCGGCCCTGGGCGGACGCGGTATGGGACGTCGGGATCGCCTTCGGGACGGTCGGGGTGCAGAAGGACGCCCGGGTCGGGGACACCGTGCAGCGCTTCCAGATCGAGGTCACCACCTACCGCTCGGAGGCCTACGACCGCACCTCGCGCAAGCCCGAGGTGTCCTACGGCGACTCCATCGAGGAGGATCTCGTCCGGCGTGACTTCACGGTCAACGCGATGGCGGTCGCGTTGCCCGAGAAGGAGTTCGTCGACCCGCACCACGGTCTCGACGACCTCGCCGCCAGGGTGCTGCGCACCCCCGGCACCCCCGAGGAGTCCTTCTCCGACGACCCGCTGCGCATGATGCGTGCCGCGCGCTTCGCCGCGCAGCTCGACTTCGAGGTGGCGCCGGAGGTCGTGGCGGCCATGACGGAGATGGCCGGCCGGATCGAGATCGTGTCGGCGGAGCGGGTCCGGGACGAGCTGAACAAGCTGCTCCTCTCCGCGCACCCGCGCAAGGGTCTGACCCTCCTCGTCGAGACCGGGCTCGCCCAGTACGTCCTGCCCGAGCTCCCGGCGCTGCGGCTGGAGCGGGACGAGCACCACCGGCACAAGGACGTCTACGACCACACGTTGATCGTGCTGGAGCAGGCGATGGCACTGGAGCAGGACGGCCCCGATCTGACGCTGCGGCTCGCCGCCCTGCTGCACGACATCGGCAAGCCGCGGACGCGCCGGTTCGAGCAGGACGGCCGGGTCTCCTTCCACCACCACGAGGTGGTGGGCGCCAAGATGACCAAGAAGCGGATGACGGCGCTGAAGTACTCCAACGAGCTGGTGAAGGACGTCTCCCGGCTCGTCGAGCTCCACCTCCGCTTCCACGGCTACGGCACCGGCGAGTGGACGGACTCGGCGGTCCGGCGGTACGTCCGGGACGCGGGTCCGCTGCTGGAGCGGCTGCACAAGCTGACCCGCTCCGACTGCACCACCCGGAACAAGCGCAAGGCGGCCGCGCTGTCGCGCGCGTACGACGGCCTGGAGGAGCGCATCGCGCAGCTCCAGGAGCAGGAGGAACTGGATTCCATCCGACCCGACCTCGACGGCAACCAGATCATGGAGATCCTCGGTGTCCGTCCGGGCCCGGTCGTCGGACAGGCCTACCAGTATCTGCTGGAGCTGCGGCTCGAGAACGGCCCGATGGAACACGACGAGGCGGTGGCCGCGCTCAAGGAATGGTGGAGTGCCCAGAGCTGATGCGGGACTGATGCGCGGCTGACGGTCTGGGGGCGGGTCATGTTTCACGTGAAACATGACCCGCCCCCTCGTGTCCGCACGCGCCGAGGGGCGACGTTTCACGTGAAACATCGCCCCTCGCCCTACCGGCCGACGTCGGCCGGCTCCCGCGTCAGCTGGTCTCCTTCAGGCACAGCACCACGTCGTGGCCGTTGCCGTACTGGATGTAGGAGATCGTCGCGTCCTTGACGTTGTCGCACTTGCTGCTGTCCGAGGAGCCGCCGAACTTCTCGACCACCTTGTACTGCGACTTGCCCGACGAGCAGTCGACCTCTTGAAGATCGGGGCTGCTCTGGGTGCCGTCGTTGTGCATGCAGCTGCCGACCGAGGTGGTCTCGGCGTCGTCGCGGCCGAAGAGCCAGCCCAGGCCCCAGCCGGCGCCGAACTTCAGGCCGATGATGAGCACGGCCACGACGATGCCGCCTATGACCTTGAGGGCCTTCTTGCTCTTCCGCGGGGCGGGCGGCGTCGGCGGCGCCGGGAACGGGCCGCCCTGCTGCTGCGGGAACGGCGCGTAGGGGCCCTGCGGCGGGACGCCCGGCTGCCCGGGCTGCTGCGGAGGAACTCCCGGCTGTCCGGCCGGCTGCCCCGTGGGAGCGGTGGGCGTCTGGGCGTACGGATTCTGGCCCTGGGGCGGCGGCGGAACGGTCACTTGGGGGTCCCCCTTGGTGAAGATGGCATGCGTGAAAGTGCCGTGCGCGGAGATGACCTGCGCATGGCGCGAAATAAGACGTCCGTAAGTTATCCGGCCGCACTGACAACTACGAAGTCCGGAAAGGGACTGTGGCTTTGATGTGACACTTACTGGCGAGCGAAGCGGGTCATAGCGGCAGCAACCGCCCCGTAGACCAGCGCCACCAGCACCACCAGCGCGGCCGAGCGGCCGTCGGCGGGCAGCATCACGGCGGCCAGCGCGGCCGCACCGACGAACGCGGCGTTGAACAGCACGTCGTAGACCGAGAAGATCCGGCCGCGGAAGCGGTCGTCGACCGAGGACTGCACGATCGTGTCCGTCGCGATCTTCGCCCCCTGGGTGGTCAGCCCCAGCACGAACGCCGCCACCAGCATCGGACCGGTGGCGAACGGCAGGCCCAGCGCGGGCTCCAGGACCGCCGCACCGGCCGCGCACACCACGATCCAGCGGCCGGGCCCGAGCCGCCCTGCCGTCCAGGGCGTGACCACGGCCGCCACGAAGAACCCCGCGCCGGACGCCCCCACGGCCAGGCCCAGCAGGGCCAGCCCCTCGTCGGTGCCGTCGGCGAGGGCGTACCGGCAGAGCATCAGCACCATGACGGTCAGCGCGCCGTAGCAGAACCGCATGAGCGTCATCGCGGTCAGCGCCCGGGCGGCGGGCCGGCGCCGGGGCTCGGCGAGGTGACGTACACCTTCGGTGAGCCCCCGCGCGGTGCCGCCGAGCGCCTCGCGGAGCCGGGGCCGCACCGCCGCGCCGTCGGGACCGAGCAGGGCCGGCGCGATCCGCAGCGTGACCAGGGCGACGCTGAGATACAGGGCGGCGCCCAGCAGCACCACGGCGACATCGGAGTCGGCGACCGCGAGGCGCAGCACGAAGGCGAGCCCGCCGCCCGCGGTCGCGGCGAGCGTTCCGGCGGTCGGGGAGAGCGAGTTGGCCAGCACCAGGCGCTCGGTGTCGACGACACGGGGCAGGGCGGCGGACAGGCCCGCGAGGACGAAGCGGTTGACCGCGGTGACGCACAGCGCGGAGACGTAGAAGAGCCAGTCGGGCACCCGGCTCACCATCAGCACCGCCGTCGCGCACGCGAGCAGAGCGCGCAGCAGATTGCCGTGGAGGAAGACCTGGCGGCGTCGCCAGCGGTCGAGCAGGACGCCGGCGAAGGGGCCGACGAGGGAGTACGGCAGCAGGAGCACGGCCATCGCGGAGGCGATCGAGGCGGCGGAGGTCTGCTTCTCCGGGGAGAAGACGACGTAGGTGGCGAGCGCGACCTGGTAGACGCCGTCGGCGCCCTGGGAGAGCAGCCGCACCGCGAGCAGACGCCGGAAGTCCCCGAAACGCAGCAGGACGCGCAGATCAGGGAGGACGGCCATGGGGGACAGCCTCACATACGGGGGAGGGCCCCCGGGACGGTGCCCCGGGGACCCTCGGTGACGCGGAAGGCGGTGAGCCCTCAGCGCTCGACCTCGCCCCTGATGAACTTCTCCACGTTCTCCCGGGCCTGGTCGTCGAAGTACTGGACCGGCGGGGACTTCATGAAGTACGAGGACGCCGAGAGGATGGGGCCACCGATGCCCCGGTCCTTGGCGATCTTCGCGGCGCGCAGGGCGTCGATGATGACACCCGCGGAGTTCGGGGAGTCCCAGACCTCGAGCTTGTACTCCAGGTTCAGCGGAACGTCACCGAAGGCGCGGCCCTCGAGGCGGACGTAGGCCCACTTGCGGTCGTCGAGCCACTGCACGTAGTCCGAGGGGCCGATGTGGACGTTCTTCGCGCCCAGGTCCCGGTCCGGGATCTGCGAGGTGACGGCCTGCGTCTTGGAGATCTTCTTGGACTCCAGGCGCTCGCGCTCGAGCATGTTCTTGAAGTCCATGTTGCCGCCGACGTTCAGCTGCATCGTGCGGTCCAGGACGACGCCCCGGTCCTCGAACAGCTTCGCCATGACGCGGTGCGTGATGGTGGCGCCGACCTGCGACTTGATGTCGTCACCGACGATCGGGACGCCCGCCTCGGTGAACTTGTCCGCCCACTCCTTGGTGCCGGCGATGAAGACCGGCAGGGCGTTGACGAAGGCGACCTTGGCGTCGATGGCGCACTGGGCGTAGAACTTCGCCGCGTCCTCGGAGCCCACGGGCAGGTAGCAGACCAGGACGTCGACCTGCTTGTCCTTGAGGATCTGGACGACGTCGACCGGGGCCTCGGCGGACTCCTCGATGGTCTCGCGGTAGTACTTGCCGAGGCCGTCGAGGGTGTGCCCGCGCTGGACCGTCACACCGGAGTTGGGGACGTCGCAGATCTTGATGGTGTTGTTCTCCGAGGCGCCGATGGCGTCCGCCAGGTCGAGGCCGACCTTCTTGGCGTCCACGTCGAACGCGGCGACGAACTCGACGTCGCGGACGTGGTAGTCGCCGAACTGGACGTGCATCAGCCCAGGCACCTTGGACGCCGCGTCGGCGTCCTTGTAGTACTCGACGCCCTGCACCAGCGATGCGGCGCAGTTGCCCACGCCGACGATGGCTACGCGAACCGAACCCATTCCGGTTGCTCCCTGTGTGTATTCGGTGAGACCCCGACCGGGGCTCACATGGCGGTGTCGTCGGGCGTATCCGGCGCGGTGCTGTCACCGCGCCGGGGCAGGCCGCCCGGCGAGCCGGATCCTGTGTTCTGCTGAGCGGGGCCCGAGGAGGCGGAATCCTTGAGGTCCCGCCCTGCCCGCTCGCTCTCGATGAGCTCGTTCAGCCAGCGCACTTCGCGCTCCACGGACTCCATTCCGTGGCGCTGGAGCTCAAGGGTGTAGTCGTCGAGGCGCTCCCGGGTGCGCGCCAGGGAGGCGCGCATCTTCTCCAGGCGTTCCTCCAGCCGGCTGCGGCGCCCCTCCAGGACGCGCATGCGCACGTCCCGCGAGGTCTGGCCGAAGAAGGCGAAGCGCGCGGCGAAGTGCTCGTCCTCGTAGGCGTCGGGCCCCGTCTGGGAGAGCAGCTCCTCGAAGTGCTCCTTGCCGTCCGCCGTCAACCGGTAAACGATCTTCGCGCGCCGTCCCGTGAGCGGGGCGGCGGGCGTGCCGTCGGTCGCGACTCCCGGCTCCTCGATCAACCAGCCACTCGCGACCAGCGTCTTGAGGCAGGGATACAGCGTCCCGTAGCTGAACGCACGGAACACCCCCAGTGACGTATTGAGCCGTTTGCGCAGCTCGTAGCCGTGCATCGGGGACTCGCGAAGCAGGCCGAGTACGGCGAACTCGAGGATCCCGGCACGCCGGCTCATCGTCGCCTCCTCCCTCTCGCGGCCGTCTCGGCACGTCTTTATCTCGCGCTGATGTATCGACTCGATACATCACGACGATAGAACGCCCCCGCCACAGGGACAAGGGGGGACACGGTGAACGGGGTCACATCACTGATTCGTAGGAGGCAACCTGCCTGGTTTGGGGTGAACTTCGAACCTCGGCGGGTTTTGACGGTGCGTAGTCTGTGCGCCATGCAGAACACCGGGAACCGAGTGACGGACGGCAACGTCCTCGTCCTCGGTGCAGTACGGGTGAATGCGTGAGCGACCGCATCCGTACTCCGGGGGGACCGGAAACCAGCCGCCGTTTCCAGGCGCGCACGGGTGCGCCTGCCCGAGGAGTAATCGTTCGATGAGCGAGCACCGTCGCAAACCGCCGCAGCCGCAGGGAGGCGGACGTGCCGCGGCCCGACGCGGCCAGTCGGCGCCCTCCGGCCGCCGCGCGGCACCGCGAGGCGCCACCGGATCTCCGGCCGACTCCCCCGAGTGGGGAGGTGGTGAACAGTTGTACGGCGGTCGTGCCGAGGCACGGCGGGCCGCGCAGAGAAGCGGCGGCGGCCGCCGCAGAGCGGCCGACGGCGCGGGACACGGAAGCGGAAGCGGAGGCGGCGGTGGCCGCCGGGGCCCGGGCGGCCCGAACGGTCCCGGCCGCGGCCGGGGACGCGGCCCGGACCCCAGCAGGAGGCGCTTCCTCGACTACCCGCGGGCCGGCAAGGACGGCTGGCACCGCTGGGTGCCCTCCTGGAAGCTGGTGACCGGCTGCTTCATCGGCTTCGTCGGCAGCCTGGTGGCCGTGGCCGGCATCGGGTACGCCATGGTGAGCGTGCCGGACATCGCCAAGACGGCGAAGGCGCAGAACAACGTCTACTACTGGTCCGACGGCACCCAGATGGTGGCCACCGGTGGTGAGACCAACCGCCAGATCGTCAACTTCTCGCAGATCCCCAAGGAGATGCGCTGGGCGGTGATCTCGCAGGAGAACAAGACCTTCTACGACGACAACGGCATCGACCCCAAGGGCATCGGCCGCGCGCTGTTCAACATGGCCAGGGGCGGCGAGACCCAGGGCGGCTCGACCATCACCCAGCAGTACGTGAAGAACGCGCTGCTGGACGACCGGTCGCAGACGATCTCCCGCAAGTTCAAGGAGATCTTCATCTCGATCAAGGTCGGCGCCAACGTCGACAAGGACAAGATCCTCGCCGACTATCTGAACTCCGCCTACTACGGCCGGGGTGCCTACGGCATCCAGGCGGCCGCGCGGGCGTACTTCGACAAGGACGCCAAGGACCTGGATCCGGGCGAGTGCGCCTTCCTCTCCGCGATGCTCAAGGGCGCCACCTACTACGACCCGGCCGGCGCGACCTCCATCGACCCGGCGGCCACCGCCAAGGCCAACGCCAAGCGGGCCCTGGGCCAGATGCAGGACACGCTCAACAAGATGGTCGAGTACGGCCATCTGAGCCAGGCCGACCGGGCGAAGTACACCAAGCTCCCGACGGTGAAGAACCCCAGGTCGAACACCGCGCTGAGCGGTCAGATCGGTTACCTCGTCGACCTGGCCAAGGGCTACGTCGTCAACAACACCGACATCACCGGCGACCAGCTCCAGCAGGGCGGCTACTCGATCCACACGACCTTCGACAAGACGAAGGTCAACGAACTCGAGGCCGCGGTCAAGAAGGTCCAGAAGGCCAAGATCAAGCCCAAGCAACGCCCCGACACCGACACGCACGTCCAGTTCGGCGGCGCCTCCGTCGACCCGGACACAGGGGCGATCAAGGCCATCTACGGCGGTGAGAACGCGACCAAGCACTTCACCAACAACGCCGACGTCACCGGCGCCCAGGTCGGTTCGACCTTCAAGCCGTTCGTGCTGGCCGCCGCGATGAAGTGGGGTGTCCGTGACCCCGACGGCGACCCGGAGCAGGCGCAGGACGAACGCACCGTCGCGTCGCCCAAGAGCCTCTACAGCGGCAAGAACAAGTTCAAGATCCTCGAGTACAACGGAGACGTCTGGAAGGACAAGGAGGGCAAGGAGTGGTTGCAGACCAACGACGGCGGTGAGTCGGTGGGCAGTCCTCCGAATTACAAGATCGACCTTCGTGAGGCGATGCGGCTGTCGGTCAACTCCGCCTACGTCCAGCTCGGCATGGACGTGGGGCTGGACAAGGTCGAGGAGTCGGCACTGGACGCCGGTGTGCTGAAGAGCAGTCTGGCCAGCTCCAACTTCCCCTCCTTCTCCATCGGTACCTCCGACCCCAGCGCCATCCGCATGGCCGGCGCCTACGCCACCTTCGCCGACAGCGGCAAGCAGCGCGAGCCCTACTCGGTCGACAAGGTCGAGAGCAAGGACGGCACCGTCTACGACCACAAGAAGGAGGCCAAGAGCACCCAGGCCTTCGAGCCCAACGTGGCCAACAACGTCACCGACGTGCTGAAGACGGTGGTCGACAAGGGCACCGGTACGGCGGCCCAGCTCCCCGGCCGCGAGGTCGCGGGCAAGACCGGTACCACGGACGGCAACAAGTCCGCCTGGTTCGTCGGCTACACGCCGCAGCTCTCCACCGCGATCTCGATGTACCGGCTGGACGACGACGAGAACAACAAGAACCGAGAGTTCCTGGAGATGTACGGAACGGGCGGCGAGGAGAAGATCCACGGTGCCTCGTTCCCGGCTCAGATCTGGCACGACTACATGGAGAAGGCACTGAAGGGCGTGCCCGCCAAGGCCTTCCCGGAGGCCCAGCCCATCGGCAAGGCCGTCAACGCCGAGCCGTCGTCGAGCCCGACGCCCAGCGCCACCAGGAGCCCGGAGAGCAGCCCGTCGTCGAGCCCGTCACCGACGAGAAGCAGCATGTCGCCCTCCCCGACGTCCTCGCAGAGCTGCGACTTCTGGCAGGGCTGCACGGACGCCGGCAACGACAACGGCGGCAATGACAATGGCGGCAACGACAACGGCGGCGCGGGCGGTTCGAGTCCGTCGGCGACGGAGAGCGAGGAGACCGGGAACGCCCGGGGCAATGGCAACGGCGGCAACGACGGAGGAGGCGGACTCTTCGGAGGCCGGAACTGAGGCCCCCGGAGCCGTTCTGACGGCTCCGGGAGGAGCCGGCTCCTCGGACGTCGTGTGACGGTGGCCGAAGCCGCCGATTCGCGCCCCTTCGTATGTTTCACGTGAAACATACGAAGGGGCGTCGTCATGACGGGATCCGCCGCCTCCCGGCGCGTCCCCAGGCACGTACGGCAGGATGTGCGGCATGCCCAGCGGAGAGACGACGCGAGCCGTCGAGTACGAGCCGGACGTGGTGCGGCCGACCAAGGAGGACGAGGTCGCCGCCCTCGGCAGCGAACTGTTCGGCGGCCCCCTCGGGCGGCGCGCCCTGCTCGGGACGTCCTGGTGGACGCCCGTGCGGGTCGTGGCGCTCGTGGCCATCGGCATGTTCGCCCTCGGCATGGTGCAGAAGCTGCCCTGCTACGACAGCGGGTGGTTCTTCGGCGCCAGTTCCCAGTACACGCACGCGTGCTACTCGGACATCCCGCACCTGTACCAGGGGCGCGGCTTCGCCGACGGACTCGTGCCGTACTTCGACAAGCTCCCCGGCGACATGGACTACCTCGAGTACCCGGTGCTCACCGGTCTCTTCATGGAGGTCGCGGCCTGGCTGACGCCCGGCGGCGGGAGCATCCAGGACCAGGAGCAGATCTACTGGTTCGTCAACGCCGGCATGCTGATGGTGTGCGCCGCGGTCATCGCGGTGTGCACCGTGCGCACCCACCGCCGCCGTCCCTGGGACGGGCTCCTGGTGGCCCTCGCGCCGGCCTTCGCGCTGACCGCGACCATCAACTGGGACCTGCTCGCCGTGGCGCTCCTCGCCGCCGCGATGCTCATGTGGTCGCGCGGCCGGTCCCTCGCGTTCGGCGTGCTGCTGGGGCTGGCCACGGCCGCCAAGTTCTACCCGTTCCTGATCCTCGGACCGCTGCTGATCCTGTGCTGGCGGGCGGGCAGGTGGCGGGCGTACGGGACGGCGCTGTTCGGTGCCGTCGCGGCCTGGCTCGTGGTCAATGTGCCGGTGCTGCTGCTGGCGCCGGACGGATGGTCGAAGTTCTACCGCTTCAGCCACGACCGGGGCGTCGACTTCGGCTCGATCTTCCTGATCGTCTCGCAGCGGTGGAACATCGCGATCAGCCCCGACACGGCCAACAACTGGGCCATGATCCTGATGGTGCTGATCTGTGCCGGCCTGGTCGCGCTCACGCTGACCGCCCCGCGCCGGCCGCGCTTCGCCCAGCTGGCCTTCCTGATCATCGCGGCGTTCATCCTCACCAACAAGGTGTACTCACCGCAGTACGTGCTCTGGCTGGTCCCCCTCGCCGCGCTGGCCCGGCCGCGCTGGCGGGACTTCCTGATCTGGCAGGCCTGCGAGGTCGCCTACTTCCTGGGCATCTGGATGTACCTCGCGTACACGACGAGCGGGGACGCCCACAAGGGGCTGCCGACCGAGGGCTACCAGCTCGCCGTCGCCGTCCATCTGCTGGGCACGCTGTATCTGTGCGCGGTGGTCGTCCGCGACATCCTGATGCCGGAGCGGGACGTCGTACGGCGGGCCGGGGACGACGATCCGTCCGGCGGCGTCCTCGACGGGGCACCGGACGTCTTCGTCCTCGGCGCCGCGGCCCGGCCGCCGCACCACGAGCCGGCGCACTTCGAGGGACCGGTGGTGGAGTGGGGCGCCGACGGGGCGTCCCCGGCGGGAGAGAGTTCGCCCTGAGCGAACAACGGGCTCGCGGTGGCCTCAGAGGCCGGCCCGCGGGCCCATGGCTCCCCCAGGGCCCTGGACATGCGTGAGGCCGTACACGGGGTCCGTGTACGGCCTCACGCGCGTCCGTGGACAGGCCGGGGGCGCCGGGAGCTTCCCGCCGACGGGGCCGGGGCGTCAGCGGTCCACGATCCGGTCGAACTGCGTCGTGGTGTGCCGCAGATGGGCGACCAGCTCGTCACCGACCTTCGGCTCCGTGGTGTCCGAGGGGACGAAGAGGATGGAGACCTGCATGTGCGGCGGCTCGGCGAACCAGCGCTGCTTGCCCGCCCACACGAACGGCGCCAGGTTCCGGTTGACCGTCGCCAGACCGGCCCGTGCGACGCCCTTGGCCCGCGGCATGACACCGTGCAGCGCCTTGGGCGCCTCCAGGCCCACCCCGTGCGACGTACCGCCCGCCACGACGACGAGATAGCCGTCGGTGGCCGCCTTCTGCTGCCGGTAGCCGAAGCGCTCGCCCTTGGCCACCCGCGTCACGTCCAGGACCGCGCCCCGGTACTCCGTGGCCTCGTGGTCCCCCAGCCACAGCCGGGTGCCGATCCGGGCCCGGAACCTGGTCTGCGGGAACTGCTGCTGCAACCGTGCCAGCTCGTCGGCCTTGAGATGGCTGACGAACATCGTGTGCAGCGGCAGCCGGGCCGCGCGCAGCCGGTCCATCCAGCCGATGACCTCCTCGACGGCGTCCGAGCCGTCGGTCCGGTCCAGCGGCAGGTGGATGGCGAAGCCCTCCAGGCGCACGTTCTCTATGGCGGAGTGGAGCTGCGGCAGGTCCTGCTCGCTCACCCCGTGCCGCTTCATCGAGGACATCACCTCGATGACCACCCGGGCGCCGACCAGCCCGTAGACCCCGTCGATCGAGGAGACCGAGCGGATCACCCGGTCCGGCAGCGGGACGGGCTCCTCGCCCCTGCGGAAGGGCGTCAGCACCAGCAGATCGCCGCCGAACCAGTCCTTGATGCGGGCGGCCTCGTACGTCGTGCCCACGGCGAGGATGTCCGAGCCCATGCGGGTGGCCTCTTCGGCCAGACGTTCGTGCCCGAAGCCGTACCCGTTGCCCTTGCAGACGGGGACGATCCCCGGGAACTGGTCCTGCACGTGTTTCTGGTGTGCCCGCCAGCGCGCGGTGTCGACGTAGAGCGTGAGCGCCATGGCCGGTCCCGGAACCTTTCTCGTGGCTGAGATGGCTGTGAAGTCAGGGGTGCGAGGGGCCCCGAAGAGACCCGAGAATGCGATTGTGGCGGACCCGCCGGACGGCGGGGAGGGCGCCGGGAGAAGTCAGCGGCGCGACATGTAGATGTCGAGCGCCTTGTGGAGCAGCTTGTTGAGCGGGAAGTCCCACTCGCCGAGGTACTCCGCCGCCTGCCCGCCCGTGCCCACCTTGAACTGGATCAGACCGAACAGGTGGTCGGTCTCGTCCAGCGAGTCGGAGATGCCGCGCAGGTCGTAGACGGTCGCGCCGAGCGCGTAGGCGTCCCGCAGCATCCGCCACTGCATCGCGTTGGACGGCCGGAACTCGCGGCCGATGTTGTCCGAGGCGCCGTAGGAGTACCAGACGTGGCCGCCCACGATGAGCATCGTCGCCGCCGAGAGGTTCACCCCGTTGTGCCGGGCGAAGTACAGCCGCATCCGGTTGGGGTCCTCGGTGTTGAGGGCCGACCACATGCGCTGGAAGTACGACAGCGGACGCGGCCTGAAGTGGTCGCGCACGGCCGTGATCTCGTACAGCCGCTGCCACTCCTCCAGGTCGTGGTAGCCGCCTTGGACCACCTCGACGCCCGCCTTCTCGGCCTTCTTGATGTTGCGGCGCCAGAGCTGGTTGAAGTTCTTGTGCACCTCTTCCAGCGACCGGTTGGCCAGCGGCACCTGGTACACGTAGCGGGGCTGCACGTCGCCGAAGCCGGCTCCGCCGTCCTCGCCCTGCTGCCAGCCCATGCGGCGCAGCTTGTCGGCCACCTCGAAGGCGCGCGGTTCGATGTGGTCCGCCTCTATGTCACGCAACCGCTTGACGTCGGGGTTCTGGATGCCCTGCTTGATGGAGGCGGCCTCCCAGCGCCGGATGATCACCGGCGGGCCCATCTTCACGGAGAAGGCGCCCTGCTGCTTGAGGTGGGCCAGCATCGGCTGGATCCAGTCGTCCAGGTTCGGCGCGTACCAGTTGATGACCGGGCCCTCGGGCAGGTACGCCAGATACCGCTTGATCTTGGGGAGCTGGCGGTACAGCACGAGCCCGACGCCGACGAGCTGACCGCTCTTGTCGAACCAGCCGAGGTTCTCCGAGCGCCACTCCGCCTTGACGTCGGCCCAGGCCGGAACCTGCATGTGGCTCGCCGACGGCAGGCTCTGCATGTACGCCAGATGCTGCTCGCGGCTGATCGTCCTCAGGGTCAGGCTCATGTCGGGGCGCTCCTCGGGCTGGTGTGTCCCCATGGGGTCAGGGGCTCCGGCTCTCGCGCCGAAGCCTACTGCGCCCCGCGAGCGCCCCGTCTGGGACTGGGCCGTACGGCCCTGCGGAAGGGGCGCCCGCCGTCGGCGGGGCGGTGCGCCCGTCCCTTCTCGCGCGGTCCCGCGGGTCCGCTCAGCCGCCCACGAAGCCGTTGAACTCGCCGGCGAACCCGCCGTGGGCCATGCCGAAGTACAGGCCGATCGCGGCGGCGCCGAGGCCGAGGACCAGGCCAAAGCGCTCCCGCGTCGTCTCCGAGATGAACTGGCCGTAGCCGCCGGTGAGGACGCCGATGAGACCCGTCCACGCGGTCAGCATGTGCAGCGTGGGGAAACCGGCGGTGACGATGGAGATCAGCCCGAACACGGCCGTCACGGCCAGCAGCGAGTCCTGCAAGGGGTGCCGTTTGCCGTCGGTGGCCAGCAGCCCGTTGCGGGGCCTGGCGGGTCGCATGATCTGTGCCATGGGATACCTCCTGCCGAAGAAGCGGTGCGTCTTCGTCCTGGACAACCCGATCTGTACAGATTGCGTGCCCTCACGACCGGATTTCAACCGTACGGCGGTGGGCGGGTAGTCTGTATCTTCTGCGCCGATGCGGGCCGGGCCGAGGTCCGGCCGCTTCCGTGAGAGCGGGCCCCGATTGTCAGTGGGGCCTGGTTTACTCACGGACATCGGTGCCACGCATCGCAACCCTCCTGCCACGGAACGACCGTGGCCGCTGAGTCCAGAGGAGGTGGGTTCCATATGCGTCACTACGAGGTGATGGTCATCCTCGACCCCGACGTCGAGGAGCGCGCGGTCTCCCCGTTGATCGAGAACTTCCTTTCCGTCGTGCGTGATGGCGGCGGCAAGGTCGAGAAGGTCGACACCTGGGGCCGTCGTCGTCTCGCGTACGAGATCAAGAAGAAGCCCGAGGGCATCTACTCGGTCATCGACCTCCAGGCCGAGCCCGGGGTCGTCAAGGAGCTCGACCGCCAGATGAACCTGAACGAGTCGGTCCTCCGGACCAAGGTCCTCCGCCCCGAGACCCACTGAGCCATCCGGCTCGGTCGGTTCCGGGATTCGAGTAGCAGTACCAGCAGCCAGCAGCAAACCCGCCGAGAGGTTCACCCATGGCAGGCGAGACCGTCATCACGGTCGTCGGCAATCTCGTCGACGACCCCGAGCTGCGCTTCACCCCGTCCGGTGCGGCGGTCGCGAAGTTCCGCGTCGCGTCCACTCCCCGCACCTTCGACCGTCAGACCAACGAGTGGAAGGACGGCGAAAGCCTCTTCCTGACCTGCTCGGTCTGGCGTCAGGCGGCGGAGAACGTCGCCGAGTCGCTCCAGCGAGGCATGCGCGTCATCGTGCAGGGCCGGCTGAAGCAGCGGTCCTACGAGGACCGTGAGGGCGTCAAGCGCACGGTCTACGAGCTCGACGTCGACGAGGTCGGCGCCAGCCTGCGCAGCGCCACGGCCAAGGTCACCAAGACCTCCGGCCGCGGTGGCCAGGGTGGCTACGGCGGCGGCGCCGGCGGCCAGGGCGGTGGCGGCGGCCAGGGTGGCGGCGGCTGGGGCGGCGGCCCCGGCGGCGGCAACCAGGGCGCCGGCGGTGCTCCGGCCGACGACCCCTGGGCCACCGGTGCTCCCGGCGGCGGCAACCAGGGCGGCGGCGGCTGGGGCGGCGGAAGCGGCTCCGGCGGCGGTGGCGGCTACTCGGACGAGCCCCCCTTCTAGACCCCGGACCCACGGGTCCTGCGGTCGGGAGCGGGGCACACCCCAACTTCTTGATCACACAGGAGAAACACCATGGCTAAGCCGCCTGTGCGCAAGCCGAAGAAGAAGGTCTGCGCATTCTGCAAGGACAAGGTCACGTACGTGGACTACAAGGACACGAACATGCTGCGGAAGTTCATTTCCGACCGCGGCAAGATCCGTGCCCGCCGCGTGACCGGCAACTGCACGCAGCACCAGCGTGACGTCGCCACGGCCGTCAAGAACAGCCGTGAGATGGCGCTGCTGCCCTACACCTCCACCGCGCGATAAGGGAAGGGTGACCGACTCATGAAGATCATCCTTACCCACGAGGTCTCCGGCCTCGGCGCCGCCGGCGAGGTCGTCGACGTCAAGGACGGCTACGCCCGCAACTACCTGATCCCGCGGAAGTTCGCGATCCGCTGGACCAAGGGCGGCGAGAAGGACGTCGAGCAGATCCGTCGTGCTCGCAAGATCCACGAGATCCAGACCGTCGAGCAGGCCAACGCGCTCAAGGCCCAGCTCGAGGGCGTGAAGGTCCGTCTGGCCGTCCGTTCGGGCGACGCCGGTCGTCTCTTCGGTTCCGTCACCCCGGCCGACGTCGCTTCGGCGATCAAGGCCTCCGGTGGCCCCGAGGTCGACAAGCGCCGCATCGAGCTGGGCTCGCCGATCAAGACGCTGGGCGCCCACGAGACGTCCGTGCGTCTGCACCCCGAGGTGGCCGCCAAGGTCAGCATCGAGGTCGTCGCGGCCTGAGTGTCGCGCATGCTGTAGCCGCTCCTCGCAGCGGTGAGTGGGGCCGCGCCTTCGGGTGCGGCCCCACTGTCCTGTGCTGATCGGCAGGTGGCGCCGCGTGGTGTGGCCCGATGTTTCACGTGAAACGGGGAAACCTCAGCGGGTCGCCCCCGTCACGATCCAGCGGCCCGAGCGGGAGCGTAGCCACAGGGTCAGCATCCGCACGGCCATCATCACCGTCATCGCCCCCCACAGGGTCGTCAGACCGCCGCCGACCGTGGGCACGAGCAGTGCCAGGGGCGTGAAGACCGCGAGTGTGACCAGCATCGCCCTCGCCAGATAGGGCCCGTCCCCCGCCCCCATCAGCACCCCGTCGAGAACGAAGACGACGCCGGAGACCGGCTGGCACAGCGCGACGATGACCAGCGCGGGGAGCGCGGCGTGGTGGACCGCCGGGTCGCTGCTGAACAGCGGGAGGAACAGCGGACGGCCGGCCAGCACCAGCACTCCCAGGACGACTCCGGAGGCGACGCCCCACTGCACCATGCGGCGGCACGCCTCCCTGGCGCCTTCGGCGTCGTCCGCACCGAGACAGCGGCCGATGATGGCCTGTCCCGCGATGGCGATCGCGTCGAGCGCGAAGGCGAGCAGGCTCCACAGCGACAGGATGATCTGGTGCGCGGCGATGTCCGCGTCCCCGAGCCGGGCGGCGACCGCGGTGGCGATCATCAGGATCGCCCGCAGCGAGAGCGTACGGACGAGCAGGGGTGCCCCGGCCTGCGCGCAGGCGCGTATGCCCGCGGCGTCGGGGCGCAGCGAGGCCCCGTGTCGCCGTGCGCCGCGCACCACCACGAAGAGGTACGCGACGGCCATGGCGCACTGGGCGATCACGGTGCCCCAGGCGGAGCCGGCGATGCCGAGTCCCGCGCCGTAGACCAGGACGAGGTTGAGGGCGGCGTTGGCGACGAACCCGGCGACGGCGACGTAGAGCGGTGTACGGGTGTCCTGCAACCCCCGGAGCACACCGGTGGAGGCCAGCACGACGAGCATGGCCGGGATGCCGAGCGCCGAGATGCGCAGATAGGTGGTCGCGTACGGGGCGGCGGTGTCCGAGGCGCCGAAGAGGGTGACGATGCCCGGGGCCAGGGGCAGGACCAGGGCGATGACGCCGGCTCCGAGGAGCAGGGCGAGCCAGATGCCGTCCATGCCCTGCTGGATGGCGGCGCGTATGTCGCCCGCGCCGACCCGGCGGGCGACGGCGGCCGTCGTCGCGTAGGCGAGGAAGACGAACACGCTCACGGCGGTGGTGAGGAGGGCGGAGGCGATGCCGAGGCCGGCCAGTTGTGCCGTGCCGAGGTGCCCCACGATCGCGCTGTCGGCCAGCACGAACAGGGGCTCGGCGACGAGCGCGCCGAAGGCCGGAACGGCCAGGGCGACGATCTCCCGGTCATGGCGCCGCCGGGCGGAGCGGGACGCCGCTGGAGCATGTGTCATGGCCATCAATCTAACCGTCCACAGGTAACGGATGCAAGCGGCATGAGACCCTTACATCTCTCATGAGGGCGGGTCATGACGCCGACCCTCGTCAAGGATCTTGGTCCGACCGGGAAAGTTTTTTCTCTGCACAGCCGGTGGACGTCGAAACGCCAGGTCAGACGGGGTGGGTCGAAAGCGGAGAGGTCTTGTTCACAGGGCTGTCCACCGTGTCGTGCACAGGTTTCGCGGAGTTCTCCACAGCAATGGGGTCTTCGTCCACATGGCCTGTGGATAACCAGATTGGCTGACGGTGCAGACGGGCCTAACGTGGTCCGGCGCCCGCTCCGCCCCGGCACCACGGAATCCTCACAAAGCCGACGCGCCGACAACCGGAGGACGGGCCTCTTATTTGTCAGTGCCGTGGCCTAGAAATGAGGGGCACGGCGAGGTCCGCCCGGCGGACGGAGGAGGTGGTTCGGTGAGTATCTCCGAGCCCTTGGACGACCCGTGGGCCGACAGCGGGCCCAGTGATCGTCTGCCCGCCTCGCGCCGGCGCGGCGACGGCGGCGGACCCGGCCGGGACGAACAGCACGACCGGGGCCGGGACAGCGGCGGGTGGGACGGCGGCTCCGCCTTCGAGCGCGTCCCCCCGCAGGACCTGGACGCCGAGCAGTCGGTCCTCGGTGGCATGCTCCTGTCCAAGGAGGCCATCGCCGACGTCGTCGAGATCCTCAAGGGCCACGACTTCTACAAACCGGCGCACGAGACGATCTTCCAGGCGATCCTCGACGTCTACGCGCGCGGGGAACCCTCCGACCCCATCACGATCGCCGCCGAACTCACCAAACGCGGCGAGATCACCAAGGTGGGCGGCGCCTCCTATCTGCACGGCCTGGTCCAGACGGTGCCGACGGCGGCGAACGCCGAGTACTACGCGGAGATCGTCCACGAGCGGGCCGTACTGCGCCGCCTCGTCGAGGCCGGCACCCGGATCACCCAGATGGGATACGCGGCCGACGACGACGTGGACGAGATCGTCAACCGCGCGCAGGCGGAGATCTACGCCGTCACCGAGCAGCGCACCAGCGAGGACTATCTGCCGCTCGGCGACATCATGGAGGGCGCGCTCGACGAGATCGAGGCGATCGGCTCCCGCAGCGGCGAGATGACCGGCGTCCCCACGGGGTTCACGGACTTCGACTCGCTGACCAACGGCCTGCACCCCGGCCAGATGATCGTCATCGCCGCGCGCCCCGCGATGGGCAAGTCGACGCTCGCGCTGGACTTCGCCCGTGCGGCGTCGATCAAGAACAACCTGCCGAGCGTCATCTTCTCCCTCGAAATGGGCCGCAACGAGATCGCCATGCGTCTGCTGTCCGCCGAGGCCCGGGTCGCGCTGCACCACATGCGCTCGGGCACGATGACGGACGAGGACTGGACGCGGCTGGCCCGCCGCATGCCGGACGTGTCGGCCGCTCCGCTCTACATCGACGACTCGCCGAACCTGTCGATGATGGAGATCCGCGCCAAGTGCCGCCGTCTGAAGCAGCGCAACGACCTCAAGCTGGTCGTCATCGACTATCTCCAGCTGATGCAGTCCGGCGGCTCCAAGCGCGCCGAGAGCCGCCAGCAGGAGGTCTCGGACATGTCCCGTAACCTCAAGCTCCTCGCCAAGGAGCTGGAGCTCCCGGTCATCGCGCTCTCCCAGCTGAACCGAGGACCCGAGCAGCGCACCGACAAGAAGCCCATGGTCTCCGACCTGCGTGAGTCCGGCTCCATCGAGCAGGACGCGGACATGGTCATCCTGCTGCACCGCGAGGACGCCTACGAGAAGGAGTCGCCCCGCGCGGGCGAGGCCGACCTGATCGTCGCCAAGCACCGAAACGGCCCCACGGCCACCATCACCGTCGCCTTCCAGGGCCACTACTCCCGCTTCGTGGACATGGCACAGACCTGAGCCGCCTGACCGCGCGACCGGGCGTTGGCCCGGGGCGGGGCGGCGCCGGGGAAATGCGCTCGACGTGGGCGGGGGCGGCGGGTGGACTGGGGGGATGACGACACCCCACGAAGAGCTGCTCCCCGCCACGCGGCGGGCTCTGCTGCACCGGATCGCCGTCGCCCAGGCCGAGGGACGGGCCCCGTCCCTCGTGGCGGCCGTCGTACGGGACGGCAGGACCGTCTGGCACGGCTCGCGCACCTCGGTGGAGGGCCACGGCCCGGACGAGGACGTGCAGTACCGGATCGGCTCGCTCACCAAGACCTTCACCGCCGTGCTCGTCCTGCGCCTCCGCGACGAGGGCCGGCTCGATCTCGGCGACCCGCTGGAGAAGTATCTGCCGGGTACCGGGGCGGGGGAGGCCACGATCGCCCAGCTGCTCGCGCACTCCGGCGGGCTCGCCGCCGAGTCGCCCGCCCCCTGGTGGGAGCGGACCCCGGGCTCACTGCGCCCGGAACTCGTCGACGTCCTGGGCCCGGAACCGCTGCGGTACCCGGTCGGCAGCCGGTTCCACTACTCCAACCCCGGCTACACCGTGCTGGGCGCACTGGTCGAACGGCTGCGGGAGGCCCCCTGGGAGGACGTCCTGAGGCGTGAGGTGCTCGCACCGCTGGGACTCCACCGCACCAGCGGCAGCCCGCAGGCACCGCACGCGGGCGGCTGGGCCGTGCACCCCTGGGCGGACGTGATGATGCCGGAACCCGCCGAGGACCTCGGCCTGATGGCACCCGCGGGGCAGCTCTGGTCGACCACCGGCGACCTCGCCCGTTTCGCGGTCTTCCTGACCCGCGGTGACGAACGCGTGCTCAGCGCGGAGTCGGTGCGGGAGATGCGGACGCCCGCCGCGCCCTCCGACGCCGCGGACCTGGCGGCGGGTTCCGCGTACGGGCTCGGCATGCAGCTCCAGCACCGGGACGGCCGGCTGCTGGTGGGGCACTCCGGCTCCCTCCCGGGCTTTCTCGCCGGTCTCGCGATCAGTGTCGAGGACGATGTCGCGGCCGTGGTGCTCGCCAACTGCACCTCCGGCCCGCAGGTGTGGGGGACGGCCGCCGACCTCGTGGGCATCGTGGCGGAGGCGGAGCCCCGCATCCCGGAGCCGTGGCGGCCGCTGCCGGAGGTGGATCCGGCCGTACTGGAGCTCGCGGGGCCCTGGTACTGGGGCACACAGGGGTTCGCCCTCCGCCTCATCGCCGGCGGGGACCTGGCGCTGGAGCCGCTCACCGGCGTGGGGCGTCGCGCACGGCTCAGGGCGAACGGCGACGGCACCTGGACCGGGTGCGACGGCTACTACGCGGGGGAGCTGCTGACGGTCGTACGGCGGCCGGACGGCTCGGTGAGCCATCTGGACCTCGGCTCGTTCGTGTTCACACGGACGCCGTACGACGGGGAGGCGGCGGTGCCGGGCGGGGTGGACCCGGACGGATGGCGGGGGACGGACGGAATCCGCTAGCGAGCTGTCCTGCGGGGTGGAACCAGCGAGCCGTCCCGCGCGGTCGAACCCGGACGCCCTCATGTTTCACGTGAAACGTGAGGGCGTCCGCGCGTAGGGCGCCGTGACCGCCGGTCAGAGCACGAGCTTGAAGCCGACGTGCGAGGCGGTGAAGCCGAGGCGCTCGTAGAAGCGGTGGGCGTCGGTCCGTGTGGCGTCCGAGGTCAGCTGCACCAGCTGACACCCCTCACGCCGGGACCGGTCGACGGCCCATTCGATGAGACGGGTGCCGAGACCGCTGCCGCGTGCGTCGGCGTGGATCCGCACCGCCTCGATGATCGAGCGGGTGGCGCCCTTGCGGGACAGCCCCGGGATCAGCGTCAGTTGCAGCGTGCCGATGACGCGGCCGTCCCGTACGGCGACGACCAGATGCTGGTGGGGGTCACCGGCCAGGCGCTTCAGCGCGGCCAGGTAGGGGGACAGATCGTCCGGTGACTCGCGCGCGGCGCCCAGGGGGTCGTCGGCGAGCATGTGGACGATGGCCGGGACGTCGTCCTCGGTCGCGGGCCGTATCTCGAGATCTCCCATGGCCGCACTCTATGCGGCCTCTATGCGGCCGTTTTCAACGACTCCACGACGCGGACCAGCGGCGCCAGCTCGGGGTCCTCCGCCGCCTCGTCGAGCGCTTCGCGCAGGGCGGTGTCATTGGTGGGCCGAGCCTCCGCGAGGAGCGCCAGGCCCGCCTCGGTGACGTTCGTGTAGATGCCCCGCCGATCGGTGGGGCACAGATAGCGGGAGAGCAGCCCGCGGTCCTCCAGCCGCGTGACCAGGCGGGTCGTGGCGCTCTGGCTGAGCACCACCGCGTCGGCGACCTGCTTCATCTGGAGATGCCCGCCGTCGCCGTCGTGCTGCCGGCTGAGCACGTCGAGCAGCGAGTACTCCCGCACGCTCAGCCCGTGCCCGGACTGAAGGGCGCGCTCGATGTGCGCCTCGATGCGTCCGTGCAGCAGGGAGAGGGCGCACCAGCCCTGGGCGAGGGCGGTGAGCGCGGGGTCCGTCGCGGTCATGGTCATCCTCCGTCCCGGAGCGGCTGCCCCCAGGATAGACGACAACCGAAGTAACCTGCGCTTGCATGTATAGAGCGTCTGCAACTATTGTCTCCGCTTGTAAAGCGCAGTCGCAATCGTTTGGAAGGTATCCCCATGCCCCTCGCGCTCCTGGCCCTCGCCATCGGGGCCTTCGGCATCGGCACCACCGAGTTCGTGATCATGGGCGTGCTGCCCGAGGTCGCCGACGACTTCGGCGTCACCATCCCCACCGCCGGTCTGCTGGTGACCGGCTACGCGCTCGGCGTGATGGCCGGCGCCCCGCTCATGACGGCCCTCGGCACGCGGATCCCCCGCAAACGGATGCTGATGCTGCTGATGGGCCTGTTCGTCGTGGGCAACCTGCTCTCCGCCGTCGCTCCCGTGTTCGGGCTGATGCTGGCGGGCCGCGTGGTCGCCTCCCTGGCGCACGGCGCCTTCTTCGGCATCGGCTCGGTGGTCGCCGCCGAACTGGTCGCCCCCGAGAAGAAGGCCGCCGCCCTGTCGATGATGTTCAGCGGACTCACCGTCGCGAACGTCGTCGGCGTCCCGCTCGGCACGCTCGTCGGGCAGTCCGCGGGCTGGCGGGTCACCTTCGCCCTCGTCGCCGCGCTGGGCGTGCTCGGCCTGCTCGGCATCGCCCGGCTCGTGCCCGACCTGCCCCGGCCGGAGGGCGTCCGGCTGCGCCACGAACTGTCGGCGCTGAAGAACGTCCAGGTGCTGCTCGCGATGGCGATGACCGTGCTCGGCTTCGGCGGCGTCTTCGCGGCCGTCACCTACATCGCGCCGATGATGACGCGGGTCGCCGGCTTCTCCGACGGGTCCGTCACCTGGCTGCTGGTGCTGTTCGGCCTCGGCATGGTCGGCGGCAACCTCCTCGGCGGCCGCTACGCCGACCGGGCCCTCATGCCCCTGCTGTACGTCTCACTCGGCGGCCTGGCCCTCGTGCTCGCCCTGTTCACCGTGACCGCCCACCACAAGGCACTCGCGGCGGCGACCCTCGTACTGATCGGCGCCCTGGGCTTCGCGACCGTGCCGCCGCTGCAAAAGCGCGTCCTCGACCACGCCCACGGAGCGCCGACCCTGGCGTCGGCCGTCAACATCGGCGCCTTCAATCTCGGCAACGCGCTGTCCGCCTGGCTCGGCGGCCTGGTCATCGCGGCGGGGCTCGGCTACACCGCGCCCAACTGGGTCGGTGCGCTCCTCGCCGCCTCCGCCCTGGTGGTCGCGGCCCTCTCGGCGGCCTTGGAACGCCGGGGGACCGCAGGCACCACCCGCGTCGTGGCCACCGGCGGCGCACCCGCCGACCGCGCCGTCGCCGCACGCCGCTGACGGACCCCCCGACGGATACCGCCCGGGTACCGGGACGGCGCGCGGCCGCGGGGTTCCGCGGCCGAGGGAGCGGGCAGCGGAATTCCGCGAGGCGCCCCCGGCCGTCCCGCCGGGGCCGCGCCGGGTCAGCCCGCCGCGACCGTCAGCGGGGCGAACCGCCGGGTCCAGTCCCCGGGCAGGTCGGGGACGCCGTAGGTCATGACGGCGTTCGATCCGACCGTCTCCAGTCCCCGCTCCTCGAGCCAGGCGAGGAGCTCCTCGTGCCGTACGTCGATGTCGGTGCGCAGCGGCCGGTCCCCGCCCTCGGCGAGCGCGGAGACCAGGGCCTTGGCGGTCCGGGTGTCCCGGGCGATCAGCGGGCCCACGACATGGGTCTCCATGTTGGGCCAGGCGGCCGCGTAACCGACGAGCCGGCCGTCCTCGTGCGCCACTCGGATCCGGTCGGAGAAGGCGGGAAGACGGGTGATCACGTGGGTGCGGTCGCTGCCGAACACCTCCGCGTCGAGGCGGAGGATCGACACCAGGTCCTCGGCGGTCGCCGCCCGGGTGCCCACCCCGGTCTCCGAGGCGTCGGGAAGGAAGCGGCCGCGCACCGTCTCGGCCCGTCCGGTGACCTTGAAGCCGAGCTCCTCGTAGAGCGGGCGGCCGTTCGGCGTCGCGTACAGGGTCAGCGGCGTGGTGCCCGCCCCGGCCACCACGTGCCGCATCAGCCGTCGGCCGACGCCCTGGCGCGCGTGCCGCGCGGCGACGAGCACCATGCCGACCGCGCCCAGATCCGGCCGCCCGTGGGGCCCGTACTCCGTGACCACGCAGGCGCCGACCAGACCGCCTTCGGGGTCGTCGATGCCGTACCCCTGTCCGGCGGCGAGCAGTAGCCCCCACTTGTGTTCTTCCCGGGGCCAGCCCCGGTCCTCGGACAGGTCGGCGCACACGGTGACATCGCGGGGCGTCAGGCGGCGGATGGGCAGAACGGCGAGGGAGAGTGTCGGCACGCAGGTCAGGCTGTCCGACGGACCGCCCCGCCGTCCACCGCTTTGCCCGAGGACCCCGGACTTTTGGCCACACCAGGGGGTGGCCGGCGGCGTCTCCTCAACCGAGGTCGGGCGCGTGCATCGCCCGTACGCCCTCGATGTTGCCGTCGAGGTAGTGCCGCAGCGACAGCGGAACGAGGTGGACCGAGGCGATCCCGACGCGGGTGAACGGCACCCGTACGATCTCGTACTCGCCGCACGGCTGCTCGATCTCGGGGCCGTGGCGCAGGCTCTCGTCCATCGACTCCAGTCGGCAGACGAAGAAGTGCTGCACCTTCACTCCGGTCGCGCCGCCGTCCGCGCCGATGTGCTCCACGGTGTCCACGAAGCAGGGCACCACATCGGTGATCTTGGCGCCCAGCTCCTCGTGCACCTCACGGTGGAGCGCGTCGACCACGGTGGGGTCCTCCGGCTCCACCCCGCCGCCGGGCGTGATCCAGTAGGGATCGACGCCCGGCTTGGTCCGCTTGATGAGGACGAGGGCGTCGCCGTCGAGCAGAACGGCGCGGGCGGTGCGCTTGACCACGGGACGAACGGTCATGCGTGAAATGTGGCCCAGCTGGTTCCACGTGAAACATGCGGGGCGTTCCGCGTGAACCCGCCGGGTGTTTCACGTGAAACATCCGAGGGGCCGGTCAGCACCAGCCCGCGGCTTTGCGCAACAGCCATTCGTGAGCCCGGGCGAGGTGCGCCATCGCCAGCGTGCCGGTGCGCACCGTCAGGAAGTACGTGCGCAGCGGCGGTACCGGGGGGTCGAGCAGGGTGACGACCTCACCGCGCTCCAGGGCGGCCGCGCACAGATAGCGCGGCAGCACCGCGAGCCCCGCACCCCGGGCGGCGCAGGCGAGCACCGCACGCAGATCCGGGACGACGACGGCGCCGGAAGCCGCCGGGCGGGCGTCGAAGACGGCGGCCCAGTAGCGGGCGACGAACGGCAGCGATTCGTGGACCTCGACGACCGGAAGGTTCTCCAGGGCGAAGCCGCCAGGGAGGCGGTGCCGGTCGGAAGCGGTGTGCGCGGCCCAGCGCGGGGACGCGACCAGGACGAGCTCCTCGTCACAGAGCGGGGTCGCGGTGAACAGCTCCCCGCGCGGGCGGGCGGTCGTGATGGCCAGATCGTGTCGTCCCGCGGCGAGCCCCTCCAAGGCCTCGTCGGAGTCGGCGAAGGAGGCCCGCAGCGCGAAGCCCTGGCCGCGGTCCCCGGCCAGCTCCATGAGCGCGGGCAGCGCCCGCTCGGCCGTGAACTCCGGCGGACCGACGAGGTGGAGCGTGCGTAAGGAGGACTCGTCGTCGAGTCCCGTCTCGGCGATCTCCACCAGGGCATCCAGGTGCGGGGCTGCCTTGTGGGCCAGTTCGTCGCCGATGGTCGTGGGGGTCACCCCCCGGGCCTGCCGCAGGAAGAGGGGACGGCCGAGCTGCCGTTCCAGGGTGCGGATCTGCGAGGTGACGGCGGGCTGCGACAGCCCGAGCAGAGCCGCGGCACGCGTGAAGGAGCCGGCCCGGTGCACCGTGACGAACGTGCGCAACAGGGCCAAGTCCATGGTGCTTCCTTCCCTTGCGCCATCCGCGCGGCACCGCGCACGGCGGCGGCGCCCCTCCCCCCGTCGGCGCCCCACTATAAATAAGTCGATAGGGACCTGTCGCTACTGTGATTGGACACTGACACAGAGTCAACTAGCCTTGGTCACACGGTTCTTCGCACGCAGAACCGGGGCGGTCCGAGCCACGAGGGGGGAGGTTCGGACCGCCCGCTTCCGCCGCGCCGCGCCCGGCACTCAGCCGGCCGACTCCTCCAGCGCCCGCAGCACGTCGGCCACCAGGTCCTCGGGGTCCTCCGCGCCCACGGAGAAGCGGACGAAGCCCTCCGGCACCGCGTCGCCGCCCCAGCGGCCGCGCCGTTCGGCCGTGGAGCGCACGCCGCCGAAGCTCGTGGCGTCGTCGACCAGCCGCAGTGCCTCGAGGAAACGGTCGGCCCGCGCGCGCGTGGCCAGCGTGAACGACACCACGCTCCCGAACCGCCGCATCTGCCGCGAGGCGACGGCGTACGAGGGGTCGTCCGGCAGGCCCGGATAGCGCAGCCCGGACACCTCGGGGCGGTCGCGCAGCGCCTGCGCGAGGGTCAGCGCGCTCGCCGTCTGCCGGTCGGCCCGCAACTGGAGAGTGGCCAGCGAGCGGTGGGCGAGCCAGGCCTCCATCGGCCCCGGGATCGCCCCGGCGATCTTGCGCCAGCGCCGGACCGGGGCGATCAGCTCGGCGTCCCGGGCCACGACGTAGCCGAGGAGCACATCGCCGTGTCCGGTGAGCATCTTGGTGCCGCTGGCCACACTGAAGTCGGCGCCCAGGTCGAGCGGCCGCTGCCCGAGCGGGGTGGCGAGGGTGTTGTCGACGGCGACCAGCGTGCCCTGCGCGTGCGCCGCCGCGACCAGCCGGCGGACGTCGCACACGTCCAGCCCCGGGTTCGACGGGGTCTCGATCCACAGCAGCCGGGCCCCGTCGAGGACGCCGAGCTGGGCGTCCCCGCCGGTCGGCGCGGTGCGTACCTCGATGCCGTACGCGGTGAGCTGCTCGCGCACCAGGGGCAACGCCTGGTAGCCGTCGTCCGGCAGGACCACGGCGTCGCCGGCCCGGAGCTGGGAGAAGAGGACCGCGGAGATCGCCGCCATGCCCGAGGCGAAGGCGAGCGTGCGCACGTTCTCGTCGCCGGGTGCCTCCAGCTCGCCGATGGCGCGCTCCAGCAGCGTCCAGGTCGGGTTCTCGTCCCGGCCGTAGGTGTACGGGCCGGTCGGCTCCCCGGGCAGATGGAAGTGGGCGGCGAAGACGGGGCCGGGAAGGGTCGGCTCGTACTTCACGGGGTCGGGAAGCCCCGCGCGCACCGCGCGCGTTCCGTCGCCGATGCCGCCGATGCCGCCGATGCCGCCCGTGTTCCCGGCTTCTCCGGTGCCACCGCCGCCGTCCACATGACGCTCGCTCATGCCGCCTCCGCCTCCGTCTGCTGCGTGATCGGGGCGAGCGGACCGGACCGAGCGGAGGCTCGCCACCGCCATTTTCTCAGGTCACGCGCCTGCCGGCTGCCCCGGGCCACGCCTTCGCCGGTTCCCGGCGGCCTCGTCGGCCCCCCGTGATCCCCGTCGGCCCCCCCGTGATCCCCGTCGGTCCCCGATGATCCCCGCCGGTTCTCGTGGGTCCTCGTCGGTGTCCGTCAGTCCTCGTCGGGGAGGACGACGTGCAGCGCCCAGGCGACGACCGAGACGATCAGCCCGCCGAGGACGGCCGTCCAGAAGCCCTCGACGTGGAAGCTCAGGTCGAGCTTCCCGGCCAGCCACGAGGTGAGCAGCAGCATCAGCGCGTTGATCACCAGGGTGAACAGGCCGAGCGTCAGGATGAACAGCGGGAAGGTCAGCACCTGCACGACCGGTTTGACCAGAACGTTCACCACACCGAACACCAGGGCGACCAGGATGAGGGTGCCGGCCTCCTTGCCGGTACTGTCACCGGTCAGGGTGATCTTGTCGAGCAGCCAGACGGCGACCGCCAGGGCGCCCGCGTTGGCGATCGTCTTGACTACGAAATTCTTCATGGGTCTGATCGTCTCCGATCGCGGTGGAAGAGATCAACGGGCGGGCGCCACGGGGACCGCGGTGCCGGCGGACGGGAGCGGACAGAGACGATGAAGGCATTCCGACTGGACGAACTCGAGGCGGAGCGCGCCGCCAACGACGGGGCCTACCTCCAGTTCCTGCGGGAGCGCAACATGTCGGTCGGCCTGTACGCGCTGGACGCGGGAGCGACCGATCCCCAGCAGCCGCACCAGCAGGACGAGGTGTACTACGTCGCCAGCGGACGGGCGTCGATCACCGTGGGTCTGGAGACGACCCAGGTGGCCCGCGGCAGCGTCGTCTACGTGCCCGCGGGCGTCGCCCACAAGTTCCATCACATCACCGAGGATCTCAGGGTGCTGGTGATGTTCTCTCCCCCCGAGAGCTGAGGTCCGCTCTCGGGGTTCCCTAGGGGATGGATCAGGGGAGGACAAGGGGTGCGCGGCCTCCGTTCGGCACCGCCGCGGCCCTAGCATCGAAGGCAGGACACAGCAGGACCTGTGCGACACGTCCCGAGAACGGGAGAGCGGGTGCGCCGGGCGGAGAGGTGAGGACAGGGCGATGCGAGAGATCTTCACGGGTTTGCCGTGGTGGGTGAAGTGGATCGCGGTGCCGGTCATCGCCCTGGTCGTGTTCGGCGGCCTGATAGCCAGCGTGCTCGGATTCCTCATCGGGCTGCTGTTCAAGGTGCTGCTCTTCGTGGCGCTGGTCGGTGGACTGATCTACATCGTGCGGAAGTTCATGGCGGGCTCCTCCTCGCGCGGCGACTGGTAGGGCCGGGCGAGCAACAGGAACGCGAGGTTCCCTCGCGCGAGGGAAGTTTCCCGGCAGCGGCGGCTGTGAGCGGTGACGGGCGATTAGAGTCCGGAACTCCGCACGGGGCCGATCCGCCCCTGCGGGCGGCGCACACCCCTCCCGTGTCTCCCCGCACGGGCGGCCCCTCCTCGCGCTCCGGGAGTGCCCCTTGGCCACGGTCGGTTCGGTACCCGTACCCGTAGACATCCACGCCCCACCCGTCCAGCGGACGCCGCCGCTGCGGGAGTCGCACCCGACCACCCTGATCGGCTCCGTGCAGCGGGCGATGCGCCTGCTGGAGTGCGTCGCCGCCCGTGAGTACGGCGCCACCGCCAAGCAGCTCGCCCGCGAGGCCCAGCTGGCCCTGCCCACGACGTACCACCTGCTGCGCACACTGACCCACGAGGGCTATCTCCGCCGCGACAAGGGGCTGTTCTTCCTCGGGGACGCCGCCGAGCGACTGAGCAGCAGCGGAGCGGAGCAGAAACGTCGCAGCACGGTGGCGGACGCGCTCGCGCACTGGCGCGACATGCTCGGCGTCCCGGTCTACTACGCCGTCTACCGCGCCGGCGAGATCGAGATCGTCTCGGTCGCGGACACCCGGGGGAACCCGGCGGTCGCGGAATGGGCGGACTTCCGGGAGACCGGGCACGCCCACGCGATCGGCCAGTGCCTGCTCTCCCAGCTGGACGACGCCACCCGCCGCGACCACCTCGACCGCCACCCCGTACGGGCGCTCACCCCGTACACCGTCCCCGACGCGCGCACCCTGCTGCGGCGCCTGGAGCGGGTCGGCCGCATGGAACCGGTCTTCGAACGGCAGGAGTACGCGCTCGGCACGGCCTGCGCCGCCCTTCCGCTCACCGCCGGGACCACGGCGGCGACCGTGGCCGTCTCGCTCCCCTGCCACCAGGCCGACCGCCTGCTGCCCGCCGTGCGCCGGCTACAGAGCGAGCTGGGCCGGCTGCTCGGCACGCTCGCCCCCTCTATCAGTATCTGAAAACTCACTCCTTGTGATCTCCTGTGTACTGTCTGCAAGATTTCTGGCAGTGTCAGGTGATTCCTGGCCAGTCGACGGCAACTGACGGGGTAGGCGATGAGCGAGTCCGTGGTGCAGGCGGAGGTCATGATGAGTTTTCTGGTCTCGGAGGAGCTCTCCTTCCGGATCCCCGTGGAGCTGCGCTACGACACCTGCGATCCCTTCGCCGTCCGGCTGACCTTCCACCTCCCCGGGGACGCGCCCGTCACCTGGGCGTTCGGGCGGGAGCTGCTGATCGACGGGGTGGGGAGGCCGTGCGGCGACGGGGACGTGCACATCGCACCCGCCGACCCCCACGCGATCGGCGAGGTGCTGATCAGGCTTCAGGTCGGCCCCGACCGGGCGCTGTTCCGGTCCGGCGCGGCACCGCTCGTGGCCTTCCTCGACCGCACGGACAAGCTTGTCCCCCTCGGACAGGAGCGTTCCCTCGCGGACTTCGACGCCCTGCTCGACGAGGCGCTGGACCGAATCCTCGCCGAGGAGCAGAGCGCGGGGTGAACGACGCCGGTCGCACGGACGGTCCGGACGGCGGAGGAACGCTTCAGCAGCCCGCCCGCACGCCCGTGTTCGCACATCTCAGCGCTTGCGGCGACGGCCCCGTCCGCCGCGCGCCGGTGGCGCCACCGCCGTCGCTCCGGCGCTCCGGGCGGCCACCGGCGGCTCACCGCCGTGCGGTGCTGTCGCCCGGTCCGGCCCGCCCGGGCGGTCCGCGGAGACCACCAGCGCGGCCAGGGCGGTGGTCACCGGCACCGAGGCGACCAGGCCGATGGAGCCGACCAGCGTGCGCACGATCTCCTCGGCGACCAGCTCACTGGTGGCGACCGTTCCCACCCCGCTCCGCGCGACGGAGAACAGCAGCAGCAACGGCAACGCGGCGCCCGCGTAGGCCAGCACCAGGGTGTTGACGACCGAGGCGATGTGGTCGCGGCCGATCCTTATGCCCGCGCGGTACAGCCCACGCCGGCTCATGGAGGGGTTCGCCTCGTGCAGTTCCCAGACCGCGGACGTCTGCGTCACCGTCACGTCGTCCAGCACACCGAGCGAACCGATGATGACGCCGGCCAGCAGCAGACCGCTCATGTCGATGTCCGGATAGAGCCCGTGGATCAGCCCGGTGCTGTCGTCGGTGTTCCCGGTCAGTGCGGCCCAGCCGATGAACAGCGAGCCGAGCACGCCGATCAGCCCCAGCGAGATCAGCGTGCCGATCACTGCGACGGAGGTCCGGGCCGAGAGACCGTGACACATGTACAGGGCGATCAGCATGATGGCGCTCGACCCGACCACCGCCACCGCCAGCGGGTTCGAGCCCTGGAGGATCGCCGGCAGGATGAAGAACGACAGCAGCACGAAGCTGACGGCCAGCGCGATCAGGGCGGCCAGCCCCCGCATCCGGCCCACGACCACCACGGCGACGGCGAAGATGCCCGCGAGCAGCGCCATGGGCAGCGTGCGGTTCACGTCGGTGACCGAGTACTGAAGGTTCTTCGGCGCGGAGGGCTCGTAGGAGACCACGACCTTCTCGCCCTGGTCCAGTTGGCGTGACTGGTCCGGCTGCACGATCTCGGTGAAGGTGCGCCCCTTGTCCTTGCCGGTGTCGACGCGGATCGTGGCCTTCTTGCAGGTGCCGGCGTCCCCCGTGCCGGAGCCCTGTGCGGCGGAGCCGGCGGCCGAGGTGCCTCCGGCGGAGGAACCGGCCGTGGCCGTGCCGCCCGTGCCCGTACCGCCCCCGGCGCCCACGGAGGCGCAGTCGACCTTGACCACCTTGGTGACCGTGGCCTGCTGCGTCTGGCGGTCGAAGCCGACGCCCGTGCGCTCGTGCGACGGCACCCCGCCGGGCCAGAGGACCACCAGCCCCACGACCACCGCGGCGGCGAACGGCACGAGAACGGCGGCGATGACCTTACGTAGATGCCGCGAGACGGGTGCCGCCGGGCCGTGGCTGTGGCTGTGGCCGCCGCCGCCATGGGGACCGGCTGGTTGAGGGGGAGGGTGCTCGTGCGGGGGGTGCTGAGGCGGAGGGTGCTGCTGGGGCGTGGTCACCGACGCATCATCGCAAGAACGGGGACACGTCAGCGCGAGAACGGGAGGGGGCCCACTGTTCAGCGCGGCCACCAAGGCGTTAGCGTGAAACCACCTTTGTACACGCGGGAGCTCGGAGCACCGGGCTGAGAGGGCGCTGACCTCCGCAGAGGCGATGTTTCACGTGGAACATCGCCGGCGGACACCGCTGCGTCGACCGCTGAACCTGTTACCGGGTAATGCCGGCGTAGGGAGTAGGTCTCATGACCATCAAGGACACACGCACGCCTGCCTCCGCACAGAACGCCAGTGAGGACTCCAGCGGCTCCCCCGGGGGGAACCTCAACGGGAACTCCGGAGGGAAGTCCGGCGCCGAGGAGGCCGGGACGTCCCTCGGCTGGCACAAGGCGTACGTCGAGGGCTCGCGCCCCGATCTGCGGGTGCCGGTCCGTCAGGTGCATCTCACCAACGGGGAGTCGGTCACGCTGTACGACACCTCGGGCCCGTACACCGACCCCACCGTCCGGACCGATGTCCGCAGGGGGCTCGCGCCGCTGCGGGAGACCTGGATCGTCGCCCGGGGGGACACCGAGGAGTACGCGGGCCGGCCGGTCCGGCCCGAGGACGACGGCATCAAGCACACCTCGCCACGCGGGGGGCTGCGCAACCTGGACGCGGTCTTCCCCGGACGGCCCCGTCGGCCGCTGCGTGGCCGCGACGGGACGCCGGTGACCCAACTCGCCTATGCGCGACGGGGGGAGATCACCCCGGAGATGGAGTTCGTGGCGCTACGGGAGAACGTTTCTCCTGAGGTCGTGCGGGAGGAGATCGCGGCGGGGCGCGCGGTGCTGCCCGCGAACGTCAACCACCCGGAGATCGAGCCGATGATCATCGGCAAGCGCTTCCTGGTGAAGGTCAACGCCAACATCGGCAACTCCGCCGTCACGTCCTCCATCGAGGAGGAGGTCGAGAAGATGACCTGGGCGACCCGCTGGGGCGCCGACACGGTCATGGACCTGTCCACCGGACGCAACATCCACACCACCCGCGAGTGGGTGCTGCGCAACTCCCCCGTGCCGATCGGCACGGTCCCCCTCTACCAGGCCCTCGAGAAGGTCGACGGCAGGGCGGAGGAGCTGACCTGGGAGATCTACAAGGACACGGTCGTGGAACAGGCCGAGCAGGGCGTGGACTATATGACCGTGCACGCCGGCGTGCGCCTCGCCTACGTGCCGCTCACCGCGAACCGCAAGACCGGCATCGTCTCGCGCGGCGGCTCCATCATGGCCGCCTGGTGCCTGGCCCACCACAAGGAGTCGTTCCTCTACGAGCACTTCGAGGAGCTCTGCGAGATCCTCGCCGCGTACGACGTGACGTACTCCCTCGGCGACGGCCTGCGGCCCGGCTCGATCGCGGACGCCAACGACGAGGCGCAGTTCGCGGAACTGCGCACGCTCGGGGAACTCAACACGATCGCCAAGCGTTTTCACGTACAGACCATGATCGAGGGCCCGGGACACGTCCCGATGCACAAGATCAAGGAGAACATCGACCTTCAGCAGGAGATCTGCGATGAAGCTCCGTTCTATACGCTCGGCCCGCTGACGACGGACGTCGCTCCGGCGTACGACCACATCACCTCCGGCATCGGTGCCGCGATGATCGCCTGGTGGGGCACGGCCATGCTCTGCTACGTCACGCCCAAGGAACACCTGGGCCTGCCCAACCGTGACGACGTCAAGACCGGCGTCATCACCTACAAGATCGCCGCGCACGCAGCCGACCTCGCCAAGGGGCACCCCGGTGCGCAGGAATGGGACGACGCGCTGTCCGACGCACGTTTCGAGTTCCGCTGGGAGGACCAGTTCAACCTGGCCCTCGACCCGGAAACGGCCCGCGAGTTCCACGACGAGACCCTGCCGGCCGAACCGGCCAAGACGGCCCACTTCTGCTCGATGTGCGGCCCGAAATTCTGCTCGATGAAGATCTCCCAGGACATCCGCCGGGAGCACGGCACCACACGGACCGAGGTGGAGGAAGGCATGGCTCAGAAGTCGAAGGAGTTCGCGGAGGCGGGCAACCGGGTGTACCTGCCGATAGCCGACTGACCGCGGTGACGGCGGTGCTCCCCGGAGCAGCCGGCCGGGGAACACCGCCGCCGTTCAGCGTGTCGGCGGACGGCAGACGGCGGACGGCAGACGGCAGACGGTTGCCGGTTCGACGTGCCGTTTCGCGTCGGGGCCGGCTCCGGCCGGGTGCCGGAACCGCTCCCCCCGCTCACTCCGCCCGCTCACTCCGGCCGGTGTTCCGGGCCGCCGAAGTCCGGGCTGGAGAAGTCGGGGCTGGAGTAGCGGGGGCGGGCCGAGGGGGTGCCGTCCTCGGGGCTGCTGAAGCCCGGGCGGTCGTAGCCCAGGTGCGGGATGCGGCTCTGCGGGGCCGAGGGCACGGGGCCGTCCAGCGCGGCCCGGTCGGGGTCGGCCAGGGCGTCGCGGAGGAACGGCAGGATGCCGCGCTCCAGCAGCGCCTCGTGCCACGCCTTCCTGGCCCGCAGCATCTCCTCGTACCGGTCCCCCTCGGCGCCGCCGCGCTGGGCGGTGGCGTTGTTGCGCAGGGCGGTGAGCAGCAGGCCGACCGCGGCGACCAGGATCGCCACCGCGGTGATCGCGCCGAACACCCAGCCGGTGGTCAGCAGGGTCCGGGCGAAGGCCGGCTCGGGGTTGAGCATCTTCATGACGTACCCCACGAGCAGGAAGATCGCCGCCGCGGTCCCGGCCAGCACGGGGGCGAGGACGGTGACGACCGCGCCGGCCCCGGCCCCGGCGGCGGCCTCGCCGACGGCGGCGGCCAGTCCCAGCCCGCCCACGTCCGTCTCCGTGGCGGGGGCGTCCCGCAGCGGCGGGGCGGACGGGGCCGGGCGGCGCAGTTCCTCGCGGACCTTCACGTAGTGGTGGTATTCGGCCGCGGCGGCGGTGGTGATGAACACGGTGGCGCTGAGCGCCATGGTGCGCAGTTGTTCGGGGTTGAGCCGCTGCACGAGGGCGGCCAGTTCCGGGCGGTGTGCGGCGGAGCGCAGCGCCTCGTCGAGGATCCGCTCGTACTCCTGGCGGTCCTCGCTGTGCAGGTGCTGCGGAACGCTGTTCATGTGCATCCCCCGATGCTCCGTAGGGCTTGGGGCTCGGCATGCTGACGAGCCGTCGGGCAGAAACGGAGGGGAGCCTGCTACGGATAAGCCGATGGTAGAGCCGCGACGGCACGCGGAGACAGGGGGTTTCCGGAAATTGCCCCTCGCCCGGGGCGGTCACCGGCGGCGGGCGAGGGGGTGGTGAACGGTCAGCGCACCAGCGGCAGTTGCTGGACCAGCAGCTTTCCGGCCATGGTCACCCCGCCGTCCATGGCGAGGGCGAGCCCGTCGGCGTACAGGTGCGGTCCCTCGACCACGGGCGGTCCGGCCTCCTCGCCCTCCTCCGAGCCGACCTCGCCCAGGAGGTAGGGGATCGGGCTGTGGCCGTGCACGATGCGGGTGCCGCCGTAGACGTCCAGCAGGGAGCGGACGGCGTCGGCGCCGCCCTCGTCGCGGAAGGAGAACCGCTTGGTGAACTTGCGGAAGAGGTCCCAGACCTCGTCCGCGTCGTTGCGGGTGAGCGTCTCGCGGACGGTGTCGTTGACCTCTTCGATGGAGCGGCCGTAGTCGAGGTAGGAGGTCGTGTCCGAGTGCACCAGCAGGTGGCCGTCGGCGGACTCCATGGCGTCGAGGCGGGCCATCCACTGAAGGTGGTGGTCCTGGAGACGGTCCATGTCGGTCTTCTGGCCGCCGTTGAGCAGCCAGGCCGCCTGGAAGGTGGCGGTGCCGGCGCCCGAGTTGACGGGGGTGTCGCCGAACCGCTTGGCGCCGAGCAGCAGCAGCTCGTGGTTGCCCATGAGCGCCTTGCAGTAGCCGCCGGCCGCGGCCGCCTCGGCGGACAGCCGCATCACCAGGTCGATGACGCCGATGCCGTCGGGGCCGCGGTCGGTGAAGTCGCCCAGGAACCACAGCCGGGCGGTGCCGGCGCACCACTGGCCGGCGGCGTCGAGGAGGCCCTGCTCCTGGAGCGCGGCCACCAGCTCGTCGAGATAGCCGTGGACGTCGCCGACGACGTACAGCGGGCCGGGGCCCTCACCGGTGGCGGCGGGCTGCGCCGCCGGGGCGGGCGCCGGTTCCACGACGACCCGGACGGTGTCGCCGCGGTTGATCACCGGCAGGTCGCGCTCGGTGGGCGTGTACCCCTCCGGAAAGCCCTCGGGATAGGGAGTGGCCCGGCCGGGGTGTTCCTCGGGCGCCTCGGGGGGAACGGAGCCCTCCCCGAGGTGGCCGTCGTGGGCGTACGGGCCGGTCTCCTGCACGTACGCGGGTACCCGGAAGTCGCGCACCGTCGCCGCCTGCTCCGCCTCGGGTCCCTGACCGGCCCCCTGAGTCATCGACCCCTCCACCATCGCGCCGCAGCTGCACCGCATCGGACTGCCTGGTCGCAGCGGCCCGCGGTGTGTGGGCCCATCATAGGAATGCGGATCGTGCCATGTGACGACCCAGGGGTGGTGAATCGGGGAAGCGGGTGGTCCGTCGCGGCTTTCGCCCCTTTTGGGCAGGGCTTTCCCGGGGCGGGAGTGACCGGAGGGGCGCCCGCCGGGCCGGCCGGGGACACGTGTGCGTCACCCGGGCGGCACTGTGGCACCGCCCTCGTCGAACGGTCCGCCGCCCCACGGCTTGTCGAAGGGTTCACCGCCCCACGGCTCGTCGAACGGTTCGCCGCTTCGCGACGGCCACGCGGCCGTCGGTTCGCCCGGCACGGTTCGCGCCGCGGCGCCGGAGCCGCCCCGGGAGCGGTTCGTGGCCGCGCGGGGGCGGAGTCCGCCCGACGAGGTGACGGCAGGTGTCAGCTCTCCGGCGTGCGCGGCGGGCTGACGGTGGTGCGCGGCGGACGGCGCCGGGACGAGGTGCGGATGATCAGCTCGGTCGGTATCACCTGCTCCACCGGCTGCTGCGACTCCACCCCTTCGATGGCGTCGATGAGCAGCTGCACCACCGCCGTGCCGATCCGGCGCGGCTTGAGGGAGAGGGTGGTGATCGGCGGCTCGGTGTTGGCATAGACCGTGGACTCGCTGCAACAGACGAGCAGCAGGTCGTCGGGGACGCGGAGCCCGTAGCGCCGGGCGGCGGCCAGCAGATCGGTGCCGTTGGGGTCGAACAGGCCGTAGACGGCGTCGGGGCGGTCGGGCCGGGCGAGCAGCCGGTCGGCGGCGACGGCGCCGGCGCACGGGTCGTGGGCGGGGTAGGCCTCGTAGACCGGGTCCTGGCCGACCCGCTCGCACCAGCGCAGATAGGCGGTGGTGGACAGCCGGGTGTACGTGTCCGTGGTCGTGCCGGTGAGCAGGCCGATGCGGCGGGCACCGGCGTCGGCGAGATGGTCGAGGATGTCCAGGACGGCGGCCTCGTGATCGTTGTCGACCCAGGCGGTGACCGGCAGCGCGCCCGCCGGGCGGCCGTCGGAGACCACCGGTAAGCCCTGCCGGACCAGCTCGCTGACGACCGGGTCCTGGTCGGAGGGGTCGATGACGACCGTGCCGTCCAGGGCGACGTTCGACCACACGTCGTGGCGCGAGGTCGCGGGGAGGATCACCAGGGCGTAGCCGCGGGCGAGCGCGGCCGAGGTGGCGGCCCGGGCCATCTCCGCGAAGTACGCGAACTCCGTGAAGGTGAAAGGTTCATCCCCGTATGTGGTCACGGTCAGGCCGATGAGCCCGGACTTGCCGGTTCTCAGGGTCCGGGCGGCGGCCGACGGGCGGTAGCCGAGCCGGTCGGCGACCTCGCGGACATGCCGCCGGGTGGCGTCCGGGAGTCTGCCTTTTCCGTTGAGGGCGTCGGAGACGGTCGTGATGGAGACCCCGGCGGCGGCGGCGACGTCTCGGATGCCTGCCCGGCCCGGTCGTCCGCCCCGCCGTGCGGCCTCCGCCCGGCTCACCTGGTGCTTCCCTGCTGCTGTCATGGCGAGCCGATAGTAGGGCTCATGCGGTGGGGTAGTGCGGACGCATATGCACCCGTTGACAGGCACGTTTCTGCAAGGTGTACAGCCCCCAACTGCCTGGGAATGCAAGGTAGTTGAACGATCCAATGCCAGTACCTGGCTTGTCGGCACGCATGGGCCTGCCAAGGGGGCCATGTTTCGAAGAGGTCTCAACTCACCTTCACGGGTGATGCGCGCCACGGGGTGCGCCACCGGCGCGTGCGTAGGGGACCGGCGCGCCCCCCGATTCGTGCGCCTTCATACGCTTTCGTACGAGGGCGGTCTCCGTGCCCGTCCCCGGTCGCCGCCCGCCCCGCGGACGCACCGGCGGCCCGCCGGGGGCCCACGTTGTCCACAGGCCATTCGCACCGGAGCCGAATCCTCATAAGGTGAGAAGCATTGGACACCGGTACGGGGGAGGCACCCCAGTCCGGTGGTGTGCGTGAGGAGGACTGCGGTGAGCGAGACGAGCCCGAGGCTGCGTGCCGAGCTGGAGGGTATCCCCGCCTATGTGCCGGGCAGGCCCGCGGCGGCCGGCGGCCCCGTCGCCTACAAACTGTCCTCCAACGAGAACCCGTACCCCCCGCTGCCGGGCGTCATGGAGACGGTCACGGCGGCGGCCGCGTCCTTCAACCGCTATCCGGACATGGCCTGCACCGCGCTCAACCAGGAGCTGGCCGAGCGCTTCGGCGTCCCGGTCTCCCACATCGCCACGGGCACGGGCTCGGTCGGTGTCGCCCAGCAGCTGTTGCAGTCCACCAGCGGTCCGGGCGACGAGGTGATCTACGCCTGGCGGTCCTTCGAGGCGTACCCGATCATCACGCGGATCAGCGGGGCGACGCCGGTGGAGGTGCCGCTGACGCCGGGCGATGTGCACGACCTGGACGCGATGGCCCGGGCGGTCACCGACCGCACGCGGCTGATCTTCGTCTGCAACCCCAACAACCCGACGGGCACGGTGGTGCGCCGCGCGGAGCTGGAGGTGTTCCTCGACCGGGTGCCGGACGACGTCCTGGTGGTGCTGGACGAGGCCTACCGCGAGTTCATCCGCGACCCGGAGGTGCCGGACGGCGTCGAGCTGTACCGCGAGCGGCCGAACGTGTGTGTGCTGCGGACCTTCTCCAAGGCGTACGGGCTCGCGGGGCTGCGGGTCGGTTTCGCCATCGGCCACGAGCCGGTGGCGGCGGCGCTGCGCAAGACGGCGGTGCCGTTCGGGGTGAGCCAGCTCGCCCAGGACGCGGCGATCGCCTCGCTGAACGCCGAGGACGAGCTGCTCGGCCGGGTCGGCTCGCTGGTCTGTGAGCGGAACCGGGTGGTCGAGGCGCTGCGTGGCCAGGGCTGGACGGTGCCGGAGACGCAGGCCAACTTTGTCTGGCTGCGGCTGGGGGAGCGCACGGCGGAGTTCGCGGCGGCGTGCGAGCGGGCGGGGGTCGTCGTCCGGCCCTACACGCCCGACGGCGTCCGGATCACCATCGGGGAGACGGAGGCCAACGACATCTTCCTGAAGGCCGCGGAGGGTTTCCGCAGGGAGCTCTGAGCGGAACCGCCCTTCTCCACCACGCTTCTGCCGAAGGGCCGGTCGGCTTACGTCGACCGGCCCTTTCGCATGCCCGCGCACGGGGGCGTCCCGTGTGAGGCGCCCCACTTTCGCCCCCAGGGGACCCCCGGGCCTCCGGCTTCGAACGGGCATGCGTCATAATTGCTTGTGAATGTGAACGCGTTCACAAGCGCGTCCCGGTTCATCCCGTGATGCGTGCTGTGTACGGGCCGAAACGTGTGCGAAACGCATGCCGTGGGGCGTGCGATCCGCCGCTTCGTGACCACGGCGACGTAAGGAGAGACGACGTGGAACTGGCTCTGGCGCCGGAGACCCTGGCGCGCTGGCAGTTCGGCATCACCACCGTCTACCACTTCCTCTTCGTCCCGCTGACGATCTCGCTGGCCGCCCTGACGGCCGGCCTACAGACCGCCTGGGTGCGGACGGAGAAGGAGAAGTACCTCAGGGCCACCAAGTTCTGGGGCAAGCTCTTCCTGATCAACATCGCGATGGGCGTCGTCACCGGCATCGTGCAGGAGTTCCAGTTCGGCATGAACTGGTCCGACTACTCGCGCTTCGTCGGCGACATCTTCGGCGCCCCCCTCGCCTTCGAGGCGCTCCTCGCCTTCTTCTTCGAGTCGACCTTCATCGGACTGTGGATCTTCGGCTGGGACAAGCTGCCGAAGAAGCTGCACCTGGCCTGCATATGGATGGTGTCGCTCGGCACCTTCCTGTCGGCCTACTTCATCCTGGCGGCCAACTCCTGGATGCAGCACCCCGTCGGCTACCGGATCAACGAGTCCCGCGGCCGCGCGGAACTCACCGACTTCCTCGCCGTGCTGACCCAGAACACCGCCCTCGCCCAGGCCTTCCACACCCTGTCCGCGTCCTTCCTCACCGGCGGCGCGTTCATGGTCGGCATCGCCGCCTTCCACCTGCTGCGCAAGAAGCACATCCGGGTGATGAAGACCTCGCTGCGGCTCGGCCTGGTCACCGTGGTCGTCGCCGGTCTGCTCACCGCCGTCAGCGGTGACGTCCTCGGCAAGGTCATGTTCAAGCAGCAGCCCATGAAGATGGCGGCCGCCGAGGCCCTGTGGGACGGTCAGTCCCCCGCCCCCTTCTCGGTGTTCGCCTACGGCGACGTGGAGAAGGGCCACAACAGCGTGGCCATCGAGGTACCCGGCCTGCTCTCGTTCCTCGCCGACGACAGCTTCTCCTCGTACGTCCCCGGCATCAACGACGTCAACAAGGCCGAGCAGGAGAAGTACGGCCCCGGCGACTACCGGCCCAACATCCCCGTCACCTTCTGGGGCTTCCGCTGGATGATCGGCTTCGGTATGACGTCCTTCGCCCTGGGCGCGGCCGGACTGTGGCTCACCCGGAAAAAGTTCCTGCTGCCGCGGCACTTGAGGGTCGGCGACGAGGAGGTGCCGCACCTGGTGCTCTTCCGCAACAGGGCACTCGGCCCCACGCTGACGAAGTGGTACTGGCGCGCCGCGATCCTCACCCTCGGTTTCCCGCTCCTGGCCAACTCCTGGGGCTGGATCTTCACCGAGATGGGCCGTCAGCCCTGGGTCGTCTACGGCGTCCTGCGCACCAGTGACGCGGTCTCCCCCGGCGTCTCGCAGGGCGAGGTGCTCACCTCGGTGCTCACCTTCACCGCCCTGTACGCGATCCTCGCCGTCGTCGAGGTCAAGCTGCTCGTGAAGTACGTCAAGGCCGGGCCGCCCGAGCTCACCGAGGCGGACCTCAACCCACCCACGAAGATCGGCGGCGACTCGCGGGACGCCGACAAGCCGATGGCCTTCTCCTACTAGGCCGGGGAGCGCTCACTCATGGAACTGCACGACGTCTGGTTCGTCCTCATCGCCGTCCTGTGGACCGGCTACTTCTTCCTGGAGGGCTTCGACTTCGGGGTCGGCGTCCTCACCCGGCTGCTGGCCCGGGACCGCTCCGAGAGGCGGGTGCTGATCAACACCATCGGCCCCGTCTGGGACGGCAACGAGGTCTGGCTGCTCACCGCGGGCGGCGCCACCTTCGCCGCCTTCCCCGAGTGGTACGCCACCCTGTTCTCCGGCTTCTATCTGCCGCTGCTGGTCATCCTCGTCTGCCTCATCGTGCGCGGTGTCGCCTTCGAGTACCGGGCCAAGCGGCCGGAGGAGAAGTGGCAGCGCAACTGGGAGGCCGCGATCTTCTGGGCCTCGCTGCTCCCCGCCTTCCTGTGGGGCGTGGCCTTCGCCAACATCGTGCGCGGAGTGAAGATCGACTCCGGTCTCGAGTACGTCGGCAATGTCTGGGACCTGCTCAACCCGTACGCCCTGCTGGGCGGAGTGGTGACGCTGGCGCTGTTCACCTTCCACGGCACCGTCTTCGTCGGCCTGAAGACCGTCGGGGAGATCCGGGAGCGGGCGCGGCGGCTGGCCCTGAAGGTCGGAGCGGTGACCGCCGTCCTGGCGCTCGTCTTCCTGCTGTGGACGCAGGCCGACAAGGGAGACACCGGTTCGCTGGTGGCGCTCGTCGTGGCCGTGGCCGCGCTCGTCACCGCGCTGGGGGCGGCCCGGGCCGGCCGGGAGGGCTGGGCGTTCGCCCTGTCGGGGCTGACCGTCGTGGCCGTGGTCGCGATGTTCTTCCTGACCCTCTTCCCCAACGTCATGCCGTCCTCGCTCGACCCGGACTGGAGCCTCACGGTCACCAACGCCTCGTCGAGCCCGTACACCCTGAAGATCATGACCTGGTGCGCCGGCATCGCCACGCCGCTGGTGCTGCTCTACCAGGGCTGGACCTACTGGGTGTTCCGCAAGCGGATCGGTACGCACCACATCGCGGACGCCGCGCACTGATCCCGACCGTGGGAGGCATGGTGTGTTTCACGTGAAACACACCATGCTCCACCCCTCCTCGACCCCGAGGGTGTGTTTCACGTGAAACCAATCGACCCGCGTCTTCTGCGCTACGCACGCGTCACCCGCCTCTTCATGCTGGCGGTCGTCGCCCTGGGCGTCGTCGGGGCGGCGCTGGTCATCGCCCAGGCCATGCTCATCGCCGAGGTGGTGGTCGGCGCCTTCCAGCACGGCGACTCGCTCGCTGCACTGCGTACCCCGCTGCTCCTGCTCGCCGCCGTGGCCGTCGGCCGGGCGCTCGTCGCCTGGCTCACCGAGCTGGCCGCCCACCGGGCGAGCGCGGCGGTGAAGTCGGAGCTGCGCGGCCGGCTGCTGGAGCGGGCGGCCGCGCTCGGCCCCGGATGGCTCGGCGGACAGCGCACCGGCTCCCTGGTGGCGCTGGCCACCCGTGGTGTCGACGCCCTCGACGACTACTTCTCGCGCTATCTGCCCCAGTTGGGGCTCGCGGTGGTGGTTCCGGCGGCGGTGCTGCTGCGGGTGGTGACCGAGGACTGGGTGTCGGCGGCGATCATCGTCGGCACCCTGCCGCTGATCCCCCTGTTCATGATCCTCATCGGCTGGGTCACCCGCTCCCAGACGGACCGTCAGTGGCGGCTGCTCTCCCGGCTGTCGGGGCACTTCCTCGACGTGGTCGCGGGGCTGCCGACGCTCAAGGTGTTCGGCCGGGCCAAGGCGCAGGCCGAGTCCATCCGCCGGATCACCGGCGAGTACCGGCAGGCGACCATGCGGACCCTGCGGGTCGCCTTCCTCTCCTCGTTCGTCCTGGAACTGCTCGCCACCCTGTCGGTCGCGCTCGTCGCGGTCACGATCGGCATGCGGCTGGTCCACGGCGACATGGACCTCTACATCGGACTGGTCATCCTCGTTCTCGCCCCCGAGGCGTATCTGCCGCTGCGGCAGGTGGGTGCCCAGTACCACGCGGCGGCCGAGGGGCTCGCGGCCGCCGAGGAGATCTTCGACGTCCTGGAGACCCCGGTGCCGGACACCGGTACGCGACGGCTGCCGGAGGGGGCCATCGCCTTCGAGGAGGTGACCGTCCGGTACCCCGGGCGCGCCTCCGACGCGGTGACCGGCGCCTCCTTCCGTATCGCGCCGGGCGAGACGGTCGCCCTGGTCGGCCCCAGCGGTGCCGGCAAGTCGACGCTGCTGGGCGTCCTGCTCGGCTTCGTACGGCCCGACGCCGGACGGGTGCGGATCGGCGGGGCGGACCTCGCCTCGGCCGACCTGGAGGAATGGCGCTCCCGCCTCGCCTGGGTGCCGCAGCACCCGCACCTGTACGCGGGCACCATCGGCGAGAACGTACGCCTGGCCCGCCCCGACGCCGACGAGACGGCGGTGCGCCGGGCGCTCGCGGACGCGGGAGCCCTGGAGTTCGTCGACGCGCTGCCGGACGGCACGGACACCGTGCTCGGCGAGGAGGGGGCGGGGCTCTCGGCCGGACAGCGGCAGCGGCTCGCGCTGGCCCGGGCGTTCCTCGCCGACCGGCCCGTCCTGCTGCTCGACGAACCGACGGCCGCGCTGGACGGCACCACCGAGGCGGAGGTCGTCGAGGCCGTGCGACGGCTCGCGGTGGGACGCACGGTGCTGCTGGTGGTGCACCGGCCGGCCCTGCTGGCGGTGGCCGACCGGGTGGTGCGGCTGGAGCCGGCGTCCGAGACAGTCGTCCCCGCGCGGCCGGGTGCCGCGTCCGGACGGGAACACCCGAGTGCGGCGACGCCGGATCGCGCCGACGCCGACGCGACCGTCCTCGGCGGCCCCCGGACGCCCCGGGGCGGAGTGCTCGCCCGGGTGCGGGCCATGGCTCAGCCCCTGCGCGGACGGCTGCTGCTCGCCCTGCTGCTCGGCGCCCTCGCGCTCGGCAGCGCCGTCGGGCTGATGGCCACCTCGGGGTGGCTGATCTCCCGCGCCTCCCAGCAGCCCCCGGTGCTGTACCTGATGGTCGCGGTCACCGCCACGCGGGCGTTCGGCATCGGCCGGGCCGTCTTCCGGTACACCGAACGGCTCGTCTCGCACGACGCGGTGCTGCGCATGCTCGCCGCCACCCGGGTCGCCGTCTACCGGCGGCTGGAGCGGCTGGCCCCCGCCGGGCTGCGCACCACCCGGCGCGGCGACCTGCTCAGCCGGCTGGTCGCGGACGTGGACGTGTTGCAGGACTACTGGCTGCGCTGGCTGCTTCCCGTGGGCGCCGCATGCGTGGTGTCGGCCGGCGCGGTCGGGTTCACCGCGTGGCTGCTGCCCGGCGCGGGGGCCGCCCTCGCCGTCGGGCTGCTCGCGGCCGGCGTCGGCGTCCCGTTGCTCACCGGTGCCGTCGCCCGCCGGGCGGAGCGCAGGCTGGCGCCCGCCCGCGGCGATCTGGCCACGCGGGTGGCCGACCTGCTCACCGGCACCCCCGAGCTCACGGTCGCCGGGGCCCTGCCCGCGCGGCTCGCCTCGGCCCGCCGGGCCGACGGCGTCCTCACCCGGATCGCCTCCCGTTCGGCCGCCGCGACCGCCCTCGGCGACGGACTGACCGCGCTGATCACCGGCCTGACCGTGGTGGCCACCGCGGTCGCCGGGGTCCAGGCGGTCGCCGCCGGCCGGCTGCACGGCGTCGCCCTGGCGGTCGTCGTCCTCACCCCGCTCGCCGCGTTCGAGGCGGTGCTCGGGCTGCCGCTCGCCGTACGGCACCGGCAGCGGGTGCGGCGCAGCGCCGCGCGGGTGTACGAGATCCTCGACGCCCCCGAGCCCGTGCGCGAGCCGGAACACCCCCGGCCGGCGCCCACCACGCCGTTCCCGCTCGTCGTGCGGGGGCTGACCGCCCGTCACCCCGGGCAGCGGCGGCCGGCGCTCGACGGGCTCGACCTCACGCTGGAAAGCGGCCGGCGCATCGCCGTGGTCGGCGCGTCCGGCGCGGGCAAGAGCACCCTCGCCCAGGTGCTGCTGCGCTTCCTGGACGCGGAGGGCGGCACGTACACGCTGGGCGGCACGGACACCGCCGCGCTCGACGGCGACGACGTACGGCGGCTGGTGGGGCTGTGCGCGCAGGACGCGCACCTCTTCGACAGCTCCGTGCGCGAGAACCTGCTCCTGGCGCGCCGGGACGCCACCGAGGCCGACCTGCGCGACGCGCTCGCCCGGGCGCGGCTCCTCGACTGGGCCGACGGGCTGCCCGACGGGCTCGACACGTTCGTCGGGGAACACGGCGCCCGGCTCTCCGGCGGTCAGCGGCAGCGGCTGGCCCTGGCCCGGGCCCTGCTCGCCGACTTCCCCGTCCTGGTCCTCGACGAGCCCGCCGAACACCTGGACCTGCCGACCGCGGACGCGCTCACCGCCGACCTGCTGGCCGCGACCGAGGGCCGCACGACGCTGCTCATCACCCACCGGCTGGCCGGTCTGGACGCGGTCGACGAGGTGCTCGTGCTGGCCGGGGGCCGGGCCGTGCAGCGCGGTCCGTACGCCGCCCTCGCGGCGGTGGACGGACCACTGCGGGAGATGCTGGCGCGGGAGGCGGCGAGCGATCTGTCGGGGGTGACGGCGGTGGCGGGCGCCGCGGCGTAGAGGTGCCGGGGCAGGGCGGGCGCCGCGGCGTAGAGGTGCCGGGGCAGGGCGGGCGCCGCGACTCCCGCGGCAGCCGCTGGTGTCCAGCGGAGGTCGAGGCACGGCGGCACCGGGCACCAGTGGGCGCCGCGCCCCGGCCGGTGACCGGGACCGCCGTACCGCCCGTGCCCGTGCCCGTGCCCGTCAGCTCTGTTCGGCCAGGATCCGTTCGATGACGACCGCCACGCCGTCCTCGTTGTTGGCGACCGTGCGGCCGGACGCCGCGGCGAGGACGTCCGGGTGGGCGTTGCCCATCGCGTACGAACGGCCCGCCCACGTCAGCATCTCCACGTCGTTCGGCATGTCGCCGAAGGCGATCACCTCTTCGTGCGAGATGCCGCGCTCGGCACAGCACAGCGCGAGCGTGCTGGCCTTGGAGACGCCGGGGCCGCTGATCTCCAGCAGGGCGCTGGGGCTGGACCGGGTCACGGTGGCGCGGTCGCCGACGGCGAGCCGGGCCAGGGTGAGGAAGGCGTCGGGGTCCAGCTCCGGGTGGAAGGCGAGGATCTTCAGCACCGGCTCGGCGGCGGTGACCGCGCCCTCGGCGAGGAGTTCCTCGGCGGGCGCCAGCGAGTCGGGCCGCTCCAGGTGCATCTTCGGGTAGTCCGGTTCCTGGTGGAAGCCGTACGTCTGCTCCACCGCGTACACCGTGCCGGGCGCCGCCTCGCGCACCAGCGTCACGGCGTCCAGCGCGTTGCGCCTGGCCAGCTCGCGGACCTTGACGAACCGGTGGGCGCCGGGGCCGCCGTGCAGGTCGACCACGGCCGCGCCGTTGCCGCAGATCGCCAGGCCGTGACCGTGGACGTGGTCGCTGACGACGTCCATCCAGCGGGCCGGGCGGCCGGTGACGAAGAAGACCTCGATGCCGGCCTTCTCGGCGGCGGCCAGCGCGGCGACCGTGCGCGGGGAGACGGACTTGTCGTCGCGCAGCAGGGTGCCGTCGAGATCGGTGGCGATCAGCCGGGGCGGGACGAGGGAGAAGGGGCGCTCTGGCCGCCGGGTCGCTGAGGTCACGACAGTGATTCTCGCGCACCTGTGCGCACCGCCCGGCGGCGGGCGGCGCGAAGAGGCACGCCACGGGCCCGGCTCGGCTCCCCTCGGCGCCTCAGGACGGCACCGCCGCCGGTGCCCCGAGCCCCGCGTCGCGGGCCAGCAGCGCCGCCGAGGCCCGGTCGTGCACCTCCAGTTTCGTGAGTATCCGCGAAACGTAATTGCGTACCGTCTTCTCGGCGAGGAAGAGCCGGCGGGCTATCTGCCGGTTTCCCAGACCACTCGCGAGCAGTGTGAGAATCTCCAGCTCACGGCTGGTCAGGCCGGGCAGTCCGATCGGTTCCGACAACTCCCGTACGTCCCGTACGCTGGAGAAATATCTGCTGAACCGGGCGGCGATCGTCTGGCTGAAGGCCGCCCCGCCCTTGGCCACCAGCTGAATGGAATCGAGCAGTTCCTCGGAGGAACTCATGCGGGTGAGGTAACCGTTGACCCCGACCCGTACGGCGGCGAGGACCACGTCGTCGTCATCGTTCTGCGAGACCACGATGATTTTCGGACGGTTTTTGTCGAGGCGGTACCGCGTGAGGATCTGCTGGACGTTCTCACAGATGCTCCGCTTGGAGGGCGGCTCGCCCAGGATGACGACGTGGGGTTTGACACGGGAGTCGTCCAGACATCGCATGCCGTCGCCGGCCGTCACGGACCGGCCTATGAGGCTTACCTTTTCCTCCTTGTCGATGATGGATTCCAGTCCGGCCAGGGAAACGGGGTCATCGCAGAGAATGAAAAGATTGATGTGCACTTTTCCGCGCCTCCTGGACACTGGCTGAATTCCGGCGGAATGCCGGCCCGTATGAGTAGGACCAGGACAAGTAAGGGGTGCACGCGCCGAACGGCACTGCGAACGAGTATGCGGGTGTGAATGACGGCGGCACAAGTTCGTTCCCCAAGTGATGGAGCCGCATTCCGTTTGGGGAGCCAATCCCGGCCAGTGTCGTGGCATGTCGGACGGGTGCCGACGCAGGGGGCGTCCCCCGGCGTTTTCACATGAGTTTCACAGAGTTCTCCGCCGTGCCGCGGGGCCGCGCACACCCGGTGGACGCGGCGTCTGCCGGGGGCCTACGTTCACCCCATGGCCGACCTCCCGCCCCGGCGTCTGCTCGTGCTCGACGGACTGGCCGCCCTCGGACTCACGCTGCTCGCGCAGTTGTCGCCGCTGCGGCCGGCCCCCGGCGCCGGCGTGGCCGACGGCACCGTGTGGCTGCTGTCGGCGAGTGCCGCGCTGCCGCTGGTCGTCCGGCGGCTGTGGCCCGTACCGGTCTTCGGGTGGGTGCTGGTCACGGCCTGTGTGGCGCTGCCGTTCGGCCTCGGACCGACCTCGTTCCTCGCGGCGGCGTACGCGCTGTACCTGGTGGCCGTCGGGCGCGCGCGTCCTCCCGGCCGGTCCCCGGTCGTCGTCGGGGTGGTGAGCGCGGTGGGCGCGGCGGCGCTGACGGTGACCGGCGGGCAGGGCCAGCAGGGCGGGACGCGGGCCGTGCAGGCCGTGTTCGCGCTGCTGGTCCTCGGCGCCACCTGGGCGGCCGGTTCCGCGGTCCGGGAACGGCGGGAAAGCGTGCGGCGCGTCATCGGGGAGGCGACCGAGCGCGCCAAGGTCGAGGAACGCCTGCGCATCGCGCGCGATCTGCACGACGTCGTCACGCACAGCGTGGGGCTGATCGCCGTCAAGGCCGGGATCGCCAACCACGTGGTCGCCACCCGCCCCGAGGAGGCGCGGGAGGCCCTGGCCGTGATCGAGGACGTCAGCCGCAGGGCCCTGCGCGACATGCGGGCCACGGTGAAGGTGCTGCGCCGGGAACCGGACGGCGCCGCGGAGCTCCGCCCGGTGCGCGGGCTGTCGGACCTGCCCGCGCTGGTGGCGACGGCACGGGCGGCGGGCGTCGAGGTCGAGCTGCGGTCCCGGTGCGCGCCGGAGGAACTGCCGGACGGGGTCGCGCTGTCGGCGTACCGCGTCGTGCAGGAGGCCCTGACCAATGTCATCAAGCACGCCGCGCCCACCCGGTGCCGGGTGCGGCTCGACACGGAGCGGGGGGCGCTGGCGATCGAGGTCGCCGACGAGGGCCCCGGGCCCGGCCACCGGGTCACCCTGCCGGGCGGGGGACTGGGCCTGGTCGGGATGCGGGAGCGGGCCGCCGCGCACGGCGGCACCCTCACGGCCGGACCCCGCACGGACGGCGCCGGCTTCCGGGTCTCGGTGACCCTGCCGTACTAGGGCCTGGGCCGCGGCGCTCCGCCCGCAGCCGCCGGGCGGCCGCCCCCGCTCCCGCTCCCGCCGCCGCTCCCCGTTCGGCTGCTCTGCGCCGCCGCTCTCCGTCCCCGGCCCCGCTGCTCTGCGCCCCGTCTCATACTCAGGTAGGGGTTCGGCTCCCGGCGGGCTCCCCGGAGTCCGAACCCGGGACCGATGTGCCGGGCCGCGCCGCTCGCGAGACTGGGCGGGTGATCGACGTCCAGAACCTGACCAAGCGGTACGGCCCGAAGACCGTCGTGGACGGTCTGACCTTCACGGTGCGCCCCGGCACCGTCACCGGATTCCTGGGCCCCAACGGCGCCGGGAAGTCGACCACCCTGCGCATGGTGCTCGCCCTGACCCGTCCGGACGCCGGTTCCGCGCGCATCGCCGGGCGCGCCTACCCGGACCTCGGATACCCGGCCCGCCACGTGGGCGCGGTGCTGGAGACCTCCGGTCCGCACCGCGGGCTGACCGCGGCCCGTCATCTGGGATGGATCGCCCGGAGCAACCGCATCCCCCGGCGGCGCGTCGCCGAGGTGCTGGACACGGTCGGCCTCGGCGGCGCGGCGCGGCAGCGCATCGGCACCTTCTCCCTCGGCATGGCGCAGCGGCTCGGGCTCGCCGCCGCCCTGCTGGGCGATCCACCCGTGCTGATACTCGACGAACCGTTCAACGGCCTGGACGCGGAGGGCATCCGCCAGCTGCGCGAACTGCTGCGCGCGCGGGCCGCGGAGGGCCGTACCGTCCTGGTCTCCAGCCATCTGATGACCGAGATGTCGCTGGTCGCCGACCGGCTGGTCGTCATCGGCCGGGGCCGGCTCCTCGCCGACACCGGCATGGCGGACTTCATCCGCCGCCACGGACGGACCTACGTCCGCGTGCGCACGGCCGAACCCCTGCGGCTCCACCGGGAGCTGGAGCGGAAAGGGGCCACGCTGCGGTTCGCCCCGGACGGCAGCCTGGAGGTCGAGGGCGTGGCGGCGGCCGAGATCAGCAGGCTGGCCGCCGCCGAGGGACTCGCGCTGGACGAACTCGGCACCCACACCGGCTCCCTGGAGGACACCTTCCTCGAACTGGTCGCCGAAAGAGCGGCGGGAGCAGCGGGAGCAGCGGGAGCAGCAGGAACAGCCGGAACAACGGGATCAGCGGGAGCAGCGGGAACAACGGGAACGGAAGCCGAAGGGACCAGGAGAGGCGGCACCACCGATGTCTGAGACCCTCGCGGCCGTACGGGCCGAGGCCGCCAAGCTGCGCGGGGTGCGCGGCACGCTCGCCGCCCTGCTGCTGTTCGTCCCCTTCAGCCTCCTCGTCGCCGCCCTGGACGGCTGGTCCGCGAAGGGCGCGATCGACTCCGGCAGCCCCGGGCTGCGCTCCGACTTCACCCCGGAACAGGCCGGCCTGGACGGCGTCCTCTACGGCCAGCTCGCCCTGATCGTCTTCGGCGTGCTGATCGTGTCCGGCGAGTACGGCTCCGGCATGATGCGCGTCTCGCTGCTCGCCGTGCCCCGGCGCGGCCGGTTGTACCTGGCGAAGATGACCGTCACCACCCTGGCCGCCGCGGCCCTCGCGGTGCCCGTCACCGTCGCCGGCTACCTGGTCACGCAGGCCGCCCTCGGATCCCACGGCTCCACGCTCGGCGCCGACGGCGTCCCCCGCGCCCTGGCCGGGGCCGTGGTCTATCTGACGCTGATGACCCTGTTCGCGGCCTCCGTGGCCGCGACCGCCCGCAGCGCCGTCCTGCCGCTGGCCGTACTGCTCCCGATGGTGCTCGCCGGTTCGCAGATCCTGTCCGTCATCGGCGCCACCAAGGAGTTGGTCGGGTACTTCCCCGACCAGGCGGGCAGCGAGCTGCTCGACGTGCACTCCGACGGCGCGCTGCGCGGCGCGGTGATCCTGCTGCTGTGGACCGCGGCCGGGCTGGTCTGCGGTTATGTCCGGCTCCGCAGGTGGGACGGCTGACCGCACCCGTACCGGGGCGGTCACGGGCGCGGTACGGGGTGCCCTGCCGGACGTGGGACATGGTGCCGTGCCGGGCACGGTACGGGGTGCCGTGCCGGACGTGGGACCGGACGGTGGGACAACCGCGGGGCGGCTGTCCCACACCCCCGGGACCCCGGACGGGACCGGTCCGGGACGCCTGCCCCATGCCCCTGGGACGGGCGGCCGCATAGCTTCCAGGCAGTTCGCGGGCCGAACGGTTCGGCCCCGTGCACCCACCTGGAGGTAACGGATGTCCGCCACGTACGAGCCCCCCGCGTTGCAGGAGATCGGCGACTTCGACGAGCTCACCAAGTGCCTCGGCGTCGGGAGCTGCAACGACTTCGCCGGCTGCGGCTACGCCATCGTCTGCTTCTGGTGATCACTCCGGTGCCGGTGCGCCTCCTGGCGCACCGGCACCGCCCGGGGAACGAGGCGACATGGATTTCGTAGTTCTTCCGGACTGCCCGGCCGCCGCCGCACCGGCCGCGCGGCTGCCCGCGGGCCGCAGGATCGACCACGCGTCGGGACGCCCCTGGCTCGTCGGCGACTGGTCCGACGACGAGGCGACGGTGGTCGAGGCGGGCCCGCGGCGCATGGTGCTGCTGGGGCACACCCGGCCGGACGGGGCGGCACTGCGGGCCGCGCTCGGCCGGCTCCGCTCCCTCGGCGACGTGGACGCCCTCGCGTCCCGGCTGCCGGGAGCCCTTCATCTGATGGTCTCGATGGACGGCGACACCCGCGTGCAGGGCTCCGTCGCCGGCGTACGGCAGATCTTCACCGCCCGGACCGACGGGGTGAGTGTCGCGGCGAGCGCCGTGGCGCCCCTGCTCCGGTTCACCGGCGGTGACCTCGACGAGAGCGTCCTCGCGGCCCGCCTGCTGGCACCGGGCGGAGCCCCCTGGCCACTCGCGCAGCGCCCCGTGCGGCGGGGCGTCGACCCGCTGCGCACCGGGCACTGGCTGCGGCTGGACGCCCACGGGCGGTCCCGGCAGCTCCGCTGGTGGACGCTGCCCCCGGCGTCGCTCTCCCTGGCGGAGGGCGCCGAGGCGGTGCGCACGGCGCTGGCCGAGGCGGTCGCCGTGCGTACCGCGCCGGGCCGGACGCTCAGTGCCGACCTGTCCGGCGGCCTGGACTCCACCTCGCTCTGCTTCTTCGCCGACCGGGCCGGCGCCGACCTGGTCACCTACCACGTCGCGCCCCTGGACAGCGCCAACGAGGACACCGCCTGGGCGCGCAAGGCCGCCGCGTTGCTCCCGCGGGCCCGTCACCACACGCTCGCCGCGGACCGGGCCGAGAACCTGTTCGACGTCGGCTACACCGCCGGCCTCACCGGCGCCGCCCCGGAGGGGCCCGCGACCTGGGCCTCCGGGCTCCCGCACCTCACCGACCTGGCCGCCCGGGCCACCGCGGCGGGCGCCGCGCTGCATCTGACGGGGTTCGGCGGCGACGAACTGTTCGGCCGGATGCCGACCAGCGCGTGGTCCCTGGCCCGGGCCCGGCCGGTCGGCGGACTGCGGCTGGTCAACCGCTACCGGCTGGCCAACCGGTGGTCGTGGCGCGGAACCGTGCGCGCGCTCGCCGACCGGTCCACGTTCGCCCGCAACCTGACCGCGGTCGCCGCCCGGATCGGCGACCCGCCCCCACCGCTCGACGAGCCCGACTTCGGCTGGGTCTTCGCGCCCCGGATGCCGGCCTGGGCCACGCCGGAGGCGGTGGCGGCGGTGCGGCGGCTGTTCACCGAGGCCGCCGCGGCCGGACCCGAGCCGCTGGACGCCGACCGCACCAGGCACCAGGCGCTGGCCTCGATCGTCTTCGAGGGCAGCACCGTCCGCCAGGTCAACACGGCGCTCGCGGAGACCGGGGCCGCCGGGACCGGTCACGGCCGGGCCGGCATCCGCTGGGAGGCGCCCTTCCTCGACGACCGGGTCCTCGCTGCGGCGCTCGCCACCCGGGTCGACCAGCGCCTGGCGAGCGGCCGGTTCAAGCCCCTGCTGGCCGACGCGGCCCACGGCGTCGTCCCCGCCGACATCCTCGGCCGGCGCGACAAGGGCGAGTTCAGCGCCGAGGCCTACCGGGGGCTGGAACGCAACCGGGACCGGCTCCTGGAACTCGCCGAGGACTCGCGGCTGGCCCGGCTCGGCCTGATCGACCCGGCGGCGTTCCGCGCCGCGGTGCTCGACCCCGGGCCCCTGTCCCACCACCTTCAGCCGATCGCGACCACCGTCGCGTGCGAGAGCTGGCTGCGCACGCACACCCCGGACCCGGGAGACCGCACATGAAGCTGAGCCTTGCCCGCGACGTCACCCTCACCCCCCTGGAGACCGGAGCCGTCCTGCTCGACGGCCGCCACGGCCGCTACTGGCAGTTGAACGAGTCCGGTTCCGCCATCCTGCGCAGCCTGCTCGACGGGGACGCGCCCAACGCGGCCGCCGCGAGCCTCACCGCCGCCGCACCGGTCGACGACGCCCGGGCGAAACGGGACGTCCTCGCCCTCATCGACGCGCTGAGCGCCGCCAAGCTCGTGGAGGTGTCACGGTGACCACGCCCGCCGTCGCCGAACGGGCGCCCCGCCTCCCCCTGCACCGGCAGCTCGCACCCCGCTGCGCAGCCGGCGCCGCCCGCCTCCTCGTCCGGCTGCCGCCCGCCCGGCTGGCGCGCGTGCTCCGGGTGCTCAGCCGGGGCGCCCGGCCCGCCGGGTACGCCGGGACCGCGCGCGCCCGGCAGTCGGTCGTCGCGGTCAGCGTGCGCTGCGCCGGACTCGGCTGCCTCCAGCGGTCGGTGGCCACCGCCCTGCTGTGCCGGGCGCACGGCCGCTGGGCCGACTGGTGCACCGGGTTCCGCGTGCGGCCCTTCGGGGCGCACGCCTGGGTCGAGGTCGACGGCCGGCCCGTGGACGAACCGGGCGAGCTGAGCGCGTTCCGCACGGTCCTGGCGGTGCGCGCACCGGGAAGCGACCCGCGCGGAGCCGGGACCGGCCCGGACCCCGTCGCACCGCAGCCGCAGCCGCAGCCGCAGCCGCAGCCGCAGCCGCAGTCGGACCCGCAGTCGCAGCCGGACCCACAGCCCCAGCCGGACCCGCGCCGTGCCGGGCCGGGCGCCGACCGTCTCGCCCGGGACCTCCACGACCCCGAGGGGAGCCGTCCGTGACCGCGATCCGCGCCGAGGGGCTCTACGCCTACTACGGCACCACCCCGGCCGTGAACGGCCTGGACCTGACCGTTGCCGAGGGCACCACGTTCGGCTTCCTCGGGCCGAACGGCGCCGGCAAGACCACCACCCTCTCCCTGCTGACCACCCTGCTCCCGCCCACCTCGGGCCGGGCCGAGGTCGCCGGCTTCGACGTCGTGACCCACCCCGCTGAAGTGCGCCGCCGCATCGGCATCGTCTTCCAGGAGTCCACGCTTGACCAGGACCTCACGGCCGCCGAGAACCTGCGGTTCCAGGCCGACCTGTGCGGACTGCGCCGCCGCGAGGCCCGCACCGCGATCGCCGCGATGCTCGACCTGATGGAACTGACCGGGCGCGAGGGCGTCCCCGTACGCCAGTTCTCCACCGGACTGCGCCGTCGGCTGGAGATCGCCCGCGGCCTCATCGGCAGGCCCCGCGTCCTCTTCCTCGACGAGCCGACGACCGGCCTGGACACCCAGACCCGGGCGGCCGTCTGGAACCACCTCGACAGGCTGCGCGAGGAGGAGGGGATCACCCTCTTCTTCACCACGCACCAGCTGGAGGAGGCCGAGCACTGCGACCGGATCGCGATCTTCGACCGGGGCAAGCTGGTCACCGAGGGGTCGCCCGCCCAGCTCAAGTCCGTCATCGGCGCCGACGTCGTCATGCTGCGCACCGACGACGACGCACGGGCCGCCGAGGCCCTGGCCGAGCGGTTCGGCACGACGGCGGAGCCCACCCCCGACGGACTGCTGCTGCGGGTCGCGCACGGCACCGCGCTCGTGCCCCGGCTCTGCACCGGCCTCGGGGTGACGGTGCGCGAGGTGTCCGTGGCCCCGCCCACGCTCGACGACGTCTTCCTGCACCACACCGGGGCCGCCGTACGGGAGACCGGCGGCGGCGCGCACACGCTGGACGCCCTCGGGGAGGGAGTGCGATGAGCCGGACCGAGACCATGCCGCCCGCCTCCGGCACCGGCCGCGCGGCACCCCCCGGCGGCGCGGACCGGGCCGCGCCCGCCCGGCCGCCGGCCACGCTCGCCGACCGGTCCTGGCGCGCCGTCAAGCCGTACGTACTGCTGTGGCGGCGCGAGATGACCCGGCTGCGGCACAACCCGGTGCGCCTGGCCATGGGCCTGGTGACACCCCTGCTGTTCCTCGTCGTCCTCGGCACCGGCCTGGACGCGGCGTCCGACAGCCTCGGCCGGGCGCAGCTCGACGACTACCGGGCCTATCTGTTCCCCGGCACGCTGATCATGTCCGTACAGGCCCCGGCGATCGCGGTGGGCATCTCGCTGGTGTGGGACCGCCGGCTCGGCGTGCTCCGGCAGATGCTCGTCTCGCCGTTCCCGCGCTCCAGCATCGTCCTGGGTCTCGCGCTCGGCGGCGCCACCACGGGCGCGCTCTACGGCCTGCTGGTGCTGTCGGTGGGGGGCATCGCGAGCATCCGGTACTCGCCGATGCTGCTGGCCGTACTGCTGGAGGTGCTGCTCGTCTCGCTGCTGTTCACGGCGCTCGGCCTGCTCGCCGCGGTCACCATCCGGCAGGTCGAGACGTTCCAGGTGGTGGTGAGCCTCAGCCTGATGCCGATGATGTTCTTCTCCGGCGCGATGTTCCCGCCGAACGGCCTGCCCGGCTGGCTCGCCACCGTGGTGAAGCTGAATCCGCTGACGTACGGCATCGACGCCGTCCGCCGGACCCTGCCGGGGCCCCAGTCGCTCACCTCGGAGCAGACCCGGCTGGTGGTGGGGGGCTGGCATCCGCCCGTCGTCGCGGAACTCGGACTGCTGGCGGCGCTCACCGCCGTGGCACTCGCCCTGGCCACCTACCGGTTCTCCCGCAGCCGATGAACGGGGCCGGGACGAGGGACCGGACGGAGCCGGGGATCCGGGAGACGCCCGCGGTCCGCGTGGGCGGCGCCGGATGGTGGGGGACCGCGGCGCGGGCGGTGCTCGCGGCGGTCCTGGGCTACGCGGGCCTGGTGAAGATCGGCGACCTGGCGGAGGCCGGCCGGACCATGGCCCTCTACCGGATCGTGCCGCAGGACGCCGCCCAGACGGTCGGCGGCGTGCTGCCGTTCGTCGAGGTGGCGCTCGCGCTGCTGCTGGCCGCCGGGCTGGCGACGAGGGCGGTGGCCGTCGCCGCGGCCGTCCTGATGGCGGCCTACACCGCCGCGATCGTGTCGGTGTGGGCACGTGGACTGTCCATCGACTGCGGCTGTTTCGGCGGCGGCGGCACCCTCACGAGCGGGGCCGCGCGCGGTTACGCCGTCGACATCGTCCGTGACGTGCTCCTCCTCGGCGTGGCCGCCTTCCTGGTCCGCGCGCCGCGGACGCGGTACGCGCTGGACGGCTGGGTCCTGGACGCGAAGGAGGAGTAGAGGTGCGGTCAGCGGACAGCAAGCCGACGGACAGCAGGTCGGCGGACAGCGAACCGACGGACAGCGAACCGACGGACAGGCCGGCGGACAGCGAGCCGGCGGACGGACAGGCGGTAAACGGACAGGCGGCGGACGGTCGGCCGCTGGACGAGCGGTCGGTGGACGAGCGGCCGGTGGGCGGCTTCCCGTCCGCCTCCCCGTCGCGGGACGCCCAGGTGCGCGCGATGGTGCACCGGCGCACCCGCCGGCGCCGCACGCTGCTGGTCTCCCTGGTGGCCGCGGTGGTCGTCGTGGGCGCGGCGGTGGTCGGTGCCGGACTCGTCCGGGCGAGCAACTCGCCGCCCGAGAAGGCGCCGGACGACGTGCCCGCCGGGGTCACGGAGGACAAGGCGGGCCTGGCGGTCTCCACCGGGCCGGTACGGGTCGACCTCTACGTCGACTACCTCTGCCCCGAGTGCCGCACCCTCGAACGCCGGCTGACCACGGACCTGGGGAAGCTGACCGAGAACCACGAGATCGGCCTCGTCTACCACCCCGTCACCTTCCTGGACGACTACAGCAGCCCCGGCGGCTACTCGACCCGCGCGGCCTCCGCCGCCGCCTGCGCCGCCCAGGAGGGCCGGTTCGCGCAGTACACCGCGCTGCTGTTCGACAAGCAGCCGCCCGAGCGCGGTCCGGGACTGAGCCGGGCCCGGCTGACGGCGCTCGGCCGGGAGGCGGGGCTCACCGGCGCCGCCGCCGACTCCTTCGCGTCCTGCCTGCGCGCGGACACGTACGGCCCCTGGGTGGCGTACGTGTCGGACACGGCCGCCGCGCACAAGGTGTCATTGACGCCGACGGTCATGGTCGACGGCGAACGCGTCGACGTCACCGGCTCCGACCCGTCCGGCACGCTCGACCGGGCGATCGCGGAGGCGGCACGATGACGCGGCTGACGCTCGCGCTCTCCGGCGACTTCATGGCCACCCGGGGCGCGGTGATCACCGATGACCCCGCCGCCGAGGCGCTCCGGGACCTGCTGCGCGCCGCGGACTTCGCCTTCACCAACCTGGAGGTCGTGCCCGGCCACGGGCGCGGCCACCCGGTGCACAACGCGGCGGGCGGCGGCTGTCTGATCGGGGAGCCCCGGGTGCTCGACGAGGTGGCGGACGCCGGTTTCACGGTGCTCGGCTGCGCCAACAACCACGCGCTCGACCTGGGCGTGGAGGGGCTGCTCGGCACCATGGAGCTGCTGCGCGCGAAGGGCCTGCCGTACGCCGGGATCGGCGCCGACCTGACCGCCGCGCGGCGGCCCGTCTACGTCGACCGGCCCGGCGGAAGCCTCGCCCTGCTCTCGTGCAGTGCGACGTTCCTGCCCGGACAGCAGGCGGCCGAGCCGTCGCCGGAGCTGCCGGGACGGCCGGGGCTGAGCCCGCTGCGGCACGGCGCGACGCTGTCCGTGACCCCCGCCCAGCTGGAGGTGTTGCGGGAGATCGACGGCGGGACGGGGCTGCGCGACCGCCGGGCCGAGGCGCGCACGCTGCTCGGCATGGACCCGGCGGTGCCCGGACCCGGGCGGCTCACCCTGTTCGGCGGCCGCTTCCGGGTGGCGGACGAGCCGGGCCTGACGACCGAGTGCGACCCGGACGACCTCGACGGGATCTGCCGGTGGGTGGGCGAGGCCCGGCACCGCGCCGACCTCGTCGTCGTCAGCGTCCACTCGCACGAGCCGGGCCCCACGCCCGAGCAGCCGGGCGAGTTCCTGCGCGCGTTCGCCCACCGGGTGATCGACGAGGGCGCCGACGTGGTGGTCGGGCACGGCCCGCACCACCTCAGGGGACTGGAGATGTACCGGGGGCGGCCGGTCTTCCACAGCCTGGGGAACATCGTCAGCCAGATCGAACTGGCCGAGCGGGTCGGCGCCGAGGACTACGCCCAGGTGCCCGCGCCCGCTGGGCACCCGTTCACTCCGGGACGGTACTTCGACGCGCTCAGCGGCCACGGGCACCGCTTCTTCGCCCCGCACCGCCGGTACTGGCGGTCGCTGGTGCCCGTCCTCACGTTCGAGGACGGCCGGCTCGACGGCGTCGCCCTGCACCCGGTGGACCTGGGCTTCGGTCGCCCGCCGCACCGCCGGGGCCGTCCTCGGCTGGCCGCCGGGGCCGAGGCCGAGGAGATCCTCACCGACTTCGCCCGTCTCGGTGAGCCGTACGGTACGAGGCTCACGGGCGCGGACGGCGGGGTGGGCCGGGTGGTGATCGACCGGGGGGCGGAGCTCCGTCGGGCCGTACCGCGGGGGGCCGTGCTCCCCGGGTCCGGGGACCGGGAGGCCGCCCGTCGATAGACTGGCCCCTCCTGAGGGCCCGACGAGCGGTGGGCGGGGGATGCGGGATGGCCGAGGCGATCCGGGTACTGATCGCGGACGATCAGGCACTTCTGCGCGGCAGCTTCCGGGTGCTGATCGACTCCACCCCCGGCATGGTGACGGTCGCCGAGGCGGGCGACGGCGCGCAGGCGGTCGCACTCGCCCGGGAACTCCTCCCGGACGTCGTCCTGATGGATCTGCGCATGCCCGTCCTGGACGGCATCGCGGCCACCCGGGAGATCTGCTCCGACGCGCGCCTGGCCGGCGTCCGGGTGCTCGCGCTCACCATGTTCGACATGGACGAGTACGTCTACCCCGCCCTGCGGGCCGGAGCGAGCGGCTTCATGCTGAAGGACGCCTCGCCCGCGGACCTCGTCGCCGGTGTGCGCGTCGTCGCCGCGGGCGAGAGCGTGCTGGCGCCCGCGGTCACCCGCCGCCTCGTCGAGAACTACGCCCGCCCTTCCGAGGACGCGCGCCGGCCCGCGCCGCGGCTGGTGGGCCTCACCGGGCGGGAGCGGGAGGTGCTCGTCCTGATCGCGAACGGGCTGTCGAACGCGGAGATCGCCGCGCGTCTGGTGATCAGCCTGCCGACCGTGAAGTCGCATGTGAGCAGCCTGCTGGCCAAGCTCGGTGCCCGGGACCGCGCCCAGCTGGTGATCATCGCCTACGAGAGCGGCCTCGCCGAACGCGGAATGCCGGCCTGAGCCGGCCGGCCCGCACCGGCCCGCATCGGCCCGCACCGGGGCGGCCGGGGGCGACCGGGGGTGACACGTAGGGTCGGGGCATGAGCCTGCGTCTGAGCACCGTGATCCTCCCCGTCGACCGCTGGCACGAAGGGGGCGGTGCCACCTGGCGGCGGGCCGAGGAGCTCGGTTTCCACGCCGCCTACACCTACGACCACCTGACCTGGCGCACCTTCCGCGACGGCCCCTGGTTCGGCGCCCTGCCCACGCTCACCGCCGCCGCGACGGCCACCTCGCGCCTCCGGCTGGGCACGCTGGTGACCTCGCCCAACTTCCGGCACCCCGTCACGCTCGCCAAGGAACTCATGTCGCTGGACGACATCTCGGGCGGCCGCGTCACCCTGGGCATCGGGGCCGGCGGCAACGGCTTCGACGCGACCGCGCTGGGGCAGCGGGCGTGGACGCCGAGGGAGCGGGCGGACCGGTTCGGGGAGTTCGTCCCGCTGCTCGACCGGCTGCTCACCGACGACGCCGTCACCCACCACGGCACCCACTACTCCGCCGTCGAGGCCCGCAACCTCCCCGGCTGCGTGCAACGGCCCCGGCTGCCGTTCGCGGTGGCGGCGACGGGACCGCGCGGCCTGGCGCTGGCCGCGCGGTACGGACAGGGGTGGGTGACGACCGGTGACCCGAAGCTGTTCGAGGAGGGCACCCCGCAGCAGTCGGTGGCGGCGATCCGGGGTCAGATCAGCAGGCTCGGCACGGCCTGCGCGGAGCTCGGCCGGGACGTGGCGGAGCTCGACAAGCTCCTGCTCACCGGGTTCACGCCGGACCGCGGCCGTCCGCTGGAGAGCCTCGACGCCTTCGTGGACTTCGCCGGGCGCCACCGGGAGCTGGGCATCACCGAGATCGTGCTCCACTGGCCCATCCCCGACTCGGACTTCGCCGCGGACCGGGCCGTCTTCGAGAAGATCGCCACGGAGGCGCTCGCGCAGCTGCGCTGAAACAACTCCGCGCCCGCGCGCGACGGTTCCCGCGGCCGGACCGGGTCACCGGGGTCAGGGCAGGCGCAGATGGCGCGGCGGCACGGACTCGGTCAGCCACACCCCGTTGGCGCTGACGCGGAAGACGTGGCCGTCGCGGTGCATGGCACCGGAGTCCACGGTGAGGACGACGGGCCGGCCGCGGCGCGCCCCGACCCGGGTGGCGGTCTCGCGGTCGGGCGAGAGATGCACGTCGTGCCGGTTCATGGGCCGCAGGCCCTCGGCGCGGATGGCGTCCAGATGGCGGGCGACGGTGCCGTGGTACAGGTGCTCGGGCGGGACGGCGGGCGGCAGTCCCAGGTCGACCGGGACGCTGTGGCCCTGACTGGCGCGTATCCGGGTGCCCTCGACGGCGAACCGCTGTTTGTCGTTGGTCGCGACGACGTGGTCCAGCTCCTCGCGGGTGACCCGGAAACCGTGTGCGGCGCACGCCGAGAGGAGCGTCGCGATCTCCACCCAGCCGCCCTCGTCGAGCGTCAGCCCGATCCTCTCCGGCCGGTGCCGGAGGTGTTTCGACAGGTACTTCGACACCTTGACCGTGCGTGCGGCGGGGTCCTGTGCGTTCATCCGTCCAGCGTGCCGTGTGAGACGTGGATCACGCACTTTGTTTTCCCGGGCAGGTTTGATCCACAACGAGAGACGGTTATCCACAGCGGATCGCGCGTTTCTGTGGACAACTCCGCGCTTCCCGCCGGAAGTTCACAGCCGGGCGGGAGCGGCAGGGCATGGGTCACAGCCCGGCTGGGGCGTTGGGCCGTGGGTCACAGCCCGGCAGGGACGTTGGGCCGTGGGTCACAGCCCGGCAGGGACGTGGGGCCGTGGGTCACAGCCGCGGCTCCACGCGGGCCAGCGCCCGCAGCAGTCCGGGAGCCACGCGGGACAGCAGCCGGCCGGCGCGCGCCTCCGGGGTGACCGGGACGACGGCCCGGTTCTCCGCCACCGCGCGCAGCACCGCGGCGGCGACCTTCTCCGGCGGGTATCCCCGCAGCCCGTACAGCCGCCGGGCGCGCTCACGGCGCCGCCGCTCCTCCGGGGCGTCGACCCCGGCGAACCGCGCGGTGGCGGTGATGTCCGTGTGCACGAACCCGGGGCAGACGGCGGACACCCCGATGCCCCGGCCGGCCAGCTCGGCCCGCAGGGACTCGCTGAGCATCAGCACCGCCGCCTTCGACGTGCCGTAGGCGGGCAGCGCCCGCGAGGGCAGATACGCGGCGGCCGAGGCCACGTTGACGAGGTGACCGCCCTCGCCCCGCTCCGCCATCTGCCGTCCGAAGAGTCGGCAGCCGTGCAGGACACCCCACAGATTGACGTCGAGGACGGTCCGCCAGTCCTCCGCCGTGGTGTCCAGGAAGGAGCCGGCGAAACCGATGCCGGCGTTGTTGACCAGCACGTCCACCACGCCGTCCGTGGCGGCGACGCGCGCGGCGAGCTGCTCCATCGCCTGCTCGTCCCCGACGTCCACCACCTCGGCCCGGGCCTCGGGCGCCCCGGCGCGCCGGGCCAGCTCGGCGGTGCGGGCGGCGCCCTCCGCGTTCCGGTCGACGGCGACGACGCGGGCGCCTGCCTCGGCGAAGGCCAGCGCGGTGGCCCGGCCGATGCCCGCGGCGGCCCCGGTGACCAGCACCAGCCGGCCGCCGAAGCGCGCGGCGTACGGGCCGCGGCCCTGCGGGACGGGGCGGCCCGCCCCGGTCGCGGTGGCGAACTCGGCGATCCAGTCGGCGACCTGGCCGGGGCGGGTGCGCGGCACCCAGTGCCGGGCCGGCAGGGCACGGCGGACCAGCCGCGGCACCCACTGCTCCAGGTCGTCGTAGAGCCGCTCGGACAGGAACGCGTCCCCCAGCGGCGTCACGAGCTGCACGGGGGCGTGCGCGTATGCGTCGGGGCGCGGACGGCGCAGCCGGGGGCGCACGTTGTCCCGGTACAGCCAGGCACCGTGGGCGGCGTCCCGGGGCAGCGAGGCGGTCGGGTAGCCGTCGGCGGGGACCCGCTCCGCGCGCCGCAGGATGCCGGGCCAGGCACGGCCGAGCGGGCCGCGCCAGGCGAGCTCGGGCAGTGCGGGGGTGTGCAGCAGGTAGACGTACCAGGACTTGGCGCCCTGGCCGAGGAGCTGGCCGGCCCGGCGCGGGGTGGGCCGCCGCAGCCGCCCCTTGATCCAGTGCCCGAAGTGGTCGAGCGAGGGCCCGGAGATCGAGGTGAAGGAGGCGATCCGGCCGGCGGTGCGCCGGACGGTCACGAACTCCCAGCCCTGCACGGAACCCCAGTCGTGGCCCACCAGATGGACCGGCCGGCCGGGGCTGACCGCGTCCGCGACCGCGAGGAAGTCGTCCGTCAGCCTCTCCAGGGTGAAGCCGCCGCGCAGCGGGCGCGGGGCGGTGGACCCGCCGTGGCCGCGGACGTCGTACAGCACGACGTGGAAGCGGTGGTGGCCGGCGAGGCGGGCGGCCACCTTGGACCACACCTCCTTGCTGTCCGGGTAGCCGTGCACCAGGACCACCGTCGGCCGGTCCGGGTCCCCCAGTTCGGCGACGCACAGCTCGACCCCGCCGCTGCGCACCCGGCGCTCCCGCGCACCCGCCACCGCCATGCGTGCCTCCTCGTCGACCGGAGCCCTGGACCCCTCGGCCCCGAGCGTCCCTACCCCCGAGTAGCGTCCCCCTAGGGTCCCGTAATACTCAAGGCTGACCCACAGACAGCTCTGGAGGGTGACGACCGCCGTGGCGTGCGTCACTAGGGTCGAAGACGTGACTGTGATCGCGACCGAAAGCCTGAGCAAGCGGTACCCCCGGGTGACCGCGCTTGACCGGCTCTCCGTGGACATCGGACCCGGTGTGACGGGACTGGTCGGCGCCAACGGGGCCGGCAAGTCCACCCTGATCAAGATCCTGCTGGGTCTCTCCCCCGCCACGGAGGGCCGCGCCGAGGTACTGGGGCTCGATGTCGCCACCCGGGGCGCCGCCATCCGTGAGCAGGTCGGGTACATGCCCGAGCACGACTGCCTGCCGCCCGACGTCTCGGCCACCGAGCTCGTCGTGCACATGGCGCGCATGTCGGGGCTGCCGCCGACCGCCGCCAGGGAGCGCACCGCGGACACCCTGCGCCACGTCGGCCTGTACGAGGAGCGCTACCGCCCGATAGGCGGCTACTCGACCGGCATGAAGCAGCGGGTGAAGCTCGCGCAGGCCCTCGTCCACGACCCCAAGCTGGTCTTCCTGGACGAGCCGACCAACGGCCTCGACCCGGTCGGCCGGGACGAGATGCTCGGCCTGATCCGCCGCGTCTACACGGACTTCGGCATCTCGGTCCTGGTCACCTCGCACCTGCTCGGCGAACTCGAGCGCACCTGCGACCACGTGGTCGTCGTCGACGGCGGCACGCTGCTGCGCTCCAGCTCCACCACCGACTTCACCCGCACCACCACGACCCTGGCCGTCGAGGTCACCGACAGCGACACCCACCCGGACGGCACCCGCGCCCTGCGCGAGGCGCTGGACGAGCGCGGCGTGAGCGTGCACGACGGCAGCGCGCTGCCCGGCGCCGGACATGTGCTGCTGCTGACCGCGGCCGGCGAGGAGACCTACGACCTGGTGCGTGACGTCGTCGCCGACCTCGGCCTCGGCCTGGTCCGCATGGAACAGCGGCGGCACCAGATCGCGGAGGTCTTCAAGGACGACGAACACGCGGCCGGCGCCGACCGGCCGGCCGGCGACCAGTGGAAGGAGGCGGTCGGCCATGGCGGTTGAGCATCCCCTCGCCCCGCACGGCGAAGAGAGCCGGATCCACAACATCGGCTACCGCGGCTACGACGGGCCCCGTCTGGGCCGCGCCTACATCCGCCGCTCCCTGTTCTCGCAGTCCCTGCGCGGCGCCTACGGCCTCGGCCGGTCGGCGAAGTCCAAGGTGCTGCCGATGCTGCTCTTCATCGTGATGTGCGTTCCCGCGCTGATCATGGTGGCGGTCGCGGTCGCCACCAAGATGAAGGAACTGCCCGTCGACTACACGCGCTACGCGATCATCATGCAGGCCGTCATCAGCCTGTTCGTCGCCGCCCAGGCGCCCCAGTCCGTCTCCCGCGACCTGCGCTTCAAGACGGTGCCGCTGTACTTCTCACGGCCCCTGGAGACCGCCGACTACGTGCGCGCCAAGTACGCCGCGATGGCCTCGGCGCTGTTCGTACTGACCGCCGTGCCCCTGCTCGTCCTCTACGTGGGCGCGCTGCTGGCCAAGCTGGACTTCACCGACCAGACGAAGGGATTCGCCCAGGGGCTGGTCTCCGTGGCACTGCTCTCCCTGCTCTTCGCCGGCATCGGCCTGGTGATAGCCGCCGTGACCCCGCGCCGGGGCTTCGGCATCGCCGCCGTCATCGCCGTCCTCGTCATCAGCTACGGCGCCGTCTCCACATTGCAGGCCATCGCCGAGGTGCAGGACAGCGACTCGGTCGGCCTCTGGTTCGGGCTGTTCTCACCCGTCACGCTGATCGACGGGGTGCAGACCGCCTTCCTCGGGGCGAGCAGCTCCTTCCCCGGCGCCCAGGGGCCCTCGGCCGCGCAGGGAGTCGCCTTCCTCCTCGTCACCCTGGGGCTCATCGCCGGCAGCTACGGCCTGCTGATCCGCCGTTACCGAAAGGCCGCACTGTGACCACGCTGAACATCGACCACGTCTCGCGCTGGTTCGGCAACGTGGTGGCCGTCAACGACGTCACCATGACGATCGGCCCCGGCGTCACCGGACTGCTCGGCCCCAACGGCGCCGGGAAGTCCACCCTCATCGGCATGATGGGCGGCTTCCTCGCCCCCTCCACCGGCTCGGTCACCCTCGACGGCGAGCAGGTCTGGCGCAACGAGCGGATCTACCGGCACATCGGCATCGTCCCCGAGCGGGAGGGGATGTACGACTTCCTCACCGGCCGGGAGTTCGTCGTCGCCAACGCCGAACTGCACGGACTGGGCGCGAAGGAGGCCCAGCGGGCGCTGGCCACCGTCGAGATGGAGCACGCCCAGGACCGCAAGATCTCCACGTACTCCAAGGGCATGCGCCAGCGCGTGAAGATGGCCTCCGCGCTGGTCCACGAACCGTCCCTGCTGCTGCTCGACGAGCCGTTCAACGGCATGGACCCGCGTCAGCGCATGCAGCTGATGGAACTGCTGCGCCGCATGGGCGACGAGGGCCGCACGGTGCTGTTCTCCTCGCACATCCTGGAGGAGGTCGAGCAGCTCGCCTGGCACATCGAGGTCATCGTCGCCGGACGGCACGCCGCCAGCGGCGACTTCCGCAGGATCCGCCGGCTGATGACCGACCGGCCGCACCGCTACCTGGTGCGCTCCAGCGACGACCGGGCGCTCGCCGCCGCGCTGATCGCCGACCCGTCGACGTCCGGCATCGAGGTCGACCACGCCGAGGGCGCGCTGCGCATCCAGGCCGTCGACTTCACGCGCTTCACCACCCTGCTGCCGCGGGTCGCCAAGGACCACGGCATCCGGCTGCTCACGGTCTCGCCGTCCGACGAATCCCTCGAGTCCGTCTTCTCGTATCTTGTCGCGGCGTAGGAGGCCGAAGATGTACGACCCCACAGTCGCCCGGCTCACCTACCGGGCCCTGCTCGGCCGCCGCCGGGCCCTCATCCTGGGCGCCCTGCCCGCCCTCCTGATCGTCATCTCGGTCCTGGTGCGCGCACTGGCCGGCGCCGACGACCAGACCGCCTCCGACCTGCTCGGCGGCTTCGCGCTCGCCACCATGGTGCCGATCATCGGCGTCATCGCGGGCACCGGCGCGATCGGCCCCGAGATCGATGACGGCTCGGTGGTGTACCTGCTCGCCAAGCCGGTCAAGCGGCCGACGATCATCCTCACCAAGCTGTTCGTGGCGATCGCCGTCACGATGGCGTTCTCCGCGCTGCCGACGCTGATCGCGGGACTCATCCTCAACGGCAACGGGCAGCAGGTCGCCGTCGCCTACACCGTGGCCGCGCTCGTCGCCTCCATCGCGTACGCCGCGATGTTCCTGCTCCTGGGCACGGTCAGCCGGCACGCGGTGATCTTCGGACTGGTCTACGCGCTGATCTGGGAGGCCCTGTTCGGCTCCCTGGTGTCCGGCGCGCGCACCCTGAGCGTCCAGCAGTGGGCGCTGGCCGTCGCCCAGAAGGTCACCGACAGCGATCTGGTCACCTCCGAGGTGGGGCTCACCACGGCGACGGTGCTGCTGGTCGTGGTGACGGTGGCGGCCACTTGGTACGCGGGGCAGAAGCTGCGCACCCTGACGCTGGCCGGGGAGGAGTAGGGCCGCCACCGGGACCGACGCGCCTCTTGACGGAGGCTTCACCCCGCCGCGGGCACCATGGCGGCGGGAGGGCACGCGGGAGAAGGGACGGCGATGACAGCGCACGCACCGCGGGGCGGAGGGGCCGGGGAGCCCGGGGACCCCTGGGACAAACTGGTCCTCGACGAGGAGTTCGTACGGTCGGCCGACGCCAAGGAGCCGTCCGCGCGGGCGCGGATGCTGGCCGCCAAGTGGCGCGGCCAGGCGCCCGACCCGCAGCCCTGGCGCTCGGACGAGCCGCCGGCCGGCTGGTTCTTCAGCCGGCGCCGCCGGAAGTGGCCGCGTCGCTAGCCGCACCGGACGGGGGTCCCGGCCGAGGAAGGTTCCTCGGCCCGACCCACTGTCCTCCGCCGGAGAGTGGCGGTCGGCGGGGGTGGTTCGGGTCGATTTATTCGGTGGCGTACGCCACCGGGGCCCGGCACAGTGAGGTACGACGCCGGTGAAACCGGCGCCCCGGTCCGGGAACGGAGCGCGGCGACGACCTGTCAGGGACGTCGCGCTTCCGTGAGGGCGGCACGCGGGAGGCTCCGGAGCAGCCACTACTCCGTCGAGTCCCCGCGCCGGACCGCCCGGGGCGGCCGCTTCGAGCGCGCGGGCGTTCCCGCGCGGGCCGCCCACCCGGAGGACTGATCCCGCCCGTCCGCATCGCCTCGGCGATGCGGACGGGCGGACCCGGTCACGGGTTCGCCAGCAGGCGTTCCACGACGAGTGCGATGCCGTCCTCGTCGTTCGACGCGGTCACCTCGTCGGCGACGGCCTTGAGTTCGGCATGGGCGCCCGCCATGGCCACGCCCCGGGCCGACCAGGCGAACATGGGGAGGTCGTTCGGCATGTCGCCGAAGGCGATCGTCTCCGCCGCCTTCACCCCGAGCCGGCGGGCCGCCAGCGAGAGCCCCGTGGCCTTGGTCAGACCGAGGGGGAGCAGTTCGACGATGCCCGCGCCCGCCATGGTGACGGTGACGAACCCGCCGGCGGCACGCGTGGCGGCCTCGGCGAGCTCGTCGTCGGACAGCGTCGGGTGCTGGATGTAGATCTTGTTCAGCGGAGCCGCCCACAGATCGCCGGCGTCCGTGAACGGCACGGCGGGCAGCCGGCCCTGGAGCGCGTAGCCCGGCCCGGTCAGCACCTCGCCCTCGAGGCCGTCCCGGCTCGCCGCCAGGTGCAGCGGGCCGACCTCCGCCTCGATCTTGGCGAGCGCCACCCCGGCCAGCTGGCGGTCGAGGGTCACCGAGGTGAGCAGCCGGTGCGCCCCGGCGTCGTACACCTGGGCGCCCTGGCCGCAGACGGCGAGGCCGTCGTAGCCGAGCTCGTCGAGTATGTGCCGGGTCCACGGGACCGCGCGGCCGGTGACGATGAGGTGCGCCGCGCCCGCCGCCGTCGCGGCGGCGAGCGCGTCCCGGGTGCGCTCGGAGACGGTGTCGTCGGAGCGCAGCAGCGTGCCGTCGAGGTCGGTCGCGATCAGCCGGTACGGGAACGTCTGCCCGGGAGCGGAGCCGGGCGTCGTCACTTGGCCACCGGCTCCAGGACCTCGCGTCCGCCCAGGTAGGGCCGCAGCACCTCGGGCACGCGCACCGAACCGTCGGCCAGCTGGTGGTTCTCCAGCAGGGCCACGATGGTGCGCGGCACGGCGCACAGCGTGCCGTTCAGCGTCGCCAGCGGCTGCACCTTCTTGCCGTCCCGCATGCGCACCGAGAGCCGGCGCGCCTGGAAGCCGTCGCAGTTGGAGGCGGAGGTCAGCTCGCGGTACTTGCCCTGGGTGGGGATCCACGCCTCACAGTCGAACTTGCGGGAGGCGGAGGAGCCCAGGTCGCCGGTGGCCACGTCGATCACCTGGAAGGGCAGCTCCAGGGAGGTCAGCCACTGCTTCTCCCAGTCCAGCAGCCGACGGTGCTCGTTCTCGGCCTCGGCGGGGTCGACGAAGGTGAACATCTCGACCTTGTCGAACTGGTGGACGCGGAAGATGCCCCGGGTGTCCTTGCCGTACGTGCCGGCCTCACGGCGGAAGCAGGGGGAGAAGCCGGCGTAGCGCAGCGGCAGCTTCTCGGCGTCGATGATCTCGTCCATGTGGTACGCCGCGAGGGGTACCTCGGAGGTGCCGACCAGGTAGAAGTCGTCCTTCTCCAGGTGGTACACGTTCTCGGCGGCCTGGCCGAGGAAGCCGGTGCCCTCCATGGCCTGCGGGCGGACCAGCGCGGGCGTCAGCATCGGGGTGAAGCCGGCCTCGGTGGCCTGCGCGATCGCCGCGTTGACCAGGGCGAGCTCCAGCAGGGCGCCGACGCCCGTCAGGTAGTAGAAGCGCGAGCCGGAGACCTTCGCGGCGCGCTCCACGTCGATCGCGCCGAGCGCCTGGCCGAGTTCCAGGTGGTCCTTGGGCTCGAAGCCCTCCGCGCCGAAGTCGCGGATCGTGCCGTGCGTCTCCAGGACGACGAAGTCCTCCTCGCCGCCCACGGGCACGTCGGGGTGGACCACGTTGCCGAGCTGGAGCAGCAGGCGGCGGGTCTCCTCGTCGGCCTCGTGCTGCTCGGCGTCGGCCGCCCTGACGTCGGCCTTCAGCTGCTCGGCCTTCTTCAGCAGCTCGGCCTTCTCGTCGGGGGAGGCCTTGGGGATCAGCTTGCCGAGCGACTTCTGCTCGGACCGGAGCTCGTCGAAGCGGACGCCCGACGACCTGCGCCGTTCGTCGGCGGAGAGAAGAGCGTCGACAAGGCCGACGTCCTCACCACGGGCGCGCTGGGAGGCGCGAACACGGTCGGGGTCCTCACGGAGCTGGCGAAGGTCAATCACCCTGCAAGGCTACCGGTGCCGGGTTGCGCCTCACGACTCCGATTCCCTGGAAAGGGGCAGTCGGCGGGCGGGGCGTTGACCCGACTCCCTTGTGGGGACGGGGATTTGGGTTTCGGTTGTCCACAGGCATCCACACGGCGGGCGGAGTTATCCACAGGCTGTGCGGGAGATCTGTGGATATAGAACGTGATCATTCCGCGAGAGCGGGCCGAAGGAAAGAATTCCCTTCCCAAACTCGCCCGAGCCGCCCTTTCGAGTGGAAAAGGGTCACGGTCGGTCGTCCCGGGTCGCTCCGAAGTGTTGATCGTGAGAAACGAGTGGACGAACGGGACGTGGCGGCCGAATGGACGTATCGAAGATCACTACAGTGATTTGTCGACTCGGAATCGGTTCGCTGTCGACTTGTCCCCAGGCTGCGGCGGCCGCCTGTGGATAACTTCTGTGGATGGTGAAAATCCGCAGGTAGCACCGGACCGTGCGGTCAGAACCGGCCGTCCTGGCAGCGCGCCACCCAGTCCGCGGCCGCCACGAACTCCGCGTCCGACGTCCCCGGCGGGAGCGGCCGGATGTCCTGCGTCCGCGCCTCCGCCTTCGGGTACGACCCCAGATAGCGGACCTTCAGACACGACCGCCGCAGACCCATCAGCGTCTCGGCCACCCGCCGGTCGGAGATGTGCCCCTCGGCGTCGATCGCGAAGCAGTAGTTGCCGATGCCCTCGCCGGTGGGCCGGGATTGCAGCAGCATCAGGTTGACGCCCCGGACGGCGAACTCCCCCAGCAGATCCCGCAGCGTGCCGGGGTGGTCGTCGCGCTGCCAGACCACCACCGACGTCTTGTCCGCGCCGGTCGGCGCCGCCGGCCGGGCCGGGCGGCCCACCAGCACGAACCGGGTCTGCGCGTTCTCCGCGTCGTGGATGTCGGTCTCCAGCGCCTCCAGGCCGTAGCGCGCCGCCGCGAACTCGCCCGCGAAGGCCGCGTCGTACCGCCCCTCCTGGACCAGGCGCGCCCCGTCCGCGTTCGACGCCGAGGACTCCCAGACGACACCCTCCGGGAGGTGGGTCTTCATCCAGTTGCGCACCTGCGGCTGGGCGGCGGGGTGCGCGGTGACCGTCTTGATGTCGGACAGCGCGGTACCGGGCCGGACCAGCAGGGCGAAGGTGATCGACAGCAGCACCTCGCGGTAGATCATCAGCGGCTCGCCCGCGACCAGCTCGTCGAGGGTGGTCGTGATGCCGCCCTCCACCGAGTTCTCGATCGGGACGAAGGCCGCCTCGGTTTCGCCGCTGCGGACGGCGTCGAGCGCGGCCGGGACCGAGACCATGGGCACGAGTTCCCGGGTCGCCGACTCCGGCAGCGTACGCAGGGCGACCTCGGTGAAGGTGCCCTCGGGACCGAGATAGGCATAGCTGGCTGACATGGGCTCACCCTAGTCCGCCCGCGAAGGCTCATGTGCCGCCCACGGAGGGCGCGGGGGCCGGGGGGAAGCCGGGCCTACGCCTCCAGGAGCCGCTGCCCCACGTACTCCCCCTTCGCCGCGCCGCCCGGCACGGCGAACAGGCCGCTGGCCTCGTGGCGGATGTACTGCGACAGCGCGTCCCCCCGGTCGAGCTTGCGCTGCACGGGGACGAAGCCGCGCAGCGGATCGGCCTGCCAGGCGATGAACAGCAGCCCGGCGTCGGGCACGCCGTCGGCGTCGAAGCCGTCGTGGAAGGAGAACGGGCGGCGCAGCATGGCCGCGCCCCCGTTCTGGTCGGGCCGCGTGATCCGGGCGTGCGCGTTGAGGGGGACGACGAGGTTGCCGTCGGCGTCCGTCTTCTCCAGGTCCATCGCGGTGGTCTCACCGCCGCCGGTCAGCGGCGCCCCGTCGGCCTTGCGGCGGCCGATGACGTGCTCCTGGGCGTGGGTGGAGAGCTTCTCCCAGTCGTCGAGCAGCATCCGGATCCGGCGGACGACGGCATACGAGCCGTTCGCCATCCAGGCGGGCTCGCCGGAGGCGGGCACGAAGATCCGCTTGTCGAAGTCGTCGTCGGACGGCTTCGGATTGCGTGTGCCGTCGACCTGCCCCATGAGGTTGCGTGCCGTCGTGGGGTGGGAGGTGGCGCCGGGGGTGCGGTTGAAGCCGTTCATCTGCCAGCGGACGCGCGCGGTGGAGCCGGCCTCCTTCTGAAGCGCCCGCAGGGCGTGGAAGGCGACGAGCGCGTCATTGGCACCGATCTGCACCCACAGGTCGCCGTTGCTGCGGTTCTTGTCGAGGTGGTCGGAGGAGAAGTCGGGCAGCGGGTCCAGGGCGACCGGGCGCTGCTTCTCCAGCCCCGTACGGGCGAAGAAGCTGTGGCCGAAGCCGAAGGTGACGGTCAGGGACGAAGGGCCGGCGTCCCGTGCCACATCGGTGTCGTCGTGCGCGGCCGGCTCGCCCGCCATGAGCCGTTGGGCCGTGTCCGACCAGCGGCGCAGCAGTGCGGCGGCCTCCTTGCGGCCGGCGCCCGCCGCGAGGTCGAAGGCGAGGAGATGGCCGCGGGCCTGGAGCGGGGTGGTGATCCCCGACTGGTGTTTCACGTGAAACATCGCGCGGTCGGCGCCGAGCGAGGTCAGGGGCGTGGCGGCGGCGGGGGCCGCGGCGTATCCGGCGGCGGCCCCGGCCCCGCCGAGCACCAGTCCGGTCGCCCCGGCGGTGCCGAGCAGCCGACGGCGGGAGAGGGCGGGGCCGGAGGCGGAACGGGAATCCGTGGCGGGGGCAGGGGAGGCGGCAGCGGTCGTGTCGGGGCCGGTCTGCTGGTCGGTCATGGTGGTGCTCAGCCGATCTTCGCGTTCTTGTCGACGGTCACCTGGTCGATGTCGGAGGTCCGCACGGTCACGGAGATCTTCCAGTCGCCCGCCATGGGGATCTGTACACCGCTCGCCGACCAGTGCCCGGTGGCGACGCGGTCCGGGGCCACCGGCAGCGGACCGATGTCCTTCGCGGCCAGGGTGAAGGAGACCTTCACCTCGGGGACGTCGAACGTCTTGCCGTTGGGCCGGGTGACATAGACGTGCATGACGTTGCCGCCCACGCGGGCGGGGTCGAGGGTCACCCGGGCGGTGCCCTTGCCGTCCTCGCCGCCGGTGTCGAAGGGGAGCTCCAGCGAGAGCGACTCGGAGGTCTGGGTGTCGGACGACGAGGAGGACGACGAGGACGACGAAGCCGCCTTCGCCGCCTGGGCCTCCTCCTCCGTGCGCCCCGGCTCGGTCGTGGTCAGTACGGTGGTGACGGCGAGGAGCACCACGGCGACCCCCGCCTCGGCGAGGACGGAGCGGCGCAGCCCGGAGCGGAAAGGGTCGGCGTCCCGGACCCGCTTGGCCCGCGCCGCGACCGTCGCGGCACGCTGCCGGGCCAGCTGGGCGGCACGCCGGGGATCACCGGAACCGGCGGAACCCTTGGCCGCCTTCGCCGCCTTGGCTGCCTTGGGCGTCCTGGACGTCTTCGCCCCACCGGCGCCCGCCTCGGCCGCCACCTCGGTGTCCGACGCGCCCTCGGCCGAAGAAGCCGAAGAGACCGAAGAGGCCGAAGCCGTCGCCGCCACCGTCTTCTTCTTCACCGTGGCCGTCGGTACGTCCGCCAGGTGGGCCGTCCAGCGACGGGAGACCCGGGCGATGCCGATGAGGACGGCCACCAGGGCGACCTTCGCCAGGAGCAGCTGCCCGTACGTGGTGCCGGTCAGCGCGGACCAGGAGCCGACCTGGCGCCACGACTGGTAGAGCCCCGTCGCGGCCAGGACGGCCACGCTGCCGAACGCGACCTGGGAGAACCGCCGCACGGCCGTGGACTCGATGGACGGGGCCCGGTACAGCGCGGTCAGCAGGGCCGCGAGCCCGCCGAGCCAGGTCGCGACGGCCAGCAGATGGAGCACATCGACAGGCATGGCGATGCCCGCCTGGAGGCCCGTCGAGGCGTGCTCGGCCATGGCCCAGGTCGCCGCGAGCCCGGCCGCGATGACGGCGCCGCCGACGGCCAGCCCGAAGGTGAGGTCCCGCCGCTCGGCGGCGAGATCGGCGTCGGCGGCATCCCCGGCGGCCTCGGCGCCCCGGGTCCCCTGGCCGTCCCCGGCATCCGCGGTGTCCGCGGCGGCCTCGGCGTCCTGCCGCGCGTACGCCCCGAAGAGCACCGCGACGAACAGCGCGGCGGCGGCGAGCAGCAGCAGCCGGGAGACGAGGGCCGCGCCCGTCTTGGTCTGGAGCACCTGTCCGACCAGGGACAGGTCGAAGACGTCGGCGATCTTCCCGGTGCCGGTGTAGGAACCGCGCAGCATCAGCAGCGCCAGCGTCGCCGCGGTCAGGGCGATCCACCCCGAGACCACGAACCGCTGCATCGTCCGCTCGCCGGCCCCGCGCTGCCAGCAGGCGAGCACGAAGACGGCGCCGCCGACCAGCACGATGTACCCGGCGTACGACACGTACCGCGCGAACCCGTAGAGCGCGCCCACGACCCCGCCGCCCACGGTCTGGTCCGAGACGGAGACGCTGGTCGCGGAGGGGGCGCCGATGGAGAAGGTGAACCCGCCCGCGACGGGATGACTGTCCGCCGAGATCACCTGGTAGGTCACGGTGTACGTGCCGTCCGGCAGCCCGCTGCGCAGCGAGACGCCGTACGTGGTGCCGCTGAGGTTGGACGGCTTGCCGGTGTCGACCTGCTTGCCGGCCGGATTCAGCACCCGCAGGTCGCCGGAGGACAGGGAGACCTTCTCGGAGAAGGTGAGCGTGACCTCGGTGGGCGCCTTGTCGACCACCGCCCCCTGACCGGGGGCGCTGCCGGTGAGCGCGGCGTGCGCGGACGCGGGGGCCGCGCCGCCGAGCAGCAGCCCGCCCGCGGCGAGCAGCAGCGCGAACAGCGGCAGCAGCGCCCGGAGAACCCCGGCCCGGGTCCCCGTCCGGGCGCCGGCCCCTGCCGTCGGCCGCGGACCGGAGCGCGGTCGCAGCCGGAGCCGGCGCCTCGGCTGCGGCCCTGGCCCCGACCCTTGTCCCGCGCCGGAGGCGGTGGTCTGTGTCACGGTGCTGGTCTCCCCTCAGTGCCCGGTCTTCGGGATGTACGTCGCCGACTTCACCGGAATCTCCACCTCGACCGTGCCGGACCTGGCGAAGTGGAGGTCCACCGCCACCTTCTCGCCCTCCTTCGGCCTGTGGTCGAGTTTTTCGAACATGAGATGGTTCCCGCCGCTGGTGAAGGCGAGCGAGCCGTCCGCGGGGACCGGGAAGGAGTCCTTCTCGACCATGGCGCCGGCCTTGGTGGCGTGCATGGTGACGTCCGCCGCCGCGTCGCTGGAGACGGAGGTGAGCGTGTCGGCGCCCCCGGAGTTGGTGACGGTGAAGAAACCCGCCGCCATGTCGCCGGTGGTGGGCGCGGGCATGTAGGCGCCGCTGACCTTCAGCGCGGGCTTGCCGGAGGCCGAGCCGCCGGAGTCGTCGGACCCGCCGCAGGAGGTCAGTACCAGCGCCGTCACGGCGGCGGCGCCGGCCACCGCCATGAGGGAGCCGTTGGAGAGACGGAACCGGCCGGTCACGGCTTCTGTCCGTCGATGATCTTCGGAAGGTCCTTCGTGTAGGTGTCGACCGTCGCGTCCTGGCTGTAGAGCAGGTAGCCGCCGTCGGTCTTGGGGGAGAAGGCGATGACCTGGGTGCCGTGCGTGGAGACGATCTTGCCGTTCTTGTCCTTCGTCGTCGGCTCGATGCTGATGCCGAGGCTGCGGGCGCCGGCCTGGATGGTGGAGAAGTCGCCGGTCAGGCCCACGATGTCGGGGTCGATGCCCTTGAGCCACTTGCCCAGCTCGGCCGGGGTGTCCCGCTTCGGGTCGGTCGTCACGAAGACGACGCGGAGCTTGTCCTGCTCCGCTTTGGGCAGCTGCTTCTTGGCCACCGCGATGTTGTTCATCGTCAGCGGGCAGACGTCCGGGCAGTGCGTGTAGCCGAAGTAGACGAGCGTCGGCCGGTCCTTGGTCTCGGCGCGCAGGTCGTACTTCTTGCCGTGGGTGTCGGTGAGGACGAGGTCCGGCTTCTCGAAGGGCTGGTCGAGGACGGTGACGGCGCCCTGCGAGGAGGCGTCCTGCGAGACGACGGCGACGGGATCGCTCCCGCTGTCACCGGAGCCGCAGGCGGTCAGGGTGAGGGTGGCGGCGGCGAGGAGGGCCGCCGCGGTGACGGTGTGCTTGGTGCGCATGACAGGTGTTCCCAGGGTGAGGGCTCCGGCGCGGCGCCGGGGTGGCACGGTCGTACGACCCCGGCGCCGCACCGATGGTGGATGTGCTCGTGGGGGTCAGGCCCCGGCGCCGCGTCGGCGGCGGTCGGCCAGCACCCCGTACGCGACGCCCGCGGCGCCGACGACGATGCCGACGATCCCGAGCACGCGTGCGGTGGTGTCACTGCTGTCGGCGGACGGTGCCGCCGTGTCCTTGGCGGCCGAGGCGTCGGAGGTGGCCGAGGCGCCCTTCGCGGTCGAGCCGCCGCTCTCGTCGGAGGCGTCGGACAGGGTGAGCGTCGGAGCCGGGTTCTCGGGCTCCTCCTGCCCCTTCTGCGGGATCTCGATCCAGCGGACGACCTCCTTGTCGGAGTACGTCTGGAGCGCCTTGAAGACGAGCTGGTCGGTGTTGTCCGGGAGGGCACCGACGGAGAGCGGGAACTTCTGGAAGTAGCCCGGCCGGATGCCCTTGCCGGTGGCGGTCCAGGTGACCTTGGAGACCGCCTCGCTGATCTTCTGGCCGTGCGAGGTGATCGGCTTGTCGAGCTTGGACGTGGTGACCTTGACGTCCCAGCCGTCGACCGGCTGCGGCATGACCGAGGCGAGCGGGTGGTCGGTGTCCAGGCTGACCTCGAGCTTCGTGGTCGAGGCGTTGTCGCGCTCGTTGGGGACCTTGAAGTCCACGACGGCGTATCCGCCCTTGGCGGCCTCGCCCTCGGGCTGCACGGTGACGTGCGCGAACGCGGGCGTCGACACGGCGAGGACGACCACCGCGGCGGCGGCACCCGCGGCGGCGACCCGGGGCAGCTTCGACGACGTGCGGGCGGCCGGGGTGGTCGTGGCGGCCGGGGTGGCCTTGGTGAGCTTCATGACAGCAGCACTCCACTGTGGACGGATCCCACCGACGCGGAATCCGGAACGGGAAACGAGGGGGGGCGGGCGTGCGCCGGTGACGGGCACGCGCGCGGGCCGCACGACGGCGGCCGGCCCCTCCCCGTTCGTCCGTCCCCGAGAAGGCTCGGAACGCGGGAGTCCCGGAACGCGGGAGTCTCGTAGCGTGGGAGGCTCGGAACGGGAGGCGTGGGCGCGCGTCGTGTCAGGCGGCGAGGACGACGTCAGCGGCCGGCGGACCGCGCCGGATCACCGAGTGCTGGAGCAGCGCCGTGCCCGGCGGCGCCGGGACGGTCAGATCGCCGCACGGCACGGCCGGCCCCCGCCCGGGCGCGCCGGGCAGCCCCACGAGGAGCGCGCGCACGTACGCCAGGGCGGTGCGCAGCGCACGTCCCGGCGTCCCCTCGGCGAATCCGTACGCCGAGAGCCGCATCAGCCGCAGCAGCGCGAGGTCGCCCCGGCGCAGCACCCAGCCGGCGACGACGGCCGCGAGGACGTGGCCGAGCAGCATGGGCAGCGAGGGCAGGATGCCGAACAGGGCCGAGGAACACCCGGTCCCGGTGGGGAGCGCGTCGGCCGCGTGGTGCGCCGGGGCCGTCGTCCCGGTGTCGATCCGCGCCTCGGTGAGGATGCGGTGGGCCCGCGCCGGGCTGAGCGACGCCGTGCTGCCGCCGCACAGCAGCCGGGCGGCGCGCGCCACCAGTTCGGCGTCGGCGGCGGAGGTGCCGTGCGCCAGGCTGCCGGACACCGCGCCGTGCGCCGTACCGGCCGAGTCCGCGGAGCCCCACAGCCCCGCCATGCCGGTCATCCCGCTCATGCCGCTCATGCGCGCCATGGCCGGGCCGGCGCCGTGCTGGCCCAGCCCGAACAGGGTGTGCAGCGCGGTCTGGCCGACCGCGAGGACCGCGGCGATGCCGGGCAGCGAGCGCTCGCGCCCGGCCAGCGGCAGGGCGACGGCGAAGACGGCCAGGAACCCGACGCCCAGCGTCCACGACGGAACGGCGGCGGAGGAGGCGAGCCCGTGCCCCGCGGCGGCCAGCACGACACAGACCGCGGTGAACACCGCGGCCCGCAGGATCCGGAGGTCCGCTCCGGAGCGCGTCGTGCGCCGAGAGGGGGCAGTCATGGCGGCCTCATCATCGCACTGCGCCCACAGGCCCCACGCGGCAGGTCCACAAGGTCGGGTTTGTGCCGCCCGGCATACACCGGCGGACCCGGGCGCGCATCCGCCGGGTGGGCGACCGACGCGTGATCCCGCGATTGCATCCGGGTAGTCGTGGCAATACGTAACGGTATGTCGAGCCGCGGCCGGGAGGCTGGAGCATGAGCATCTGGTGGTCACTGCATCTGCGGCGCGAGGCCGCGAGCGTGCCGCTGGCCCGGCGGCTGCTGATCGGCACGATGGAGACCGCGGGCGTCGACCCCGATGTCTCCTACGACCTCTCCGTGGCCCTGAGCGAGGCATGTGCGAACGCCGTCGAACACGGCGGCGACCTGGGACGGGGCCGCACCTCCGGCGAGTACCGAGTGACGGCCTACCTGGACGGCGAGAAGTGCCGCATCGAGGTGGCCGACTCGGGCCCGGGGTTCCCCGCGGGCCGGGCGCGCCCGCCGGTGCGCGTCGCCCACCCGGACGCGGAGAGCGGCCGGGGCCTCGGCCTCATCCAACAGCTCGCCGACCACGTCCACATCGGCAACAAGCCGGGGCACAGCGGCGCCGTGGTGAGCTTCGACAAGATCCTCAAGTGGCGCGAGGACGCGCCGCTGGCCGCGGTCTGAGACCACCGCACCGGGCCGCGCCCCCGCGCCGACATGCGCACCGGGCGTCCGGAACGCCCACGGCGGGCGTCCGGAATTCCGCGTCAGGCGCTCTTGAGCGACTCCATCCACGCCTCGACCTCGTCGGACCGGCGCGGCAGCCCCGCCGACAGGTTCCGGTTGCCGTCGGCGGTCACCAGGATGTCGTCCTCGATCCGCACGCCGATGCCGCGGTACTCCTCCGGCACGGTCAGGTCGTCGGCCTGGAAGTACAGCCCCGGCTCGACGGTGAGGACCATCCCGGGCTCCAGCACGCCGTCCACGTACGTCTCCACCCGCGCCGACGCGCAGTCGTGGACGTCCATGCCGAGCATGTGCCCGGTGCCGTGCAGGGTCCAGCGGCGCTGCAACCCGAGTTCGAGCACGCGCTCGACGGGCCCCTCGACCAGGCCCCACTCCACCAGCCGCTCGGTGAGCACGCGCTGGGCGGCGTCGTGGAAGTCGCGGTGCTTGCCGCCCGGACGGACCGCCTCGATGCCGGCCTGCTGGGCGTCGTACACCGCGTCGTAGATCTTCCGCTGGATGTCGCTGAACCGGCCGTCGACCGGCAGGGTGCGGGTGACGTCGGCGGTGTAGTACGTGTGCGTCTCGACGCCCGCGTCGAGCAGCAGCAGGTCGCCCGCGTTGACCGGGCCGTCGTTGCGCACCCAGTGCAGGGTGCAGGCGTGCGGTCCGGCGGCCGCGATGGTGCCGTAGCCGACGTCGTTGCCCTCCACGCGGGCGCGGAGGAAGAAGGTTCCCTCGATGTAGCGCTCGCTGGTGGCCCGCGCCTTGTCGAGGACCTTCACCACGTCCTCGAAGCCGCGCACGGTGGAGTCGACGGCCTTCTGGAGCTCGCCGATCTCGAAGTCGTCCTTGACCAGCCGGGCCTCGGAGAGGAAGACCTTCAGCTCCTCGTCCCGCTCGGCGGTGACCTTGTCGGTGAGCGCGGCCTCGATGCCGGCGTCGTAGCCGCGCACGACGCGGACCGGGCCGCGCGCCTCGCGGAGCTTCCCGGCCAGTTCGCGGACGTCGGAGGCGGGGATGCCGTACAGCCGTTCGGCCTCGGTGAGGGAGTGGCGGCGGCCGACCCACAGCTCGCCCTGGCCGGAGAGCCAGAACTCGCCGTTCTCGCGGTCCGAGCGCGGCAGCAGATAGAGCGTCCCCTTGTGGCCGTCGGCCGTGGGCTCCAGGACCAGGACGCCGTCCTCGGTCTGGTTGCCGGTGAGGTACGCGTACTCGACCGAGGCACGGAAGGGGTACTCCGTGTCGTTCGACCGCGTCCTCAGGTTGCCGGCGGGGATCACCAGGCGCTCGCCCGGGAAGCGCGCGGAGAGCGCGGCGCGGCGGGCGGCGGTCTCGGCGGCCTGCGGGATCGGCGCGAGGTCGCGCAGTTCGGTGTCGGCCCAGCCGGACTTCATGTTCTCGGCGAGTTCGTCGGACACGCCCGGGTACAGGCTGTTCTTGCGCTGCTTGATGGGCTTCTCGGACTCGGCTGCCTCAGCCTCGTCCGCCACGGTCTCCGGGGTCGCCGGAAGCTCGTCCGCCACGGTCACTCCTCCTAGGTACGGCACTGGGCCGCGTCCATCGTACGGTCGGATTGTCCGACCGCTCCGGGGCGTGCGGGCGTACGGACGGCACGAGCGGGGGCGTACCCGGCCGCGCACGGACACGGCCGGGCACGGGGCACCTCGTCCGCGGCCGCCCCGCCGTCCGAAGCGCGCCGCCGGCCGTACGGCTCCGAGGGCAGCGCCGCCCCGTTGCCCGAAGCGCGCCGCCGGCGGTACCGCCTCGACGGCAGCGTCGCCCCGCTAGTCGAAGCGCGCCGCCAGCAGCACCACGTCCTCCGCGCCGCCCGCCGCGTCCAGACCGTCCGGCAGCACCGTGCGCAGCACGTGGTCCGCGACGGCCCCCGCGTCGGCGCGCATCCCGCGCGGCACACTCGCGGCCGCCGCGTGCAGCCGGGCGAAGGCGCGGTCCATGGGGTCGCCGGTGCGCTGAAGCAGCCCGTCGGTGTACAGCAGAACCGTCTCTCCGGGCTCGGCCGTCAGTTCGACGCTCGGCGCCTCCCAGCACGCCAGCATGTTCAGCGGCGCCGACAGGGAGGTCTCGACGTACTCCGTGCGCCGCTCGCCGACGAGCAGCGGGGGGCTGTGCCCGGCCCCCGCCAGGGTGACCCGGCGCAGCGCGGGCTCGCAGTAGGCGAACAGCGCGGTGGCCGAGCGGGCCGGCTCGGTCAGCCGCAGCAGCAGCTCCAGATCGGACAGGACGGCGACCGGGTCCTCGCCCTCCATCACGGCGTACGCCCGCATGCCGGCCCGCAGCCGGCCCATGGCCGCGACCGCGCTCGGCCCCGAGCCGGTGACGGAGCCGACCGCGAGGCCGAGCGCCGCGTCCGGCAGCGGCAGCGCGTCGAACCAGTCGCCGCCGCCGCGCGGCCCGGTGCGGCGGCGGACGGCGAGCTGGACGCCCGGGATGCGGGGGAGCCGGGAGGGCAGCAGCTCCTCGGCGAGCGTCGCCATGCACGTACGCGTGCGTTCGGTCTCGACGAGCCGCGCGAGGTGCTCGGCGGCGCAGCGGACGTACAGCCCGGCGAGGTGGCGCATGCGGGCGGTCGGCTCGGCGGGCTCGTCGTAGAGCCAGACGGCGGCGCCGAGGCGGCCCGCGGCCTCGCCGGCCAGCGGCAGGGCGTAGCTGGCGGCGTAGCCGAGGCGGGCGGCCACCTCGCGGTGGCGGGGGTCGAGCCCGTCCTCGGCGAACAGGTCGGGCTGGGCGATCTCGCCCTCGCCGCCCGGCAGCTCGTCCAGGATCTTCCCGTACGCCATGGCGCTGCGCGGCACGGTCTCGATGTGGCCGAGGTCCCCGCGGCCGAGACCGAGGCCGAGGGTGGTGTCCGGGCCCAGGCCGTCGCGCGGCTCCAGGACGACCAGGCCGCGGCGGGCGCCGACGAGTGCGGACCCGGCGCGCAGCAGCTCCTCCAGGGCGGTGGCGAGCGAGTCGGTGCGGACCAGGCGTTCGGTGAGTTCGTGCAGGGTGGTGAGGTCGGAGACCCAGCCGGCGAGCCGGTCCTGGAGGAGGATGCCCGGACCGGTGGTGTGGGAGGTGGCCGAAGAGGTACCCGTGGTGTTCGGCGTGGGGCCCGTGGGCGGGGCGGCCGGCGCGACAGTGTGAGCGGGAGCGGGAACCGTGGAGTCGATTCCGGCCACTTTCGGGAGGTGAGGGGCGGTCATGGTGTCCGGCTTTCCGACCGGTGCGTACTGCACGAAAGCATCGCAAACCCCCATGTCATTCTGCGTCGCCGGCAGTGTCTCCACATGTACACGCACTCGTAAGGGGATGTCCAGCATTGTCCTGCTGGGATTCCTGGTGTCCGTGGGGCTGGCGTGGCGACTGGCCTCGGCATTGTCCAAGCGATCCGCGGAGTCGCTTGCGGGAAGACGAAGTTGGCTTGAAACTGACTCGGGTAACGGCGTATTGCGGTCGACTGGCCTCGTTCGACGGAGCGTCACAGCGGTCGGGGTGGGTACGTACTCGGTGAGGCCCAGGGAGCGGCGAAGAGCCGCCCGGAACCTGGCGGCCGAACCGGGCGTCCTATCCACCGACGACCGAGCCCCATCCTCCCGTGGCGGAGGCGGCGAGCAACAGCGCGACGGCAATTCGCCAGGCGTCGCCACCCCCACGTCATGCCCGTGCTTTTGACAGACGCAGTATGGACACTGCGGCCCTCGCGGATGCGTGCACATGATCCGCGGACCGGCCCGAGCTCGGCCCCCAGCGGGTTCTTCCTGTTCGTGACAGGGGCTTCCTGTTCCTGACAGGGGCGTGAGGCACCAGCAGGTACGCACAGCGCAGTGATCGACACATGCGGTGCTCTCCGCATGTGGTGAATGCAGCCCTCGGTGTTGCCGGCGTGCAACGGAAAGGAACGAGCGCTCATGCGCGGGATTCCCGGAAGGCTACGCAGGTTCCTGTCCCGGCGGAACGACGGGGAGCCTGAGGTGTTCGGCGCGGCCCTGACCTTCGCCACGCAGTGGCAGTGGCCCGTTCTCCCGGGTGTGGCACCGGACCCCCAGGGGCGCGCCCGCTGCGGGTGCCCCGACCCGGAGTGCACGGTGCCGGGCGCGCACCCGTTCGACCCGGGGCTGCTCGCGGCCACCACCGATCCGCGCATGGTGCGCTGGTGGTGGACCAACCGGCCGACGGCGCCGATCGTGCTCGCCACCGGGGGCCGCGCGCCCTGCGCGGTGAGCCTGCCCGCCCCCGCGGCGGCCCGTGCCCTGGCCGTGCTGGACCGCGAGGGCATCCGGGTCGGCCCGGTCGTCGCCGCGCCGCACCGCTGGGCGATCCTCGTCGCCCCGTACTCCCTGGAGCAGCTCGGCGAGCTGCTCCACGCCCAGGACTTCGTCCCCGGCTCGCTCCGCTTCCACGGCGAGGGCGGCTACCTCGCGCTGCCGCCCTCCGCGACCGGGCACGGGCAGGTCCGCTGGGAGCGCGCGCCGCTGCCCGGTTCGGCCGCGCCCTGGGTGCCGGACGTGGAGGCCGTGGTGGACGCCACGGTCGAGGCCCTCACTCGTACGGGTGTGAGCGCGCCCGAGTTCTAGGGGTGTCGGGCGCGCGGCGGGCCGGAGGGCCCCGCGCGCTCGTTATGTTCGCCCCCATGAAGCGCACTTCCGGGGGACACGGAACGCGTCGGTCCGGGGGACGGGAACGGCAGCGGGAACGGGAACGGGCGGCGGTGGAGCCGCGCGGTGCCGACGGCGTCCGTGACGATGCCGGAGGTCTCAGTGGTGCCGACGGCGTCCGTGACGATGTCGGCGGCCTCCGCAGTGGTGCCGACGGTCTCGCCGGCGGTGCCGACGGTCTCTCTGGTCGTGCCGACGGTCTCGCCGGCGGTGCCGACGGTCTCTCTGGTCGTGCCGACGGCCTCGCCGGCCGTGCCGGCGGCCTTCGTGGCCGGCACGGTGCCGAGCGGGCCCCCGGGCTCGATCCGCGGGTACGGCTGGCCGCGCTGGTGGTGGCGATGGTGGCGGCGGTGCTGCTGCCGCTGGCCGTGGCCGCGGCCGGGCCCGTCGGCGACGGCGCCCGGGAGACGGCCGACCGGGCCGCCGCCCCGCACCGGGACGCCAAGGAACCGGCGCCCTCGACCTCCCGCTCGCCGCATCTGCTGGGGCTCGGACTCGCCACCGCCACCCGCTGCGGCCCCTCGCTCACTTCGCCCGACGGCGTCGAGGCGCAGACCTGCGTGCTCACACAGGGCGCCGAGACCTGGGCGCGCACCTACTACCGCAACACGACCGGTCACGCGCTGACCAGCGCGCTGAGCCTGCTGAAGCCGGGCGGGGGCGCGGTGCGCATCGACTGCGCGATCGGCGCGGAGGACGAGCCGGGCACCTGCGAGACCCCCCGGCAGCGCACGGACGGCGAGCCCGGCGGGTACGAGGCGGTCGCGGAGTTCGCCCGCGAGGCGGAGGACGCGGCGGCCGACGGCGCGGCGCTGCTGCTGCGCGCGGGGAGCGGCTCCGCACGGTCCTGAGGGCCTGCCCGGTGCTGAGGCCCCACGGTCCTGAAGCCTGTGCCATGCCGTACGGCCCGCCGGGGCAACGGCGGGACGGATTACGGGAGTTGGCGGAGGGGGCGGTTCCGGGGCGGTTCACCGGACGCATGGAAAGACCCGGTTGCTGGCGACGGGGGATGCACCAGCAACCGGGCTATTGGAACGGTAACAAGAGATCGCCCGTTCGCAAATTCGATCTCGCCTATTCGGACACGGATGTGCTTGTCGGAAGCGGCAGTTGTGACGCGAGTCACCTGGTGGGGCGGAGGGGGAGGGGGAACCCGGTGCCCGCGGTCCCCCCTCTCCAGGTCCCCCCGCCCCGTGCCGCCGCCGTTCCGTTCAGCTCAGGGTGACCTGGCGGTTCGTCAGGCCGCCGCGGGCCCGGCGCTCCTCGGGGGTGAGCGGGTCCGTCGACGCGAGCGCTTCCGCGAGGTGCTCGGCGAACTCCGTGGCCGGTTTCTCCAGGTCCTGTGCCGTCATCTCGCTCGGCAGGTCCCACACCGGGACCACCAGGCCGTGCGCCCGGAACGAGCCCACCAACCGGGTGCCCTCGCCCAGCGCGGACCGCCCGGCGGCGTGCAGCCGCGCGAGCGCGTCCAGGAGCCGCTCCTCCGGGTGCGGCATGACCCACCGCAGATGGTTCTTCTCCGGCGTACGGCACCAGTAGGCGGCGTCCACGCCCTCCAGCCGTACGGTGGGGATGGCCGCGGCGTTGGCCCGCTCCAGGGACGCGGTCACCTCGGGGGAGGCGTTCTCCGCGTCCGGGACCCAGAACTCGAAGCCGGTGTGCACCACCGGCGCGAACGCGGCGTCCGCGTCCAGCAGGTCCTGTAGCCGGGGGCCGTCGGCCGGGGCGCGCCGGCTCTGCACCGAGGTGCCGGGCTCCGCCGTCAGCGCGCGGCTCAGCGTGTCGGCGAGGTCGCGGCTGATGTCGCCGGACGCCGTGTCGTTCTGGAGGCCGAGCAGGACCGAACCGTCGTCCCGGCGCAGCGCGGGCCAGGCCATCGGCAGCACGGTGGCGAGGGTGACCGAGGGGACGCCCTCGGGCAGGCCCTCCTTCAGCGTCAGCTCGGCCGTGGCCGCGGGGACCAGCTCGCGCAGCGCGACCCAGTCGCCCTCGCCGGCCAGTCCTTCGAACGGGCGTTGCACCAGCTCCGTCGCCGCGTGCGACGCGGCCCGGCCGTGGCAGGCCTTGTAGCGGCGGCCGCTGCCGCAGGGGCAGGGCTCCCGGGCGCCGACGACCGGAATGTCCGCCCCGGCGTTCACCCCGCCACCGGTCCGGGGCCTGTTGGCCTTGGTCTGGGGTCGCTTCTTGGCCATCGTCGGTGTCTCCCGGTCACGGCTCGTCTCGTACGGGCGCGAGCCTATCCGCTCGTACGGACGGCGACGGGAACCTGTGGACAACGGGGGAAGCCGTGGGCTACGACGCCCGTGAGACCGGCGGTGCCGTGACCCGTGCGGCGAAGTCCTCCCGCCGGCGCGCGGCCTCGGCGTCGTCATGCACGACGACCCAGACGGTGACCTCGCCGTGCACCCCGTCCCGTACGCCCCAGTCCTCCGCCAGCGCCGTGATGATGTTCAGACCGCGGCCGCCACGCGCGGTGACCGACGGTGTGGCGGGAACCGGACGGGTCGGACCGCCGCCGTCCGTCACCTCGACCGTGAGCCGCCCCGAGGGGTCGACGCGCCACGCGGCCCGCACGTCACCGTCCCCGGCGAGGGCGTCGCCGAGGGGCCTGCCGTGCCGGCAGGCGTTGCTGAGAAGTTCGGAAAGGATCAGTACGGCGTCGTCGATGACCGCTTCCGGCACACCGCCGCCGCGCAACTGCGTCCGCATCCGGTGCCTTGCCTGCCCCACGCCCGCAGGGCCATGGGGTACGGCCATGCTCGACGACGCGGGCACCTCCTGTGCCACCACCAACGCCACCCCCGAGACCTCCTTCGCCCCACGCCACGGAGTGGATGCCCCACCGCAACCGGCCGGAAACCGACCGGCCCACGTGCGACGGGTCACTCTTCGTGGCCGCACACGGACCGAACGCGCCGGTGCACACCCCGTGAGAAACCGGGGCGCTCGCCACCAAAAACGACAGGACGCGGCCGGAGGGGCGTGATCGCCGAGCGGGCCCGCTCGGCGATCACGCCCTCAACGGCCCAGCAGCTCCCGTACGGCCCGTGGCCGGTTGGTGATGATCGCGTCGACGCCCAGATCGACGCAGCGGCCGACGTCCTCCGGCGTGTTCACCGTCCACACGTGCACCCGGTGCCCGGCCGCCTTCAGGCGCTGGACGTACGCGGGCTGATTGCGCACGATCCGGATCGAGGGCCCCGCGATGTGGACCCCCTCGGGCAGCCGGCCGTCGCGCATCCGGGGCGTCACGAACTGCGTGAGGTACACCGTCGGCAGCGTCGGCGAGGCGGCCCGTACCCGGTGCAGGGACCGGGCCGAGAAGCTCATCACCCGCACCGTGGACTCCTCGGGCGAGGCCGGCGCGTCCAGCCCGAACCGCTTCAGCAGGAGCAGCAGCCGCTCCTCGACCTGGCCGGCCCAGCGGGTCGGGTGCTTGGTCTCGACGGCGAGCTCCACCCGGCGCCCGGCGTCCGCGACCAGCTCGAGCAGCCGCTCCAGGGTGAGGACGGAGGTGTCACCCCGGTCCTCGGGCCGGTGCTCCCAGTCGGGCGCCTCGTCGGGGGGCTCGTCCTGGTGGTGCCAGGAGCCGAAGTCCAGGGCGGTGAGTTCGGCGAGCTCCAGCGCGGAGACGGCACCGCGCCCGTTGGACGTACGGTTGACGCGGCGGTCGTGGACGCAGACGAGGTGACCGTCGGCGGTCAGCCGCACATCGCACTCGAGGGCGTCGGCGCCGTCCTCGATCGCCTTGCGGTAGGCCGCGAGCGTATGTTCGGGTGCCTCCTCGGAGGCTCCGCGGTGGGCGACGACCTGGATCGGCCGGGGCGGATGCTGTCGTGCGTGGGTCACCGCGTCATGGTGCCACCGGGACGGGGTACGTGTCGGACCGCGCACCGTATACGGACGGCGCGGGCCGGGCGTCCGTTCGGCCTCGTAGACCTGCGTAAGACCAATAGGTAAGTCCTACAGGTCCTATATGTATATATAAGGTTTGGTCGTGGGCAGGACCCACAGGGACCGCTTATGGTGCCCTGACGGTCCATGGGAAAAGCTGACGGCATACAAAAGCACATGCACAGCTGCATCGCGCCGGACCGTTCGGTGAGCGTGGGACGGACGTGGCCGCGTGCGAACGAGAACAACAGCCGTGGATCGAGGAGAGAAGCTGTGAGCACCGAGAACGAGGGCACGTCGGTACCCCCGGCCCCGTCCGCACCTCCCGTGCCGGTGGACGCTCCCGCTGCCTCCGCATCGGGCACGCAGCCCGGCGGGGCACCTTCCGGCCACGGCTACGGGGAGCCGCCGCAGGCCCCCGGACAGCCGGCCCACGCCGGACCGGCCTACGGCGGCCACTCCCCCGTCGGCCCCGCCGACCCCACCGTCTCCGCGCAGACCGCCACCTCGTCCCCCGTGGACGCCGGCTGGCCGCCCCCGCCCCCCGGCACGCCGGGCTACGGCGGCGGTGACGGCCCGGGCGGCTGGAGCGCCCCCGGGCAGCAGCCGGCCCCGAAGCCGAAGTCCGGCCGCGGCGGTCTGGTCGCCGCGGTCCTGGTCGCCGCGCTGGTCGCGGGCGGCCTCGGCGGCGGGCTCGGCTACACGCTCGCCAAGGACAACGACTCCTCCGGCTCCACCACCGTCTCCGCCTCCCAGAGCGGCGGCGACGTCAAGCGCGCCGCCGGCTCGGTGGCCGGGGTGGCGTCCCGCGCGCTGCCCAGCACGGTGACCATCGAGGCGGAGGGCAGCAACGGCGAGGGCGGCACGGGCACGGGCTTCGTCTTCGACAAGGAAGGCCACATCGTCACCAACAACCATGTGGTGGCCGACGCGGTCGACGGCGGCAAGCTCTCGGCCACGTTCCCCGACGGCAAGAAGTACGAGGCCGAGGTCGTCGGCCACGCGCAGGGCTACGACGTCGCCGTCATCAAGCTCAAGAACGCCCCGTCGGACCTCAAGCCGCTCCCGCTCGGCGACTCCGACAAGGTGGCCGTCGGCGACTCGACGATCGCGATCGGCGCGCCCTTCGGCCTGTCGAACACGGTGACGACGGGCATCATCAGCGCCAAGAACCGCCCGGTGGCCTCGAGCGACGGCCAGTCGGGCAGCAGCACCTCGTACATGAGCGCGCTCCAGACGGACGCCTCGATCAATCCGGGCAACTCCGGTGGCCCGCTGCTGGACGCGCAGGGCTCGGTCATCGGCATCAACTCCGCGATCCAGTCGTCGAGCAGCGGCGGCCTGGGCGGCGGCTCGGGCCAGTCGGGCTCGATCGGCCTGGGCTTCGCCATCCCGATCAACCAGGCGAAGTACGTCGCCCAGCAGCTGATCAAGACCGGCAAGCCGGTGTACCCGGTGATCGGCGCGTCGGTCTCCCTGGAGGACGGCTCGGGCGGCGCGAAGATCACGGACCAGGGCGCCAACGGCTCGGACGCGGTCACGGCGGGCGGCCCCGCGGACAAGGCCGGCCTCAAGTCCGGCGACGTCATCACCAAGCTCGACGACACGGTGATCGACAGCGGCCCGACCCTGATCGGCGCGATCTGGACCCACCGTCCCGGCGACAAGGTCGACGTGACCTACAAGCGCGACGGCAAGACCCACACGGTCGGACTCACCCTGGGCAAGCGCGTCGGCGACAGCTGACCGCCCCCACGCACCCCGCGGCGGGCCGGTAACCTGTACCCGCGCTGTCGCCCCCGCGACAACGCGGAGGAGGCGTGCCCGAGCGGCCGAAGGGAACGGTCTTGAAAACCGTCGTCGTGGCAACACGACCGTGGGTTCAAATCCCACCGCCTCCGCGCGCTGAGCAGTGAGAAGGGCCCCCGAACCGGTGTTCCGGTCGGGGGCCCTTCGCGTGGGCTGCTGTGGGCCGGGCCCGGTCGGCCGTGTGGTGGCCGGGGGCGTCAGGCCGGCCGGCGTGGGGTCATGCGGGCTGCCGAGGCGACGGTGGAGCGGGCCTCGGCGAGGGGGAGGCCGGTGTGGACGGCGGCGTCGACGAGGGCGCGGGTCAGGGTGGGGCCCAGGCCGTTCTCGTAGGCGCGGCAGGCGGCCCAGAACAGGCGGGTGTTGCGCTGGCCGGTGTGGGCGGCCAGGACGAACTGGATGAGGCCGTCGCCCTGGTGGGCGCGGGCCTGGGCGTCGTCCGGCCAGACGCCGGAGCCGGAGCCGGAGTGGGCCGCCCGGTCGGGGCGCGGAGGTGGCAGCAGCAGGCGCAGCAGCGGGGCCGGGCAGGGCGCGGGCGGCAGGTGGGCCGCGCCCGGTGCCGTCTCGTAGACGCCGTGGTCGGTGCGGGAGCCGGGGCCGACGAGGTAGCCGCCGGCGCCCCGGATGTCGATACCGGGGGCCAGCCGGCTCGCGGAGTTGGGGACCACCACGTCCGGCGGTCCGGTCAGCCACAGGTGGCGGCCCCCGCTCGGGGTGACGACCACCACCGTCGGCGGGATCGTGAACAGATGACGCAGCGCCAGTTCGCGCAGCGCGGTGGAGGAGTCGGTGCCGGACTTGGTGTCCAGGTCGACGCCGATCAGATGGTGCGGGGGCAGTCCGCAGGCGATGCCGTAGCCGGTGGCCCAGGGGGCGGCGGCGAACAGCGCCCGGATGCGCCGCGGGTCGGTCGAGGCGTCGTAGACCCCGTGGCCGAAGCGGCCGCACTCGCCGTGGCAGGGCGGGCCGGTGGGAGCCGTGGGGGCAGCGGGAGCAGTGGGGTCGCGGTGCGGGGAGCGCAGCGCCGGCAGCTTCGTGCGCGACAGCGGGATCACCGCCAGGCCGCGCTCGGCGGCGGACAGTGCGTGGGCCAGGGCCATGGTGGTGGCCTGCCGGTCGATGGTGGCCATGGATTGATTTTCGTACATGCGTTCGAGAAGGGGAAGGGGATTTCCGGGTGACGCGCGGCTCGTGTGCGGCCGTTCGGGGGATGCCCGGTCGTGTGCGGGGGCCGTTGTGAGGCCGTGTGGCGGAACCTTTCGGCCCTTGGGGGGCTTGGTGGCGGGGGCCGCGCCGTCCCCTTCCGTCCGGCGTTTGTCGTACGGCGGAAGTCCCGAAAGGGGTTTATCGACTTGTCCTCACGCTTCAGGGGGAATCGCGCCGTCCGGGGTGGTTCGGCGGGGTCCGGTCGGGCAGCTTGGAGGCGCGACGTCGTGCAGAGCTCCGAGGCGGTCGGCCAACTGCCCGGAAACAAGCCGTACTTCATGTGCGTCCGGCCCCGCGCCGGTGCGTACTCCCGCTTCTGGAGGAAGAACATGGCAAGCATCCGTACCGCCCGCGTCCTCGCCGCCGTCGCGGCCCTGCCGCTGGCCGCCGCCCTCTTCACGGGCGTCGCCACCGCGGACAATGGCGCCGCCGCGGACGACGGATCGAACGCGGCCGTGGCGACCGTCAGCGGCAGCGGGACCGGCCTCGACAACGACGGCAACTCGGCGACCACGCAGCAGCAGGCGCTCGGCTCCGGCGCCAGCAACCAGAGCAACACCGCCCAGGTGAACGGCTCCGCGTTCACCACCATCAACCAGGGCAACGAGAACGTGGCCGTCCACTTCACCCGTCTGTGGTGAGCGGTTCGGGGCCGACGGTCGCCGGCCGGCCCCGGACGTCCGTGTGGGACGCGCTTCATGGGTTGTGACACGTCTGCGCGGCGGTGCCATCCGGTGCCGCCGCGCAGGCGTTTTCCCGTCCTCGCCCCTGCCCCGTCCGCTGTCCCCTCTCCCCTCTCCCCTCTCCCCTCACGTCGGCACGCGGGCGGGTCCCCACATCGGGGCCGATTGTGACGGCGGACGGCTGAACGCCGGGTGTGGCGGGCCGCCGGGAGCCGGGCGGAAACGTTCACTCGGGCCATGCGTGCACATGGGTGTGGTGGCCGGGGTCAGGGTCGGGGCCGGGAACGGGTTCGTGTTCCGGCGAAGTCTCGCAGGCGTTGGCACAGGGGGTGGACCGGGTTCGTCGGGATCTGCGTCGTATGGGCACTGGTGTGCGGGGCCGGGGTGCCGGGGGCGGGCGCGGAAGCGGAGACGGGCACCGTGGCGCGCTCGGTGGTCCGCCGGCCCGCCGTTCCGCCGGAGCCCCCATCCTCCGGCGTCGTCCCCTTCCGGGGCTGGGGCATGGACACCTGCCGCGCCCCCTCCACCGGCACCCTGAAGCGCTGGCGCACCTCCCGCTACCGCGCCCTCGGCATCTACTTCGGCGGCCGGGGCCGCGCCTGCGCCCAGCCCCGGCTCACCCCCGGCTGGGTGCGCACGGTGGACCGCATGGGCTGGCGCCTGCTGCCGGTGTACGCCGGCTCGCAGGCGCCCTGCGCGACCAGCGGCGTCAAACGGCACGTGGCGATCGGACGGCACCCGAAGCGGCAGGGCACGCGCGAGGGCCGCGACGCCGCGCGCCGGGCGCACGCCCTCGGACTGCTCCCCGGCAGCGCGCTCTATCTGGACATGGAGTCGTACGACCACCGCAGGACGTCCTGCGCCCGGCGCGTGCTCTCCTTCGTCCGCGCCTGGGACCGGGAAGTGGGCCGCAGCGGTTACCTGCCGGGCTTCTACAGCAGCGCCGACACGGGCGTACGGCACTTCGAGAGCGCCCGCCGGGCCGGGGTGAGCGACCTGCCCGCCGTGATGTGGTTCGCCCGCTGGCGCGGCACGCCCCGGCTGTACGGGGAACCGACGCTGCGCCGGAGCGCGTGGCGCGGGCGGCGGATCCACCAGTACGCGGGCAACGTACGGGAGCGGCACGGCGGCCGCACCCTGCTCATCGACCGTGACCTGATCGACGCCCCGGTGGCCCGCGTCGGCTGACGGGGGGGGAACCGACGCCATGGTGGCCCGCGTCAGCTGACGGGGAACCGACGCCCCGGTGACCGGCGCCGAACCGACGCGGAACGAGGGCCCCCGCCCCGGCCAGGGGTCGTTTCTCAGGGTCGACCCCCGATACCGCAGTACCCCTCCTCCACCTACAGGAGGTGGGGTCCTCCCCCCTCCTACAACCTGAGGGGGACACCGCTTCGGGACCTGCGGCCGATCCGCCGGGGTGGGCCCCGCTCCTAGCGTTGAGCCATGACCACACCCGTCTGCACCAGCGCTTCGACCGCCGCGACGCCGGCCCGGCAGACCCTGCCGCAACCGTCGTACCCGTCGTTCTCGGCGTACGTGGCGGCCCGACAGCCGCTGCTGCTGCGCACCGCCCGGTCGCTGACCGCGAACCCGAGCGACGCGGAGGACCTGTTGCAGACGGCGCTGACCAAGACGTACGTCGCCTGGGAGCGCATCGAGGACCACCGCGCGCTGGACGGGTACGTCCGCCGGGCGCTGGTCAACACCCGTACCTCCCAGTGGCGCAAGCGCAAGGTCGACGAGTTCACCTGCGAGGAACTGCCCGAGCCGCAGACCCCGCCGGCCACGGACCCGGCCGAGCAGCAGGCGCTGCACGACGCGATGTGGCGGGCGATCCTGAAGCTGCCGGCGCGGCAGCGGGCGATGGTGGTCCTCAGGTACTACGAGGATCTGAGCGAGGCCCAGACGGCGGAGGTGCTCGGCGTCTCCATCGGCACGGTGAAGTCGGCGGTGTCGCGCGCGCTCGGCAAGCTCCGCGAGGACCCGGAGCTGGCCCCGGTCCGCTGACGGCCGCCGTCGGAACGCCCTCGCACCCGGCCACGGAACCTGGTCCGGCCGTGCGGGCCTGACTACCGCCGTACCGCACCGGCTTCCGTCGTACGGACCTGGTTCCCGCCGTGCGGACCTGGCTTCCGCCGTACCGAACCGGCTTCCGCCGTACGGTCCTGCCTTCCGCCGTACGGGCCCCTCTCGTCGCACGGTCCTGGCTTCCGCCGTACGGAACCGGCTCCCGCCGTACGGACCTGACTACCGCCGTACCGCACCGGCTCCCGTCGCACAGAACGGGCCGGGCCCCCGTCACCTCCTCATCCGCCCTCCCCGGACCCCCGGCGCGGCTGATCGATCATTCCTGCTGCTAGTGACATACCGCGTGGTATGTGAGCAGAATCAGCCCAACCCCTACCGCCGCGCGGCACCGCGCGGTCATCCGCGTAGGCAACGTCGCCGCCCCGGGAGGACGCCGTGCTGAGCACGATGCAGGACGTACCGCTGCTGATCTCGAGGATCCTGACCCACGGGTCGACCATCCACGGCAGCTCCCAGGTGATCACCTGGACGGGCGAGGACGAACCGCACCGCCGTTCCTTCGCCGAGATCGGCACCCGCTCCGCCCAGCTCGCGCACGCACTCCGCGAGGACCTCGGCGTCCGCGACGACGACCGCGTGGCGACCCTCGCCTGGAACAACGCCGAGCACGTCGAGGCCTACTTCGCCATCCCCTCCATGGGCGCGGTGCTGCACACGCTCAACCTGCGGCTGCCCGCCGAGCAGCTCGCCTGGATCGTCAACCACGCCGCCGACCGCGTCGTCATCGCCAACGGCTCCCTGCTCCCGCTGCTCGCCCCGCTCCTCCCGCACCTCCCGACCGTCGAGCACATCGTCGTCACCGGCCCCGGCGACCGGACGCCCCTGGACGGCGTACGGCCCCGCGTGCACGAGTACGAGGAGCTGATCGCCGGGAAGCCGGCCACGTACGACTGGCCCGAGCTGGACGAACGCCGGGCGGCCGCCATGTGCTACACCTCCGGTACCACCGGCGACCCCAAGGGCGTCGTCTACTCCCACCGCTCGGTCTATCTGCACTCCATGCAGGTGAACATGACGGAGTCGATGGGCCTCACCGACCAGGACACCTCCCTCGTCGTCGTCCCCCAGTTCCATGTGAACGCCTGGGGGCTGCCGCACGCCACCTTCATGACCGGCGTCAGCATGCTGATGCCGGACCGCTTCCTCCAGCCCGCGCCCCTCGCCGAGATGATCGAGCGCGAGCGGCCCACGCACGCGGCCGCCGTCCCCACCATCTGGCAGGGCCTGCTCGCCGAGCTGACCGCACGCCCCCGGGACGTCTCCTCGCTCCACCAGGTGACCATCGGCGGCTCCGCCTGTCCGCCCTCGCTCATGGAGGCGTTCGACGCGCTCGGCATGCGGGTCTGCCACGCCTGGGGCATGACCGAGACCTCCCCGCTGGGCACGGTCGCCCGGCCGCCGGCCCACGCCGTCGGCACCGACGAGGAGTTCGGCTACCGCCTCACCCAGGGCCGTTTCCCCACCGGCGTCGAGGCCCGGCTGACCGGTCCCGGCGGCGAGCGGCTGCCCTGGGACGGCGAGTCCGCGGGCGAGCTGGAGGTGCGCGGCACCTGGATCGCGGGCGCGTACTACAACGGCCCGGGCGCCGAGCCGCTGCGCCCCGCCGACAAGTTCAGCGAGGACGGCTGGCTCAAGACCGGCGATGTCGGCACCATCAGCCCCGACGGCTTCCTCACCCTCACCGACCGGGCCAAGGACGTCATCAAGTCCGGCGGCGAGTGGATCTCCTCCGTCGACCTGGAGAACGCGCTGATGTCCCACCCGGACGTCGCCGAGGCCGCCGTGGTCGCCGTCCCGGACGACAAGTGGGGCGAGCGCCCGCTCGCCACGGTCGTCCTCAAGGAGGGCGCCACCGCCGACTTCGCCTCCTTGCGCTCCTTCCTCGCGGAGGAGGGGAAGATCGCCAAGTGGCAGCTCCCGGAGCGCTGGACGATCATCGAGTCGGTCCCGAAGACCAGCGTCGGCAAGTTCGACAAGAAGGTGCTGCGCAGGCAGTACGCGGAGGGGAAGCTGGACGTCCAGCGGCTCTGAGGACCGGCCGGGGATCGTGCGCGCGAGGGCGTTGTTTCACGTGAAACAACGCCCTCGGTGTCTGCGAGGAGCCCGACGCCCGTCTCAGTTGGTCCCGATCCGCGCCAGCAGGTCCACGATCCGGTCCTGCACCTCCGGGCTGGTCGACCGCTCCGCGAGGAACAGCACCGTCTCCCCGGAGACGAGCCGCGGCAGCTCGGCCTGGTCGACGGCGGCGGTGTAGATGACCAGCGGCGTGCGGTTGAGCAGGTTGTTGGCGCGCAGCCAGTCCACGACACCGGCCTGGCGGCGGTGCACCTGCATCAGGTCCATCACCACCAGGTTCGGCCGCATCTGCGACGCCAGCGCCACGGCGTCCGCGTCGGAGGCGGCCCGCGCGACCTGCATCCCGCGCCGCTCCAGCGTCGCCGTCAGCGCGAGCGCGATCTCCGCGTGCTCCTCGACGAGCAGGACGCGCGGCGGATGCTGCTCGGAGTCCCGGGGCGCCAGCGCCTTCAGCAGTACGGCCGGATCAGCGCCGTACGCCGCCTCGCGCGAGGCCTGTCCGAGCCCCGCCGTCACCATCACCGGCACCTCGGCGGCGACGGCGGCCTGGCGCAGCGCCTGTAGCGCCGTCCGTGTGATCGGACCGGTGAGCGGGTCGACGAAGAGGGCCGCGGGGAAGGCGGCGATCTGCGCGTCGACCTCCTCACGGGAGTTGACGATGACGGGCCGGTAGCCGCGGTCGCTGAGCGCCTGCTGGGTGAGGACGTCGGGCGCGGGCCAGACGAGCAGCCGGCGCGGGTTGTCCAGCGGCTCGGGGGGCAGTTCGTCGTCGAGCGGCCGCGGATGCGGCTGGTCGGCGACCTCGACGGCGCCGCCGGGACCGTCGAGCGGCTCGGGGCCCTCGTCGGCGTTCACATCCGGGGCTCCTATGGCGTACGACCGTCCGGCGCCCTCGGTGGCCCCGGCCGGGCGGGCCTGCGGTGCCGGACCCGTGGACGGGTGCGGGCGGCCGCCGGTCTCCGGGCGCTCGGCGGCGGGCTCGGGCGGCGTACCGAGCTTGCGACGGCGGCCCGCACCGCCGGGGTGGTGCGGCGGAGGCGTCTGCGTCTGCGGCCGGAGCCCCGCCTGCGGGGCGGCGGGTACGGGGGGCACGGCGCCGGTGGCCTGGCCCTGGCGCGCAAACGGCACCCCCTGGCCCAGCGTCCGGACGCTGATCGCCCGGCCCTGCGTCGAGTTCGGGTCGACGGGCGCGGCGGCCTCGGCGGGCAACGGCTGCGCGGCCCTCGGCGTGGCGGGACGCTCGGCGGGCAGCGGGGTGCCGGGCGGGGTGGGCGTGGGTGTGGCCGCGGGGGGCGTGGCGGTGCCGCCGCCGGTGGGCCAGGGGCCCGGCGGCTGGGAGGCTGCCGGGGCCTGCGCGGTGGCGGGCTGCGCGGGGGTGGCCTGCGGGGGTACGGGGGTGCCGGGGCCGGCGGCTCCGGGGAGTGCGCCCGGTGCGGGGCTCGGTCCTTGGGGCACGGCGCCGGGGAGCGCCTGCGCGGGCTGCGCGGGGTGACCCGGCTGCGCGGGCTGACCGGGCGCCGGGACCGGCGGCTGTACGGCGGGACCCGGCTGCGGCTGCGGCGGTACGGCACCGGTCTGATCGGCGCCGGCACCGTGGGCTGCCGGAACGGGCTGGGCGCCGCCCGGCCGCACCGGCTGCCCGGACGTACCGGGTACGGCCGGCCCCGGGCGGGCGGCTCCCGGTGCGGCGGCGGGGGCCGCCTGACCGGGGAGGGACGGTACGGGCGCACCGGGCATCGGCGCGCCCTGCCCCATGACCGGGACGGGCGCGGGCTGGTACTGCCCCGGCAACGGAACGGGCCCACCCTGCGCGGGCACGGCGACGGGAGCGCCGGGGGTACCGGGCACACCGGGGGTGCCGGGCGTACTCGTCGCACCGGGAACGGCCGACTGCCCGGGAAGCACCTGCCCGCCGGGAGCCACCTGGCCGGGGACGGGCTGCCCGGGCGCTACCTGCCCGAGGACGGCCTGGCCCGGTACCGCCTGACCTGGCACGGGCCGGCCGGGGACAGGCTGACCCGGCACGGCCTGCGTACCGGAGGCGACGACCGGAACCGGCGTGGCGCCAGGCGCTCCCGGCGCTCCGGGCGCTCCCGGCACCTGGGCGCCCTGCGCCGGACCGCCCAGGGCCAGAAGCCCTTGCCGCGGCACGCCCTGCCCCGAACCGGCCTGCCCGTGCAGGTCCTGCTCCGAACCGGCCTGCCCCGGAAGACCCTGTCCCGGTACGGCCATCTGTCCTGGTACGGCTGCGTGCCCCGGTACGGCCGTCTGTCCTGGTACGGCCGTCTGCCCTGGTACGGCTGTGTGCCCTGGCACGGCCTGCACCCCGGCGGCCGGAACAGGTGCGGTACCAGCCGCTCCCGCCGCCGGTACCGCCACGGCCTGCCCCGGAGCACCAGGAACCGCGAGCCCCTGCCCCTGTCCCTGCCCCGGCGCCCCGGACGTCTGCCCCTGGCCGGTGGAACCGCCCGGCGTGACCGCCGCCCGGCGACGCCCCGTGGGCGCCTGCACCGGATGCGGCTGCGGCGGAGTGTGGTCGCCGTCCGGCTCGTGTGCGGCGGCGTCATGGCGGCCGTCGTCCACGCCCGCGGCTGCGGCCGCTGCTGCCGCCGCGTACTCCGGCCCGCGGTCGGCCTCGGCCGGCGGCAGTGCGAAGACGGGCCGCGGCCCCTGCTCGGCGGGGGCGGCGCCGGCCCGGTCGCCCGCGAGGGCACGCCGGCGACGGCCCGTCGGCGGGCCGACGGCACCGGCGCCCTCCCCGGACTCCGTGGCGCCCGACGGCGTCGCGGGCCCCGCGGGGAGCGCCGGTGGAAGCGCCTGCTGCTCACCGTCCCGCCGGGCACGCCGGCCCGTGGGCGCGGGCACACCCTGCGGCGGCACGGTCGCGCCCAGCCCGGTGGCCGCCGTACCCGCCGCGTGCTCGGCGGCGGTGACGACGGCGCCCTCGGAGACGTCGGCCCCCTCGGCGTCCTCGTCCGGCACGTTCGCACCGGCGGCCGGGCCGTGCCGCCCGTGCCTGCGCCCGGAGCCGCCGGAACCGGGCCCCTCCTCGCCGGAGGCGCCCGCCGCGCCCGGCACACCCGACGCGGCGGCTCCGCCCTGCGCGGGCACCGACGCACCCTCGGCCGCCTCCGCGGCCCGGCGCCGACGCCGGCCGGTGGGCGCGGGGGCCTCCCCCTGCGGGGCCGGATCCGCGGTTCCGGCGTCCAGGAAGGCGTCGGTGGAGGCCCGCCGGGCCCGCCGCCGCCCGCCCCCCTGCTGCGGCCGCGCACCCTCGGCACCGGCCGCACCCTCGGCACCGGCCGCACCCGCGGCTGTACCGCCTGCGCCATCGGCGTCGTCACGCGCCGTACCCGCGTCGCCCACGACCGCGACCTCGGCACCCACCGGGGACCCACCGACCGGGGACCCTCCGGTGGCACTGGCCGCCGCACCGCTCGCGGCCGTCGCGGGCACGACGCCCGCCCCGGCACCGATCGGCACCTCGAGGACGTACGCGCTGCCGCTCATCCCCGGCACCTCGTGCGTCTGCAACACCCCGCCGTGCGCGCGGACGATGCCCCGCACGATCGGCTGGTGCACCGGGTCGCCGCCGGGGTACGGGCCGCGCACCTCGATGCGGACCACCTCGCCGCGCTGGGCGGCGGCCACGACGACCGTGTTGTCCATGTAGCCGCCCGTCGAGACGGGCGAGTTCCCGGTGGCGTCGACCCCGGCCACGTCCGCGACGAGGTGCGCGAGCGCCTGGGCGAGCCGGTGCGCGTCGACCTCGGCCTCGATCGGCGGGGCGTGCACCGCGAACTGCACGCGCCCGGGGCCGATCAGCTCGACGGCACCGTCGACACCGGCGGCGACGACCGCGTCGAGCATGGCGGCCGTCCGCGCGAGCCCGTCCTCCCCGGCGTCCAGGCGCTGGAAGCCGAGGACGTTGTCGAGCAGCGTGGTGATGCGGGAGTACCCGGCGGCGAGGTAGTGCAGGACCTGGTTGGCCTCGGGCCACAGCTGGCCGGCGTCGTCTGCGGCGAGCGCGGACAGCTCGGCGCGCAACTGGTCCAGCGGGCCGCGCAGGGACTGCCCGAGGACGGCGAAGAGCTGGTCGTAGCGGGCGGACAGGGCCTCGTAGCGGTCCTTCTCGCGCTCACCGAGCGCGGCGTAGCGCTCGTCGCCCGCCGCGAGCTCCTCCGCGTGCCGCTCCCGCAGCGCGTCCAGCTCGGCGGCGTGCTCCTCGCGCACCCGCGCCAGCTCGGCCGCGTGCTCCTCGGCGAGCCGGGCCAGCTCCCGCTGGTGCTGCTCCTCCGACTGGTCCTTCTCGGCGCTGAGCGTGTCGAACGGGCGCCGGTCGGTGAAGGTCATGACCGCGCCGACGAGCTGGTCGCCGTCGCGCACCGGGGCGGTGGTCAGATCGACGGGCACCTTGTCCCCGGCCTTGGACCACAGCACCTGGCCGCGCACCCGGTGCTTGCGCCCGGAGCGCAGGGTGTCGGCCAGCGGGGACTCCGCGTACGGGAACGGCGACTCGTCCTCGCGGGAGTGGAGCACCAGGGTGTGGAGCTCCTTGCCGCCCAGTTCGTTGGCCCGGTAGCCCAGGATCTGCGCGGCGGCCGGGTTGACGAGGACGATCCGGCCGTCGGTGTCCGTGCCGACGACGCCCTCGGAGGCGGCCCGCAGGATCATCTCCGTCTGCCGCTGCGACCGGGCGAGTTCGGCCTCGGTGTCGACGGTGCCGGACAGATCGCGTACGACGAGCATCAGCAGTTCGTCGCCGGTGTAGCCGTATCCGTCGTAGGCCTGGCGCGCGTCCTCGAGGTTGGCGCTGGTGACCTCGACGGGGAACTCGGAGCCGTCGGTGCGGCGGGCCGTCATCCGGGTCGGCTTGGTCCGGGCGCGCGGGTCGATGTGGTCGGGGCGGCGCATGGAGCCCGGGATGAGCCGGGAGTCGAACTCCGGCAGCAGATCGAGCAGCCCCCGGCCGACCAGGGCGGTGCCCGGCGTCTCGAAGGCCTCCAGGGCGATGGTGTTGGCGTTGACGACCGTCCCGTTGGCGTTGACCAGCACCAACGCGTCGGGCAGTGCGTCCAGTATGGCTGCGAGGCGAGCAGCGCCTCGGGATGGCCTGCTGCTCACGAGTCGCGTCCTCCCTGTCACCGCACCTTGCCGACCGCGGGGGCCATCTTGCCAACCGCCCCGCAACGTGTCACGCGAGGGAGTCTAAGGGCAGAGGCTGTCCCGACGGCGCGGGATGAGGCGGAGGTCGCACATGGGCGGGACGGGGCGCGGCCGGGCGCACGGGGTGGTCCCGCGCGCCGGGCGCAGGACCCTCACGACTCCTCCGCACGTCCTGCTCCCCTGCCTCTACCGCTTCCGGAGCCGGCTTTCCTGGGCGGGCAGCAGGGGGACGAGCGCGTCCCAACGGGCGATCTCGCACCCGTCACGGCGGTCGTAGGACGCGTCGACGGGCCGCCCGGCCCAGGTCCCGGTGACGCGGGCGGTGGCGGGACCGCCGTACCGCATGGTGCACAGGGCGTCGGGCGGCACCGGCGCGAACGGGTCCCGCCCCCAGGTGGTCCGGCGCTCCAGCACCGCGCAGGCCCCGGCGGGGTCGGGGTGGGTGCCGCCGCCGGGGTGGCAGCGCAGCAGATACGACCCGTCGGCGCGCCCCGCGTGCCGGACGGTGACGACGAGCCGGTCCCCGCCGCTGCCGACGCCGGACGCGTCCGCGGGCCCGACCCCCGCGGCGACGCCGAGCAGCCCGACGGCGGCGGCAACGAACAGGGAGCGACGAGGGGAGAAGGCGACGTGATGAACCATGCCGTGCTCAACGCGGCGGAGCGCGGACGGTTGCGCGGAGGCCCCGCCGGGCGCGGGCCCGGGCGCGAGTACGGAGAGGGACGGAGACGCAGCCCACAGCCCCGTCGGGGGCAGGGCAAAGGACTTTGCCCTGCGCCCCGCCTGCCTAGTACCGTGGGTGCCGATTGGTGACACCCCGCTCGTCTGTGTCATCATCTGCACGCACCACTCGCGCTCGCGCGGGCGGCTGTGCGGGAGGCGTCGCCTAGTCCGGTCTATGGCGCCGCACTGCTAATGCGGTTTGGGTCTTAAAGCCCATCGAGGGTTCAAATCCCTCCGCCTCCGCTCCCACCACACCGAAGCCCCGGTCCCCAGGACCGGGGCTTCGGTCGTAGGGGTCCCGGGAGCCGTCGCTGAACGACGTTTCCCCAGCTCAGCCCGGGTGCGGCAAACGGATTTCGCGTCCCGCCGCCTGTCATGTAATGTTGTTCCCGCAACGCCGACCAGGCCGAAAAGCCCGGAAGGAAGAGCACCACAACAGAACACACAAGCACTCGTAGCTTAACGGATAGAGCATCTGACTACGGATCAGAAGGTTGCAGGTTCGAATCCTGCCGAGTGCACACAGGTCGAAGGCCCCGGAGTGATCCGGGGTCTTTGTCGTTGCGGAGGCGTACAGCAGCGAAGTACAGCAACGGGCCCGAGGGCGAGCCCGTTGCTGACGATCGGCTGCTACTGCGTCTGCATCACCGCCACCATGACGGCTGCCGCGGCTGCCGCGAGGGTCAGCGCCGGCACTGCCGACGGATGCTCCTTGGCGACGTACGCCACGAAGGCGGCGCAGAGTAGAGCGATGATGAATCGGTCGACGGTCACTCCTGGCCTTTCGACATGGGTCCGCCCGGACGCCTGGCAGCTGCGGGTGGGCCCGTCTTCTGGCCCACCACGGCATGTGGAAGGCCCCTCACCCCTTTGCGGGACGAGGGGCCTTCGACGCCTCGACTGCGGACACACCTGTCCCTCAAAGGAAGCCGGTGTGGTCGGCTCGTGTGCAACGAGATCGGCAGCAAGGAGTTACGGCTTGTACAGGAGATTGCATCTGCGGGTTTTAGTCCTTGCCGCCCATCGCTTCGGACAGCTTCCCGAGCGCGGCCCGCACCTCCTCCTCGCTCGCTTCGGCGTACACCTCCATCGTCATGGCGATCTGCGAGTGTCGCAGGATGCGTTGGGCCACCTTCGGGTGCACCTTCAGGGCGACCAGGAGCGAGCTGCACGTGTGCCGGGTGTTCCGCAGCGGGATCACGCGGAGGCCGGCGCGGCGAGCGCGCAGGGCGAACATACGGGTCAGGTTCCCCGGCTCGATGGGCGTCCCGTACTTGGTGGTGAAGACCAGGCCGCGGGTGTCCTGCCAGAGTTCCCCGGCCGCCTTCCGGTCCCCGGTCTGCTGGGCGCGGCGCATGCGGAGCGCTTTGAGGCAGAACGCGGGCAGGGGAAGGAAGTCGTCCGACTCCTCGGTCTTGGTCTCACGGTGGAGGATCTGACGGCCCGCCCGCTGGATCTGGTGATCCACGTACAGCTCACCCGTCTCGAAGTCGATCGACTGCCAGGTGAGCCCGAGGACTTCACCCCGGCGGAGGCCGAGGCAGAGGACCAGGACCCAGGCGGCGAACAGCGGATCGTCGCGGTTGAGCACGTCGTCCAGGAAACGGCCGGCCTCGACGACGGACCACGGCTTGATCCGGCGCCGACGAGGCTTGGGGACCTTGACCAGGGAGGCCACATTCTTGCCGATCTCCTCTTCGGTCACGGCGTGGCTCAGAGCGGCCCGGAGGGCATCGCGCGCCGCCTGAATCACCCGGCGGGACGGGTACGCCTCACAGCACTCGCCGACTGCGCAGCACCGGCGCCGAGCCGGAGCCCGCTTCGCGTCCTTGCCCTGGGCGCAGCACTGGCAGATGCCGGCGAGCTTGGTCAGCCACTCGCGCACGTCCCGGACGGTCAGCTTGTCGAGCCGCTTCGAGCCCAGATGCGGGGCGATGTAGAGCCGCACCGATCCCTCGTACGACACGTACGACAGCGGAGCGAGGTTCGGTTTGACGATCGACTCCAGCCAGTAACAGAGGAACGCCTCAACCGTGCGGTGCCGGGTGCGTACGGGCCCCTTGCTCGCCTCACCGTGCAGCTTGATCCACTTCTCGTGAGTCTCCTCACGGGTCTTGCCGTAGACGTACTTCCGCTTCCGGCTGCCGTCCGGAGTGGTCACCCAGACGTACGCGGCGAAGCCGTTCTTGTACGGGTAGATGGACCCCTCGCCGTTGGCGCGCTTGCCGCTCATGCCGCCCACTCCTCGGCCTCGGTCGCGCAGCGGTTCACGTACTCGTCGACCCAGGCCGGGAGGATGCGCCGGTTGCGGCCGACCTTCACGGAGCGGATCTCACCGCCCAGCACGAGCGCTTTGGTCTTGGACAGGCCGAAGCCGAGCATCTCGGCGACCTCGGCCGTCGTGTGCCACTTCCGCTGAATCGTCGCCGTGGTCACTTGGTGGGCCCTCCTTCGGGGTCGGTGTCGGGGTCGAGTTGGTGCGAGGCCGCTAGCCAGCTTTCTGCCGTGGTCAGGCCGGTCCCGGCGAAGCGCCAGTGCGAGAGGACGAGCACGGTGCCCGGGTCGGGGAGCGGGTGGCCCGCTTCGGCGGCGCGTTCGCGGGTGACGGCTTCGTTGTGGTCGGCGCGTTCCTGGCGGAGGGCGCCGAGGGTGACGGAGTAGGCGCGGGACTTGGTGGAGAAGTGGCCGCGGAAGCCGAGCATGTGGGCCCACTTGCGTAGGCGGAGGTCTTCCAGTTCGGGGAGTGCGCCGAGGTGCCAGCAGGTGAGGATCATCTGCCGGGCGTGGTCGGTGACGCCGGAGCCGATCAGGTCCGTGATCGGGTTGCGGACGGGGCGGTCGAGGGTGCCGGCGGTTTCGGCGCCCTTGGTGGCGTACTTGGCGATGTAGGCGGCGACGGCGCGGCTGGAGAGCTCCGAAGTTCCGGCGAAGTCGGCGGAGCGGATCGGGCGGACGTCGAGCTGTGTGCCGAAGCGGAAGGCATACGCGTGGCCGTCAAGGACGGGGCCGGGGGTTTCGGCGAGGCGGGCCGCCGTGCGGATGGCGTCGGTGAGCAGTTCGGTCGTGGCCCAGGCGGGCGGGGTGTCCTCGGCGCCCTCGGGACCGTCGAGGCGGATCACGGCGTGGAAGTGGACGGCGCCGCGCCGCTGGTACTCGGCGACCTTGGCGTAGGAGACCTTGAGGCAGTCGCGCAGCGCGGAGCGGGTGATGCCCGCGCGGGAGGCGAGCTGTTGGCGCAGGTAGGTGGTGAAGCGGGCCCAGAGGGCACCGGCGTGCGCGTTCCACAGGACGGCCGCGCGGTAGTCGTAGCGGTCCGGGTCGAGCGGGGTGCCGAGCGCGGGGTCGTCGTCGGGGTGGGTGCGTCTTTGCCGCCGCTCAGTCCGGCGGTGACGAGGTGGAAGGTGTCTTTCCGGTAGACCTCGGCACAGGCGGCGCACCGGGTGGCGCGGCGGTTGTTGCAGCGGATGAGGAGCTGTCCGGCGGGAAGGTCGCGGTCGACGACTTCCCGGACGATCTCGCCGGTTGCGGCGTGGACGTCGAGGCGGTGGCCCTCCATCCGTACGGGCCGCTCGCAGCCGCCCAGGCGCTGGATCTGCCGGGCGTAGGAGCTGAGGTCACCGTGCCGGGCGAGGGCGGTCAGGTGGCGGATGGCTCCGAGGGGAGCCGGGGCGTGCATGTGCGGGTTCCTCCTTGCGGGGCGGCGGGTGTTCGCGGCGTCCGCCCGGTCTGCCTACCTTGTCGAGGGGACTAGACAGTGTGGGCAGGCGAAGCCGGGCGAGGCCGAGGAGTCAGCGGCGGGTGAGCAGAGAGCGGACGACGACGGCGCACACGGTCACGGAAGCGGCGGTGACGGCGACGGCCAGGAGCATGGAGACCAGGACGGCGCCGACGACCAGGACCACGGCGGTCCCGCCGCCGACGAGGGCGAGCGCGCTGCCGGGGGTGAGCTGTACGGCCGGGCGGGGCGGAACCGGGGCGATAGGCGTCAGCGGTGCGACCGGAGCGGCGGCCGGGGTGATGCTGGTCGGCTCCACGACGACGGCGGGCGGGGTGACCAGGCCGGTGGGCTGGGGCATGGTCGGGATCTTCGGACGGAACATGGCGGATCTCCTTTCGCGGTTACTTGACGAAGTTGTCGATCACGGGGGCCAGCAGGCTGTCGGCGAGGAGGTAGCCGCCGAGGAGGAGGGCGGCGATGAGCCACCAGGGCGGGCGGATGAGCTTGACGCCGAGGACTCCGATGCAGAGCAGGGCGAGCCAGAGCGGGACGTCCATGCGGTGGGTCTCCTGTCAGGCGGAGCAGCGGTGGGTGCGGGCGGCAAGTTCGGCGGCGGCGCGGCTGTCGTACTCGGCGGAGAAGTCGCAGCGGGGCGCGGTGCAGGCGGCGAGGTGGCGGTGCTTGCCGCGGTCGAGGTAGGAGGCGACGTTCACGGGGCCGATACGGCGGACGTTGCGGAAGCGGCGGTGCATGGCGGTGCTCCTCTCAGAGGTGAGCGGCGACGGATGCGGTCATGGACCGAGGCAGGCCGAGCCGGGCGCGAACGGCGTCGGGGTCGGCGGGGCGGCCGGTGGCGGAGTGGTGTTCGTCGGCCAGGGCCCGGACGCGGTCGACGAGGGCTGGCGGCAGGGCAACGGCGGGAACGGGCGCCGGAACCGGGGCAGGGGCGTCGACCGGTTCGGCGGCAATCTCGGGAGCGGGCTCGGGATCGGTGAACGGTGCCGAGAGCGCGTCCCGGTCGGTCGTATCGACGGCGGCCGGGACGGGGGCCCGTTCCTCGCGCGCGTCGGTCGACGAGGCCGAGGAGTCCGACACGGCCGGCGCTGCCGTGTCGCCGTGCGGGATGTGGGCCAGGAGCGTGCCGCCGAAGAAGGCGACGGCGGGCCAGCCCGCGACGACGACGCGGAGCGAGGCGGGGACGTGGTCGAGGTCGAGGAGTCCGGCGGTGGCGACGTTGGCGCCCAGCGATGCGGCCAGTGCCACGAGGAACCACAGGCGCGGTCCCCCGGCTGCCCGCCCTGCCCGCTGTGTCTGCCGCATCCGGCGCCAGGCGGCGACCAGCAGCAGGTCGACGCTGACCGGGTAGGCCCACGCCTTCCACCCGCCCTGTCCGGCCGCCGAGGCGAGATCGTGCAGATGGGAAAACGACAGGGCGCCGGCGATGACGGCCTGAACGATCACGGCATCCACGCGGACCAGGTGGGCACACATCAGCTCCGGTTCCTTCCTGTTTCAGGCATGGGAGGGGTAGGGACGCGGCGCGAGGCGGTCACGCCGACCGTGACGAGGGGAGCGGCTACTCGGTCACCGGGCGCGCTGTGGGCACGGCAGCGGTCGAGGAGGACGGCCCGGCCGTTTCGACGGCGACGGCGGGCCGGAAGGCGTCGAGCCGGGGCAGATCCGGCACCAGGGTGGCCGTGTCCCGGCAGACGGCCGCCGCATCGTCGAGCGTGAGATGCGGCGAACGGACGCGGGACCAGCCGCCGGAGGAGTCCCCGACGACGGCGACGCCGGGACGCTCGGCCGGGATGGCAGTCGCGGCCAGCGCAGCCTCAGGGGAGATGTCGGCAAGCGCCATGTTCGCCGACGCTTCGTCATTGACGCGGTGGCAGATGCGGCCGGACAACTGAGCGCGCAGCATCGTGGCGCCCTTGCCCAGTTCGGCGCCGAAGCGCTGCCCGCACACCTCCAGGAAGATGCCGGCCGCGCGGCCGAGCTGGGCGAGGCGGATGAGCTTGGTGACCATCGCGTCCCTGCGCTTCTCGTCGTCCTTGCTCGCGGCCAGGAAGAGTTCGGCGACCTCGTCGACGACGACCACGACCGGCACCGGCCGCACCGCTTCCGGCAGCCCCCACACGTCCGAGGTGAGCACGGCGTCCGGACCGGCCCCGCTCCGCAGTCCGATGAGGCGGAACCGCGCCTCCATCTCCTCCAGCAGCACGGCGAGGAGTTCGTTCGCCCGGTCCGGAGTGTCGGCGAGCGCGGACAACCGGGGCGCGAACGGCGCCAGTTCGACACCCCATTTGCAGTCGATGCCGACCAGGACGACCGGCTGACGGGCCAGGCCGCACAGCAGGTTGCGCAGGTAGACGGACTTGCCGGACTGCGTCGCGCCGAGGATCAGTTCGTGCGGCACGGTGCGGAAGTCCCGCACGTGCCATACGCCGTCCTCCCGCAGCGCCAGCGGCAGGCACAGGGGACCGTCCCCCAGCCGGTGCCGGGCGGGCCGCACCTCGGAGAGCACGTCCCAGCCGACCAGCCGCAGTTCCAGCCGCCCCGGTTTCGTGGGACGGACGTGCACGGCATGGGCGCCCCAGGCGTGCCGCAGCCGGTCGGCCGAGGCCGCGAAGTCCTCGGGCGCCTGCCCGGCCGCCATGCGCAGCCGCATCACGAGCCCGGACCCGGTCGGCCGGGGGAAGGAGTGGCGAGGAGGCACAGGCGCCGCCTGCCTCCCCACCATCCGAGCGGTAGCCCGGCGGACGGCCGAGGCCGGAACCGTCAGGCCGCAAGCATCCATCGTCGCCCGGTATGAGACCAGGACCCGCAGCGCGACGGCCGGATACCCGACCAGCCACCAGAACACCACCGGCATCCGACGGCGCACCACCAGCAGCACGACCAGGACCAGCAGCACCGGGAGCAGCACCCGCACAGCGTCGGCCACGGCGATCAACCCTGCACCGAAGCCGGGGCATTGACCATGACCGCATCCGCTCGGTAGGCGATGCCGTGCCGGGCCCGCCCGCCGAACTCGCTCTCCCACGGCCGGGCCACCAGACCCGACAGGACGACCGGCGCCCCCATCACCAGGCCCTCACCGATGCCCGGCTCAGGAACGGTCACCTTGATCATGTCCGAACCGCCGGCGGCGATGAACACCAGCTCCAGCACCATCAGCCGCTGGTTGGTCACCGGGTCCACGGCGACCTCACCGGTCTGCCGGTCCCGCACCTTCACCTCAGGCAGCTTGGTCACGAGGAGGGTGGCGGCCGAGGTGTCCACGGGGATCACACGCATTGTCTGTACCTCACTGAGTCGATGGACCTGCGTACCCCCCTAGACAGTGCAAAGAGGGGCCCGCCCTAACTGTCTAGGGGGGGCGACATTCAAGGTAACCGACGCCCCATCAACTGTCTAGGGGGGTATACGAGCGCGTGTCAGATCGCGCCCGTGCGCGCTACGACAGCACCCAGTGAAGGACCGTCGCGTCATCGTGCGTCTTACCGCGCGGCCAGCGTCGGCCGTCGGGGTCCCCGTCCTCGGCGTCGCGCACGCGCTGGATCAGCTCATCCGGCCCGGAGGAGCCGAGGACCACCAACGCCTTCTCCCAGCCGGCGAGTTCGAAGCGGTCGACGAGCCGCGTAGCCCCGTCGCTCAGCAACGTCACGGACGCCAACGACTCCAGCGGGATCGTCCCGGTCAGGGCGTGTTCGGCCGCCCGCGGATCGGGGCCGGCGATCCAGAAACCACCCGGCCGGTTCCGGAGCCCGGTCAGCGCATCGCGGTACTCGGCGAGCGCGGCAGCGTGTTCGGGCGAACCGGTAGGCAGTGCGTCGACCGGCCCGCGCAGCCGCTTGCCGACCTCGTCCAGGCGCCGGTCGGTGAGCGCTGTGGCCTTCCCCTCCTTGTCGGCGAGGAGGAGGGTCGAGTCACCGAGGACGAGGTATTCCAGAGCTCCCGCGCCAGCTCGGACCGCGACGACCGTGCTGGTCGGACTGGCCCGATAGGTCAGGTCGCAGCTGTCCTCGTGCAGGGACCGGACAAGTTGGATCGAGTCGGCGAGGCAGACGGTCAGCGGCCGGTCGGGGCGCGCCGTGAGGCTGCTCAGCAGCAGGCCGCCCAGCGTCGAGGAGAACCACGCGATGCCGTGCGTGCATCCGGTCTCCGCCCCGGCGACGCCGGCGCCGTCGAGGAGGACGGCCGCGCCAGGAGCAACGGCCGCGAAGTCCTCGTTCTCCAGTGCGTGTTCGGCAGGCAGCGAGCCGAGGGCAACCCTCACGCCGTTGCCTCCTCATCGTGCAGGTAAAGGGGGCAGAGCAGTTCGACGGACTGCGGTTCGTCGGTCTCAGGGTCGTACTCGACGCTCACCAGGGTCGAGAAGTGGCGTTCTCCCACCTGCCCCCACAGTGCGCTGAGGTCGGAGGCGAGCAGGTGCACTACGCCGAGGGAGCCCGCGGTGTGGATGCCCGCGATGGCGAGCACCGAGCCGTTGCCGTCGGGGCGCGGCAGCCGGCCGAGGTACCCAACGTCATGCGGGCGGTACGGTTCGGCGTCCGCCCCCGCGTGATACGCCGTGCCGGTACGCCGGTCCACCAGCGCCCACGGTTCGCTCTCCGGGTGTTCCCAGCCGAGCACAGGATCTTGGGCATAGAGATCGCTCATCGCCCGCGACATTCCCGGCCCGCAGACGACGACCAGGCCGTTCCGGTTGAGGTCGACCTCACCGCTCACGAGCACGTGACCGGAGCTGACATCGAGCCCGTACGACTTCGCCAGCTCCTCCAGGCGCTTCCCCGAGTTCACATCAGCCATGGCGACGACCGGCCGCTTCTTCACGTCGTCCCACCGCAGCGGAGTCACCACCGTCACGGCACCCGCGCCGAGGAAGGCCCCTTCCGGCGCCGGACCGGTGTGCCGGATCTGATGAATGCGCCCGCGGCTCAGGCCGGCCTTCTCGGCGATCTGCGCGTACGACAGCCCTTGTGCGTGCAGATCCTGCACCACCCGTCGGCGGAGGCGGGCCAGCTCTGTCACCTCCTGCTGCGCGTCGGCCAGCCGGGTCGTGACCTCACGCAGGAGCAGGTACGGATCATCAATCGCCATGATCCGTTGCAGCTCGTCCGACATGACCACACCTCCTAGGAATACCCAGGAGTCTAGGGCCCTAGACGGAATGGGCGGGAGACGCCGACCCGTACGAACGCCGACCACGAAGAACCGGGACCGCCGCCGGGGCACACCCCGAGGGCTCACCCGCCACCGCCCACAGTGCGACTCCGGAGTATCACCACGCGGAGCACGCTCACGCATCCTCCCGCGCCAATTCGGCCCACACCGTACGGCCGTCGGGCCATTCCTTGACGCCCCAGTCCTTCGCGCAGGCGGCAATGAGCAGCAGCCCACGCCCGCCCTCTTCCTGATTGGTCACATCGCACAGATGCGGCGCCTGGGGCCCGCCCTGGTCGACCACCTCCAGGCGGACCAGGTCGTGACCGAAGCCGACGATCACGAGGAACCAGCCGCCGGCCGAACCGCTCAGCGAGTGCCGCACAGCGTTGGTCGCCAGCTCACTCACGATCAGGGCGGCATGGTCGACGGGGCCCCGCTCGGCGAGCAGGGAAGCGACGAAGTGACGGGCGTGGGTCACCTCCTCGGCGAGACCGGGGAAAGCACGGCACCACTTGGAGAGCATGGGAGGACACCTCTGTTCGTCTAGGGGACTAGACAGCGTGACGGCAGAGTATTCCTACACCTACTCAATGAGCTAGGCATGGAGAGGAATTATTCCCCTAAGGGGTGACGGTGTCTCCCAACTCCCGGAACTGCTTCATCACCCGCAACAGCAGCTCCCGCACCTCATCACCGAAGACCGCCGCCCCCTCGAACCGGCCGAACGTCTCCTCGTACGCGGCCACCTCGGTCGAGTCGACCGACACCCGCTCACGGTCGAACGTCTCCACCACGACCGCCCGCCGGTCGCACAACGTGAACCCATGCCGGGGCAACACCGGCACCGGCGCCCGCCAGGGCACCACGCCGAGCCGTACCGTGCTCAGACTCTCGACAGCCAGCAGCCGGTCGAGCTGAGCGAGCATCAGCGCCGGCGACCCCGGCCACGTCCGCAACACCGCTTCCGTCAGCACGAACACCGACTCCCGCCCCGGCTCATACAGCACACTCTGCCGGTCAACACGAGCAGCGACAGCACGACCGACCGCCTCAGGAGTCGAGCCCAGCGCACTCCCGAAGACATGACGGGCGTACTCCGCGCTTTGGAGCATGGCGGGCAAGATGACGCACTGGAACGACCGCACCAACTGAGCGGACCGCACCTCTTCGTCAACGCTCGCAGCGGCAGGAGCCAAGTCGCCTGCCGGTTGCTCAGAACTCGCGGCAGCAACCACGGCAGCCAGGAGGTCACGCAATTCACGAGCCGACAACTCATCAAGGCCGAGGGCATCCAAGAGCCGGCCGAGCACATCGAAACTCGGAACCATGCGCCCGGTCTCGACCTTGGACACGGTCGGCTGCCCGACACCAGCACGCTGCGCCAACACAGCACCTGTCAGGCCGGCCTCTGCCCGAAGCAGACGAAGACGCCCACCAAGCGCCCGCATCAGTTCCCGCCGCTCACTCCCCATGCCCAGGGTTCTACACCACCAGCCAGTCGGACCATGATTCAAACTTTCTCTACTGGTTCAAGGCACCCGGCTCCGCTGCGGGCGCCGCTCCTGCCTTCGGCCCGCTCCGCCCGCGCTGCGCCGACGCACGCCCAGGTGTGGATAGGGCCGGAAGCCATGGGTTGATCACCGCATAGAGCGGCCTGCGGTCAAAGAGGATGCCTCCGGCGGGGGATCAGCCGGCACCGGGATGGAGGGGCGCCGTCGCCGACTGCGGGTTCGTATGTGGCGTGCGTGGGGTGCTCCCATCCCGTCCACCGTCGACCCAGGCGAAGCCGAGCAGACGCGGCCCATGGCGTCCAGGTCGTTCGTACAGTGGCGCGCTCCACCTGGACGCCATGGACCACGCCCGCTCCACGGTGTGTGGGTCGACGGCGGACGGGATGGGAGCAGGAGGTGGTTTACGGGGTAGGTTCTGAACTAGAGCGTGTCTCTTTGATCGCCCTACGGACGCCACTCCTGGCGGTACTTGGAGTGCTCGGCGTACGACTGTGCCAGCACTTTGAGCGCGTACGTGAGCCCTGCGCGACGTGCATCCGCCGGGTCCATTGCCTGGTAGTCCCTGGTCAGCATGTCGACCAGGTCCAGCATCGGCAGGTGGCTATCGAGGAGGGCGTCGGCGCCGAAGCGGTGGGCCACCTCAGCGTAGGCGTGATTGTCCTCCATGTTGCGGTCCCGAAGGAACTGTACGAGGTCGTCCATGGGCTGATCTTCGCGCAGGGGCGAGAGCCATCGGGTGGGCTCACGGCTATCAGTTCAGCTACGGAGCTGGCTCACCTGCGGGCCCAGATGAGGATGGCGGCGAGGTGGAGTGCGGCCTGATAAGCGATGGCGAGCTTGTCTGTCCGCAGTGCCAGGCCGCGCCACTGCTTGAACCGGTTGATGCATCGCTCGACCGCGTTGCGCTGCTTGTATGCCTCGGCGTCGAAGGTCGGCGGGCGGCCGCCGGCGCGACCTCGCCGCAGACGGTGACCAACCTGATCGGACGGTTGCGGAATGACGGCACGAATCCCTCGGTGGCGCAGGTGCCCACGGATCGCGCGGGACGAATACGCGCGATCTGCCAGGACGGCCTCTGGGCGGGTCCTCGGTCTACCACGTCCGCTTCTCGGAACACGGATGTCGGCCATGACGGCCTCGAAGGCCGGTGCGTCGCCCGCCTGGCCTGCGGTGACGTGGAGGGCCAGTGGTCGTGCATGGCTGTCGCTTGCGAGATGAACTTTCGTGCTCAGGCCGCCGCGGGAGCGTCCGAGGCCGTGATCGTCTGGTTCAGCGCGATCGGAAGCCCCTTTTTCCTGGCTCCAGCGGCATGTTGATGGGCCCGGCAGACGGTGGAGTCCACCGACACGGTCCAGCCAATGTCGTCGCTTTCATCGGCCGCTGCCAGGACTGCGGCCAGGATCCGTGCCCAGGTGCCGTCCACGGCCCACCTGATCAACCGTTTGTGAGCGGTCTTGAAGGAGCCGAGCTCCTCCGGCAGGTCGCGCCAGGGCGAGCAGGTGCGGTACTTCCACGCAATGGCCTCCAGCGTGCGGCGGTGGTCGGCCCACCGTCGCCCACGGACCGGATCGGACGGCATCAACGGCTCGATCCGGCCCCACATCGCGTCAGTGATCACTAACCGGACAGACACATCCGATCAACTGACCAACCCATCAAAGAGACACGCTCTAGTAGCGCCCTCAGACATTGCGGATTCACGTGCCTGCTTGAGCATGGATGCGAGTGCATCTGCCCGAACGATCCGCGACAGAACTCCTGCCGTGCCTCCGCTGGTTGCGATGTGGCCAGCGTTGATGCCAGCGAGCACAACTTCCTCCCCGCCCAGGTTTTGAACGTCTTCCCACGTCAGCGACTCCTTTGGAATCCGACACAGCACGGGTGAGCCGGACATGCCCTCCCAGCTGAATGCATGGCAGAGAACTTCGTTGGGGAACGTTCTCGGACCAATCGCAGCGGGATACCGAGGGTCCGACGCTATAACGCCGGCGACCAGGATCGGGCGAGCCGCAACTTCGCCTCCGATGCCTGGGTATCCCGGCATCAAGACTTGACGTCCTACGGTCACCCGTCTCGATGAGAAGTGACCGCTGGTAGCGATCAAACTGGAAGGCGAGCTGTTGAACCCGCCGATCCCTTCCAGCACCGTGATCTCACTGTCAGCATCCAATGGCAGGAGCGCAAGATCTATGGATGGATCCGACGGAAACACGGGCGCGGGGCTCTCCAACCTGACTGCCTGCGGTGTTGCGTCCAGCACGCCACCGTGGCGGTCCGACTGGTAGTGCCCATCCATTCGAACAGTCTCCAGGGCCCAACCGCGGTACTCCTTGAAGTTCGGGTCGAGTATATGCCGGTTCGTCACGAGGTACTTGCGACCACCTCTTGCCATGTCGTCGACGAAGAAGCCCGTACCTGTAGGTTCCCGAGCAACAGCGTGGCGATCCACGAAGCGAGGCGTGACGCGGACTGCTGAGTAGAGGATTTGAGGATCAACATCCTTGGCCATGCCAGATTTTCGCACTTGGCTCGGCTGCCGTAGGGACCACTCCCCTCTCTCGTACGGATGGCACGGTTTACAAGAACGGAGCGACCGGCCACGCGCTCAGTCGGCGGAATGCTCCTCTTCAAACTGCAGAGCACGTTCGGCACTGTCGAGCAGCTCGTTGTAGGTCATAACCTCGATGCGCGACAAATGAGAGTTATAGGAGCGGATGGTTTGATCGATCTGCATTTGGGTCACTTCGCGATCACGAATGGCCACGTGAGCTGGGTGACCAATGATGACCGAAGAACGGACTCGCCGAAGGTCGAGTGCAACGCCCAGCTCTTCGCTCAGCTCTGCCTGCAACGAGGTTCTCTGATCGTCTAGAGCGCGCAGGTAGTTGACGGTCTGTCCCACCGCCTCGTGGACATCCTTGCCGACAATCAAATGCCGACGGTGCGTCTTGACGAGGTCATTGATGCAAGGACCCTTCAATTCCACAATATGCAAGGAGCCATCCGCGCAGAGCAAGGGAATGTCATATTCGTCGAGAAACGTAAACTTCCGGCGAGAAATAATGCCAACGTATCGACCGCCGAAGAGCCAGTATTTATCGCCGATTGCGTGCTGCATATCTGTCTCAGTTGTTCCAGGGGTTTTAGCCAATTCCTGGAGATGGCGTACTGATTCGCGACGCCGACGGACTACGGCAGTTTCTACTTCATCGAGACCGTGCCCAGTCTCAGTGACTGCTGAGAGGACTTCGCGGAGAGCCTCGTCGCCGCTAAGGGCGTGCCCCATTGCGTCAGGGCTGAAACCAAGTACGGAGAATAGTTGGCCCTGTGTTTCCTGAATACGAAAACTGCCGAGGTGAGGTTGGAGATCCTTCAGGATCGACAGAGACTTCTCGTCCCCAGCGGAAGTGAAGCCGTGAGTAAACTCCCACGACTCTGTCTCGTCATGTTTAGCCTGAACGAGAAGTAGTAGCGTTCTTCCGTATTCCTCGGAGAAATGGTAAGCGGCATCGGCGAATGACTCGCCATATTGTCGATACTTTTCCTCTAGGATTATGCCGATGGCAAGTTTGGCCTTTCGGGCATCTTTCGACTGGCCGAAGCGAACATCGAGGTTATCCGGTTTGCTGATTTGACTGACGTATACGCTGGCTGGGGGCAGGCCCGTCAAGTCCGCAATGAACCGCATCACCGATCCGTACTTATATTTGCTGTTCGCTGTAGTGCTGGGGTCGATGCCGTGCAGCAGGTCAGCCAGCTTTGCCAGGTTCTCTTGAACGCTCACGTGCCGACGTTAGACAAGCACCGTGGATCTTCGCAGGCCTTTTGAGGAGATGCTCACTCGTGGCCTGGTAGGGAGCGATCAGCTCGGCTCGTACAGCAACTTCAATCGCACACATAAGCCTACATTTGCCTAAAAGGGCCTTTATCTTCTTATCTCGGTTATGTACTGACAAAAGGTGTCATATGCTCGATGTGTTCCTTGAGTGCTGTACTGAAGTCCTCCTCGAAACGCAGCCTGCTCTTCTGGAGGCGCCCATAGAACCCAGCAGTGGCTCGCAAACTCAGCGGCTGAAGTGAGTCCCTCTCGGTGAGGTCCAACAGATGCTGGTACGGGTGCCTTTCCGGCCACAATCCGTAGGGCACTTCCCATCGCTCACCCCGCTCGCCCCAAGCGGCGGTTGGCCACCGCATGCCAGTAGGGAGCATGATCTGACCGGTCTCATCAAACTGACCAGGGCTCTGCAAGCGCCGGCCAACCCATTCAGCTACGCCGACCGTTACGGCGTTTCCTACCAGTTTCCAACGGTGTCCTTGGCGGCCTTTCTCTTGGCGTGCTGCCGCAGTCCACTCCCTTGGAAACCCTTGCAACGCCTCGGCATCTGTGATCGAAGGAGTGACAATCGCCTGACCGGTTGGTGCGTCCCTAATCCAAAGAGCAGGAGGAGATGGAATCCCGAGGCCAGAGCCACCTTTAAGTGTTGGCAAAGCGTCTTTCGCCCAACCGAGTCCCGTATTCCCTTCTGTCCAATAGAATCCGAAAGCGTCGTCTGCGTATTCGCTATCTGGCATTTCTGTGGCGTCGTCTGCGAAGAGAACTCTCCGCGGATCCTCGGTCTGGGACGCCACGACGATTACTCGCTGTCGGCGTTGCGGCACACCGGTGAAACGCGAATCAACCAGCCTGTATGCCCAGCGGTAGCCAAGTCGCTCAAATTCACGGACGAGGTATGCCATGGCTTGGCCGCGATCTAGTGACAGCATATTGCGCACATTTTCGATCACGACCCACTTGGGCGACGCATCTGCAAGGAGTTTGAATAGATGCTTCACCAATCCAGACTGCTCGCCATGAATCCCGGCTGTACGGCCTGCTTGGGAGAGATCAGTGCAAGGGAATCCTGCCGTCACCACGTCAACGTCAGGAAGCGACGGCAGGTCCCGAACGTCATCGTGAAACTCAACACCCGGGAACTGGTGCAGCAAGACAGACTTAGCTGGAGCAGCCCACTCGCAAAGGAGTTTCGTTGTGAAGCCAGCCCGGTGCAAACCGAGTTCAAGACCACCAATACCGGCAAAAAGGCCAGCTACTGAGGGGGGTGGCTTGGTGACGTGAGGTGTTGCCATACTTCCAATGATCCCATGCTGGCAGCTCCGGGCATGCGGAAGCGACCCATCTCACCCGCAGGTCTCGACAGCCAGCGTCTTGCCACGGACTGGATGGGCCAGAGCTACAGCAACGAGGTACAGCAACCCCAGGAACCGGCATGGACCACCACCGGCCGCCAAGCCCTTCCCCACAGCGTGTATGACCTCCGATGACCGTTCTCTCCAGAGCTACGGATCAGAAGGTTGCAGGTTCGAATCCTGCCGAGTGCACACAGACGAGAGGCCCCGGAGCAATCCGGGGCCTCTCGCGTTGCGTGGATGTACAGCAACGAACTACAGCAGCGGGCACCGACCAAGCGGCGCAGCCGCTCCGTCGGCCTCGGCGACGACCACTGACGCCGCGGCCGGGATACCGCGCGATCTCCATGAAGGGGGCTGTGATGGAAGATCAGGTCTGGCAGTTGCGTCGAGGGCATGAGGTCATCGGCGTACTCACACTCGAAGCCGTCGACATGTTCTGGACCGACTGCCGGTTCGAGCCCTCAACCGGCTGGCCGGCCCTCAAGCCGTGCATTGACGCATCGCGGGCCGCATGGGAGCGGAAGGACCAGGACGCGGCCATCGCGGCTGACGAGGCCATCTCTGCTCTTGGCCTCGAGTTGGTGCCCGAAGGCGAGGGTGAGGTCATCAGAGACTTCCTGCTGAGGATCAACGGCGATACCGCACGTTTCCGGTACTGAGTCGTTGGGCCGTCCCTCGGCTGTCCGAGGCGTCTCCAACACATGGTGTGGGAATCCGGCGGAGCGGTCCGATGACTCTCGCGTGCGTCCGCGGATCGTGCTCACTCCCAGGGCTCGACGGCCACCACGGCCTCGATGGGTACCGGCCCGTACACGTGCGGGAACTTCTCGCCGTGCGGGGGCATGGCCTCGTATTTCAGTGGGACGTCGAGCCGGGCCGGGTCCACGACCAGGATCACCAGGTCGTCGGGGCCCTCGTAGTCGCCGTAGAGGAACGCCGCGACGCGGGGGAGTTGGGCGCGGGTGGAGAAGTGGATGAAGCCTTCCTCCTTGAGGGTGCGGTTGCGGGTGGATGTCTCGTAGGTGCCGGACTCGCGGGCCTTCTCCCATAGCGAGCGCTCGGTGATGTGGACGATGTGCTGAGGGGTCGGCATGCGGTCACGTTATGCGGGGCTCCCCGGTTTTCTGCGACGTCGCAGGTCGGCGGGGTTGGGGCGGGGATGGTTCGTATGCGTGTTCGTGACTACGTCACTGGTCTGTGACGGCGTTGTCCTGGAACGGCTCAGCGGCAACGGTGGGGCTCATGGACCCCTCATAGTTGTCGAGTAACCACCGAGGGGCCGGAACGGATCCGGTCCCGACCACCTGATCAACAAAGGGGAACCCCATGTCCGGCAACCGTCGCAAGGCCCTGCTCGTCTCTGTGGCCATCGTGGGTGGCGCCATGCTGATGACCGCCTGCCAGGACGGGGACGCGACCTCGGACACGGGCGCCGCCTCGCAGGCCTCTTCGTCCACCGGGGCGTCCGGCAAGACCGCCGGCAAGACCGCCGGCTCCGGCGAGGCGGCCACCGGCAGCGGTCAGAGCGCCGGCAAGAGCGACCAGAGCGCGGACGGTTCCGGTGTCGACACCGGGAACGGCAAGCGGTCGAAGGTCGAGCAGACCTGCGGCGCCAACGACATCTCCTGGAGCACCAAGGCCGAGACCCAGGCCGGTGGCTACATCCTCATCACCGCCAAGGCCAAGTCCGGCATCACCTGCTGGCTGCCCGCCGCCCTCCCGACCGTCGCGTTCGGCTCCGACGGCACCCAGGCCGGTCCCGCGGAGCAGTCCGTCGGTGACCAGATCAAGCTGAGCGGCAGCACCGCCGCCTACGCCGGCGTGCAGACCAAGACCACCAACGGCAACGGCGGGGTGCAGTTCGACAACATCATCGTCGCCGTCGGCGACAGCGACCCCAACCCCGCCTCCCTCCCGGTCGACACCATCACCGTCGACAAGCCGATCGTCACCAACTGGCACACCGCTCCGACCGACGCCGTTCCCTTCAACTGAATGGTTCGGACGGTGCGGACGGTTCGGACGGATCGACGGCGCCCAAGGCCCCCGGTAGTCGCCGGGGGCCTTTCCCGTGTGTCCGGCTCACCGAGGAGTTCGGGATCGCCAATGCCACGGCGCCCAAGGTCCTGCGCGCCCTGCGCGAGAAGGGGCTGAGCGTCAGACCCGGTCCAGCGCGCGGTGCGGGCCCGTCGGGAGTTCGGCCTTGATGAGCGCGCCGGGATGGACCGTGCCGCCCTGGCGGACGACGCTCATGATGCCCGCCTTGCGGATCAGCGCGCCGGACTCGTCGCGGCCCACCACCCGCTTGAGCAGGCCGTCCTGGAAGTTGTCGATCTGTACGCACGGGTTGCGCAGGCCCGTGACCTCGACGATCGCCTCGTCGCCCAGGTGCAGCAGCGTGCCGACCGGGAGGGCGAGGAGGTCGATGCCGCGGGTCGTGACGTTCTCGCCGAGGTCGCCCGGGGCCACCCGGAAGCCGTCCTCGGCGACCTCCTCGAAGAGTTCCTCGTGGATCAGGTGCACCTGGCGCAGGTTCGGCTGCGTCGGGTCCTGCGCCATCCGTGAGCGGTGCTTGACCGTGACGCCCGCGTGGACGTCCCCCTCCACCCCGAGCCCGGCGAGCAGCCTGATGCTCTCGCGGTTCGGCTTCGTGAAGGAGTACACGCCGTTGCTGCTGACGGCCGTCACCGTACCGTTCACCGCAGTTGCGGCAGTTGCGTCCATGATCGCCGGTTCCCCCTGCTCGACACTCGATACTCGACAGTTTGATCGAGTGCGAGCCTAACTCCGCTTCCCCGCCGGGGCGGGCTTCCGCGACGGCGACGCAGACGGAGACGGTGAGGACGGAGACGGAGACGGCGACGGCGGCACCTGCGCCGTCGGGCGCGTGCGGTGGCGCGGGGTCGCCCGGCGCGGGGGGCGGGTCAGGGTGATCTGCCGGACCAGTTGCTGAAAGCACGCCAGCGACGCGATCCCCGGCAGCGCCGCCGCCGAGGTGTCGATCACCGTACGCGGTGCCTGCACCACGCACATCAGTACCGCCACGCACGAGAACAGCAGCACCACCGACCAGGCGTGCACCGCCCGGCGCCGGTGCAGCGCGGCTCGCAGCACCGACAGCGAGGCCACCGTCCAGGGGCCGTAGACCAGCAGTGGCCACCACGAGACGAAGCCGCTCCGCGTGTGCGTGAGGGCGACGAAGCGCAGCGGCTCGTAGGTGACCATGCCGCTGAAGACGCTCACCATCGACGCGACGACCGCCGCCAGCGCCGCGATCAGCCGGCCGATCCTGCCGATCGCGCTCAGTTGCTTGCGCTCCCGGATCTTCCGGTGCTTCCGGGGGACCTCCCGCAGCGGTGGGAGCTCCACCGTGATCTCTTGCAGCTTGCCCATCGGGGTGCCGGGGTGCGGGGTCTTGACCGACGCCTCGTCCCGGGGAGAGGGAACGGAAGGTGCGGCAGGTGCCGGTGGGGCGTACGACGTGTACGACGACGGGTATGCGGGCGGGGGAGACGGCGGCGTGTACGGGTTGTACGGGCCGTACGGTTCGTAGGGTGGTTGCTGCGCCCGCTGCCCGTACTCCGGCGCTGCCTCGAATTCCTCCGCCCGCGCGTCGCGGAGCAGGTAGGCCAGTTCCTCGGCCGGGTCCCAGCTCGCGTCCGGCGGGACGAGGGGGGCGGAAAACGCGTCCGCCGGTGCCGTGTACACGTCCGCCGGGGCGCGGTGGCGGCCCGAGCCCGCCGCGGGAAAGGCGTTCGAATGGCCGGTGGTCCGCCGGGTGTAGTGGTCGGTGTGTCCGTCCGTCATGACAGGGCCCGGTGGGCCCGGGGAAAGGCGGACCGGGTTCCCGCGCCGATCCAGCGCGGCTCGAGGTCCGCCTCCAGGCGGCCCATCGTGTCCAGGAAGCTCCTCAGCAATGGCTCGGTGACCCGCAGGGCGACGGGCAGTCCGCCTCTGGTGAGCGTGCCGTTGAGGCTGGTCGGGGCGTGCGGCGGGGCGGGGGTGTAGGTGTACGGGCCCATGGCCACCGAGCGGGCGGGGGCCGTGCCCGCCCGGCCTTCGGAGGGCACGAACAGGCCGCCGGACCTTCCTTTGATTGCCCTATTCATGTCTCGGATAACGCCGCCTTTGTGCGACGGATGCGCGGCGAATGGGTGAAGGATTTCCTCGATAAGTATTTTATCCCGAGGTAATTTTCGCGAATATCGGCACTATCGTCAATGTGTGAACACAGCTTGAAGTAAAGGGAGTTGACAGCATGAAGCTCTCCGGTCCGCCGACCGAGCCCGTGTCCGTGCCCCCGTCGGTCGCCGCGTTCGCCCGGGGGCGGCGCCTGGAGCCCGTCTGGCGGAACGAACTCGGCGGTCTGACCTTCCGCATGGACGGCCGCGACGCGGAGGGGAACGGCGACGAGACCGGCTACGTCAAGTGGGCTCCGCCCGGCAGCCCGCTCCCCCTCGCCGCCGAGGCCGAACGGCTGCGCTGGGCGGCGCGTTTCACCCCCGTACCCGAGGTGGTGGAGTACGGCGCCGGTGACGACGGGGCCTGGCTGGCCACCCGCGCGCTGACCGGCGAGAGCGCCGTCGCCCCCCGCTGGAAGGCGGAGCCCGCGACCGCCGTACGCGCCCTCGGTGCCGGACTCCGGGCGCTGCACGACCGGCTGCCCGTCGCCGACTGCCCGTTCTCCTGGTCCGTCGAGCACCGCCTCGACGTCGCCCGGCGGGCAGGCATCGCGGTCCCCGCGGACCTCCCGGCCCCGCCCCCGCCCGACCTCCTCGTCGTCTGCCACGGCGACCCCTGCGCGCCCAACACCCTCCTGCACGAGGACGGCTCCTGGGCCGCCCACGTCGACCTCGGCGCCCTCGGCGTCGCCGACCGCTGGGCCGACCTCGCGGTCGTGACGCGGAACATCGACTGGAACTACGGCCCCGGCTGGGAGGGCATCCTCCTGGACGCGTACGGCATCGCCCCCGACCCCGTCCGGACGGACTTCTACCGGCGGCTGTGGGACGCGACCTGATCCGTACCGGTCGCAAAGGGGAGGTCCAACTCGCCCACGTCTCCCGGCACTTCCAGCGGCCACCCAGGAGTTCCCTGAGAGACGCCTGTGCGTTTCTCAGGGAAATCACAGGTTTCCGCAAGCGTGTTCTCAGAGGCGCCCGACATGGTGTGCACCATGACCACGACCTCGCCCCAGGGGCGCACCGAACTGCTGAGGCCGGACGGGAGCCCCGTCCGAGTGCTGGTGGTCGACGACGAACTGTCGATCACCGAACTGCTGTCCATGGCCCTCCGCTACGAAGGCTGGCAGATCCGCAGCGCGGGTGACGGGCAGGGGGCGATACAGACCGCCCGCGAGTTCCGTCCCGACGCTGTCGTCCTGGACATGATGCTGCCGGACATGGACGGACTCACCGTGCTCGGGCGGCTCCGCCGGGAACTCCCGGACGTCCCCGTCCTCTTCCTCACCGCGAAGGACGCGGTCGAGGACCGTATCGCCGGGCTCACCGCGGGCGGGGACGACTACGTGACCAAGCCGTTCAGCCTCGAAGAGGTCGTGGCGCGGCTGCGCGGGCTGATCCGCCGCTCCGGTGCCGCCGACCGCCGTGCGGAGTCCGTCCTGGTCGTCGGGGACCTCACCCTGGACGAGGACAGCCACGAGGTCGCCCGGGGCGGGGACAACATCCACCTCACCGCCACCGAGTTCGAACTGCTGCGGTTCCTGATGCGCAACCCGCGCCGGGTGCTCAGCAAGGCGCAGATCCTGGACCGGGTGTGGTCCTACGACTTCGGCGGCCAGGCCAACGTGGTCGAGCTGTACATCTCGTATCTGCGGCGCAAGATCGACGCCGGGCGCGAGCCGATGATCCACACCCGGCGCGGGGCCGGTTATCTGATCAAGCCCGCCGTGTCATGAGCCGGCGACGGCGGCCGCGTACGCAGAAACGACTGGCGGGTAAGCCGCGCACCCTGCGGACGCGGCTCGTCGTCGCCTCGCTCGCGCTGATCGCCGTGGTCTGCACGGTGATCGGGACCGTGACGACCGTGGCACTGCACTCGCATCTCTACGACCAGCTCGACGGCCAGCTCAAGGAGATCGCGGCACGGGCGTCCGGGGCGTTCATCCCGCCCGACGGCCTCAAGAACAGCACCGGCGCGCCGGGCGGCGGCCAGAACACCGGCGCTCAGAACACCGGCGCTCAGAACACCGGCGCTCAGAACACCGGCGGCCAGAACACCGGCGGCCAGAACACCGGCGCCCGGCAGAACGGCGACGGCCAGAACGCCGACGGCCAGAACGGCGACGGGCGCCAGGGCCGCGGCACCGACCTCACCGAGTTCGTCACCCGCGGCCCCCAGCCGCCCGGCACCATCGCCGCCTCGCTCACGGACGGCACCGTCACCGACGCCAAGGTCGGCTACAAGGCCAAGGACGACAACAACATCCCGCAGATGGAGGTCAAGTCGCTCAGCGCCGCCCAGCGCACCGCGCTCGCGACCGTCTCGCGGGACGGCGGCGAACACTCCGTGGAGATCCCGGGCCTCGGCGACTACCGCGTCCGGTACGCCGGCGGCCCCAACGGCAGTTACTACGTCGCCATCCCGACCGCGGACGCCGACAGCACGATCAGGACGCTGATCCTCGTCGAGGTCAGCATCACGGCCGCCGGTCTCGTCGCCGCGGGCATCGCCGGCTGGGTCCTCGTCAGCGTCGCCACCCGCCCGCTGCGCAAGGTCGCCGCGACCGCCACCCGCGTCTCCGAACTCCCGCTGCACAGCGGCGAGGTGACCCTGGAGGAGCGCGTCCCGGAGGCCGAGACCGATCCGCACACCGAGGTCGGCCGGGTCGGTGCCGCGCTCAACCGGATGCTCGACCACGTGCACGGCGCCCTGCACGCCCGCCAACAGAGCGAGACGCGGGTACGGCAGTTCGTCGCCGACGCCAGCCACGAGCTGCGCACCCCGCTCGCCTCCATCCGCGGCTACGCCGAGCTGACCCGGCGCGGCCGGGAGCAGGTGGGCCCCGACACCCGGCACGCGCTCGGCCGCATCGAGTCCGAGGCGGGGCGGATGACCCTGCTCGTGGAGGACCTGCTGCTGCTCGCCCGGCTGGACGCGGGCCGGCCGCTGCGGTTCGAACAGACCGACCTCGTCCCCCTGGTCGTCGACACGGTCAGCGACGCCCGGGCCGCCGGCCGCGACCACGTGTGGCGCCTGGAGCTGCCCGACGAACCCGCGCTGGTCTCCGCCGACGCCGCCCGGCTGCAACAGGTCCTGGTCAACCTGCTGGCCAACGCCCGCACCCACACCCCGCCGGGCACGACCGTCACCGCGCGCGTGCGGCACCGGGGACCCTGGCTGTGCGTGGACGTCGAGGACAACGGGCAGGGCATCCCGGCCGAGCTGCTGCCGCACGTGTTCGAACGGTTCGCGCGCGGGGACTCCGCGCGCTCCCGCGCCACCGGCTCCACCGGCCTCGGCCTGGCCATCGTGCAGGCCGTGGCGGGCGCGCACGACGGCGCCGTGACCGTGGACAGCGTGCCCGGCCGCACGGTCTTCACCGTGCACCTCCCGGCGCTCTCGTCCCCCTCCGCACCGGCCGTTCCCGAGGCCGGAACGGACCGGCGACCGCACTCACAGGCGCACCACAGTGCCGCCACATGGGCGCGACAGGGCGCTTGAGTTGAGTCGGTTCCATGCGAACCGACTCTTCTCCCGGCACCCTGCCGGCGCGGGAGCACCTCCCGGCCGCAGGAGCCGGTACGCCTGTCCTGGACGTAGTGATCCCCGTCTACAACGAGGAGAAGGACCTCCGGCCATGTGTGCGCAGACTGCACGAGCACCTCGCACGCACGTTCCCGTACGCGTTCCGCATCACGATCGCGGACAACGCGTCCACGGACACCACGCCCGAGGTGGCGACGCGGCTGGAGGCGGAGCTCGCCGGGGTGCGCTCCTTCCGGCTGGAGCAGAAGGGCCGCGGCCGGGCGCTGCGGGCCGTCTGGTCGTCCTCGGACGCCCCGGTCCTCGCCTATATGGACGTGGACCTGTCCACCGACCTCAACGCGCTGCTGCCGCTGGTGGCCCCGCTCATCTCCGGCCACTCCGACCTGGCCATCGGCTCCCGGCTCAGCCGCAGCTCGCGCGTCGTGCGCGGCGCGAAGCGGGAGTTCATCAGCCGGACGTACAACCTGATCCTGCGCGGCTCGCTCCAGGCCCGCTTCTCCGACGCGCAGTGCGGCTTCAAGGCGATCCGGCGTGACGTCGCCCAGGTGCTGCTGCCGCTGGTGGAGGACACCGGCTGGTTCTTCGACACCGAGATGCTGGTTCTCGCCGAGCGCGCCGGACTGCGCATCCATGAAGTGCCGGTCGACTGGGTGGACGACCCGGACTCCACGGTGCACCTCGTGAGCACGGCGACCGACGACCTCAAGGGCGTGTGGCGGATCGGCCGTGCGCTGGCCACCGGCTCGCTGCCGCTGGACCGGCTCACCCGCCCCTTCGGCGACGATCCGCGCGACCGCGACCTGGAGGACGTGCCGCGCGGACTGGCCCGGCAGCTCGTCGGGTTCTGCGTGGTCGGCGTCCTGTCCACTCTCTTCTATCTGCTGCTGTACAGCCTGTTCCGGCAGTTCGCCGGCTCCCAGATCGCCAACGCGCCGGCCCTGCTGGTCTCGGCGGTCGCCAACACGGCCGCCAACCGCCGGCTCACCTTCGGGGTGCGCGGCCGGGGCGGCGCGGTCCGCCACCAGGCGCAGGGCCTGGTGGTGTTCGGCATCGGCCTCGCGCTGACCAGCGGCTCGCTGGCCGCGCTCGACGCGGCCACGGACAGGCCCGCGCACTCCACCGAGCTGGTGGTGCTCGTCGCCGCCAACCTCGCGGCGACCGTGCTGCGGTTCCTGCTCTTCCGCGCCTGGGTGTTCCCCGAGCGGCGGGACGCGGGGCCGGGGGACGGGGCGGGCGCCGGGTTCCTCCGGACCTCCGCTTCCGGCCCGGTGGCCTCCTCGCCGACGTACTCGACGGTGATCACGCCGACGTCGGTCACCCCGGGGGTGCCCCGGCAGCCGGGTGCCTACGCCCCACTTCCGCAGCGGACCGCGGCCGGCCCCCGTGCGGGGCACGGCGAGACGCCGTACGGCGGTACGGCCCCCGAGGTCACGTACGGCGGTACGGCCTCCGAGGGCACGCGCTACGGCGACACGTACGACGACGACGGCACCGCGCGGCTGCGGCCGGTGCGCCCGCACAACACCGATCCGAGGAACTCACGATGACGACCGACTACGACCGGCCGGCCGGCGGGCCGGGCACGGCGGGCCCCTCCTCCTGGGGACCGCCCACCGCGCCCCCGGCTCCGGACGGGGCCCCGGCTCCGGACGGGGCCCCGGCCGCCCCCGCGTCCGGCGAACCCCGGCCACCGCTGCCGCACCGGCTGTGGCGCGGCCGCCCCGAGGACCCGCGCTGGGCGCGCCCGGCCCTCCTCGGCCTCCTCCTCGCCACCGCGCTGCTGTACCTCTACAACCTGAGCGCCTCCGGCTGGGCCAACTCCTTCTACTCGGCGGCCGTGCAGGCCGGTTCGAAGAGCTGGAAGGCGTTCTTCTTCGGCTCGCTGGACGCGGGCAACGCGATCACGGTGGACAAGCCCTCGGCCTTCCTGTGGCCGATGGAGCTCTCCGTGCGGATCTTCGGCCTGAACTCGTGGGCGATCCTCGTGCCCGAGGTGCTCATGGGCGTCGGCACGGTCGCCGTCGTGTACGCGGCGGTCCGCCGCCGGTTCGGCGCGGGCGCGGGGCTGATCTCGGGCGTCGTGCTGGCGCTCACGCCCGTCGCCGCGCTGATGTTCCGGTTCAACAACCCGGACGCCATGCTGGCGCTGCTGATGGCCCTGGCCGTCTACTTCGTCAGCCGCGCCCTGGAGGACGGCCGGACCAAGTGGCTGCTGTGGGCGGGCGCGGCGATCGGCTTCGCCTTCCTCGCCAAGACGCTCCAGGCCTTCCTGATCCTTCCCGCGCTCGCCCTCGTCTACGGCGTCTGCGCCCCGGTGCGGCTGCGCAGGCGGCTCGGCCAGCTGGCGCTCGCGACCGTGGCCATGGTGGTCGCGGGCGGCTGGTGGGTGGCGGTCGTCGAGCTGTGGCCGGCGTCGTCCCGTCCGTACATCGGCGGCTCGCAGAACAACAGCTTCCTGGAGCTGACGTTCGGCTACAACGGGCTCGGCCGGATCAGCGGCGACGAGACCGGCAGCGTCGGCGGCGGTGGCGGGCCGGGCGGCGGCAACGGCGGCGGGCAGTGGGGCGAGACCGGCTGGGACCGGATGTTCAACTCCGAGATCGGCGCGCAGATCTCCTGGCTGCTCCCGGCCGCGCTGATCCTGCTCGTCGCGGGGCTCGTGGCCACCCGTCGGGCCCGGCGCACGGACGCCGCGCGCGGGGCGCTGCTGGCGTGGGGCGGCTCGCTGGTGATGACGCTGGCCGTCTTCAGCTACATGGCGGGCATCTTCCACCAGTACTACACGGTCGCGCTGGCCCCCTACATCGCCGCCGTCACCGGCATCGGGCTCGCCCTGCTGTGGGAGCGCCGCGAGCGGGTGTGGGCCGGGCTGACCCTGGCGGGCGCGGTCACGGCGAGCGCGGTGTGGGGATACGCGCTGCTCAACCGCACCCCGGACTATCTGCCCTGGCTGAAGTGGCTGGTGCTGATCGGCGGCCTCGCCGGCGCGCTCGGCCTGGTGTTCGTCTCCCGGCTGGGGCGGCGGTTGGCGCTCGCGGCGGTCGCGGTGAGCTTCGCGGCGGCGCTGGCGGGGCCGACGGCGTACACGCTGAGCACGGTGAACTCCGCGCACACGGGGTCCATCCCGACGGCGGGGCCGGCCGGTGCGGGGATGGGCTTCGGCGGGGGTGGCGGCCCGGGCGGCGGTGGTGGCCGGACGGGCGGCGGCGGCTTCCCGGGCGGCCAGGGCCAGAACCAGAACCAGCAGGGCGGCACGGGTGGCATGCCTGGTGGCGGCACCGGCGGCTTCCCCGGCGGGAACAACCAGGGCCAGGGGCAGGGCCAGGGGCAGAACCAGCAGGGCGGGACGCCCGGTGGCATGCCCGGCGGCGCGACCGGCGAGGCCGGTGGCACGGGCGGCGGCGGTGGCGGCATGGGCGGCCTGCTCAACGGCGCGAGCGTGACCGACGAGGCCAAGAAGCTGCTGGAGAAGAACGCGGACGACTACACATGGGCCGCCGCGGCCATCGGCTCGCAGAACGCGGCGAGCTACCAGCTGGCCACCGAGGAACCGGTCATGGCGATCGGCGGCTTCAACGGCACGGACCCCTCCCCGACTCTGGCCCAGTTCAAGAAGTACGTGGCGGACGGAAGGATCCACTACTTCATCGCCGGTGGCATGGGCGGCGGCATGGGCGGCGGCATGGGCGGGAACTCCGGTACCTCGTCGAAGATCAGCTCGTGGGTGGAGAGCAACTTCACGAAGGTGACGGTCGGTTCGGCCACGTTCTACGACCTGACGCAGCCGACGGGCGGCAGCGACGCCGGCTGAGGAGGGACGGACGGGGACGGTGGCCCGGGGCGCGAGGTGCGCCCCGGGCCACCGCCCGTCCACACCCGGGGCCGTTCGGCCGTGTTGCGGCGGCGGGCCGAGCGGGAAGAGTCGGAGACAGCGGTCGCCCCGCAGCGCGGCCGGTCCTGGAGTGCGAGGAAGGTGCGCCATGGTGAGGGCAGCCGAGCGGGACGGGCGTCCGCCGCGGACCAGCGTCTGGCTGGAGGGCGGAGCGTCCCCGGCCGGCGGCGGACGCGGCGGCGGAAGCCGCCCCTCCGGCCTGGACCGCGCCCGGATCACCGCGGCGACGGTACGACTCCTCGACGCCGAGGGCCTCGCGAGGTTCTCCATGCGCCGGCTTGCCGCAGACCTCAACGTCACCGCGATGTCCGTCTACTGGTACGTCGACACCAAGGACGACCTCCTGGAACTGGCCCTGGACGCGGCCTTCGCCGAGATCAGCCCCGCGGCTCCGGCTCCGACGGGGCCCGCCCCGGCAGCGACGGACCCGACGGCGGCCGACTCCGTGGCGGCCGATCCGGCAGCGGCCGACCCGACGGCGGCCGGCCCCGTGGCGGCCGGCCCGGGGGTCGGGCCCGCCGACTGGCGGGAGGAACTGCGGGCGCTGGCCGGTGCGTATCGGGCACTGCTGGTGCGCCACCCCTGGCTGTCCTCGCTCGCCGGGACGTTCCTCAACATCGGGCCGCACGCCGTGGAGTTCCAGCTCGCCGTGCAGCGGCTGGTCCGGCGTACCGGGCTGTCGGCCGGTGGGCAGGCGGGGGCGCTGTCCGCGGTGTTCCAGTTCGTCTACGGCTTCGGCACCGTCGAGGGCCACTTCGTGCAGCGTTGCGCCTCCGCGGGGATGAGCCAGGACGACTACTACCGCCGGGCGATGCGCGCCGTCACGCGCGAGCCGGAGCTGCGCGAGGCCGTGGACGACTCCGCGGAGCTCCGCCGGGCCCGCGGCGACGGCACGGTGGAGGAGATCAGGGACCGCGACTTCGCCTTCGCCCTCGACCTCCTGATCGCGGGCATCGAGACGATGGTCCGGCGCGGGGCGTGACGGCGCCGGACCCGGACGTACGGCGTCGTCAGCCCTGGTCGTCGCCCTCCACCAGCCGCGCCGGGAAGCCGCCGGTGGCGACCGGACCCCAGCGCACCGGCGTCACCCGGATGAGGGACTTCCCCTGCTTGAGCATGGCCGCGCGGTACTCGTCCCAGTCGGGGTGCTCACCGGCGATGTTGCGGTAGTACTCCACGAGCGGCTCGACGGAGTCGGGGCTGTCGAGCACCTCGGCGGTGCCGTCGATCTGCACCCACGGGCCGTTCCACTCGTCGCTGAGCACGAGCAGGCTGACCCGCTCGTCCCGCCGGGCGTTCCGGGTCTTGGCGCGTTCGGGGTACGTGGAGACGACGATCCGCCCGGAGTCGTCCACCCCGCAGGTCAGCGGGGAGCCCTGGGGGCCGCCGTCGGCACGCCGGGTGAGCAGGATCGCCCGGTGCCGGGGGCGTACGAAGTCCAGCAACTCCTCGAGGGACACGGACGTGTTCGTCGCGATGTTGGGTGCCATGAGCGCAAGCCTAAGCGGCGCCGGCCCGACCGGCGCGGGCCCGAGTCGGGCCGGCCCGAGCGGCGCGGGCCAGACCGGGGCGGGCCAGACCGGGGCGGGACTACGCGGCGCCCGGGTCCGCGTCCGGGTCCGCCGGGCGGTCCGGGCCCGGCGCGCGTTCCCCCAGCAGGGCGCACGTGCCGGTGACGGCCTCGGTGAGGTCGTCGTAGACGGGCACGTCCCGCCGCAGCCCGGTCAGGGTTAGCACCCGCAGCACCAGGCCGTCCGGGGCGGCGACCAGCCGCAGCTCGGTGCCGGGCGGGAGCAGGGCGCGTACGTCGTCGATGAGCCGGACGCCCCGGGAGTCCATGAAGGCGGTGCCCGTCAGGTCCAGTACGAGGGTGTGCAGCGAGCCGGCCCGGTCCGCGACGACACGGGTCACCGCGCGCAGCAGATCGGCGCAGTTGCCCAGGTCGAGGTCGCGGGGAAGGGTGAGCAGGGTGCCGCCCGGAAGGTCCTCGGGGCGCAGCTCGTGGGGGTTGTCGGGGGCGGTCACGGTACTCACCTGCCAAACCGGTGTCAGGGTTCCGTTCCGAGCCGTTTCCTGACCCGCACGGCCATTCCACCACGTGCCGCCGGATGGTGGAAGGTCTCTTCCGCGGCTGTGGCACCGTGCGTCCCGAACAGCGCATCGAAGCAGATAAAGTGCTGTCCGTCCTGTGCTCGCAGTCGGGAATGTGCTGCGGAGCTCTCCTGGGCACGGCCGTCCGGTCGTGTCATGCCGAGAGGTTCGTGGTGGTCGCGTCCGACTTTTCTGAATTGCCTGAATTTGCGCCTGGATCCGCCCCGGCCTTCGAGCTCGCCGAGGCCATGACGGTCGCCTCGCAACAGCTGCACGGGACCTCCAGTCCGCACGGCACGCTGCACACGGCGGTACGGCTCGCGGTGCATCTCCTGCCCGGGGCCGAGTACGCCGGTGTCTCCGTCATCGACCGGAAGACGCGGGGGCGGACGGTGGCGTGGACCGACGAGGTCGTCCGCACCGCGGACGCGCTGAGCGCGGCACACGAGGAGGGCGCGTACTGGCAGGGCCTGTGGAACGAGCCGGTCGTCGTCATCCGTGACACCGAGACGTCCGGCGACGCGGACGTGCTGTCGGGGCTCGGGCTGCGGTCGGTGCTGTCGTTGCGGCTGCGGACGGAGCGGCGGCGGATGACGGTGCTGACGGCGTACGCGCGCAAGCCGGGGGCGTTCGACGAGGCGGCGACGCGGGTGGCGCGGTTGTTCACCGCGCACGTGGGGATGGCGCTGGACGCGGTGACCGTGCGGGAGCAGCTGACCGAGGCGATGCGGACGCGGGACCTGATCGGGCAGGCCACGGGGATTCTGATGGAGCGGCTGGACATCGACGCGGCGGAGGCGTTCGACAGCCTCGTGCGGGCGTCGCAGCAGGAGAACGTGAAGCTGCGGGAGCTGGCGCAGCGGCTCGTGGCGGCGCGCACGCCGGAGTGACCGCGGGGAGTCTCTCCGCCCAGGCCGCCGCCTCTGCCCTTCCTGTCCCCGGGGTCAAGCCCCGGAACCCCAAGAAGACGCGCGTTCCCCGCGCCCCTGACCGGGGCGCGGGGCCGTGTCCGCCGCGCGGCTCGGCCGCGGGGGCGCGGCCACCCGCCGTGCCCTGCGCGAGAAGTCCCCACGCGCCCGCAGTCGCCGAACCGCCCAAGCCCCCGAGCCAGGGGGCGCCGGACTACACCGCCGGCAACTCCTCGCCCTGGACCACCTGAACGTCCAGTTCGACCCGCAGCGTCGTCCCCACCGCTGCGATGCCCGCCTGGACGACCTGGTTGTAGTTCATCGCGAAGTCCTCCCGGCGCAGTTCCGTCGTCGCGCGGAAGGCCGCCCGCGTGCCGCCCCACGGGTCCGAGCCGGTGCCGAGGTAGGCGAGGTCCAGGTCGACCGGGCGCACGACACCGTGCAGGGACAGTTCCCCGTGCACGGTCCACCGGTCGGGGCCCGCCGGGGTCAGGCCCGTCGAGGCGTAGGTGATCTCCGGGTACGTCTCGACGTCCAGGAAGTCCGGCGAGCGCAGGTGTCCGTCGCGCATGCCGTTGCCCGTGTCGATGGAGGCCGCGCGGATGACCGCCTCCACGCGCGACTTCTCGATCTCGTCGGGCGCGATCTCGATGCGCCCGGCGAACTCCGTGAACCGCCCCCGCACGCTGGAGATCCCCAGGTGCTGGGCGATCGCGGCGACGGAGGAGTGCGCGGGGTCGATGGTCCAGGGCCCCGGCGGCGGCAGCTCCGTACCGCCCTGGCGGGCCAGTGTGACGGTGCCGAGCTCGGCCCGTCCGCTCGCGGTGACGAGCGCGCTGGACGCGGTGGGCGCGTAGCCGACCGCGGTGACGATGACGGTGTAGGCGCCCGGGGCGAGCGCGGTGGTGTCCCGGACGGCGCCCTCCGCGTCGGCCCCGGCCCGCACCACCTGCGTTCCGGTCATGTCGGTCACGGTGACGACCGCGTGCGACACGGCCCATCCGTCCCGCGTACGGATCCGTGCGGTCAGTCCCATCGGGCGGTCTCCCTCTCGGCGAATCAGTGAACAGCGAAGTGCTGGGGCCGGGTGCGTGCGTCCGGCCGGGTAAATGCGTCCAAAGACTTGAATGTCTCCGTGACGGCCGAAAAAACCGGCCCGCAGGGGGCGCACTGCCGCTCAAGCGCGCGCCCCCGGCGGGCCGGGGTCCGGCTACTCGCCCGGGTGGGCCAGTTCGATGTCGTGGCCGTCGACGCCGGGCCCGGAGACCGTCAGCGAGGTGGCCACCGGCGGGTAACCCGTCGCGATGACGGTGTACTCGCCGCCGTCCAGGTCGGCGAAGGCGTACGCCCCGTCCGCCCCGGTGGTGGCGGTGCCGACCACGTTGCCGGCGGCGTCCACCAGCGTCACGCGGGCGTCGGCGAGCGGACCGTGCGGCGCCCGTACGACGCCCTGGAGCTGCGCACCGGCCTCCAGTTCGACCTCGATCCGGGTGACCCCGGTGCCGCCGACCTCGACGGGCAGCGCCCGCGGCCGGAACCCGGCGGCGTTGACCGCGACGGTCACCGCGCCCGGCACCAGCTCGGTGAAGGCGAAGTCGCCCTGCTCACCGGTGGACCCGGTGGCCAGCAGGTCGCCGCGCACGTCGGTCACGATGACCATCGCGTCCTTGACCGGCAGCGCCCCGTCGGCCGTGCGGACCACACCGCTCAGCCCGCTGGTGCCGCTGAGCAGGATGTCGTACGCCACCGGCTCGCCGCCCACCACGACGGTGGACGCCTGCGGCTGGAACCCGTCGGCGGCGGCGATCAGCACGTAGGACCCGGCGCCGGGCGCGTCCACGGCGTAGGCGCCGTCGGCCCCCGCGACCGAGCGGCCGAGCTGGCGGCCGCCGAGCGAGATCAGCGTGACGGCGGCCCGCGGGACGGGCGCGTTCTCGGTGCCGCGGACGTGGCCGCGTACCGGGATGCCGCCGGAGACGGGGCCCGCGGCCGGCTCCTCGGGGGAGGCGGCGGTGGCGACGGCGGCGAGCCGCTGGGTGCCCTCGGGGCCCGCCCCGGCGGGAGCGGCGGCGGCCCAGCTGGGCACCCGCTGTCCGCCGTCGGTGTCACCCGCGGGGGCGGACTCCGCGGCGGCCGTCTCCTGGGCCTCCGCGACGGCCGGGGCCGCGGCGGGGTCCAGCGGGGGGTTCTCGCCTTCGGCGGCCTGGGCGAGGGCGCCCTTGGTCCGCAGCGGGACCTCCTTGATGAAGAGCGTGATCAGGAAGGCGAGGGCGGCGACGCCCCCGGCGATCAGGAAGACGTCGGCGATGCCGTGGCCGTAGGCGCTCTCCATGACCGTGCGCAGCGGGGCCGGCAGCTTGTCCATGTCGGGGATGGCACCGGAGCCCGAGCCCGACGCGGCGGCCGCGTACTTCGGGTCGAGGCCGGCCAGGCCGTCCATGACGTAGTCGGTGATCCGGTGGGCCATCACCGCGCCGAGCGCGGAGACGCCGATCGCACCACCGAGGGAGCGGAAGAAGGTGACCGTGGAGCTGGCCGAACCGAGATCGGCCGGGCTGACCTGGTTCTGCGTGCACAGCACCAGGTTCTGCATCATCATGCCGATGCCGAGGCCCAGCATGGCCATGAAGATGGCCATCTTCCAGTAGTCCGTGTCGTACCGGATGGTGCCCAGCAGGCCGAGGCCCGCGGTCACCAGCACGCCACCGCTGACCAGCCACGCCTTCCAGCGTCCGGTGCGGGTGATGAACTGCCCGGAGACGGTGGAGGCGATGAACAGGCCGCCGATCATCGGGATGGTCATGACGCCCGACATGGTCGGGGACTTGTCCCGGGCGAGCTGGAAGTACTGGCTGAAGAAGACGGTGCCGGTGAACATCGCGACACCCACGAAGAGCGAGGCGAGGGACGCCAGCGTGATGGTGCGGTTGCGGAACAGCCGCAGCGGGATGATCGGCTCGCTGGCCTTCGCCTCGACCAGTACGAAGATCGCACCGAGGATGATCGCACCGCCGACCATCACATACGTCTGCCACGAGACCCAGTCGTACTTGTCACCGGCGAAGGTGACCCAGATCAGCAGCAGCGAGACCGCGGCGGCGACGAAGGTCGCGCCGGCCCAGTCGACCTTGACGTCCCGCTTCAGGGTGGGCAGGTGCAGGGTCTTCTGCAACACGATCAGCGCGATGACCGCGAACGGCACGCCGACGTAGAAGCACCAGCGCCAGCCCAGCCACGAGGTGTCGGTGATGACACCGCCGAGCAGCGGGCCGCCGACGGTCGCGACGGCGAAGGTCGCGCCGAGGTAGCCGGAGTAGCGGCCGCGCTCACGGGGGGAGATCATCGCGGCCATGACGATCTGGGCGAGGGCGGACAGACCGCCGACGCCTATGCCCTGCACCACACGGCAGACGATCAGCATGCCGGGGTTCTGCGACAGACCTGCGGCGGCCGACGCGAGGACGTAGATGACGAGCGCTATCTGGACGAGCGCTTTCTTGCTGAACAGGTCGGCGAGCTTGCCCCACAGGGGGGTGGTCGCCGTCATGGCCAGCAGGGAGGCGGTGACGACCCAGGTGTAGGCCGACTGCCCACCGCCCAGATCGCCGACGATCTCGGGCAGCGCGTTGGTCACGATCGTGGACGACAGGATCGCCACGAACATGCCGAGCAGCAGCCCGGAGAGCGCCTCCATGATCTGCCGGTGCGTCATCTGGACGCCGTCCGGGGTGCCTCCCCCGTGCTTGGCGTGAGCCCGCACACCGGCTGGTGTGGTCGTTGCCATGGGCTTCCTTTTTTCTCGGGGTTCTTTGCGGTTCTATGCGGGTGTACGGGTGGTCTGTTCCGCACCCTGCGCGGGCTGGGGCAGCCGGGCGGACGCCGTCGAACGGCAGTCCCCGAAGCTGGCCCGCAGGCGCGTCATGAGCCGGATGAGCTGGACGACCTCGTCGTCGCTCCAGTCGCTGAGCCGGTCGGCCAGCAGCTCGGTGGTCCGTCGGGAGAGGTCTTCGAGCCGGTCCCGGCCGGGCGGAGTGAGGTGGAGGATCCGGGAACGTCTGTCCGCCGGATCCGCGGAGCGTTCGATCCAGCCGCGGTCTGCGACATGGGCGACGTGGCGGCTGGTGACCGACATGTCCACGGCGAGCAGCTCGGCGAGTCTGCTCATGCGCATGGCACCGTGCCGGTCGAGGAGGAGGAGTACGGCGGCGGAGCCGGCGGGGCAGTCCGGGGGCATGACCCGTGCCATGTCCCTCTTGACGGCTCCCACGGCACTGAGCTGACGCGCCAGCTCCTCGAACTGCGCCTGCTCTGCCATGCCTCGACACCTCCCGCTTTGTTGCTCTAGGCAACCATAACCGGAGGTTGGTTGCTACAGGCAAACAAAGAGGGGGTGCGCAGCACAAAATATTGGCAAAGGCAAGTGTTGGGATGGTAAAGATGCAGGTGGGTGGCGGGAAAGTTCTCTTCGGCTGCGGGCCGGCGGAGGCCGATCGCGCCCACGCGGCGGAGGTCGCGGTTCGACACGGCCCCGCGCCCCCTGAAAAGCCGGGCCGGGGGCGGCAGCCCCTTCACGCAGGCGGCAGGCCCCCACGCATCGGGCCAAGGGGGGCCTTGGACCCCGTACTTGGGCCCGGTAGGGTCTCGGGGCATGGCTAACACCCAGGGCCCGCAGGGCAACCACGACCCCGCCGGCAGCACCCAGATGTTCCGCGCCTTCGTCGACGAGGCCCCGCAGGGCCGCCGCCAGGAGCCCGCGGCGGCGGCCGGCCCCCGCATCGGCCTGATCGTCGGCATCGTCGTCGCCGTGGCGGTCGTGGCCGCCGTCGCCTGGCTCGCCCTGAAGTAGGACGGCCGGCCGAGCGGCTCGGACAGCGAAACGCGGCGGGGGGGGGGGGGGGGGGGGGGGGCCCCCCCCCCCCCCCCCCCCCCGCCCGGGGCGGGCCCCCCCCCCCCGGGAAGGGCCCCCCCCCCAGAAGCGCAGCATGATGATCTGCCGCTCCCTCGGCGGCAGCTTCGCCAGCAGCGGCTTCAGCGACTCCCGGTACTCCACGCCCTCCAGGGCCGTGTCCTCGTAGCCGAGCCGGTCCGCGAGCGAGCCCTCGCCGCCGTCGTCCTCCGGGGCGGGGGAGTCCAGCGAGGACGCGGTGTAGGCGTTGCCCACCGCGAGCCCGTCGACGACGTCCTCCTCGGAGACCCCGAGCACCGCCGCCAGCTCGGCCACCGTCGGCGACCGGTCCAGCTTCTGCGACAGCTCGTCGCTGGCCTTCGTCAGGGCGAGCCGCAGCTCCTGGAGCCGGCGCGGCACCCGCACCGACCAGGACGTGTCGCGGAAGAACCGCTTGATCTCGCCCACGACCGTCGGCATCGCGAAGGTCGGGAACTCCACGCCGCGGTCCGGGTCGAACCGGTCGATCGCCTTGATCAGCCCGATCGTGCCGACCTGGACGATGTCCTCCATCGGCTCGTTGCGGCTGCGGAAGCGGGCCGCCGCGTAGCGGACGAGGGGGAGGTTGAGCTCGATGAGGGTGTCCCGGACGTACGCGCGTTCGGGGCTGTGCTCGTCGAGTGCGGCGAGCCGCAGGAAGAGGGAGCGGGACAGGGTGCGGGTGTCGATGGCTGCCGAGGACGGGAAGGCCGGGGCCTCCGGGGCCTGGACGGCCTCGGCGGCGGGAAGGTCCTGAGGGTCCTGGAGCACGTCGGGCGTCGTGTCGCTCTTCGTGAGCGTGAGCACCTTCGAGCTGCCCTGGTCTGCGGACATGCCACCCCCTTTGGGTCGCGGACGGTCGCGGCGGACGCTCCCGTCGGAGGAACGCAGCCTCCACCTGAATACCGGCTGGAACGCTGCGGCAAACGCGCTGCCGGAAGAATGTCACATGTCGGCAACGCTCTGTAGAGACATGTCGACATGTGGGACGGCAATTCCCGCTGCAAGAGAGGGGTCTGACGGGCTTTCGGGCCCGGAAGGGCGCAAAATCGCCCCGCCCCCGATTCCCTCCCCCAGGTGACCGGCCGGACGCGTGTACGTCACCCGTGAGGGGGCTGGACGCTCACGCCTCGATGCGGTTGGCGGAGCGCAGCCGCGCGAAGCTGCGCGCGAGCAGCCGCGAGACGTGCATCTGGGAGACGCCCAGCTCCGCACTGATCTGCGACTGCGTGAGGTTGCTGTAGTACCGCAGCAGCAGGATCCGCTGCTCCCGCTCGGGCAGCTGGACGAGCAGATGCCGTACGAGGTCGCGGTGTTCGACGCCGTCGAGGGCGGGGTCCTCGTAGCCGAGCCGGTCGAGTAGGCCGGGCAGTCCGTCGCCCTCCTGGGCCGCCTCGAGCGAGGTCGCGTGGTACGAGCGGCCGGCCTCGATGCAGGAGAGCACCTCCTCCTCGCCGATCCGCAGCCGCTCGGCGATCTCGGCGGTGGTCGGGGAGCGCCCGAACGCGGTGGTGAGGTCCTCGGTCGCACTGTTGACCTGCACCCACAGCTCGTGCAGCCGGCGCGGGACGTGCACGGTGCGGACGTTGTCCCGGAAGTAGCGCTTGATCTCGCCGACGACGGTCGGCATCGCGAAGGTCGGGAACTGCACCCCCCGGTCGGGGTCGAACCGGTCGATCGCGTTGATCAGCCCGATGGTGCCGACCTGGACGACGTCCTCCATCGGCTCGTTGCGGGAGCGGAAGCGGGCGGCCGCGTAGCGCACGAGCGGGAGGTTCGCCTCGATGAGCGCCCCGCGTACGCGGTCGTGTTCACAGGAGCCCGGCTCGAGGTCCTTGAGCTGGGTGAAGAGCACCTGGGTCAGCGCCCGGGTGTCGGCACCGCGCCGCTTCGGCGGGACCTGTGGGGCCTGCGGGCCCTGGGCGGCCTCCGGCGCGGGGCCGGGCACGGGAGCGGCCTGGACGGATGCGGGTGCGGACGTGGGGGCGGGGGCGGACGTGGGGGCGGGAGCGGGGGCCGGAAGCTCGTCCTGGGGCGGCGCAGTACTGGCCGACACGGTCAACGCCACCTCTTCACTCGTCAACGCATCGTCAATTCATCCCTCAAAAGCGGTCATAGCATCACAAGACATGTGCACTGTGTGCAAGCACCGCATAACGCCGTGTTGAGGGGTGGAATCGTCCAGTTGCCGCGAATCGCCGCGAGTTGACGTGGAGCGGAAGGTGAGCCCGGACGGGGCGGTGAGCGGGTGTCAGTCCTTGGCGCCGTTGGCGAGCCAGGTCATGAAGTCGCCGACCGACTGCGCGGCGTTCGAAATGCCTTCGAACCCGATCTGGACGTAGTCGGCGGCCTTCGCCGGGTCGGTGATGATCACGTACAGCGCGAAGACGACGAGCGCGTACAGCGCGATCTTCTTTCCCTGCACCGCCACGCGGCCTCCCCCGTCTCCTGCGCCCCATGAACCCCGTACACCGCCGGTGAGTGTAACCCGCGCACGTGTTCGGCGCCTTGGAAAGGATCACGCGCGTCCGGTGGCCGGCCCGGGGGCGAGCACGCGCATGCAAAAGAGGCCCCGTCCTGCGACGGAGCCTCTTCATGGCGGTAGCGGAGGGATTTGAACCCTCGGTGACTTGCGCCACACTCGCTTTCGAGGCGAGCTCCTTCGGCCGCTCGGACACGCTACCGAGGGAGACATTACCCCAAGGTGCGCCCCGGTCAGAAATCCGTTTCCCGCTCCCGGCCGCCGGTGCGGAAGAAGTCGGTGAGGAGGCGGGCGCAGTCGTCCGCGAGGACGCCGCCGATCACCTCGGGGCGGTGGTTGAGCCGCCGGTCGCGGACCAGGTCCCAGAGGGAACCGGCCGCGCCGGCCTTGTCGTCGCGGGCGCCGTAGACGACCCGGTCCACCCGGGACTGCTGGAGGGCGCCCGCGCACATCGTGCACGGCTCCAGCGTGACGACGAGCGTGCAGCCGGTCAGCCGCCACTCGCCGGCCGCGGCGGCCGCCCGGCGCAGTGCGAGCACCTCCGCGTGCGCGGTCGGGTCGCCCGTCGCCTCCCGCTCGTTGTGCCCGGTGGCCAGCGGGGTGCCGTCCGCCAAGAGCACGAGGGCGCCCACCGGCACGTCCCCGCCCTCGGCGGCGCGCACGGCCTCCCGCAGCGCGAGCCGCATGGGGGCGTGCCACCGGTCCCGTACCGGATCGGGGACCGGCGGAGCGTCGTCCGTCGTCACGCGCGGGCCTAGCGCACGGTTTCCAGGACCTCCGAGGCGCCCAGGGCCTCGGCGATCGCGGTCAGTGCCTCCTCGGCGTCCAGGGAACGCAGTTCCTTCTCCCCGACGCCGAGGTCGTCGAGGATCTCCGCGTCGCCGACGGGGCCGTGCGGCACGGCGTCGGCGCCCGTGCCGTCGTCCTCGTCGTCGCCCTTGCCGGACTCACCGTCCTCCGTGCCGTCGAGGTCCAGGGAGTCCAGGTCGGCGCCGTCGTCGCCGGGCTCTCTGCCGAGCAGTTCGTCGGTGAGCAGGATCTCGCCGTACGAGCTGCGGGTGGCCGCGGCGGCGTCCGACACGTAGATACGAGGATCCTCCTCGCCGTCCACGCGGACGACGCCGAACCACGCGTCCTCCTGCTCGATCAGGACGAGCACCGTGTCCTCGTCGGCCGTGGCTTCCCGGGCCAGGTCGGCCAGATCCGACAGGGTCTCCACATCGTCGAGCTCTGTGTCGCTCGCTTCCCACCCGTCTTCGGTGCGCGCGAGCAGTGCGGCGAAGTACACCGTGACTCTCCCACTGGTCATAGGCATGCCGGTTGGGGGTCCCCCCGGCCAAGTCGCGGGCGGGGAGAGCTGTGCTGTGTCCCCCGCCCACTCGGAATCGTGGCAGAAACAAGGCGTTCAGGGGATGTCTTCACGACGCTGTGTTGCACCCTCTTGTCCGGGGCGGGAGTCCGGGGGCCGGGCTCGGGCCGCGAGGTGCCTGCCGCTGCCGACGTGATCGTACGCGGCGCGGCTCACGGGTGAAGGGGCGGCCGTCGTCCGGTCCGCGACCGCGGGAGTCTCGTCATCCGGTCCACGACCGCGGGGTGTTCGTCGTCCGGCTCACCAGCGGAACGTGCGCATGCGCATCGCGCGGCGGAGCCGGGCGACCTTCGCGCGGCGCGGCTGGACGCGCTCGCGCAGTGCGCGGGCCTCCGCGCGCTCGCGCAGGAACTGGGCCCGGCGGCGCCGGCGCGCGGCCTCGCCGTCCTGCTCCTGCTCCTGGCGCGGTGTGTCCCCGTGCTGCGGTGTGTCCCCGTGGGACTGCTGGTCGGACATCGTCACATCACTCCGGTCGGTCCCTCCCACCTTCCCTCCGACGGGGGGTTTGATGCAGGCGGGCGGGTGAATCGCGGTGCCGGTGCTTGCCGGGCGCGGCGCCGCCGGACCCGCGGCGCCCGGTTACTGTGGGGTCATGCGTCTCCACGTCGTCGACCATCCGCTGGTCGCCCACAAGCTCACCACGCTGCGCGACCGCCGCACCGACTCCGCGACCTTCCGCCGGCTCGCCGACGAACTCGTCACCCTGCTCGCCTACGAGGCCACCCGGGACGTGCGCACCGAGGCCGTCGACATCCAGACCCCGGTCGCCTCGACCACCGGCGTCAAGCTCTCCCACCCGCGGCCCCTGGTGGTGCCGATCCTGCGGGCCGGCCTCGGGATGCTCGACGGCATGGTGCGGCTGCTGCCGACCGCCGAGGTGGGCTTCCTCGGCATGATCCGCAACGAGGAGACGCTGCAAGCCTCGACGTACGCCACGCGGATGCCGGAGGACCTCTCCGGGCGGCAGGTCTACGTCCTCGACCCGATGCTCGCCACCGGCGGCACGCTGGTCGCGGCGATCCGCGAGCTGATCCGGCGCGGCGCGGACGACGTGACGGCCGTGGTGCTGCTGGCCGCGCCGGAGGGCGTGGAGATCATGGAGCGCGAGCTGGCGGGGACGCCGGTCACCGTGGTGACCGCGGCGGTCGACGACCACCTCAACGAGCACGGCTACATCATCCCGGGCCTGGGCGACGCGGGGGACCGGCTGTACGGGGCGGCGGAGTAGGCACCTCCGGGTCCCTTGCCGGGGCTGCCGGGCGGCGGAGTAGACGCTCCGGGTCCCTTGCCGGGCGGCGGGGCAGGCGGTCCGGGCTCCTTGCCGGGGCTGCCGGGCGCCGGGGCAGGCTGCCTGGCGGCGGGTGGGTCAGCAGCCCTTGCCCGCCGCGGGTGTCGTGGGTGCGGGGTGCCGGAGCGCGGTCAGTGCCTGGTCGGCCGATTTCGCGGCCGTCAGCCGCTGGAAGCCGTCGCCCAGGATCAGATCGACGTCGGCGCCCTTGCGTCCGGCCTCGGTCTTCTGCTCCGCGCCGGTCAGCTGGGTCGCCAGCACCGGCAGCGAGGTGTCCTTGGCCGCGGCCGGGCCGAGGACGACACCGACGCCCTTGACCTTCTTGTCGTACTGCTTCGTCGCGTTGCCGACGGTTCCGACCTTGAAACCGCGCTTCTTCAGCTCCGCCGCGGTGTCCTTGGCCAGCCCGCCGTGCGTGGTGGCGTTCAGGACGTTGACGGTGATCTTCCCGGGCGCGGGCAGCGCGGCCGCACGGACGCCCGGCGAGGGGCTCGCCTTCGCCGGGCACGCGGCGGCCTTGGTGCCGACGGACGCGGAGGCCTTGTCGCCACCGCCGGTGAAGACGTCGATGAGCTGCAAGGTCCCCCAGCCGATCAGCCCGAGCGCGGCGACGGAGGCGACGGCCCCGACGACGAGCCTGCGGCGCCTCCGCGGGGGGCGCATCCGCGGGTACTTGTCACCCGTGATCCGGTACTGGCCGCCCATGCCGGGAGGAGTCAGCATGCTCATGAGCGCAGCGTAGTGCGCCGGAGCGGCCGTGCCTACCAGATGATCATTCGATCGGGCCGAGTACGACCCGAAAGGGTCAACCGGGGTCCGGTTCCGCCCGGCTCAGTCGAGTTCGAGCACCCGCGCGTGCAGTACCTGCCGCTGCTGGAGCGCGGCACGCACCGCGCGGTGGAGTCCGTCCTCGAGGTACAGATCGCCCCGCCACTTGACGACATGCGCGAAGAGGTCGCCGTAGAACGTGGAGTCCTCGGCGAGCAGCGTTTCCAGGTCGAGCTGCTGCTTGGTCGTCACCAGTTGATCGAGGCGGACCGGGCGCGGTGCGACGTCCGCCCACTGCCGGGTGCTTTCCCGGCCGTGGTCGGGGTACGGCCGGCCGTTTCCGATGCGCTTGAAGATCACACGGAAAGCCTACCGGTCCCGACGTTCCGGGCGCAGCCATGGCGCCCGAGTGCCCCACCGGAAAACCCCACCCACACCCGGCCAAAGGGGTAAACCCCCGGGTTGCGTGCCAGTTACCCACCGGTTGCGAGAGGGTGAGCGCGCAGGGGCGCCCTCGCAGGGGGCGCGGGACTGTATCGCTGTGCGGCTCCGCCGTGCGGGCGCGGGAAAAACTCCGGGGACCCCCCGTCACCGCCCCGCCGGACCGGATTCCCCGGCCTTCGCGGCCTTCGCGGCCTTGGCCGCCTTCGCCGCCGCCTTCATCTCCTGCTTGTGCGCCCGCACCCGCCCCAACGACTCCGCCCCCGTGATGTCCGCCACCGACCGGAACGCATCCGGCTCCCCGTACACCCCCGCCGCCTCCCGCCACCCCACGGGCCGCACCCCCAGCTGCTTCCCCAGCAACGCCACGAAGATCTGCGCCTTCTGCACCCCGAACCCCGGCAGCTCCTTCAGCCGCGCCAACAGCTCCGCGCCGTCCCGCGCCCCCGCCCACACCGCCTCCGCGTCCCCGCCGTACCGCTCCACGAGAAACGCGCACAACTGCTGAATCCGTCCGGCCATCGCCCCCGGATACCGGTGCACGGCCGGCTTGGCCGACAGCAGTGCCGCGAACGCCTCCGGCTCGTACGCCGCGATCGCGTGCGCGTCGAGATCGTCCGCGTTCATGCGCCGGGCGATCGTGTACGGCCCCGCGAAGGCCCACTCCATCGGCACCTGCTGGTCGAGCAGCATGCCGACCAGCGCCGCCAGCGGGCTGCGGCCGAGCAGCGCGTCGGCATCCGGCTGCTGGGCGAGGTGAAGGGTGACGTCCATGCCCCGATGATCCCGCGCCCACCGCCGACGTACCATTCCGGCCGAACCACCCCCCCCGGAGACGCCGTCCCCAAGCCGTCGGACCGGGCCGGAGAGAACACGCGGGGAAAACGGAGCCGTCACTCCGCGAACGCCAGCGGGCGCGGTGCGCGACGGGGCAGCAGCAGCGGCGTCCCCAGCAGGAGCACCCCCGCCGCGCCGATCGCCGTACGGGTGCCGGCGAGACCGGCCAGCACACCCCACAGGGCCGTCAGCGCCGCGATGCTGAGCTTGGTGGAGACGGACCACGCGGACAGCGTGCGCACGACGCGGTCGGCCGGCGTCTGCTCCAGCCGGTAGGTGGCGTACACGGGGTTGAACACGCCGCAGCAGGTGATCACCCCGAACTCCACGAGGACGACCAGGACGAGACCGGGGACGCCGGGCCGGACGAAGGCCAGGCCGACGGGCCAGCAGGCACGCAGGACGCCCGTGGTGAGCAGGATCCGGTGCTGCCCGAACCGCGTGGCCAGCCGGCGGGCCAGCCGGGAGCCGATCAGACCGCCCACGGAGGGCAGCGCGAAGGCGAGGCCGTACTGCCAAGGGGCGAAACCCAGGGGGCCGAGCATCAGCACGGCGAGCAGCGGGGAGACGGCCATGAGCAGCCCGTTGAAGAAGACGGTGTTCCAGAACAGCGGGCGCAGCGCCGGGTCGCTGAGGATGAACCGCCAGCCGTCGAGCAGCTCGCCGGCCCGGGGACGGGGCGGCGCACCGGCTTCCTGGGCGCGGACGGGGCGGACCGGGCGGGGTTCGTGCGTGCGGATCGCCCGGAGGCCGGCGGCGGAGACGAGATAGCTGGCCGCGTCGGCGAGTACGGTCACCACCGGCCCGAACAGCCCGACCATGGCCCCGCCGAGCGGCGGGCCGAGCACGGTGGCGGTCCAGCTCGTCGACTCGAAGCGGGCGTTGACGACGAGCAGTTCCTCGGGCGGCAGCAGGGTCTTGATGTAGGCCCCGCTCGCCGCCCGGAAGGTGATGTCGGCGGCGGCGACGACCACCGAGACGGTCAGGAGCTGGACGAAGGTCAGGGCGCCGAGGAGGTAGGCGGCGGGGATCGTCAGCAGGGCGGCGCAACGGACGAGATCCGTGACGACCATGACGGGCCGCTTGCGCCGGAACTCCAGCCAGGGCCCGAGCGGCACCGCCACGACGGCCCCGACCGCCAGCCCGGCGGCGGCGAGCGCGGAGACGGCGACGGGCCCGGAGTGCAGCACGAGCACGGCGATGAGGGGAAAGGCATCGAACGCCAGCCAGGTCCCCAGCGCACTGACCCCATAGGCCACCCACAGCAACCCGCCACCGGCCCCCATGTACAGCTCCCCTCATTCCGGCGGCCCACCGTACGCGAGGGCAGGGACAGCAGCGGCGGAGAACCCACCCAGCGCCCCCACCCACCCTGAACACCCCACCCCCACCATCCGTACGTAACCAAAACCCCCGAACCGCGAACCCCGCTCCCTCGACCCCCGAACCCGAACCCCGACCCCGCAACCTACGGAGACCCGACGGACGTGGACGTACAGCGGGACCGCCTCTCCCCCCACCTCCACCTCACCCGCGCCCTGACCCTCCTGACCGCCGCCCTCCTGTTCCTGCTCACCGCCCTCACCCCCGCCTCCGCCCACGCCGTCCTCACCTCTTCCACCCCCCAGGACGGCGCCGTCGTAAAGACCGCCCCCGGAACCGTCACCCTCACCTTCAGCGAGTCCGTCGGCCTGCTCGACGACTCCTTCCGTGTCCTCGACCACACCAACCGCCGCCTCCACACCGGCGGACCCACCCGCGTGAACGGTGAGGGCGACACCGCCCGCATCGCCCTCCCCGCCCGTATGGGCGACGGCACCTACACCGTCGGCTGGCGCGTCGTCTCCGCCGACAGTCATCCCGTCTCCGGCGCGTTCACCTTCTCCGTCGGCGAACCGTCCCCCACCGCCGCCGCCCTCCCCGCCGAGCCGTCCTCGAACGGCGCCTCCACCACCCTCTACGACCTCGCCCGCTACTTCGCCTACGGCGGCATCGCCCTTCTGATCGGCGCCTTCGCCTTCGCGGCCGCCACCGGCCTGGCGCCGGCGCGGGGCCCGGCCCGCCTGGGCTGGTGGACCCTGCTGGCCGCCACCGTGGCCCTGTTTCTGTTGCGCGGCCCGTACGAACGCGGCACCGGCCCCGCCTCCGCCCTCGACCCGACGCTGCTCGACGACACGGCCGCCACCCGCCCCGGTCTCGCCCTCCTCGCCCGGCTCGCGCTCCTCGCGGCGGCGGCCTGCTGTCCGCTGGGCAAGGCCGCGGTGTTCTCCCCGCCGGGCAAGGCGGCGACGGGCGCTCCGCCGGGCAAGGCGGCGACGGGCGCTCCGCACGAGACAGGGATACCGCCCAAGGACGAGACAGGGGTACCGCCCAAGACGGACCCCCCGCGCAGGGAGCGGCTGCGTCTCGCGGGCGGCGTGCTGCTGGCGCTCGCGTTCGCCCTCACCTGGGCCATGTCCGAGCACGCCTCCGCCGGCATCCAGGTTCCGGTGGCGGTCACGTCCGCGGTGCTGCACCTGCTGGCGATGGCCGCCTGGCTCGGCGGTCTGGTGGTCCTGCTGACCGCGCTGTACCGGTCGCCCGAGGAGCTCCCGGCCCGCGCGGTGACCCGCTTCTCGCGGCTCGCGTTCACCTCGGTCGTCGTCCTGGTGGTCACCGGCGTCTACCAGTCCTGGCGCGGCCTCGGGTCCCTGGACACCCTCACGGCCACGACGTACGGCAGGCTGCTGACGGCCAAGCTGCTGGCCGTGGTGGTGCTGCTGGCGGCGGCCGCGTACTCCCGTCGCTTCACGGCCCGGCTGGCCGCGCCCCGGCAGACGGCCGCCACCGGGACCCGCACCCGTGTGGCACAACCGGTGGGCGCCCCGACGCCCCCGCACACCCCCACGACCGAGCCCCCCACAGATACCCCCACGGACATCCCCGCCGACACCTCACCGCCCCCCGACCGCCACCGGTTGCGCACCTCCGTCCTCACCGAGGTCACCGTCGGCGTCATGGTGCTCGTCGTGACCACCCTGCTGACCGGTACGCAGCCGGGCCGGGCCGAGACGGAGGCGGTGGCCGCGCAGGAGGCGGCCCAGCCGATCCTGGGCGCCTCGGCCACCGTCCCCTTCGATCTGGGTCCGACCGGCGGCCGGGGCAAGGCGCAGATCGACCTGACCCCCGGGCGGTCGGGCGAGAACACGGTCCAGGTCGTGACGTACGGGCCCGACAACGGCATCGTGACGGTCCCCGAGGTCCGCCTCACCTTCACCCTGGCGGACCGGAAGCTCGGCCCGCTCGACGCCAGACTCGAGGACAAGGGCGGTTATTGGGGTTCCGACACCCTCAATCTGCCGCTCCCGGGCGTCTGGACGATGGCGGTGACGGTGCGGACGACGGACGTCGACCAGGTGACGGTGAAGCAGGACATCCGCATCGGCTGACGAGCGGCACGACCGGCGAATGACCCCGCCGGATGTTTCACGTGAAACAAGCACTGTCCTCTGTTTCACGTGAAACGAGCCGTGTCGCCCGTTTCACGTGAAACATCCACCCGATCGCCCCACGCCACCCACGTCACCCGCTCCCCCCACTCCTCCCGCAGCAACGCCTCCATCCGCCCCGCCGCCCGTACGGCGGCCTCCGCGCAGCAGTTGTTGAACAGGACGTGCAGCTCCTCGGCCCGGTCGGCCATCGTCCGCAGCCGTGGCACCCACTCCCGCAGCTCGTCCACCATGTAGTCGTACCGGAACCGCTCCTCCTTGCTGCCCGTCCCCCACGCCGGGCTGCGCCCGTGGAAGCGGACGACGGCCAGGCGGAGGGAGGTGACGGGGGCGACGGGCGGTATGGAGGTGGACAGGGTCTGCACCATGTCCACGGCGACGGCCGCCAGCCCGAGTTCGGCGAGGAGCGCGCACGTGGCGTCGTACTGCCGCCCCCGCCACCACTCCGGATGCCGGAACTCCACCGCGACGGGCCAGCCCGCCGTCCGCTCCGCGCACTCCCGGAGGGCGGTCACCGACCGCGAACCGGGCGCGAACCACGGCGGGAACTGGAACAGCACGGTGCCGAGCCGGCCGGCCGCCCGCAGCGGGCCGATGGCGTCGGCGAAGCGCCGCCACACCTCGTCGCGCAGCTCCGGTCCCTGGGGCAGGCCACGGAGCTCGGCGGGGAGCACGCCCTGCCGGGTGGGGTGTCCGGTGAGCGCGGAGAAGGCCTTCACGTCGAACCGGAAGCCGTCCGGCGTGCGCTCCACCCACAGCTCGCTGTTGCGGGCGCTGGGCAGTGCGTAGTAGCTGGAGTCGACCTCCACCAGGGGGAACCGTGAGGCGTAGTGCCGCAGCCGCCCCTCCGCGTCCCGCGAGCCCTCGGGGTACCAGCCGCTGGTGACCAGCGCCCGGTCCGTCCACGAACACGCACCGACCCGTACGCCGCCCACGTCCATGCCGCCGCCCTTGCCCGCGCCGTGCCCCTGCGGCCGGCCCATGGGATTCCGCTTAACCCGGACGGGCGCGGAAAAACACCGAGTGCCGTGCGGGGCACGCGGGGTGACGGACCGTCGGACGCCATCAGGGGCGGCTCGGGGCGCGGATCAGGTCCGTCGGCGTACGTCGTCCAGGTAGCGCAGGACCGCGGCGACCCGGCGGTCGACCTGGTCGGCGGGGGACAGGTCCAGCTTGGCGAAGATGCTGCGGATGTGCTTGTGCACGGCGCCGTCCGTGACGACGAGCCGTTCGGCGATGGCGGTGTTGCCGAGGCCCTCGGCCATCAGCGCGAGCACCTCGCGCTCGCGCGGGCTGAGCCGTTCCAGCCGGCTGTCCTCGCGGCTGCGGGTGAAGAGCTGGGCGACCACCTCGGGGTCGATGGCGGTGCCGCCGTCCGCGACCCGGCGCAGCGCGTCCAGGAACTCCTCGACCCGGCCCACCCGCTCCTTGAGCAGATAGCCGAGCCGGCCGACGCCGCCGGTGAGCAGCTCGGTGGCGAAGGTCTGCTCGACGTACGCCGACAGGACGAGGACCGCGAGGCCGGGGTGGCGGCGCCGGGCCTCGACGGCGGCGACGATGCCCTCGTCGGTGTGGGTCGGCGGCATCCGTACGTCGAGGATGGCGACGTCCGGCCGGTGCTCGTCGATGGCCTTCAGGGCGTCGTCGGGGGTGCCGGCGGTGGCCACCACGTCGAGGGCCTCGGCGCGCAGCAGCAGGGCGAGGCCCTCGCGCAGCAGGGGGTCGTCCTCGGCGATCACAATCCGCATGGAAGTTCCACTTCGAGTGTTGTCGGGCCGCCACGGGGGCTGGCCAGGGCGAGCGTTCCGTCGTGTGCCGCGATCCGGCGGCGGATGCCGACCAGTCCGGAGCCGCCGTTCTCGTCGGCGCCGCCGTGGCCGTCGTCGGTGATGCGCAGCCGCAGCCGGCCGTCCTGCGTGCGCACGGTGACCGCGGCGTGGTGGGCGCCGCTGTGCTTGGCGATGTTGGTGAGCGCCTCGGCGACCACGAAGTAGGCGGTCGCCTCCACGGAGGCGGCACAGCGCTGGGGCGCCTCGACGTCGATCCGGCACGGGACGGGGCAGGAGGCGGCCAGTCCGTTGAGCGCGCCGGCCAGTCCGCGGTCGGCGAGTACGGGGGGCAGGATGCCGCGGGCGACCGTGCGCAGTTCGGCCAGTGCCTGTTCGGCGGCGCTCTGGGCGCGCTCGAGCAGTTCCTCGGCGCCGGCCGGGTCGCGGGCGACCATCCGGCGGGCGGCGCCGAGCAGCACGGTGACGGTGACGATGCGGTTCTGCGTGCCGTCGTGCAGGGAGCGCTCGATGCGGCGCAGCTCGGTGGCGTGGGCGTCGAGGGCGGCGGCCCGGGTGGCGGTGAGCTGGGCGATGCGCAGGGACAGGTCGGCGTCGGGACCGGCCGAGAGCAGCTGCCTGCCCGGCTTGCCCTGGAGCCGGGCCATGCCGGGGACGAGACCGAGGATGATCGCGATCCAGCCGATGGCGAGCAGCGTCACGGAGAGCGCGTCCGCCCACGAGTGGGCGACGCCGAAGCCGAGGGACGTACTGGAGCTGCCCTTCGGGGCGAGGCGCCACCAGAGCGGGAAGGTGGCGTCGCGGACGGCGAAGAGGAGCAGCAGCACACTGGCGAAGCCGAGCAGCAGGCCGAGGGTGGCGTGCCGGAACAGCCAGGCCAGTTCGCGCCGGGTGGTGGGGTCGGTGACGGCGAGCCGGAGCCGGGTGGGAGGCGGCTCCGGGGCGATGATCTCCGGCCCCCACCGGCTGAGCCGGTCGCGTTCGCGCCCGGCCAGGGCGTGCAGCAGGCGCAGCGCACCGGGGGCGAACAGCAGCCCGACGCCGACCAGGCAGGCGACGGCCGTGAGCCCGGTGACGAACATGACCACGAACGCGATCATGGCGGTACCGAACCCGCCGGTGAGCTGTTCGAGCCCGTGCACCGCGTCCTTCCCGGCCCGCGAGACGACGGCGCGGAGGCTGCGCTCGGACGCGTCGGCCTCCGCGGGGCGGCCCTGGGGGTCGGAGGGGTCCGGGGCGTCGTGCTTCGGAGCGTCGTGCTTCGGGGCGTCGTGCTTCGGGGCTGCGAGGCCCGGGACGGGGTGCTCCGGGACGGGATGCTCCGGGGCGGGGTGCTCAGGGGCGGCGGAGGGCTGGGGGCCCGTGGCGCGGTGGGCGCCGGGGCCGCCCGGGCCGCCCGGGCCGCCGGGGAAACGGGTGGAGCCCCGGCCACCGGCGCTCACCACGGAGTCCGCGGCGGCGTCATGGCGCTCGGTGCCGGCGGCGCCGGCCGGCCCTGCGGCGCGGTCCTGCGTACCGCCGGCGGCGCCGGTCGGCGTCCCCCGGGGTGTGTCGTGCGTCGGCATGGTGGCCTCCTCTCGCAACGACCCTAGGGGGCCGGACCGTTCGCCGTCAGCCCGGGAGCCGAGGAGTACAGCCTGCTGTACCCCGGACCGGGCGGCTGGCGGGCTCGGCCGCGCACGGGCGGATGCCTAGCGTCGTAGACACGCCGAAACGACGGGCCGGCAGCCCGGCAGTCCGGCAGTCCGGCAGCGTCCCCGCGTCCTTGAAGGAGTCCCCATGTCGCACCCCGACCCGTACCGCTTCACCGGCCCCGCCGACGACCACGGGCAGCCGGCCCGCTCCGGGGTCAGCCGCTCCGACGTCCTGCGCGCCCTGCTCTGGACGGTCCTGGTGATCAGCGTGCTCGCCAACAGCGTCGCCTCCTACGGCGACGCCTCCACCGCGGTGCACCTCGCCTTCGGCGTCGTCACCGCCGCCTGCGCCACCGTGCTCGTCGTGCAGCGGCTGCGGGGCCGGCGATGACCTGGCCCTTCGCCGCGGCCTCCGGCCGGCCATCCGCCGCGTACGCCGCCCCCGCCCCCGCCATCGCCCTGGACCGGGTCGGCAAGACCTATTCCGGCGGCGTCCGCGCCCTCGACGACGTCTCGCTGACGGTCGCGCGCGGCACGTTCCTCGCCGTGATGGGCCCCTCCGGCTCCGGCAAGAGCACGCTGATGCACTGCGCCGCAGGGCTGGACACCCCGACCACCGGCAGCATCCGCATCGACGGCCAGGAGATCGCGGGCCTGAACGAGACCCGGCGCACCGAACTGCGCCGCGAACGCATCGGCTTCGTCTTCCAGTCGTACAACCTGGTCCCGTCCCTGGACCTCGCCGACAACATCACCCTGCCGCTGCGCCTGGCGGGCCGCGCGCCCGACCGCGAGTGGCTGGGGATGCTGGTGGAGCGGGTCGGGCTGGCCGGCCGGCTCACCCACCGGCCCACCGAACTCTCCGGCGGCCAGCAGCAGCGCGCGGCGATCGTGCGCGCGCTGGTGGCCCGGCCGGCCGTCGTCTTCGCCGACGAACCGACCGGCGCGCTGGACCTGCGCAGCGCCCACGAGGTCCTGCGGCTGCTGCGTGAACTCGTCGACGAGCTGGGCCAGACCGTGGTGATGGTCACCCACGACCCGGCCGCCGCCGCCCAGGCACACCGCGCGCTGGTGATGGCCGACGGCCGCGTCGTCGAGACCCTCGACGCCCCCACCGCGCCCGTCCTGGCCGACCGCCTCGTCGCACTGGGAGGACGCTGACCATGCTGCACCTCGCCCTGCGCTCCGCCCGCCACCGGATCGCCGCCCTGCTCGCCGTGGCCTGCGCGATCCTCGGCGCCGCCGCCCTGCTCACCGGCACCGGCGTGCTCGCCGAGACCGGACTGCGCTCCTCCCTGCCCGCCGGGCGGCTGGCCGGCGCCGACGTGCTCGTCGCCGCCGACCAGAGCGTGCGGGCGCCGGGTGACATGACCCTCGCGCTGACCGAACGCGGCACGGTCCCGGCCACCCTCGTGGACCGGCTGGCCGGGCTCCCCGGAGTGAAGGGGGCCGCCACCGACCTCAGCTTTCCCGCCGCCGCCGTGACCACCGACGGCGGCTTCGCCACCGCCGCCGACCCGGCCACCGCGGGACACGGCTGGTCCTCGGTCCGGCTGCTGGCACACCCGCACATCACCGGCGAGGCCCCGGCCGGCCACCACGAGGTCGCCCTGGACCGCGCCACGGCCACCGCCGCCCGGGCCGCCGTCGGCGACCGGGTCCGGATCGTCGCCGCCGGCCGCCCCGCCGTCGACTACCGCGTCTCCGCGATCGTCGACGCCCCCGGCGCCGGGCTCCTCTTCGCCGACTCCGCCGCCACCGGACTGGCCGGCCGGACGAGCGGCCCGCGCGCCGGCACCGTCGACCTGATCGGGCTGCGGGCCGCCCCCGGGCACACCGACGAGGTCGCCGCCGCCGTCCGCGACCGGCTCGCGCACTCCGGCGCCACCGCGCGGCACCTCAAGGTCCTCACCGGCAGCGACCGCGGCGACGCCGTCTCGCCCGGCGACGGCGCCGCCCGCTCGCTGCTGGTGCTCCTCTCCTCCTCCCTCGCCGGCGTGGTCGTCCTCATCACCGGCTTCGTGGTGGCGGGCGCGCTCACCGTCGCGGTCAACGGGCAGCGGCGCGACCTGGCCCTGATGCGGGCCGTCGGCGCCACCCCGAAGCAGATCCGCCGGCTCGCCGCCGCGCAGGCCATGGTCGTCGCCGCGGTGGCGTACGTACCGGGCGCGGCCCTCGGCTACGTACTCGCCGGTCAACTGCGGCAGTTGCTGGTGGACCGCGGCGCGGTCCCGGCCGCGCTGCCGCTCACCGTCAGCCCGCTGCCCGCGCTCGCCACCGCCCTGCTGCTGGCCGGAGCCGTACAGCTCGCGGCGCGGGGCGCGGCCTGGCGCACCTCGACGCGGCCGGCCACCGAGGCGGTCGCGGAGTCCCGCACCGAACCCCGCGAGCCCGCCCGGATGCGGACGTACGGCGGCCTGCTGGTGATCGTCGCCGCGACGACGCTGTCCGTCGCCCCGCTGCTGTCGCGCACGCCGATCGGCGCGGCGGCGACCCAGATGGCCGGCATCGTCGGCGCGATCGGCCTCGCCATGGCGGGCCCGGCGCTGACCCGCTGGGCGGGCGGCGCACTCGGCCGGCGGCTGCGCCCCGGCACCGCGGCCCCGACCTGGCTCGCGGTGGCCAACGTCCGCGGCTACGCGCTGCGCGTCGCGGGGGTGGTCAGCACCCTCGCCATGGCGGTCGCGTTCGTCCTGACGTACACCCTCACCCTGACCACCGTGGCCGAGGCCACCGCGCAGGACACCCGCACCGGCACCCTCGCCGAGCACCGGATCACCGCGCCGGGTCTGGGCGGACTGCCCACCGGCCTGCTCGAGGACGTACGACGCACCCCGGGCGTGAAGGCGGTGGCACCCGTCGGCTCCACCGACGTCGTCTACTCCTACCGTGAGCTGGGTGACGTCACGACCGAGTCGGCCTCCGCGCTGATCCTCACCCCCGACGCGCCGCGCGTCCTGGACCTCGGCGTCCGCTCCGGCAGCCTGACCCGGCTCCGCGGCGCCACGGTCGCGCTCAGCGAGGAGACGGCCCGCTCGCTGGACGCGGAGGTCGGCGACCGGATCGAACTGACCCTGGGCGACGGCACCGAAGTCCGTCCCCGCGTCGTCGCCGTCTACACCCGCGGCCTCGGCTTCGGCCCGTTCGCCCTCTCCCACGACCTCGCGGTCCCGCACACCACGACCGGCCTCGACCAGAGCGCCCTCGTCCGCACCGACGGCACCCCCGCGGCGGCGCACGCCCTCGCGGCCCTGGCAGCGAAGACGCCCGGCGTGAGCGTGGGCGACACCGCCGACGAGAGCGACGGCGGCCTGTCGGACGCGCCGGCGGAGGTCTGGATCAACCTGGCCACCATCGCCGTCCTCCTCGCCTACCTGCTGCTGAGCATCGCCAACAAGCTGGTGGCGACCACCTCCCAGCGCCGCGAGGAGCTGGCCACGCTCCGCCTGAACGGCACGACTCCCGCCCAGATCCGGGCGATGATGCGCCGCGAGGCGGTCCTGATCACCGCGGGCGCGCTGGTCGCGGGCATGGCCCTGACGGTGGTCCCGCTGGCCCTGCTGGGCACGGCCTTCCTGCACCACCCCTGGCCGTCGGGGCCCATCTGGCTCGTCCCCGCCACGGCGGTGACGATCGCGACGGTGGCCTACCTCTCCCTCCAACTCCCCACTCGCCACGCCCTGCGCACACCGCCGGCGGCGACGCTGGGGGCGCGGGGGTAGAGCGGGGCGATGGCGGGGTGTGCGGGGGTAGATCGGGGGGGGCGACGGCGGGGTGTGCGGGGCGCGGGGGTAGAGCGGTCGGCCGACGGCGGGGTGTGCGGGGCGCGGCGGGGGCGGCCGGCCGGGCGGCTGGGCGGTTGGGCGGTTGGGCGGCTGGGCTTTCCGGTCAGTCGAGTACGGCGACGGCCTCCACCTCGACCAGATGCTCGGGCACGTCCAGCGCGGCCACGCCGAGCAGCGTGGCGGGCGCGGCGGGGGGCGGCCCCCGCCCAGCGGGCGCCCCGGGGGACCCCGCCACATGGACGGTCAGCTTCGCGACGTCGTCGAACGAGGCACCGGCCGCGGCCAGCGCGGTGGCGACGTTGCGGTAGCACTGCTCCACCTGCGCGGCCAGATCGCCCACGCCGACGGTGACCCCGGCGGCGTCCCAGGAAACCTGCCCGGCGACGAAGACGGTCCGGGCGCCGGAGGCGACCGCCACCTGCCGGTAGACGTCGATCTCGGGCAGCCCGTCGGGGTTCAGCAGGGTGATGGCCATGGTGGTACGCCTCCTGATGCGTGCTCTCCTGTGGTTACTCAGGAACCATAGGAAAGTGACCGCTGACGTGGAAGAACGCACTTTTCGGTGACTGGGGAACCTCATGGTGAGCAAGCAGGTCACGGACGCGACGGTGAAGAACGAGACGGTGAGGGGCGCGACGGCGAGGGCTTCACCGAACTGCACAGCGAGGTCGACGGCATCAGTCACAAGATGCTGACCCAGAACCTGCGCCTGCTGGAGCGCGACGGCCTGGTCGAGCGCACGGTGTACCCCACCGTGCCGCCGCGCGTCGAGTACACGCTCACGGAGCCGGGCCAGGCCCTGCGCGCGACGGTCGACGCCATGTGCGACTGGACCCGGCGCCATCTGCGCGCCATCGAGACGGCCCCCCACCGCTTCGACGCGGCCCGCCCGGCCTGAAGCGCATACGGACCGGTGGGGACGGGGCACGATCGCGGTCGAGTGCCGCCCGGGTCACGGAACTGTCCCGGCCGGACGCCGGCCGCGCACGGAGGCGGAACGGCGACGGGAACCCCTGTCCGAGCCGCGTTCCGCCAGGGCCGGCGGGGTGCGCCCGGCGCCGGCCCGCGTGGTTCGGCGATTCCTCCTCGATGTCTCCTGTAACAGGGACGTAGTAGCGGGTGGCCCGGAGGAACGGCGCGGCGGCCGGAGCCGCTCTAGGTGATCAGAAACGCTCGCTCGTACCGACGGGCAGGCACCCCGACCGACACCGAGGAAGACACCATGCGCGCTCAGAAGCTCACCATTGCCGCCCTGGCCCTCGCCGCGGGCCTCGCGCTCACGGCCTGCCAGAACGACGACGCCGCCATGGGGCAGGACACGTCGGCCACCGGGTCCTCCTCGTCCTCCTCGACCGGCGGCTCGGGTTCGGGTTCGGGCTCGGGCGACAAGGCGGCCCAGGGTTCCGCCAAGGGATCCGGCGGCACGAAGGCGGACGGGCAGGGCGGCAGCGAGGGAACCGGCTCCGACACGAACAACGGCACCGAGAAGTGCCGCACCGGCAACCTGGACATCACCGCGCAGGACACCACCATCACCGGCGAAGACCCGAGGACCGTCGCGGTGACGTTCATGAACGTCGGCGGCCACGACTGCTCGCTCAGCGGTTTCGCGGGTGTGGACCTGAAGACCAACGCGGGGACGATCTCCGCGCAGCGCGAGGGCGATCCGGCCGACGCGACCGTCCTCAAGAACGGCAAGTCGGTGTCCTTCTACATCTCCTACCCGGCCAACGACACGGGCGGCTCCGGCGTCCGCATCACCGGGCTCGTGGTGACCCCGCCCAACGAGACCAAGTCGGTCACCCTCACCTGGCCGGGCGCCGGCTCCCTCCCCGCCTCCGACGACGCCGCCCCGGTCAAGGTCGGCCCCATCGGCAGCGCCGGCCAGGGCGGCTGACCCGACTTTTCGGCACTACCGGAAGGGCCCCACCGTGAACGGTGGGGCCCTTCGGCCGGTCAGGAAGGTGTGCCGTCCGTGCGCGAGGTGCGGCCCAGCTCCCGGAACCGGCTCTCGAACTCGCTGGGGTCCCTGCTCAGCGAGGCCTTGACCATCGCGGTGAACTCGTCGACGACGACCTCGTACGCACCGGACTCGACACCGTCGAGGGCGGCCCGCGCGACGTCGGCCGGGGGCGACTTGGGCACGTCGAAGCCCTTCATCATGTCGGTGTCGGCCGCCCCGAGATGCACCGAGGTGATAAGGGTTCCCTGCCCGGCCAGCTCCTGGCGCAGCGCGTTGCCCATGCTCCACAGGGCGGCCTTGGACACCGCGTAGGCGCTGCTGCCGGGGAAGACGAACCAGGAGGCCGAGGAGACCATGTTCAGGATGGCGCCACCGCCGTTCCTCGCCAGGACCGGGGCGAAGGCGCGGACCATGGACAGCGTCCCGAAGAAGTTGACCTCCATCGTGTCGCGCACGGCATCGAGATCGCCGAGCAGGAGGCCGCCGGTTATATCCGCATTGTTGACGAGCAGATCCACGTCGCCGGCCGCCTCGGCAGCCGCCGCCACGGAACCGGAATCGGTGACGTCGAGAGCGAGAACCTCCACACCGTCGAGGTCGACGGACTCCGGCCGACGCGCGGTCGCGTAGACCTTCGCACCCCGCTCGACGAGCTGGGCCGCGAGCTGACGGCCGATACCGCGATTGGCTCCGGTGACGAGCGCTGTGGCTCCGTTGATGTCCATGGACGCAGGCTAGAACTTCACGCGGGCGTGAGGTTCAAGTCCGGATGGATCGGGAGAACACGGTGCCCATCGGGGAATTCACCGCACCCGCGGGGGCAGCGCGCGCGTTGCCCAGCAGGACTGTCCCGGAGACGAAACCGGAAGACAAAACCTGAAACGGACAACGACGAAGGGCCCCACCGCGAACGGTGGGGCCCTTCGACATCGTGCCCGGTGAGGCACTGGCGGAGGATACGAGATTCGAACTCGTGAGGGGTTGCCCCCAACACGCTTTCCAAGCGTGCGCCCTAGGCCTCTAGGCGAATCCTCCGCCGGGAACATTACATGACGGTGGGGAGTGGTTGCGAACTCGATCGGGGGGTGGGCGATCGGGTAGGCTGGGGCTCAGCCCCTCACGCGGCGCTATCTGACTGAACTCCCCCAGGGCCGGAAGGCAGCAAGGGTAGGTTGGCTCTGGCGGGTGCGTGGGGGGTCTTTGTTCTCCCCCTTTCTTTGCGGGCCCTGGTTCGCGTGGGTCCCGGCGTGGCCGGGGTCTCCTCGGCGGCGGGGTCCGTTGTCGGTGGGCGCCTATAACCTCGTATGCGTGTCCTCTCTCGCGCTGTACCGCCGTTACCGCCCGGAGTCGTTCGCCGAGGTCATCGGGCAGGAACACGTCACCGACCCGCTGCAGCAGGCGCTGCGGAACAACCGGGTCAATCACGCGTACCTGTTCAGCGGTCCGCGCGGCTGCGGGAAGACCACCAGCGCCCGGATCCTGGCCCGCTGTCTGAACTGCGAGCAGGGGCCCACGCCGACGCCGTGCGGCGAGTGCCAGTCCTGCCGCGACCTCGCGCGCAACGGCCCCGGCTCGCTCGACGTCATCGAGATCGACGCCGCCTCGCACGGTGGTGTGGACGACGCCCGTGACCTGCGGGAGAAGGCCTTCTTCGGGCCCGCGAGCAGCCGGTACAAGATCTACATCATCGACGAGGCCCACATGGTCACGCCGGCCGGCTTCAACGCGTTGCTCAAGGTCGTCGAGGAGCCTCCGGAGCACCTGAAGTTCGTCTTCGCCACCACCGAGCCCGAGAAGGTCATCGGGACGATCCGCTCCCGTACCCACCACTACCCGTTCCGGCTCGTGCCGCCGGGCACGCTGCGGGACTACCTGGGCGAGGTGTGCGCCAAGGAGGACATCCCGGTCGAGGAGGGCGTGCTGCCGCTCGTCGTGCGCGCGGGCGCGGGGTCCGTGCGTGACTCCATGTCCGTGATGGACCAGCTCCTCGCCGGTGCCGGGGACGACGGCGTGACGTACGCCATGGCCACCGCGCTGCTCGGTTACACGGACAGGTCGCTGCTCGACTCCGTGGTGGAGGCGTTCGCCTCCGGAGACGGGGCGGCGGCGTTCGAGGTCGTCGACCGTGTCATCGAGGGCGGCAACGACCCTCGGCGGTTCGTCACCGACCTGCTGGAGCGGCTGCGTGACCTCGTCATCCTCGCGGCCGTCCCCGACGCCGCCGAGAAGGGGCTCATCGACGCCCCCGCCGACGTCGTGGAACGCATGCAGGCCCAGGCGGGCGTGTTCGGCGCCGCCGAGCTGAGCCGCGCCGCCGACCTCGTCAACCAGGGGTTGACCGAGATGCGCGGGGCGACCTCGCCCCGGCTCCAGCTCGAACTCATCTGCGCACGCGTCCTGCTGCCCGCCGCCTACGGCGACGAGCGGTCCGTCATGGCCCGCATGGACCGGCTGGAGCGCGGCGTCGGCTTCGCCGCGGCCGGTGCCGGACCCGCCATGGGGTACGTCCCGGGGCCCGGAACCCACGGCGGAGCGACGGCCGACGGCGCGCAGGCGGGGTACGGCGCGGGTGGCCAGGGCGGTGCGAGTGGTCCGGGGATGGTGCAGCAGGGCGGTCCGCCGCAAGGGGGCCCGGGTGCCGCACCGGTCCCGCCCGGCGGCGGTGCCGAGGCGACCCGGGCGGCGGCACGGAACGGAGGTACGGGGCCGCAGGGCGCCCCCGGCCCGGGTTCCGCAAATGGTCCCGGTCCCGTCGGTGAGGCTCCGCCCGTGGGTGCCGGCGCGCCATCGCAGCCCGGGCCGGCCCCCGTGGCGCAGGACGGTCCCGGCGGCGGTGCCGCGCCCGGCGCCTGGCCCACGGCCGCGCCCACCGGCGGCGGCCGGCGCCCCGGCGGCTGGCCCACCGCCGCGCCCACGGGTGGCGGCGGACAGCAGACGGGCGGCCCCGCGGCGGCCCCCGCCCCGCGCACGCCGACGGCGGCCCCGGCCGCACCGGCGCCCTCGGCCCCCGGCCCCGGCGGGCTCGACCCCCGGGTGCTCTGGCCCAACATCCTGGAGGCGGTCAAGAACCGTCGCCGCTTCACCTGGATCCTGCTGAGCCAGAACGCCCAGGTCACGGCGTTCGACGGCACCACCTTGCAGATCGGCTTCGTCAACGCGGGCGCGCGCGACAACTTCGCCGGCAGCGGCAGCGAGGACGTGCTGCGGCAGGCGTTGTCCGAGCAGTTCAACGTGCAGTGGAAGATCGACGCGGTGGTCGACGGCCCGGGCGGTTCCGGTGGTCCCGGGGGACCGGGCGGCGGTGGGCCGGGCTTCGGACCGGGGAGCGGCCCGGGCGGCGCGGCAGCTGCCACCGGAGGCGGCTCCGGGTTCGGCGGCGGGTCCGGGTACAACGGTGGGGGAAGCGGAGGCAGCGGCGGCGGGTCCGGTTTCCCGGCGGCCCCCGGCGCTCCGTCGGCCCAGTCCGGCGGCTACGGCTCGGACGGGTACGGCTCCGGCGGCGCGGGTGGCCAGGGCGGCGCCCTCGCCACCGCGCGCCCCGCCCCCGCACAGGCCGCGCCCCCCGCACCACGGCCGTCCGCCGGACCGGCCACCGCGTCCGCGCCCGCCTCGCGACCGGCCCCGTCGGCAGGTCCGGCACCGGCCGCCGACACCGCCCCGCGCCGGCCCCCCGTCGCCCCCGAGGACGACATGGCGGAGGAGGACGACCCCGACCTCGACGAGTCCGCCCTCTCCGGCCACGAACTGATCGTCCGCGAACTGGGCGCGACGGTGATGGAGGAGTTCTCGAACGAGTGAACGAGTGGACGAGTGGGGAGGGAAGGGGGACGAGCGGGACCGGTGAGCCGGGTTACCGCCGGGACCGGTGCGTCGAGTGAGGTGAGCGAGAGAGGGGCCGCCCGGCCCCCGGCGCCGGTCGCGCTGCACCCGGCGCCGGCTGCCCCGTACCCGGTGCCGGTCGCGCCGCACCCGGCGTCGCCCCGGTTCGGATGAACGTACGAACCCCGGCCCTCCCGCCCGTCGTCGCCCGCCACAAGGCCGGCGGCCCGCGCCCGTTAGGCTGACCCCGTGAAGGTCCTCGTCATCGGTAGCGGTGCCCGCGAACACGCCCTGTGCCGTGCTCTGTCCCTCGACCCCCACGTCACGGCGCTGTACTGCGCCCCCGGCAACGCCGGCATCGCCGAAGTGGCCGAGCTGCACCCGGTCGACGCGCTCGACGGCAAGGCCGTGGCCGCGCTCGCCGAGGAGCTCGGGGCCGGGCTGGTCGTCGTCGGCCCGGAGGCCCCGCTCGTCGCGGGCGTCGCCGACGCCGTGCGCGAGGCCGGCATCCCCTGCTTCGGCCCCTCCGGACAGGCCGCGCGGCTGGAGGGTTCCAAGGCGTTCGCCAAGGACGTGATGGCCGCCGCCGGGGTCCCCACCGCCCGTTCGTACGTGTGCACGACCGCCGAGGAGGCCGAGACCGCCCTCGACGCCTTCGGAGCGCCGTACGTCGTCAAGGACGACGGGCTCGCGGCCGGCAAGGGCGTCGTCGTCACCGACGACCTCGACGCCGCCAAGGCGCACGCTGCCGCCTGCGAGCGCGTGGTCGTCGAGGAGTTCCTCGACGGACCCGAGGTGTCGCTGTTCGCGATCACCGACGGCGAGACCGTCCTCCCGCTCCAGCCCGCCCAGGACTTCAAGCGTGCCCTGAACGGCGACGAGGGCCCGAACACCGGCGGCATGGGGGCGTACTCGCCGCTGCCGTGGGCCGAGCCCAAGCTGGTCGAGGAGGTGCTGACGACGGTGCTGCAACCGACCGTGGACGAGATGCGCCGCCGCGGCACCCCGTTCTCCGGCCTGCTCTACGCCGGCCTGGCGATCACCTCCCGGGGCGTACGCGTGATCGAATTCAACGCGCGCTTCGGCGACCCCGAGACCCAGGTGGTCCTCGCCCGGCTCAAGACCCCGCTCGCCGGGGTGCTGCTGGCGTCGGCCAACGGCACGCTCGCCGACCTCGAGCCGCTGCGCTGGAGCGACGACGCGGCCGTCACCGTCGTCCTCGCCTCGCACAACTACCCCGGCACCCCGCGCACCGGCGACCCCATCACCGGTCTCGACGACGTCGAGGCCCAGGACGCCCCGCACGCCTACGTCCTGCACGCCGGCACCCGCCGCGACGGGGACACGGTCGTGAGCGCCGGTGGCCGGGTGCTGTCCGTGACGGCCACGGGCGAGGACCTCACCCAGGCCCGCGACCGCGCCTACACCGCCGTCGCCCGCATCCAGCTCGACGGCGCCCACCACCGCACCGACATCGCGCTGAAGGCGGCCACGGGCGAGCGGTGACGAGAAGGCCGGCGAGACCGGTCGAACGGAGGCTGGCGAGACCGGTCGGACGGTGACCGGCGAGACCGGTCGGACGATGACCCGTGAGATCGGTCGGACGGTGACCGGTGAGACCGGTCGGACTTCCAGGGCCCCGGTTCCTGCCCAGGACCGGGGCCCTGCCCATGCCCATGCCCGGCGGCCCGTCCCGCCACGACGGGAAGCCCTTTACCGGAAACCGCGTCGCGATGCACGCTCAGGTCACCCACCTCTCCCCAAAGCCATTCCATCGAGTGACCGGTCCCCCATCCGGATGACGGGGCCGGAGGCCCCAACTAGGGTGCCGCGCAAGCGTTCCGGCACTTGGCCCACCGGCATTGCGATGTCAGTGGCGGGTGCCACAGTGGGGGAGTGAGCAACGCACGCCGACAGGCAGGGGGTGACGTCCGGTCGTGACCGGTATGGGTATGGAGGCGGGCGCGCACGCCGCGCGCTCCAGGGCACTGGCCGTGCTGCGGATCCGCAGCCGGGCGGTGGCCGTCGCCCTGCTGCCCGCCGCCGTCGCCGTCGTCCTTCTTGTGGGCGGCGCCACCGGCCGTCTCAGCGGCGCCGGCTGGTCCGCGGCGCGCGGTGTGGTGACGGCCGTCGCCGTCGTCGTCCTGCTGTGCGGCGCGGGCATCGCGCTGCTCGTCGCCCGCGCCCGCCCGGCCGTGAGCCCCACGGTCCCGGTCGGCGAGAAGGCGGCCCCCGACCTGTACCGGATGGTGCGCGACCTCGCCGACCGCCTGGACGTACCCGTGCCCTCGGCGATAGCCCTCACCCCGGACTGCGACAGCTGGCTGGAGGACCGCACCCACCGCGCCCAGCGCACCCACCGCGCCGACGGCACACCCCCCGGCTCGACCGACGCCGACGCCGACGCCGACGCCGACGCCGACGCCAGCACCGGCGAGGCGATACGCGGCCCGCGGGGACGGGGCATACGCGACCGCCTGCGTACCCGCCTCGGCATACCCGGCTCGCCCGGCGGATCCGGCGGGTCCGGCGGGTCCGGCACGGGAGGTCCGGGCGGCGGACTCCATCGCGGGCAGGCCGCGCCGGTGCTCGTGATCGGCTCGCCTTTCCTGTGGTGGATGCGGGTCGGCGAGCTGCGGGCGGTCCTCGCCCCGGTCGTCGCCGGTACGGGCCCCTCCGCGCACCCGGACATAGCGGCGGCCCGGCGCTTCGTACGAGGGCTGGACGCGGCCGTGGCCGCGACCTCCGACCCTGGGCGCGGTCCGCTGGTGCGGACGGCGGGGGCCGGGGCCGGCTGGGTCGCCCGGCTGCTGCTGCGCGGCTGCCGGGGGCACGCGGCGGAGATGGAGCGCGGGGTGGCCGCCGCGGCGGCCGAGCGGGCGCAGGCCGTGGACTACGGGCTGCGGATCGTCGCCCAGGAGCAGGTGGGGCTGGCGTACGCGGGCTGGGACCGGCTGCTGACCCGGGTGGCGCTGCCCGCCTGGCGGATGGGCCGCTGGCCGTCACGGCTGGACGCGGGCGTCGTCGCGGCGCTCACCGAACTGTCGCGCCGGGACCGGCTGGCCGAGGGGTTCACCTCCCGGCTGGGCGAGCGGCCCGCCTGCGATCTGCTGGAGGAGCCGGGCACGGTGGACGAGGCGGCCTCGCTCCTCGCCGCCCGTCTCTTCCACGGCGGCCCCGCGGAGTCCGGTCCCGACTGGGCGCCGGTCGGCTGGCACGAGTACCCGGAGGAGATCGTCGACCGCAAGTGGCGGACGGACGCGGCCCGGCTGCACCGCGTCCTGGACACGCTCGGCGTGCGGCACTGCCCCGATGCCTCCCGCCCGGGCGCCCAGGGGCCGACACTGGCCCGGGTCCTGGACCACCTGACGGTGCCGGGCGCCGAACACACGGGGGACGGCTCCCCCGGCGCGGACGCCGACACCAGGGACGCCGAGGTCACGGACGCCGACACCAGGGACGCCGACGTCACGGACACGGACACGGACGTCACGGACGCGGACACGGACGTCACGGACGCGGACACGGACGTCACGGGCCTCCTGGACGAGGAGGACGAAACCGACGGCGGCAGTGGGCCCGCCGCCGCGCTCGCCGCCGTGCTCACCGCCGAGGTGGCGCGGGAGGAGGCGGCCGCCGGGCCCGGTCTGGCACCGGCGGCGGGACAGCAGGCGGGCCCCGACCGCGGCCTGCTGGACGACGGCATGCTCCCGCTCTTCCCGCTCCAGCCCCCGCGCACCGGGCGTGAACTCCTCGCCGACCACGTCATCGCCATGGTGTGCTGCGCGGCCATGGACACCGCCGGCGCCGTCCCGGGGCTCGACTGGCTCGACGGTCCCGCACTGCTCCTCCGGGGGGAGCGGGCGGCGGATCTGCCGCCGCGGGTGCGGACGCTGGTGGACACCGGGGACCCGGGCCCCCTGCGGGACTGGCTCGGCCGGTCGGGGGTACGCGCGGAGAAGCCGGTACGGCTGGTCTGATCCGCACGGATCGCGGGGCCCGCCGCGGCCGACCCGTTCCCGTCGGACACCTCTCCTTCGCTTCACGTCAATTCACGACGAACGGTGACGGTGTGCGTGCATATTGTGATGTGCTGGCTCCGAACGCGTGGGCGGCATGGGCACGCGTCAGCTGACACTGGCATAACAACGCCGGGACCGCCGGCAGAGGCAACAAGGGCATAGGGGAGGGGCGGCGTATGGACTCGGAGCGGATCCGTCGCTGGGAGTCGGGCGCCCTCGCGCACGCCGTCACGGACCCTTTCGGCCAGGGCCCTCTGCCCTGGCTCCGGGGCGAGGAGTACTACTTCGGCGACACGGGCCAGGTCGTCCCCTGGTACGTCGACCCTGCCGCCGAGGAGGCGGAGTTCCGGGCCGCCGGCGGGCCGCACGGCTCCACCCGGACGGCGGCCGTCCCCGCCCCCCGCCACCCCTCCGGCCGCCGCACCCGCACCTCCGGTCCGCGGTCGGCGGACGACGTGCGCGGGCAGATCAAGGGCTTCGCCTCCACCGGCGCGGTCTCGCCCGGCGAGGCCGTCGACTTCCACATCAGCGTCGACCCGCCCCAGGAGTTCGGCGTCGACATCTACCGGATCGGCCACTACGGCGGCGAGGGCGCCCACAAGATGACGAGCAGCCCCCGCCTGTCCGGCATAGTCCAGCCCCCGCCGCTCACCGCCGAACGCACCGTCTCCTGCCACCACTGGTGGCTGTCCTGGCGGCTTCAGATCCCCGGGGACTGGACCACCGGCGCCTACGTGGCCGTCCTGACCACCGCCGACGGTCACCGCTCCCACGTGCCGTTCACCGTGCGCGACACCCGCCCGGCCGATCTGCTGCTCCTGCTGCCCGACATCACCTGGCAGGCGTACAACCTCTACCCGGAGGACGGCCGCACCGGCGCCAGCCTCTACCACGCCTGGGACGAGCGGGGCCGGCTGCTCGGCGAGTCCGAGGCCGCCACCACCGTCTCCTTCGACCGCCCCTACGCGGGCGCGGGCCTCCCGCTGCACGTCGGCCACGCCTACGACGTGATCCGCTGGGCCGAGCGCTACGGCTACGACCTCGCCTACGCCGACGCCCGCGACCTGCACGCCGGACGCGTCGACGTCACCCGCTACCGGGGCCTGGTCTTCCCCGGGCACGACGAGTACTGGTCGGCCAACATGCGCCGGGCCGTCGAGCTGGCCCGGGAATGCGGCACCTCGCTGGTCTTCCTCTCCTCCAACACCATGTACTGGCAGGTCGAGCTCGGCCCGTCGCCGTCCGGCACCCCCGACCGGCTGCTGACCTGCCGCAAACGCCAGGGCCCCGGCCGGCCGGTGCTGTGGCGGGAGATCGACCGGCCCGAGCAGCAACTGCTGGGCATCCAGTACCAGGGCCGCGTCCCCGAACCGAGCCCGCTGGTCGTGCGCAACGCGGGCCACTGGCTGTGGGAGGGCGCCGGGGCCCGGGAGGGCGAGGAACTGGCGGGCATGGTCGCGGGCGAGGCCGACCGCTACTTCCCGCGCACCCCGCTCCCCGACCACCAGGACCGCATCCTGCTCGCCCACTCCCCCTACCGGGACGCCGAGGGTGTCCTGCGTCACCAGGAGACCTCCCTGTACCGGGACCCCTCCGGCGCGCTGGTGTTCGCTTCCGGAACCTTCGCCTGGTCCCCGGCCCTGGACCGCCCCGGCCATGTCGACGCCCGCATCCAGCGCGCCACCGCCAACCTCCTGGACCGCATCTGCAAACGTGAGTGAACGTTTCGCGGGCCGTGCCGCGCGCCGGGCACGGGTCGCGCGCCGGCCCCCGCCGGTCCACCCTGGCCGAAGCCCGCGTTCCGCATACGGGAGAATCGAGCCATAGGACAGAACCGGGGAGGAACCGTGTCCGGATTCGTGGAAAAGCCCGAGCCCGTCCAGGTGCCGGGTCTGGTGCACCTGCACACCGGCAAGGTGCGCGAGCTGTACCAGAACGAGGCGGGCGACCTGGTGATGGTCGCCAGCGACCGCATCTCCGCGTACGACTGGGTGCTGCCCACGGAGATCCCCGACAAGGGCCGCATCCTCACCCAGCTCTCCCTGTGGTGGTTCGACCAGCTCGCCGACCTGGTCCCGGGCCATGTCCTGAGCACCGAACTGCCGGCCGGCGCTCCCGCCGACTGGCGCGGCCGCACCCTGGTCTGCAAGTCGCTGCGCATGGTGCCGGTGGAATGCGTGGCCCGCGGCTATCTGACCGGTTCCGGCCTGGTCGAGTACGACGACTCCCGCACCGTCTGCGGCCTCGCCCTCCCCGAAGGCCTGGTCGACGGCTCCGAACTGCCCGCGCCGATCTTCACCCCGGCCACCAAGGCCGAGGTCGGCGACCACGACGAGAACGTCTCCTACGAGGAGGTCGCCCGCCAGGTCGGCGCCGACACCGCCGCCCAGCTGCGGCAGGCCACCCTCGCCGTGTACTCCCGGGGCCGCGACATCGCCCGCGACCGCGGCATTCTGCTGGCCGACACCAAGTTCGAGTTCGGCTTCGACGGCGACGAGCTCGTCCTCGCCGACGAGGTCCTCACCCCGGACTCCTCCCGCTTCTGGCCCGCCGACGAGTGGCAGCCGGGCCGTGCCCAGCCCTCGTACGACAAGCAGTTCGTGCGCGACTGGCTGACCTCGCCCGCCTCCGGCTGGGACCGCACCGCCGAACAGCCGCCCCCGGCCCTGCCGGACGAGGTCGTCGAGGCGACCCGCGGCAAGTACGTGGAGGCCTACGAGCGCCTGACGGGCGTCCGCTGGAACTGAGGACCCCGGGTCCGGGTCCCGGTGACCCCGCACACGACGAAGGCCCCGGTCCACCGGACCGGGGCCTTCGCCTTCCACTGTTTCCACTGGAGCGGACGACGAGGTTCGAACTCGCGACCTCAACCTTGGCAAGGTTGCGCTCTACCAACTGAGCTACGTCCGCACTGCGCCGTGGCGCGGGAGCAACTATACCCAACCGTGCTCACGTGCGAGACGCACCGCCGCATGACGGTTCTCCACCCCCAGCTTGGAGACCGCCGAGGACAGATAGTTCCGCACCGTTCCCTCCGCCAATGCCGCCCGCTCGGCGATCTCCGAGACCGGCGCCCCGTCGGCGGCGAACTCCAGCACCTCCGCCTCCCGCACCGTCAGCGGCGAGTCCCCGGTGGAGATCGCGTCGGCCGCCAACTCGGGGTCGACGTAACGGTTTCCCGCGTGCACCGTACGGATCACCTCCGCGAGCTGCTGGGCGCTCACCGTCTTCGGCACGAACCCCCGCACGCCCACCTCCAGGGCCCGCTTCAGATGGCCGGGGCGACCATGACTGGTCACGATCAGCACCCGGCACCCGGGCAGCTCGGTGCGCAGGGATGTGGCCACCCTCACGCCGTCCGCCCCCGGCATCTGAAGATCCAGCACGGCCACATCGGGGCGGTGCGCCCGCGCCATGGCCAGTGCCTCGGGTCCGGTGGCGGCCTCGGCCACCACCAGCAGATCGTCCTCCAGCGCGAGCAGCGCGGCCAGCGCGCCCCGGATGAGGTGCTCGTCGTCGGCGAGCAGCAGCCGGACGGGAGCACCGGCGGGCACGGCCCCCGCGGCGGCGGACGGCGGCGGTACGGATGTCACGGCGTGACCTCACTCAGCGACGACGGAGACGACGGAGACGACGGGACGGCTCTGGTGCGGGACGGCGGCGGTGCCTCCGCGTCCGGGGCGTGCGCCCCGAAGGACCCGCCGCCTGCGGACGGTGAGGAGGACGGCCCCGGCAGCGGCACCTCCGCGGTGAGCCGGAACACCCCCGCCCCGGCGGGGCCGGCCCGTAGCGTGCCCCCGATCTCCGCCAGCCGTTCCCGCAGCCCCGCGAGCCCGGACCCCCGCCCCGCGGACCCACCCGGGGAAGCCTGCCCGGGTCTGGACCCGGACCCGGACCCTGACCCGGTCCCGGCTTCGGACTCTGTCTCCGGCACCGGTGCCCCGTCGTTCTCCACAGACAGCTCGATCCGGTCCCCGGCCGTCCGCAGCGCCACCGTGCACCGCTGCGGGTTCCCGTGTCGCAGCACATTGGTGACGGCCTCGCGGACCACCCAGGCCAGCGCCGACTGCACCGGCGTCGGCAGCCCGCCCGCCGGAGGACCGGTCACCGTGCAGTCGATGCCGGCCGCCGTGAGCACCCCGCGCGCTCCGGAGAGTTCGACGCCGAGGTCGGCTCCCCGGTAGCCGCGCACCACCTCGCGGACCTCCCGCTGCGACTCCTGCGCTATGCGCTGTACCTCTATCATCTGCGACTCCGCCTCCGGCCGGCCGCGCCGGGCCAGCTGGACGGCGAGCTCGCTCTTGAGCGCTATCACCGCCAGGTTGCGCCCCATCACGTCGTGCAGATCGCGGCCGAAACGCAGCCGCTCCTCGGCGACGGCGAGCCGGGCCTCGATGTCCCGGGACCGCTCCGCCTCCCACAGCACCGCCAGCGTCCAGGCCCCGCAGCGCGAGCCGAGCATCGCCAGCCCAGCGCCGAAGACGGTGACCGCCGCCGTGCCGGCCGCCTCGCCCAGGTCGGCGCGGAGCAGCCCGTACAGCGACATGAGCAGGACGCCGAGGATCGCGGAATTCCGTACATAGGTGCGTACCGGCACGACCATCGCGTAGACGGTCCCGAACGACAGCAGGATCGCGCCCAGGGCGAGCCGTGCCGCCCAGGGAGCGGCTGCGTCCAGACCGTGGAGCAGCGATATCAACACCAGCGCCAGGAAGAACAGGACCACCGGTGTCCACAGGGCACGCGCGGGGAGCACGTCGCGCCCCAGGTAGTGATCGAGTACGGGGCGCACCAACCGGTTCGCGGAGATCACCTGAAGGACGCCCACCAGAACGAGCAGGGCGCTGAGCAGTCTCGACAGCGCGTCATGGCGAAGACTCCCGACCAGCGGCAGGTCCATCCACGTCGCCACGAAGACCCAGGGCGTGACCCGCCACACGATCACGGACTGCAACTCCACCCGCGCCGCCTTGCTCCGCGCGTGCCACGCACGCTGCCAGCCGCGTATCGGCCTCGGTGTTCGCAGGGTCATTCCGTCCCCCTCCTCTCTCGCGGTTCTCCCCGTCCGCTCCGGTCAGCGGCGGTCCCAGCGGAACCATCGTCGTACGGCCCAGGCGGCCAGGACGATCCAGGCCGCGGCGAGGGCCACCGACTCCAGCGTCTCGTATCCCGACAGCTGACCCGTCCAGCCGCCGCGGACCAGCCGTATCACCGGGGAGAGCGGCAGCAGGTCGCAGACGTGGGCCACCGTGTCCGGCAGCACCTCGAGCGGGACCGTGAGGCCCGAGCCCAGCATGGAGACGAACACCAGCGGCAGCGCGGTGACCTGCGCGCTCTCCACCGTCCGGCTGACACTGGCGGTCAGCGCGGCCAGCGCCGCGGACAGCACCAGACCCGCGAGCACTCCCAGTACGGCGAGGTGCGGGGCGCGGGGTGCGGGCAGGTCCAGCAGGACCGTGCAGCCGACGGCCACGAGCAGGGACTGTATGAGGCCGATACAGAGCGCGGGCAGTGCCGTGCCGGCAAGGACCTCCGCGTCCTTCAGCTCGCCGGTGCGCAGCCGCTTGAGGACCAGTTCCTCGCGGCGGGCGGCGAAGACGGTCACCAGGGACGTGTAGACGGCGAAGAGGAAGGAGAAGCCGATCGCGGAGGTCAGCAGCACCGGACCGACGCTCAGCCCCTGGGCCTCGAGATCGAACTCGTCCAGTGCGGGCCGGATGCTGAGCGGGAGCGCGAGCGGGACGAGCACCGCGGTGACGATCACGCTCTTGGTGCGCAGCAGCAGGGTCAGCTCGGCCCGGGCCAGGGCACGCAGCCGCCCCAGGGAGGTGGTGCTTCCGGTGCGGCTCCCGCCCCTGCCGCCGTTTCCGCTCCGGCCGCCGACGCCGCCGACGCCGCCGATCCCGCTGAGCCTGCCGTATCCGCCGGTGGAGCCCCCCGTACGGTTCGCAGCGCCCCTCCCCGCACCCGTGTCCATGCCCGTCCCCGTCCCTGCACCCGTGCCCATGCCCATGCCCGTCCCCGTGTTCGTGCTCATGCCGCCGCCTTCCCGGCCGAAGTATCCGCAGCTCCGTTCGACGTCGCGTCCGGCGCCCCGTGTGCGCCGGACTCCCCCCGCTTCCGTGCCGTCTCCCGCTCGGCTATGCGCAGGAACGCCTCCTCCAGCGAGGCCGAGCGCACGTCCAGCCGGTGCAGTACGACGCCGGCGCGGTCCGCCCAGAGCAGCAGGGCGGTGGCGGTGCGCTGCAATTCCTCCGTGCGCAGCAGGACCGTACGGCCCGCCGTCTCGTGGGCCGTCACGCCGAGTTCGGCGAGCGGGGGCAGGTCTCCGACGAAGTACCCCTCGGGCAGGTCGAAGGAGATCCGGGACGGCTGGGCGGCGGTGACCTCGGCCGGGGTGCCCGTCGCGGCGATGCGGCCCTCGTGGAGTATCGCCAGCCGGTCGGCGAGGGCCTCGGCCTCCTCCAGGTAGTGCGTGGTGAGCAGGACGGTGGTGCCTTCCTCGCGCAGGACGCGGACCAGCTCCCAGGTGTCCCGGCGGCCCTCGGCGTCCAGCCCGGTCGTGGGCTCGTCGAGGAACAGCACCTCGGGGCGGCCGAGCAGGGCGAGCGCCAGGTCGAGCCGCCGCTTCTCGCCGCCGGACAGCTGCTTCACCCGCACGCCGGACCGCCGGGTCAGCCCGACCATGTCGAGCGCCTCCGGCGCGGGCCGGGCGTCGCTGGTGCAGCCCGACCACAGCCGTATGGTCTCGGCGACCGTCAGCTCGTTGGGGAAGCCGCCCTCCTGGAGCATCACGCCCGTACGCGGGCGGACGGCGGCGCGCTCGGCGTACGGGTCGTGCCCGAGGACGCGGATGCGCCCGGCCGCCGGGGCAGCGAGCCCCTCGAGGAGTTCGACGGTGGAGGTCTTGCCCGCGCCGTTGGTACCGAGGAGCGCGAAGAGTTCGCCGCGGCCCACCGAGAAGGTGATGCCGCGCACGGCTTCGAAACCGCCCCCGTAGACCCGCCGCAAGTCGGTGACGTCAATCACGTGTTCGCGCTCGTCCGTGTTCATGCATCCAGCCTCCCCGCCGGCGGATGCCGCAGGCAGTGCGCGGTGTCATGAACCCGCATGACAAATGTCAGAGACCCCACGAGCCACGCACGACGAAGGCCCCGGTCCTGAGGACCGGGGCCTTCGATTTTCCCGAGCGGACGACGAGGCTCGAACTCGCGACCTCAACCTTGGCAAGGTTGCGCTCTACCAACTGAGCTACGTCCGCAATGCCCCCGACCGGCTCTCACCGATCGGTGCGGCACCAGCCTACCTGATCCACAAAGGGCATCGGTCCGGCGGTGCAGAGCGGGTGACAGGAATTGCACACTGCGCCTCCCCCTTGGAAAGGGGGTGTTCTACTACTGAACTACACCCGCGTGTACTCCGTGAGCTGGGCCTTTTCGGCCTTGCCCGGCGGCGTGCTCCAGACTCTAGCTGATCAGCGGGGGTGGTGCGCAAGTCGGTTGGCGCCGGGGGCGCGTGACCGGCCGTCGGCCGGTCCACGGGTGACACGGAGGACCGCCCCCGGTGCCGCGGAGGACCGCCTCGCGGCGCCCGGCAGGACCGCCTCCGGGTGGCCGCGGAGGATCCGCCCCCGCGCGCCCCCACCGCCCTCACTGTGCCTCGGCGAACGCCTCGTACACCCGCTTCGGGATCCGGCCGCGGGCCGGCACGTCCATCCGGTTCGCCTGCGCCCAGGCCCGGACCGCCGCCGGGTCCGGGGCGACCACCGTCTCCCGGTAGGCCTTGCCGGAGCGTGCCCGCTTGCGGCCCGCCTCCACGAAGGGCGCGAGCGCCGTCCGCAGCTTGTCGGCGTTCGTCCGGTTCAGGTCGATCTCGTACGACCTGCCGTCGAGTCCGAAGGCGATCGTTTCGGCCGCTTCCGAGCCGTCGATGTCGTCAAAGAGCGTTACCACGACACGCTGCGCCACGAATATCGGTCCCTTCGTGCGACATCACGGACTCGCGGGTGCGATCACGTCCGGCGGATGTCGACTGTCCGGCTGTTATTGGAGTGGGTGTACTTGGTGGGGTAGTGGCCGGTACCGGCCCATTGATTGGCGCCGCGCTTTGGGTGCCAATGGGCAAAGTATCGGCTATTGCCAATTCCTTTGTACAGGGCTTGGCAATGCGGTGGGCAGAACGACTAAATCCGTCCGCGTGTCTCCGCGCAATAGGAACCACTGTCGGACGCCTGATCTTTCCCTGATCTTTTCGCACGGTCGGACGGCCGACACCGGATCGTGACTCCGGTCACGCCGATTCCGTGACGAAGTTTCACGCCGGGCTCCGCGCGGAGCGGCGCGTGAAGGCGAACGGCCGACGATCGGGGGTGAGCGGGCGACGCCCGGACCGCCGTCCTCCATTCCGTAGTTTCCTACGAATCTACCCGCGTAGAAATTTTGTACGGGTAGTCTGAAGGGACCTGCTCAGCACCACACACCGGGAGTGCCAGTGGCACGCGTCGTAGTCGACGTCATGCTCAAGCCGGAGATCCTCGACCCCCAGGGCCAGGCGGTGCAGCGCGCACTGCCGCGGCTCGGTTTCGAGAGCATCTCCGACGTACGTCAGGGAAAGCGATTCGAACTCGAGGTGGACGGGCCGGTCGACGACGCCGCCCTCGCCCGGATCCATGATCTCGCGGAATCCTTCCTCGCCAACACCGTGATCGAGGACTTCACCGTGAAGGTCGAGTCCGCCGACGCGGTCGCGGGGGCCGCGAAGTGACCGCTCGTATTGGCGTCGTCACTTTCCCCGGCAGTCTCGACGACCGGGACACGCAGCGCGCGATCCGCGTCGCCGGTGCCGAACCCGTGGCGCTCTGGCACAAGGACAAGGACCTCAAGCAGGTCGACGCCGTGGTGCTGTGCGGCGGTTTCTCCTACGGCGACTATCTGCGCGCGGGTGCCATCGCGCGTTTCTCGCCGGTGATGGACACCGTCATCGACCAGGCGAAGTCCGGCCTCCCGGTGCTCGGCATCTGCAACGGCTTCCAGATCCTCACCGAGGCCCATCTGCTGCCCGGCGGGATGCTCGGCAACGACCACCTGCACTTCATCTGCCGCGACCAGAAGCTGCGGGTGGAGAACGCGGACACCGCCTGGACCAGCGACTACACCGCCGGCCAGGAGATCCGCATCCCGCTGAAGAACATGGACGGCCGCTACGTCGCCGACCGGCGCACGCTGGACGAGCTGGAGGCCGAGGGCCGCGTCGCCTTCCGGTACGTGACCCGCGGCGTGGCCGCCGACGGTCCCGGCGACCCCGACGGCTACGGCAACCCCAACGGCTCGCTCAACGACATCGCGGGCATCACCAACGCCGCGGGCAACATCGTCGGCCTCATGCCGCACCCGGAGCACGCCGTGGAGCCGCTCATCGGCAGCGGCCGCACCGACGGCCTCCCCTTCTTCACGTCGATCCTCAAGAAGCTGGTCAGCGCATGAGCAAGACACCTCTGGACACGGTCGAACACGCGGCCGCGACCCCCGATGTCGCGCTGCCCTGGGCCGAGCTGGGCCTCAAGAAGGACGAGTACGAGCGCGTCGTCGAGATCCTGGGCCGCCGCCCGACCGGCGCCGAGCTCGCCATGTACTCGGTGATGTGGTCCGAGCACTGCTCGTACAAGTCCTCCAAGGTCCACCTCCGCCAGTTCGGCGAGAAGGCCCCCCAGAACGACGCCATGCTCGTCGGCATCGGGGAGAACGCGGGCGTCGTGGACGTCGGCCAGGGCTACGCGGTCACCTTCAAGGTGGAGTCGCACAACCACCCCTCCTATGTGGAGCCCTACCAGGGCGCGGCCACGGGGGTGGGCGGCATCGTGCGCGACATCATCGCGATGGGCGCGCGCCCGGTCGCCGTCGTGGACCCGCTGCGCTTCGGCGCCGCCGACCACCCGGACACCAAGCGCGTCCTCCCGGGCGTCGTCGCAGGCATCGGCGGCTACGGCAACTGCCTGGGCCTGCCCAACATCGGCGGCGAGGTCGTCTTCGACGCCTGCTACCAGGGCAACCCGCTGGTCAACGCCGGTGCCATCGGCGTCATGAAGCACGAGGACATCCACCTGGCCAAGGCGTCAGGCGCGGGCAACAAGGTCATCCTCTACGGGGCCCGGACGGGCGGCGACGGCATCGGCGGCGCCTCCATCCTGGCCTCCGAGACCTTCGACGACGCCAAGCCGTCCAAGCGCCCCGCCGTCCAGGTCGGCGACCCCTTCCAGGAGAAGCTCCTCATCGAGTGCACCCTGGAGGCGTTCGCCGAGAAGCTGGTCGTCGGCATCCAGGACCTCGGCGCGGCCGGCCTGTCCTGCGCGACGAGCGAGCTGGCGTCGAACGGTTCCGGCGGCATGCGCGTCACCCTGGACGACGTTCCGCTGCGCGACTCCACGCTCTCGCCCGAGGAGATCCTCATGAGCGAGTCGCAGGAGCGCATGTGCGCGGTCGTCGAGCCGGAGAAGGTCGACCGCTTCCTGGAGATCTGCGACAAGTGGGACGTCATCGCCACCGTCATCGGTGAGGTCACCGACGGCGACCGGCTGGAGATCTTCTGGCACGGCGGCAAGATCGTCGACGTCGACCCGCGCACCGTCGCCCACGAGGGCCCGGTGTACGAACGCCCGTACGCCCGCCCCGACTGGCAGGACGCCCTCCAGGCGGACGGCGCGGAGAAGCTGCCCCGGCCGTCCTCCGGGGACGAGCTGAAGGACCAGGTCCTGAAGCTGGTGGCCTCCCCCAACCAGGCCTCCAAGAAGTGGATCACCCAGCAGTACGACCACTTCGTGCAGGGCAACACCGTCCTCGCCCAGCCCGAGGACTCCGGCATGATCCGCATCGACGAGGAGTCCGGCCTCGGCGTCGCCCTCGCCACCGACGGCAATGGCCGGTACGCCAAGCTCGACCCGTACACGGGCGCGCAGCTCGCCCTCGCCGAGGCCTACCGCAACGTGGCGACGACCGGCGCGAAGCCGCTCGCCGTCTCCGACTGCCTGAACTTCGGCTCGCCCGAGGACCCGGCGGTCATGTGGCAGTTCGCGGAGGCCATCCGCGGTCTGGCGGACGGCTGCCAGCAGCTCGGCACGCCGGTGACCGGCGGCAACGTCTCGCTCTACAACCAGACGGGCGAGGCGGCCATCCACCCGACCCCGGTCGTGGCCGTCCTCGGCGTCATCGACGACGTGGCCCGCCGCACGCCGGTCGCCTTCCAGGAGGAGGGCCAGCTGCTGTACCTCCTCGGCGACACGCGTGAGGAGTTCAGCGGCTCGGCGTGGTCCCAGGTGATCCACGACCACCTCGGCGGGCTGCCGCCCAAGGTGGACCTGGAGCGCGAGCGGCTGCTCGGCGAGATCCTGATCTCCGCCTCCCGCGACGGCATGGTCGACTCCGCGCACGACCTGTCCGACGGCGGCCTGATCCAGGCGGTCGTGGAGTCCGCGCTGCTCGGCGGCAAGGGCGCGCGGCTGGTCGTTCCCGACGGCCTGGACGCGTTCACCTTCCTGTTCTCCGAGTCGGCGGGGCGTGCGGTCGTGGCCGTGCCGCGCTCGGAGGAGGTCCGCTTCAACGACATGTGCGGGGCGCGGGGGCTGCCGGCCGCGCGCATCGGCGTGGTGGACGGCGACAGCGTCGAGGTGCAGGGCGAGTTCGCGCTGCCCCTGGCGGAGCTGCGTGAGGCGCACGAGGGGACGATCCCGGCGCTGCTGGCATAGGCGCGGTTCGTCTACGCGCCCGTGCCGCACCTGCCGCACCCTCCTGTACGTCGAGGCCCCGTCCGGACCTGAGCCCCGGGCGGGGCCTCGGCCCGTTCCGCTGCGCGCGGGCGGGCCGGCGGCGCCCCCAGGAGAGCCCGGGCGGCGCCCCCATGAGAGCTCGGGTGGCGCCGAGAGCCCGGGTGGCGGGGTGGTACGGCGACCGCGGGCCGGTGGGGGCCGTTCGCGCGGTTCTCCGCGTCCCTTGAAAGCGCGGCTGCGCGCCCCCGCGTGGCGGAGCCGCGCACGCGGAAAATCCCGTGAACTCCCCCGCCACACCCCCTCTACGCTCACTCCCATGCCGCCCGCCAAGAAGCGCCCCCGCACCTACGACCCCGTCAAGACCCGCGCCGCCGTACTCGCCCAGTTCGGCCATGTCCGCGCGGCCGTCGGCGCCCTCACTCCCGCACAGTTGTCCGCCCCCACCCGCCTGGGCGCCTGGACCGTCCGGGACCTCGCCGCGCACCTCACCATGGCCGTCGAGAGCGTCAGCACCGCCCTGGAGCGCCCCGCGCCCGCCCGCGCGGAACTCGGCCCCCTGGAGTACGCCTCCGCGACCGCACGCCACGCCGAGGCCATCGCGGAGGGCAGCCACGCCCTCGCCGAGGCCAGCCCCGACCTGGGCGCCCTCTACGCGCGCGTGGACGAGCGCCTCACCCGGGCGCTCGCGGACACGCCGCCCGACCGCCTCATCGCCACCCGCGCAGGAGGCATGACCCTCGCCGACTACCTGGTCACCCGCACCGTCGAACTCGTCGTCCACACCGACGACCTCGACGACGCCGTCCCCGGCCTCGACGTCCCCCTGGACCGCCAGGCCCTGGCCGCCTGCACGCGCCTCCTCGCGGACACCCTCGCCGCCCGTGCCCCCGGCGCCTCCACCGAGGTCCGGGTGCCGCCGTACGCCGTCGTGCAGTGCGTCGAGGGCCCCCGGCACACCCGCGGCACCCCGCCCAACGTCGTCGAGACCGACCCGCTGACCTGGATCCGTCTCGCCACCGGCCGTACGGACTGGCGGACCGCGCTCGCCGGCGCGAAGGTCACCGCCAGTGGCGAGCGGGCCGACCTCGGCGGACTGCTGCCCCTGATGAGCTGACCCCGGGGGTGTGCGACGGCTCACTCACAACCGCCGCGCACGCCCCCGGCCCGCAGGGCGCGATCAACGGCGCCGAGAGCCGGCGGAGCCGACGTTCTCCCTGGTCAGAGACGTTGACCGGGAGGGCGTCGGGGTGGTGTGGCGCCTGCCGTCGAGACCCCCGCTCCCCGCCCCGGTCACCGCACCGGATTCGGACCAGTGCGCGATCTCGCCTACACTCGATCGCGTGCCACGTGGTGACGGTCGACTCAATCATGATCTGCTCCCCGGCGAGAAAGGCCCCCAGGACGCATGTGGCGTCTTCGGTGTCTGGGCTCCGGGCGAAGAGGTCGCCAAACTCACTTACTTCGGGCTCTACGCCCTTCAGCACCGGGGCCAGGAGTCCGCGGGTATCGCGGTCAGCAACGGCTCCCAGATCCTCGTCTTCAAGGACATGGGCCTGGTCTCCCAGGTCTTCGACGAAGCCTCCCTCGGCTCCCTCCAGGGTCATATCGCGGTCGGTCACGCCCGCTACTCGACCACGGGTGCCTCCGTGTGGGAGAACGCCCAGCCGACGTTCCGCGCCACCGCGGAGGGATCGATCGCGCTCGGCCACAACGGCAACCTCGTCAACACGGCGCAGCTCGCCGAGATGGTCGCCGACCTGCCCAAGCAGGACGGCCGCACCCCGAAGGTGGCGGCCACCAACGACACCGACCTGATCACCGCGCTGCTGGCCGGCCAGGTCGACGCGGACGGCAAGCCGCTCACCGTCGAGGAAGCCGCCATGGCGGTGCTTCCGCAGGTCAAGGGCGCCTTCTCGCTCGTCTTCATGGACCAGCACACGCTGTACGCCGCCCGTGACCCGCAGGGCATCCGCCCGCTGGTCCTCGGCCGGCTGGAGCGCGGCTGGGTGGTCGCCTCGGAGTCGGCGGCGCTCGACATCTGCGGCGCCAGCTTCGTACGGGAGATCGAGCCGGGCGAGTTCGTCGCGATCGACGAGAACGGTCTGCGTACGTCGCGATTCGCGGAAGCGAAGCCCAAGGGCTGTGTCTTCGAGTACGTCTACCTGGCCCGTCCCGACACCGACATCGCCGGGCGGAACGTCTACCTCTCGCGGGTGGAGATGGGCCGCCGGCTGGCGAAGGAAGCGCCCGCCGAGGCCGACCTCGTCATAGCGACGCCGGAGTCCGGAACCCCCGCCGCCATCGGCTACGCGGAGGCCTCGGGCATCCCCTTCGGTGCCGGCCTGGTGAAGAACGCGTACGTCGGCCGTACGTTCATCCAGCCCTCCCAGACCATCCGCCAGCTCGGCATCCGGCTGAAGCTGAACCCCCTCAAGGAAGTCATCAAGGGCAAGCGCCTGGTCGTCGTCGACGACTCGATCGTGCGCGGCAACACCCAGCGGGCCCTGGTGCGGATGCTGCGCGAGGCGGGCGCCGCCGAGGTGCACATCCGGATCTCCTCCCCGCCCGTGAAGTGGCCCTGCTTCTTCGGCATCGACTTCGCCACGCGCGCGGAGCTGATCGCCAACGGCATGAGCATCGACGAGATCGGCACCTCGCTCGGCGCCGACTCCCTGGCGTACATCTCCATCGACGGCATGATCGAGGCGACCACCATCGCCAAGCCGGACCTCTGCCGGGCCTGCTTCGACGGCGAGTACCCGATGGACCTTCCCGACCCCGAGCTCCTGGGCAAGCAGCTCCTGGAGACCGAGCTGGCCGCCGGGCCCGCCGCCACGGCCGCCAGCGACGCGATCCGCCGCCCGTAGGCGCCCCGCGGGCCGCGCGGGCCCGCCCGCTCACCGTCGAGCGGGCGCAGCCCCCGCCCGGGGGCCGTGCGGGGCCGTCCACGGCCCCGCCACCGATCACCCTCCCTCCCCCACCCGCACACCGAGCAGCTCCCCCTTTCCGACCGCCGTACGACCGAAGGTGCGAACCCACATGTCCGAGACCACCGGGGCGACCCCTGGCTCCCCGTCCGGTGCCAGCTACGCGGCCGCGGGCGTCGACATCGAGGCGGGCGACCGTGCCGTCGAACTGATGAAGGAGTGGGTGAAGAAGACGCGCCGCCCCGAGGTCCTCGGCGGCCTCGGCGGCTTCGCCGGGCTCTTCGACGCCTCCGCCCTGAAGAAGTACGAGCGCCCGCTGCTCGCCTCCGCCACCGACGGCGTCGGCACCAAGGTCGACATCGCCCGGCAGCTGGGCGTGTACGACACGATCGGCCACGACCTGGTCGCCATGGTCATGGACGACATCGTGGTGTGCGGCGCCGAGCCGCTGTTCATGACCGACTACATCTGCGTCGGCAAGGTGCACCCCGAGCGGGTCGCCGCCATCGTCAAGGGCATCGCCGAGGGCTGTGTGCTGGCCGGCTGCGCCCTGGTGGGCGGCGAGACGGCCGAACACCCCGGCCTGCTGGGTCCGGACGACTTCGACGTGGCCGGCGCCGGCACCGGGGCCGTGGAGGCCGACCGGCTGCTCGGTGCCGACCGCATCCGCGAGGGCGACGCGGTCGTCGCCATGGCGTCCTCCGGACTTCACTCCAACGGGTACTCCCTGGTCCGCCACGTCCTGCTGGAGCGGGCCGGGCTCGCGCTCGACGCCCGGGTGGCGGAGTTCGGCCGCACCCTCGGCGAGGAGCTGCTGGAGCCCACCAAGATCTACTCGCTGGACTGCCTGGCCCTGACCCGCACCACCGAGGTGCACGCCTTCAGCCACGTCACCGGCGGCGGACTGGCGGCCAACCTGGCCCGGGTGATCCCCGACGGGCTGCACGCGCGCGTGGACCGCGCCACTTGGACGCCCGCCCCGGTCTTCGACCTGGTCGGCCGGACCGGCGAGGTCGAACAGCTCGAACTGGAGAAGACGCTGAACATGGGCGTCGGCATGCTGGCGATCGTCCCGCAGGGGTCGGTCGACGCCGCGCTGGCGACCCTGGGCGACCGCGGTGTCGACGCCTGGGTGGCCGGCGAGATCACCGGCCGGGGCGGCCACACCACCGGCGCCACCCTGGAGGGCAGCTACGCGCGGTAGACAAAGGCGCTGTTCGCACAGGCAGCACAGAACCCGGTCGGTGACCGGAAGTCACCGACCGGGTGAGTGCTCAGTGCAGGTCAAGCGCCGCGACGGTGCTGTGAGGACTGATCTTCCTCGTCCTCGTCGTCGTCCTCATAGAGGTCGGCGTAGCGTGAATACAGCTCGTCGTCCTCTTGCTCATCGTCCTCGAATCGGTCGCCGTTCGGCGGCTCGTTCGACGTCGATGCGCCCAGCTCCTCGGCCAGGCGTGACAGGTCCGTCCCGCCGCTGTTGTACTTCAGCTGGCGGGCGACCTTCGTCTGCTTGGCCTTGGCCCGGCCGCGCCCCATGGCTCGACCCCCTCAACGACGGGGCTCGACGGCCCCAGAGTCTTGACACGCGTTCATGATCTGGGACGGGCTCTCGGTGGAGAGACCGTCCGTAGGGCTTCCACGGTACCTGAGCCCACGCCCATACGGTACGTCGCCCGCAGGAGCAGCGTGTGCGCGGGGCCCCCGGGAGACCCCGTCCTCGCTGGTCAACCGCGATTTTAACCACTTATCGGCCCACGACCCGCCGACGAACGTGAGAGTTGTCTCCAGGTGCGTCCCGGCGGGTACCGGCCGCCGCGGGCGGCGGTGCGCGGCCTCCGCGCGCGCGGACGACGGACACGGCGGGACCCGGCCACGGGACGGACGCGCGGGGCGGCCGTCCCCTGGCCGGAAATCGTCCGTCGGGTCAGCGTGCCGCGCGGGCCTCCGCCATCCGCTGCTCGGCGATCCGGTCGGCCGCCGCGGCCGGCGGAATCCCGTCCGACTTCGCACGTGCGAAGATGTCGAGCGTGGTGTCGAAGATCTTCGCGGCCTTCGCCTTGCACCGCTCGAAGTCGAAGCCGTGCAGCTCGTCGGCGACCTGGATGACGCCGCCCGCGTTCACCACGTAGTCCGGCGCGTAGAGGATCCCGCGGTCGGCGAGGTCCTTCTCCACGCCCGGGTGCGCGAGCTGGTTGTTGGCCGCCCCGCACACCACCTTCGCCGTCAGCACCGGCACGGACGTGTCGTTCAGGGCGCCGCCGAGCGCGCAGGGGGCGTAGACGTCGAGCCCGTCGTAGGTGATCAGCGCCTCCGTGTCGGCGACGGCGGTGACCTGCGGGCGGCCCTCGGTGACCCGGCGCACGGCGTCCTCGCGCACATCGGTGACCACCACCCGCGCGCCCTCCTTCACCAGGTGCTCCACCAGGTGGTGCCCGACCTTGCCGACGCCCGCGATGCCCACCGTGCGGTCGCGCAGCGTCGGGTCGCCCCACAGGTGCTGCGCGCTGGCCCGCATGCCCTGGTAGACGCCGAAGGCCGTGAGCACGGAGGAGTCGCCGGCGCCGCCGTTCTCCGGGGAGCGCCCCGTGGTCCAGCGGCACTCACGGGCGACGACGTCCATGTCGGCGACGTACGTGCCGACGTCGCAGGCGGTCACGTACCGTCCGCCGAGCGAGGCCACGGCCCGCCCGTAGGCGAGCAGCAGCTCCTCGGTCTTGATCAGCTCGGGGTCACCGATGATCACGGCCTTGCCGCCGCCGTGGTCGAGTCCGGCCATGGCGTTCTTGTACGACATCCCGCGCGCGAGGTTGAGGGCGTCGGCGACGGCCTCCTCCTCGGAGGCGTAGGGGTAGAAACGCGTACCGCCCAGGGCGGGGCCCAGGGCGGTGGAGTGGACGGCGATGACGGCCTTCAGGCCGCTGGCCCGGTCCTGGCAGAGCACGACCTGCTCATGACCTCCCTGGTCCGAGTGGAACAGGGTGTGCAGGACGCCGTTGGGTACGTCGGTCACTGTGGTGACTCCCGGTGAAGTGGCGGCGATGGGTGCGGATCCCGTGCGGATGGCGGGCTCCGTGGGACGAGCGTAGAACGCGGCGGGGCCCGTGTTCCGCACGGTGTTCCCGATCACCCTCTCGCGGTGGGCACCGACACGCGCCCGTGGGGCGATTCGGTACGGTTTCCGCCCGCCCGGGCGCGCCCGTGACACCGTCGCGGTGTGGTCGCCGGACGCTTCGGCGGGTCCCGGCGGGGCCTCCGTGTCCTGGGCGCGGGAAAATGCTTCATGTCAGGTCGGGTGGGGGAGGGAGCAGGCGTGCCCAAGGTGTCCTCGGTGATCGTTCCGTACGCGTCCTACTTGCGCGTGTACGAACCGCTGGCCGCCTTCCCGGAACCGGAGCGCGGCCACTGGGCGCGGTACGCGCGGCGCCCCGACCGCCCCTCCTACCAGGACGAACTGCGCCGTTCGCTGGCCGATCTGCTGCCCACCCCGCCGGTCGCGGTCCCGGTGCACGAGAGCGACGACGCGTTCGTGACGGAGGTCGACGGGGTGCTGTGCGTCTGCCCCTGGCGCACCCGGCTGCGCGGCTGGCAGGCGCTGGGCGGTCTGGGCGAGGAGCTGCCGGCCTCCGTGCTCGACGCGGTGCTGCCGCCGCTGGTGCGCCACCAGGCCACCCAGGACTACGAGCGCTGGCTGACCCGCAATCCGGACGCGCGCCCCTGGATCAGGTCCTCCACCTGGCACGTGCCGCTGCACTGGTTCGTCCTGGTGGGCGACGGGGAGCGGGAGTACGCCGGGGCCGGTGCGGAGCCCGGCGCCGCCGGGGGCGGGGTGCCGGTGCTGCGCTACCGGACGCCCATGGTGCAGGCGCGGCGCCGGGTGGCCCGGGGGCTGCGCACGCTGCGGAACACCTTCGACGAGAGCCCGCTCGTCGAGGGGCTGCTGGACGTGGGGCGCTGGCTGGAGGAGTTCCACCCGCGCTCCCTGGTGGAGCTGGACTACGGCGGCCTGGTGCACGTCCTGCCGCCCGAGGAGCTGGACGGCGACCATTCGGCGGCCGATGTCGCCGAGGGCATCGAGGCGCTGCGGCAGGGCGACGGAGCGGCGGCCGGGGAGGCGTACGCGCGGCTGGTGGAGCGCTGGCGGTCGGTCCGGGACCGGCGCTCGGCGAACTGAGCCGGCCGCCGGAGGATCCGGTGAGGCGTCCCAACTCGCGCTGTGCGCACGTTTCCTGACGGAGCGTCGACTGATTCGCGGCCCGCGTGCGGAAGTGGGTACGGTGTCCATGACCTGGCGGGAATCAGTGTGCGAATTGTGACCCATGCGACATGCTGAAGTGACAACCGTTGGCCCAAGGTTGACGTACCCACGGGGGAAGCGGTGGTCACCGGCAGGGACATCGCCGACCGATCCGGGCGTATACCGTCAAGCGTGATGGATTGCACTTAACGCGGCCCTTGCGCCTAACGCCCCTCCTCGTGCCAAAATAGGACAAGGAGCCCGGGGGAGGCCCCTTCTGCCCTGGCATGGGTGGAGATCTCAGCATTGCATGCTCTTGGGGGGTTTGGTGACCACTGATCGCCCTGTGACTGATCGTCACACCGGCGTGACTGTCCGCTATGGCACGGTCCATCGGCATCCGTCGCTGATGAACACCTGGGAGGGCAATTCCATCGGTTTGGCCTACGCGGCTGGACAGATGGTGTAGTTGTAGTGCCGAGGACAAGCCGTTCGTCCTATAACCGACTCGACTCGCGTCCGCCATTTCGGGCAACGCGGGTCAAGGTACAGAATTTAGAGGAAAGAACCGAGAACGTCGGTTCTCCCGAGGAGGCCGCTCATGACCGCTCGCACCCCTGATGCCGAGCCGCTGCTGACCCCGGCTGAGGTCGCCACCATGTTCCGCGTCGACCCGAAGACGGTCACGCGGTGGGCGAAGGCCGGCAAGCTCACGTCGATCCGCACGCTCGGCGGGCATCGCCGCTACCGCGAGGCCGAGGTCCGCGCACTGCTCGCGGGCATCCCGCAGCAGCGCAGCGAGGCCTGAACAATCGCGTTACCGGGCAAAACGGCTGGTCCCCCAACTGGCCGGAGCGTCCGGGAGCAACCGCTCATCACAGCTGAAAGCGACGCGGGGACTGCCCCAACAGCCCCCACGCCCACGCCACTCGGGGCCCTTCCGGTCCATTGAGGGTGCGTCGTCGATCGCGCTGGACTCCGCCGAGTCCAGCGCGATTTTTTTTGTGCGCGCGGTCCGGTCCGCCGCCTCCGGTGCGCGTGATTGTGCGTCTCTGGGGGTGGCGGGCGGGTGTGGCCGGCCCGGCTGTGAGCGGGCTTGTCGGAGTCTGGGGAGGGGTGTCGGATCCGCTGTGGGGCGGCTCGGCGTCCGGGTGGAGACGGAGTGCGAAGCCAGTGCAATTGCACATATTAAATTGACTGTGGGTAGGAGGTGCGTAAGTTCCTCCCTCCCGAAAAGTTATGCGGTGACTCCCGTCACATGCCAGGGTCCTTGTCGCCCGTGCGGGCACTGCGCTAATGGCCCGGGTTCAGGGGGTGTTGGAGGCGCCGCGGCGGTCGGACGGCGGCGGGGGCGGGATCCTCGGAGCCCTCGGCGGCCCCGGCCGGGACCGCCTGGGCGCCCGCCTCCGCGACGGACGTGGCCGGTTCCAGGGCGAGCCGCAGGAGGCGGTGGCAGATGGGGCAGCGCCGGGTCAGATGGCGATAGCCGGCAGCGGCCGACAGATGGGCACGCAACAGTGCGCGGGTCGCGTGCGGGGAGGCCGCAGCGGGCATACGCCACCTCCGGAAACGACGAAGCCGTCGCTTCTTTGGGTAGCGGGGGAATGTGACGCCGTCAAGGGACGCCGTCGGGGGTCCTTCAGAGGCGCGGGACGGAAACCGGGACACGACGAAGGGCCGTGTCCCCGGGGGACACGGCCCTCATACGGCCCTTCTTGCTGCGGTCCTGACGGGATTTGAACCCGCGGCCTCCACCTTGACAGGGTGGCGAGCACTCCAAACTGCTCCACAGGACCAGGTGCCTCGCGGTCGCATTACTGCGCTGCGCTGCGAGAAGAGACTGTACAGGAGGGCGAGCCCCGGGGTCGAACTCACCCACCGTGCACCGCCGGTCACGGCACCGCCGCGCCGATCACCGCCACCCCCGTCACGGAGCCGCCGCGTCGATCGCCTTCACGATCCGCTTGTCCGACACCGGGTACGCCGTCCCCAGCGCGTGGGCGAAGTAGCTGACCCGCAGCTCCTCGATCATCCACCGGATCTCCCGCACCGCCGCGGGCACCGGCCGCCCCGCGGGCAACTGCTCCCGCAGCCACGCGTATTCGTCCCGCATCTCCCGGACCTTCTCCATCCGGGTCGTGTCCCGCTGGACGTTGGCCGGCATCTGCTGCAACCGCCGGTCCGCCGCGACGAGGTAGCGCATCAGGTCCGGCAGCCGCCGCAGCCCCGCCTCGGTCACGAAGCCGGGCTTCACGAGGGCGTCCAGCTGCTCCCGCACGTCCGCCAGGTTGGGCAGCAGCGCGGGGCTGCGTACGCCCTTCAGGCGCCGTTCACAGGCCTGCCAGGCGGCCAGCACCTGCTGCACCTGGCCCACCGTCCGTACGGTCGCGTCGACGATCTCCGCCCGCACCTTGTCGTAGAGCTTGCGGTACGACTCCTCGTCCCAGGCCGGGCCGCCGAAGTCGGCGATCAGCCGGTCGGCCGCCGCCGTCGCACAGTCGTCGAACAGCGCCTGGACCGAGCCGTGCGGATTGGCGGACAGCGCCAGCTTCTGCGCGTTGGTCAGCTTCTCGGACGCGAACTTCGCGGGGTTGACCGGGATGTTGCGCAGGATCAGCCGCCGGGTGCCCTGCCACATCGCCTCGGCCTGCTCGGCCTCGGTGTCGAAAAGACGCACCGAAACGGTGTTCGCCACCGGCCCGTCGTCGACGAGCGCCGGGTACGCCTTCACCGGCTGCCCGGCCCGCCGGGTCTCGAAGACGCGGCTGAGCGTGCCGATCGACCAGTCCGTCAGCCCCGAGCGCTCCAGGGACGGGCCGCCCTGCCGCTCGGCGGTCGCCGCCGCGGCCTGCGAGAGCGCCTTGCGCGCCTTCGGTTTCAGCCGGAGCTTCAGCGCCTGGAGGTCCTTGTCCTCGGCCAGCTTGCGGCGCCGTTCGTCGACGATCCGGAAGGTGATCCTCAGATGGTCGGGGACCCGGCCCCAGTCGAAGTCGTCCGCCTCGAACGGCACGCCGACCATGCGCTTCAGCTCGCGCGCCATCGTCGTCGTCAGCGGCTCCTGGAGCGGCACCGCGCGCTCCAGGAACGCCTTGGCGTAGTTCGGCGCCGGCACGTAGTGGCGTCGGATCGGCTTCGGCAGGGAGCGGATCAGCTCCGTGACGACCTCCTCGCGCAGGCCGGGGATCTGCCAGTCGAAGCCCTCGTCGGTGACCTGGTTGAGCACCTGGAGCGGCACGTGGACGGTCACGCCGTCGGCGTCCGCGCCGGGCTCGAACTGGTACGTCACCCGGAACTTCAGCGGACCCTGCCGCCAGGAGTCGGGATAGTCGGCCTTGGTGACCGTCTGCGCCGACTCCCGGATGAGCATCTCCCGCTCGAAGTCGAGGAAGTCGGGCTGCTCGTGCCGCTTGTGCTTCCACCAGGAGTCGAAGTGGGCTCCGGAGACGACGTGTTCGGGGATGCGCTGCTCGTAGAAGTCGTACAGCGTTTCGTCGTCGACGACGATGTCCCGGCGCCGCGCCCGGTGCTCCAGCTCCTCGACCTCGCTGAGCAGCTTGCGGTTGTCGGCGAAGAACTTGTGGTGCGTGCGCCAGTCGCCCTCCACCAGGGCGTTGCGGATGAACAGTTCGCGGCTGACCTCGGGGTCGACCCGGCCGTAATTGATCTTCCGCTGGGCGACGATCGGGACGCCGTACAGCGTGACCTTCTCGTACGCCATCACCGCGGCCTGGTCCTTCTCCCAGTGCGGTTCGCTGTATGTGCGCTTGAGCAGGTGTCCGGCGAGCGGCTCGACCCACTCCGGCTCGATTCTGGCGTTGACCCGGGCCCACAGCCGCGAGGTCTCCACCAGTTCCGCCGACATCACGAACCGCGGCGGCTTCTTGAACAGGGCCGAGCCGGGGAAGATCGCGAACTTGGCGTTGCGGGCGCCGATGTACTCGCCCCGGCCGCCGTCCTTGCGGCTGCCGCCCGGGCCGGAGGTGCCCCCGGAGTCCTTGGACTCCTTCACGTCCTTCATGCCGATGTGGGAGAGCAGTCCGGCCAGCAGCGAGACGTGGATGCGGTCGCCGGGGGCGTCCTCCTCGTTGAGGTGGATGCCCATCTGCTTGGCGACCGTGCGCAGCTGGGTGTAGATGTCCTGCCATTCGCGAATGCGCAGGAAGTTCAGGAACTCCTGCTTGCACATCCGGCGGAACGACGAGGAGCCGCGCTCCTTCTGCTGCTCGCGGACGTAGCGCCAGAGGTTGAGGAAGGCGAGGAAGTCGCTGGTCTCGTCGCGGAAGCGGGCGTGCTGCTGGTCGGCCTGGGCCTGCTTCTCCGAGGGGCGCTCGCGCGGGTCCTGGATGGACAGCGCGGCGGCGATCACCATGACCTCGCGCGCACAGCCGTTGCGGTCCGCCTCCAGGACCATCCGGGCCAGCCGGGGGTCGACGGGGAGCTGGGCGAGCTTGCGGCCCATGTCGGTCAGCCGCTTGCGGGCGTCCTTCTGCTCAGGGTCGAGCGCGCCGAGTTCCTGGAGCAGTTGGACGCCGTCGCGGATGTTGCGGTGGTCCGGCGGGTCGATGAAGGGGAACTTCTCGATGTCGCCGAGGCCGGCCGCGGTCATTTGCAGGATGACGGAGGCGAGGTTGGTGCGCAGGATCTCGGCGTCCGTGAACTCCGGGCGGGTGAGGAAGTCGTCCTCGGAGTAGAGCCGGATGCAGATGCCGTCCGACGTACGGCCGCAGCGGCCCTTGCGCTGGTTGGCGCTGGCCTGCGAGACCGGCTCGATCGGCAGGCGCTGCACCTTGGTGCGGTGGCTGTAGCGGCTGATGCGGGCGAAGCCGGGGTCGATGACGTACTTGATGCCGGGGACGGTCAGGGAGGTCTCGGCCACGTTGGTGGCGAGGACGATCCGGCGCCCGGAGTGCTGCTGGAAGACCCGGTGCTGTTCGGCGTGGGACAGGCGGGCGTAGAGGGGGAGTACCTCAGTGGATCTGTACTTCTTCTTGTCCAGCGCGTCCGCCGTGTCCCGGATCTCGCGCTCGCCGGAGAGGAAGACGAGGATGTCGCCGGGGCCCTCGGCCATCAGTTCCTCGACGGCGTCGGTGATCGCGGTGATCTGGTCCCGGTCGGCGTCGTCCGACTCCTCTTCGAGGAGCGGCCGGTAGCGCACCTCGACCGGGTACGTACGGCCGCTGACCTCGACGATCGGGGCGTCGCCGAAGTGCCGGGAGAAGCGCTCGGGGTCGATCGTCGCGGAGGTGATGACGACCTTGAGGTCGGGGCGCCTGGGCAGCAGCTGGGCGAGGTAGCCGAGCAGGAAGTCGATGTTCAGGGACCGCTCGTGCGCCTCGTCGATGATGATCGTGTCGTAGGCGCGGAGCTCGCGGTCGGTCTGGATCTCGGCGAGCAGGATGCCGTCCGTCATCAGCTTGACGAAGGTGGCGTCCGGGTTCACCTGGTCGGTGAACCGCACCTTCCAGCCGACGGTCTCGCCGAGCGGGGTGTCCAGCTCCTCGGCGACGCGCTCGGCGACCGTGCGGGCGGCGATCCGGCGGGGCTGGGTGTGGCCGATCATGCCGCGGAGGCCGCGTCCGAGTTCCATGCAGATCTTGGGGATCTGCGTGGTCTTCCCGGAACCGGTCTCACCGGCCACGATCACGACCTGGTGGTCGCGTATGGCCTCGGCGATCTCGTCCTTCTTCTGGCTGACCGGCAGCTGTTCGGGATACGTCACCGCCGGGACGCGGGCACGCCGCGTCTCGATCCGTGCCTCGGCCTGGGCGACCTCGGCCTCGATCTCGGCGAGGACGGCGGCGCGGGCCTCCGGTTTGCGGATCTTGCGGGCGCCTTCGAGCCTGCGTCCGAGCCGGTGCGCGTCGCGCAGCGACAGTTCGGTCAGGCGGGGGGCGAGGGCGCCGAGGGCGGGGGCGGGATGCGTGGACATACGGGAACCAGGATCTCACCTCGGGGAAACGAGAGGCGAACGGATTTGTCGTGGGGCGAAATGATCTAGCGTGAGTCATATGTCAGATTCATCGCATGAGAGTCGTGAGCCGCATGGTGCTCAGGAGCCCCATGGTGCCCATGAGTCGCATGGTGCTCAGGAGCCCCATGGTGCCCATGAGTCGCACGGTGCCCATGAGCCGCACGGTGCCCATGAGCCGCACGGTGCCCATGAGCCGCACGGTGCCCATGAGCCGCACGGTGCCCATGGGCGGCCGCGGACGGCTTCGGAGCGCTGGGCCGCGTTCCGGGAGTCGCCCTTCCTCCCCGCCACCGTGCTGCTGTTCATCCTCGCGGCGGCGGCCGGGCTCTTCGCCGGCTCCTACACGTACGCCATGGCCAACCCCACGCCGCACACCGTGCCGACGGCGGTCGTCGGGGCGTACGACAGCGCGCAGGGGCGGCGGTTCATCGCCGGGATGGAGAAGGCGCTCAACGCCTCGCTGAAGCTGCACGCGTACGACGACCGGGCGGCGGCCGTCGAGGCGGTCGACGACCAGAAGGTCTTCGCGGTGCTCGACGTGCCGGAGGCCGGCGGGCGCGCGCTCACCCTGGAGGTCTCCGGGGCGTCCGGGGCGACGGTCGCGCAGGTGCTGGAGGAGGCGGCGGAGAAGGTGGGCAAGGCGTCCGGGGTGGACGTCACCGTCAAGGACCTGAAGCCGTTGCAGAAGGGGGACCCGCGCGGGCTGGCGATCTTCTACATCTCCCTCGCCGCCGTGATCATCGGCTTCGTGGGCGCGATCCAGCTCAGCGTGCACGCCAGGGCGCTCAACCCGGCCGAGCGGATCGCGTTCACCGTGGCGTACGCGCTGCTCGGCGGGTTCGTGATCGCGGCGGTGGTGGACTGGCTGCTGGGCGCGCTGCACCTGCCGTTCGTGGAGTCGTGGCTGATCCTCGCGCTGACGATGTTCGCGTCCGGGATGGTCTTCACGATGTTCAACACGTTGTTCGGGCGCTGGGCGATGCTGCCGACGTGGGGGCTGATGGTGCTGCTGGGCAACCCGTCGTCGGGCGGTGCGGTGTCCTGGCCGCTGCTGCCGTCGCCGCTCGGTGTGATCGGCCGCTGGCTCCCGCCGGGCGCCTCGGTCAACGCCCAGCACACGGCGGTGTACTTCCCCGGCCACCAGCACGCGTTCCCGTTCCTGGTCCTGGCGGGCTGGGCGCTGCTGTCCTGCACGGTCTTCTGGCTCTGGCGGCACCGGCACCCGGGGGGACGGGGCGAGGGGCCGGCGCATGCGGCTTCTTGAGGAACAGCGGTACACACGGTGAAGGCCCCGTCCGGATGGATGGGGCCTTCTGTGGTGGCTGGGGCCGGGGTGAGCGCGTGGGTTTCCGTGTGGGGGAGTCCGCGCTGGGCGGGTGTGTCGGCCTCGTCGTGTGGGCGGTGAAACGTCAGCGGTCCTGACGGGATGTGCTGTATCGATTGCGGCTGCGCCGCGGGCGCGGCCTCCACCTCGACAGGGTGGCGAGGCCGTGGGCGGGCAACAGTGAAGGCCCCGTCCGGATGGATGGGGCCTTCTGTGGTGGCTGGGGCCGGGGTCGAACCGGCGACCTATCGCTTTTCAGGCGATCGCTCGTACCAACTGAGCTACCCAGCCACGACGTTTCACGTGAAACGTCAGCGGTCCTGACGGGATTTGAACCCGCGGCCTCCACCTTGACAGGGTGGCGAGCACTCCAAACTGCTCCACAGGACCAAGCGTGTGCGCGAACCAACGAGCGCCAGTGTCGCACACCGTACTGCGTGCCCCCAACGGGATTCGAACCCGTGCTACCGCCTTGAAAGGGCGGCGTCCTAGGCCGCTAGACGATGAGGGCTATCGGCCCGCCTGGGCGCCTCTCAGCGCCTCGGGGACGTGAGAAGCATATGGGATGGCGGGAGGTATCGCCAAAACGGTTTACGGGGAGGGGCTCGGGGAGCGGGAACCGGGGTTCGTCGGGGTGCGAGAGCCGGAGGACGACGGGGTCGGCGAGGTCGGGGACGGGGTGGCGCCGGGCTGGTTCTCGTCGACCAGGTGGCGGGCCACCTCCGCGGTCGTCCGGCCCAGCCCGCCCAGCTTGATCTCGTCCCACGCCTGGAGCCGCCGGCTGTCCCGGTCGAAGTAGAGGACCGACGCCTCGATCGGGTCCGGGTACTTCCCCTCCACCGCGCGCAGCCCGCTGCCGCCCGTCGAGCCCTCGATGCGCAGCCGCGTGCCGTACTTCATGACCTCCATGCCCTCGTGGTGCAGATGTCCCGACAGGACCAGCGGCACGTCCCCGTCCGTCTCCCGCGCCGCCGACGGCTCGTGCGCGAGCGCCACGTCCACGGGCGTGCCGGCGTTCCGCTGGTCGCGCAGTGCCGAGGCGAGGCGGGCGCCCGCCAGCTCCTCCGCCCGGTCGCCGCGCTCGGCCGTACGGTCCGGGGTGTACTGCGGGTCCCCGATCCCCGCGAACCGCAGTCCCGCGACGGTGACCGCCCGGCCGTCGTCCAGGACGCGCACGTTCTTCATCTTCTTCAGGTAGTCCTGCGTGGTCGTCGAGTCGTGGTTGCCCCGCACCCATACGTACGGGGCGCCCAGGTCCGCCACCGGGTCCAGGAAGCCGTTCTCCGCGGCCGTGCCGTGGTCCATCGTGTCGCCCGAGTCGACGATCACGTTGATGTCGTACTGCTTCACCAGCGAGGCGATGATCTTCCAGCTCGCCGGGTTGAGGTGGATGTCCGAGACGTGCAGCACCCGGATCGTGCTCGGGTCCGGCTGGTACGCCGGGAGCGTCGATGTGACGTCGTACAGCTTCGTCACGTTCGTCACCAGGCGGGCCAGCTCCTTCTGGTAGACGTCGAACTCCGTGACGATGCTGCGCGCGCTGCCGACCAGGGACGGGGCGGAGGAGAGCAGACCGGAGAACTTCGGCTCCAGTACCGCCTTGGGGTTCCAGGTCGCGTACGCGCTCGTGCCGCAGGCGGCGAGGAGCGCGAGGGCGAGGCCGCCGGCCGCGAGGGCGCGGCGCGGGCGGCGGTAGACGACGAGGCCGAGGGCGGTGGCGCCGGAGACGACCGCCACGCAGGAGCGGACGGCGAGGTCCAGCGTGTCGTCGGCGACGTCCTGCGCGACCTCGTCCTGGAGGCCGGAGAGCCGCTCGGGGTGGTCCACGAGGGCCTGAGCGCGGGTCTCGTCCAGCTGGTCGACGTTCACGTCCAGGCGGACGGGGGCCTTGTGGGTGTCCAGCTCCAGCGCGCCGAGCGGCGAGACGTTGATCTTCGTGCCGCCGGTGAGGGAGGGGCGCAGCGCCATCGTGGTGTTCATGGGGCCCACGGGGGCGCGGACGTTGCCGACGACGAGGAGGCCGAGCCAGGCGCCGAGGAGGACCACGGCGGCGAGGGTGAGGGAGCGGAGCCAGGGGTTGGGGTGGGGGGTGAGGCCGAGGGTGGCGGTGGGGTGTCCGGGGCTGGGGGTGCCTGTGCGGGTGCGGCGTGTGGTCCTTCGGAGGCGGGCGGTTGCGTGCAGGACTGCGGCGGGGACGCGGCGGGCCATTGGTCCCGTATGCCCAAATGGGGGGTCGGATATGCGGAGGTGTGAGGGG
>NZ_JOHS01000007.1 GCF_000725625.1 Streptomyces sp. NRRL F-6676
CGCGTAAGCCTCACCGACTGACCAGAACTACCACCCAGTACAACTGAACAACAGCAGGCCACAATCAAGATCAATAAGCACACCATCAGCTACGCCATACCTGGCATCCCTCTCGTGGGTACAGCCGGCTAATCCACGGCCGTACGGGTGGGGCCAGAATCCCCGCCATGTCAGAAACCTTCTGGGTCGCCCTCGGCTCTGTCAGCACCATGAGGGTGTGGTGCCGGAGCAACCGGTACGTGCCCAGGGAGGAGGCCGGCGGCGGTGCGCTGACCGGGCGGTCCTCGCTGGCGGGCATCCACACACGATCGGGCCGGGACGGCTGGCGACGGGTGTTCTCGCACGTTGACCGCATTGAAGTCCGCGTTGAGACCGGCCGTCAACTGGCATGGAAGCAAGTGCCCGCTGTGGGCGGGCGACCGCCTCCTGCCATCGAGTATCTCCGCGAAGGGCAGGTAAGGGAGCAGAGGGGGAGATGCTCCACTGGCCAACTATTCGACCGTCCTCGAAAGGATGGGCGCAGCTGCTGGGCGGAATCTACAGTGAGCGCCGGAGAACCGACTGCGATGAAGACCGGAGGCCGCTCATGCGTCGAGTTCGAACCTATCGCCTGGTATCGGGACTGGTGGCACTACTCCTTGCAGGTCTGGCCACGGCAGGCGCCACGGCTTCTGCCGCGCCGCAGGGACCGGGATCACAGTGGCAGCTTTCGGCCGAACAGATGGCGTCTGCCGAAGTGATACCGGCGCCTCGGGCCGACCTTGCAATCATGAAGGGTGGCCCGTGGAGCGATCCGGCGCCCGCCTACTTCAACGGCGACCTGTCGGACGATGTTTCTGAATGCAGTCCGGGCTATGCGTGCATAAGGGTTCACCAGTACGACTCGTACTATGCCGACTTCTGGTACTACAACTACGGTGTGTACTCGCTCGAGAACTGGATCGGCAAGGGGTGGCTGAACAATCGCCAGACCGGAGGTGCAACGCTTCGCACGCTCAATGCGTCCGGCAGGCTCATCGACTGCTTTGAGGGTGATGTGAACGCATCGGTCTCGTACCCGGACTGGACTCCGGTCTACTACATCCAACTCTCCCCGCAGGGCTGCTGATCGGGAGAGGTCGCGGTCTTGCCCCACCGGCTCCCGGTGGCCTCGCGCTGCAACGCAAGGCCGGGAATCCCTGTTCACTTCGGTTGAAGTCAGCAGGATCAGGGCAAGGCCCGCACCCTGTCGGGTGCAAGCCGAGATGCGGGAAAGCGTTGCCCACCACTGACATTCACGCAACCGCGATCGACGCATGCACGCATCAATGCGTTCGCCACCACGTGTGACCGGCATTCGGTCTCCGCTGGACGGGGTGCCAGAGACCCAGGTCACGGATGTGTGCGCGGTGCGGCGCTGACTCTGTGTCGCATTCTTCGCGCGCGAGTGCCCCCGTGGGCAGGGGGACACCGACGCATCAACCCCCTGCGAAAGGGCTCCGACAGGGACTTCCGGCCCCTTGCGGCTGCCACCATCCATGCCACGCACCACACGCAGGGCGGCTGCAACCGCCCGTGATACGCGTCGGGTTGGAGTCAGCGACAGGTGTCCGGCGACCGATGGGTCGCCGAACCAGAAAGGGTAGGGAGCCCCTGTGTCGAAGTCCCCTTCCGTCTCCTGTGTGGAGAACGGAATTCCCCCTGGCGCCTGGGCGGCGCCGAGGCCGTTGTCATCATCGTGATCGTCTCCGTGGCGGCGGCCCTGGTAGCAGTCGCAGCATGACGGTGCCCGTGACGTTGCAACTCCTCGTAGGCGCCGGCCTGACCGCCGTCCTCGTGGTCGTAGGGGTGCCACCACAGCCGTACGGACAGGCGCAGCAGGCGGCGGTGCAGGGCGGTGGTGTCGCGGGGGGGGCGGGGTAGGTGCGGCGAGCGCGTCGTAGGCGGCGTTCCAGGCGGCTTGCGTCCGCACCAGGTCGTCGGGGAAGTCGGTCACGTCCATACCGGCTCGTCCGGATCGTCCGTGCCCTGCGCAACGCCACAGCAAGAAGCCGGTCACGCCCGTTACAGGTAGTTCTGTGCAGGAATGAAGTCATCCAGGCCGTGCCCCTGCACGCGGACATCGATGCTGTGTCAGTGCCGCGTGCCACACTGCCGACCATGTCGCTCGCTGATCTCACTCTCGACCGGTGGCGGACCTTCGACGAGGCCGCCGCCCGACGGATCGCCCGGACTGCCGCTGACCATGTGGGCGGCCGGGTGTCGCTCGTCGAGGCCACGGAACACCTCGGTGCCCCGCTGCACCGCGTCCGGATCGAGCGGGAGGGGCAGGAGTTCGCCCTGATACCCGGAGGCCAGGTGTCCCTGGGTTTCGACCCCAACGCCTGGAAGCCGACCGCGCAGCAGGCCGCCGACTACGCGCAGAGTCTGGAGGAGGGCTACGGCTACGGGCCCGACCTGCGGAGCCACCTCGAGCGGATCCTCAGCGCCCGCCGCAGCGTTCACCTGGCCACCGTCCTCATGGCCGTGCAGGACGAGACCCTGACCGAGCCCCCGGCCGACATGCCGGCTGCCCTCCTCGCCCGTGGTCTGCGGATGCCGAGCTCCGACGAGTGGGAACACGCCTGCGGCGCCGGGGCGGACACCTTGTTCCGGTGGGGTGACGACTGTCCCCTCGACCGCATCCCCTACGACGACGACACCGGCCCGCACAACGAGCTGAACGCGTTCGGCCTGCGCATCGCCTACGACACCTACCGCGCCGAGCTGACCAGCGATGTCACCGCCATCCACGGCGGCGACGGGGGCGAGTCGGTATGCGGCGGCTACGGCCACCTGCTGGCCTGGCTCCCCCTGGCGACCGCCAACCGCAACCCCGCCATGGCCGAGTTCGTGTACGGACCGGACGGAGAGGACATCTACGAAGACTTCTCCACACGCCCCGTGCTCACCCTCTGAGCGACCGCACGCGAACGGCCCTCTCGCCGACCGCCTCTCAGCTGGTGGGGCTGTGCTGGGGCCGCCCGCCCAGTCCTGGACCGGGCGGGAGCGTCGGCGTCTCCTCCGCTTCCTCGGCAGGCACCAAGTAGGTACCATGCGGGTATGCCGTCACTGAATGTGTCGTTCACCGAGGAAGAGATGGAAGGCGTGCGTGCCGCTGCCGCCGCCGAGGGCAAGAGCCTCAAGCAGTACGTCCACGACCTGGGCGTGCGCGAGATGCACCGCAAGCGATTCGTGGCAGGTGCCGCGTCCTGGGCGGACAGGCTGCGCGAGGAGTTCGACACCGCGTTCCCGGACGAGGTCCCGCCCTCCGAGCGCGACCGGGGAGCCACGGCCGCCTGATGAGCGAGACCCTGTATGTGGATGTCTCCTGGCTCCTGGACGTCCAGGACATCGCCCTCGGCCACGACGACGTGTCCGTCACCGACTACTCCGCTCTCGTCGCGGCTGTCGCCCGCCACAAGACCCGCACGCCGACGCTCGCCGAGTCCAACCCCGACGCCGCATGGCGCGCTGCGGCCCTCCTGCACACCATCGTCCGGCTCGAACCGCTCCCCCATCGCAACAGCCTCTTCGCGGCCTTTGTCACCACCCAGTACCTCGACCAGTGCGGTGAAGGCATCGACCCGCCCTACGGAGCGCTCTCCGACCTGATCGGAAAAGCCCGCGAAACCCGCCTGAAGATCTACGACATCGCGGACACGCTCCGCTCCTGGCGCATCTGAACCCGGCTTGGTCTCCCTCGGCCGGCGGACGAGCGGCGGCACGCGCCACCTCGCCCCCGTCCTGGAAAGAAGCGGTAGAGGCTGTCAGTCAGTGTCCTGATGGCGGCCCAGTTGCTGCCCGCAGACACCCGTCCGCCCGCCGTACGGCACCCCCTGCTTCCACAGACCGCCCCGGGGCCGGGTCACTCCCAGCAGCTCGGGGGTGTCTGCCGGGGCGGCTCCGCCAGCGAAGTCCCGGACAGGAGCGAAGCCGCGGCGATAGGCGATCGGCGACCGCGGTGGTAGCCATCCCAGCATGGCCTGAACCCTGCCTGAACCGACGCACACCACCGCCGTCGACGACTCCCACCTGCCGACCGGGGCCGCCGAGGAGCCCAGTGGGCCGGCTTCCGGGTAGCCCCGGCCGTCGACAGTAGCGAGGTCGTACTCCGCTCCCGCAGCGGCACACGGATGGGGCCGCCGTTCCCGGAGATCGTGGCCGCAGCGGTGCGGCAGCTGCCGGACGCACGGCCCTCGACAGTGAGCTGATCGGGTAGGCCGCAGCCGGACACCTCGCCTTCGACTGGCTCCAGGACCGGCTGCGCCACCGGGGCACGAGCGCCGCCCGGGCCGCCGCCGAGCAACCGGCGCACTTCGCCGTCTCCGACCTGCTCCGCCTCGGCCGTACCCCGACCACCGGGACCGGCTGACCCTACCGGCGGCGCCGCGCCGCCCTGGGAGTTCTGTTCGCCGAGCGGGAGATCGCCCGGACGTTCCCCACCGGGTGGGAAGCCACCCGGCAGTTCGACATCCACCTAGCTAGCACACCCCCTACTTGAGGACACCCGACCTATGGCAGTTGCTGGTACAGCGGGATGTTCCGACCTACGCAATGCCCTGCCCCGGGTGGTGCCAACTGGCGTAGGTGCGTTTCTGTACGGGCGGGAGCTGTCCGGCCGGTCAGGGAATCTCGCGGGTGTGCTTGGGCGGGGGCGTGGTTCGGGCGCGTAGGTGTGCGCGCTCTCCTTGGTGGCCGAGGAGGCTGAGTATTTCGACGGGGTGGTCGTCGGCGTTGCCGAACCAGTGGGGGGTGCGGGTGTCAAATTCGGCGGCTTCGCCGGGGCCCATGATCAGGTCTTTGTCGCCCAAGACCAGGCGCAGTCGGCCGTCGAGGACGTAGATCCATTCGTAGCCCTCGTGGCTGGCCTGCTCGGGCTCGGGCGAGCGCATCTTCGGCGAGATGATCAATTTGTAGGCTTGCAGGCTGCCTGCCCGTCGGGTGAGCGGGAGCATGGTCATGCCGTGGCGGGTGACGGGCTGGAGGTGTACCCGGGGGTCGCCCGTCTGGGGTGCGCCGATGAGCTGGCCAATGTCGACGCGTAGCTCCCGGGCGAGGGGGAGGAGCAGCTCGAGGGTGGGGCGCCGCTGGCCCGATTCCAGGCGCGAGAGTGTGCTCAGCGAGATCCCGGTGGCCTCGGCCAGGGTTGTCAGGGAAAGGCTGCGCTGGGTCCGCAGCCCTTTGAGACGCGGGCCTACGGCCGCCATCGTCGACTGCGTTTCTTCGTCCATCCCTCCACCTTGCCACCGCAGCAAGGATCTTTGCGCGTTCTGCTGGACGGCCCGACTGTGGTGGCAGGCGCTCTGACCGGGGCTGCCGTACGGCAGGGGGAGAGATGCGATGAGGCAGACCAGCAGGAGTGAGGTGAGGGGCGTACAGCGGGCTACAGCGCCGCCGGGAGCGGCGGTGGCGGTGCGCCGTGCGCCGTGGGCCGGTGGCGGTGGCGGTGGCGGTGGCGGTGGCGGTGGCGGTGGCGGTAGGGATCTTGGTGCTGACGCGGCTGAAGTTCGTGGTGGACACCTCGATCGTGAACGTGGCCTTGCCCGACATCGGTCGTGAGCTGGGCTTTTCCCTGGCCAGCGTGTTGTCCGCCGCCGGCGGCCTGGAAGGCGGCCTGGAGGGCGGTCTGGGAGCAACCCTGCTCGCGACCGCCGCCTTCCCCCTGGCCGGCCTGCTCCTGTTCGGCCTCTGGGCGCGCCGCATCCCCGCCCCCGACACCGTCCCCGCGTGATCATCACAGTTCTCGAGCACACCCTGGAGAGTCCCTGATGAGCGACACCGATCCACGCTACGAAGCTGCGTTCTGGGACCAGTCGTATCGGGGGGCGTCGTCCTTCGGTGTCCAGGTGCGGATGTCGGCCCGATTCCAGATGAGGCGTCCGGCGAGCGCGGTGGGGGTGTGGTCGGCTGCGCGGGCGAGGGCCTGGCCGGAGAAGTCGGTGCCGGTGACCTGCCGGCCTGCCTGGGCCAGCCAGATGGCGTCGGCACCCTCACCCGCATCCCGCCTCCAGTGCTTCGCCGCCCTCGCCGCGCGGGTGGCCGGCGCCGGGCATCTGGTGATCATCGGCCACCACCCCAACGACCTGGAGACCGAGATGCCCCGCCCGCCCCAGCCCGACATCTTCTACACCGCCGACGACCTGATCGACGACCTCCCCTCAATCGCCTGGAGAGCCGTCACTCGCACCGCTCGCCCCCGCACCGCCACCGCACCCGACGGCCGGCACGTCACCATCCACGACACCGTCCTGACCGCCCAGCGCACCCAGTAACCCCACACCTCTCACCTACACCGACGCCACGCAGAAACGAGCACGACCATGCAACACGACCTCGCACAGCAGACCGCCCTGGTCACCGGGGCCACCGCCGGTATCGGCCGGGCCACTGCCCTGGCCCTGGCCGCCCGCGGCGTCGACATCATCGTTCACGGCCGCGATGAGCAGCGCGCCGCCGACACCCTCCAGCGCATCACAGCTCTCGGAGGCAGGGCCCGCTTCGAGCCGGCCGATCTGTCCGACCCCGCGCAGGTGACTGACCTGGCCGAACGTGCCGGTCAGGTCGACATCCTGGTCAACAGTGCGGGCATCTTCCACTTCGCCCGCACCGCCGACACCGTCCCCGCCACCTTCGACGCCCACATCGCCATCAACTTGCGCGCCCCCTACCTCCTCGTCCAGGCCCTCGCCCCCGGCATGACGCAACGCGGCCACGGTGCCATCGTCAATGTCAGCAGCGGCGCCGCCGGCACACCCGGCCTCGGCACCGGCATCTACGGAGCCACCAAAGCCGCCCTGGAATCCCTCACCCGCGTCTGGGCCGCTGAGTACGGGCCCGCCGGCGTCCGCGTCAACGCCGTCGCCGCCGGCCCCACCCGCACAGAAGGCACCGCCGCCTACGGCGACGCCTTCGAATCCGCCGGACAAGCAGTCGCCCTCCAACGCCTCGCCGACCCCGAGGAGATCGCAGGGGCCATCGCTTTCATGGCCTCCCCCGACGCCAGTTACGTCAACGGCGCCACCCTCAGTGCCATGGGCGGTCAACCCGCTCTCGGATAACGCGTGTGCAGGCCACGACACACCTGGACGACACCGCACAAGCCCAACTGCGAGCGGTAGCCCCGCCCCCGTCGGTGAGGCACTACCGTCGGCGTACGACGCCTCCGGCTGCCCACGCTGAAGCGCCCTCCGGATGGGCTGTTCGACGTCAAGGTGCCGGCCCCGCCGTATCGCCCTGTCCCGTCGGTTGAGCGGCGGCTGCGCTGCGGGTTCGACAGGCAGCGTAGGAGACGTCGTCGCCTCCGCTCTCGGCCGTCCAATCCGCGGCGGTCTGCTCGCTGAAGCCGAGCAGTGGAGAACATCTCGGTTCGTCCAGGACCTGTCTCCTTGAAAGGCTACGGGCGCCAACAGAGCCCTGCGAGGAAGCCGCCGCCCTCCTCCTGCACACCCACTGCCGACCCGCGGACGCCCCCATCCCAGAAGCTGACCTCGACCACACCCTCGATGCAGCTGTCCAGCTCCTTGCCCACCCCGATGCGCCGACCGCCGTCTTCCAGACCCGGGCGGGCCTGTCAGCCCTGGAACCGGACGGCGCCGGACGCCACACCGCCCGGATACTCGACGCCCTCGTCGGCGTCGCCCGACTCGACGCCTACGCCGCACGCGACGCCCTGCACCGCCCCGTCGCCGCGTCCGCCCTGGACGATCGCGCGACAGACGCGCTGAACGCGGTGATCACCGCAGCCGGACTGGGATCCGGTGTCCTTTCCGCCCACCATCACGAGGCTCTGACACAGGCGGGGTCGGTCACGCCGAAGCAGAGCTGGAAAGTCTGCTGCAGGCCGTACCAGCACCCAGTCAGGAGGGGGGATGGCCGGGAAGACCGCGGTTTCGCTCATGCGGTTCGGCGGCGTCGGCGTTTCGGCCACTTCCTGCCCGCAGCCGCTCCAAGCCAGATCAGGGATCCGACGCCCTCGGGGATCCCTGACGCAGGAAACAACGGGCTTTCCAGCACGACCGAATGACGTGTGTTCGAAATCGCAGCCGTGTCGTTAGACCTCACGACTCAGCCGCAGCGACCGTCAGCGACCGTCCTAGGGGGAACGATGACCTCGGCCATTACACAGGACCAGCCGCCGCAACCGCCGAAAGGGCCCGTGCCGGCAGACGAACCGCAGGACACCGGTGTTCGAGAAGAGGAATACCTCTACCGCGACGCGTCGCGGCTCCAGGCCGGCTCCCTGCTGACCTCCCGCACCATGGCGCGGCGCCTTCCCTCGCTCGTGCGACGCTCGGTGCGGATGGCCTGGCGCGTGGACCGCGGCGCGACCATCGGCCTGCTGGTGTGCCAGATCGGGACTGGCGTCCTTGCCGCCCTCGGCCTGTTGGCCGTCACGGGCACGATCACCGCGCTGGTCTCCTCGGGTGTCATCACCGAGCGGCTGTGGGACGCCGCCCCGCAGCTGACTGTGATCGCCACCGCCGCCGGTCTGCGCGCCCTGCTGGGCATCGCCGTGGTCTGGCTGACCGGCCGACTTCGCCCGGTCCTCGGCCGCGCGGCGGAGCTGACGATGATCGAGGCCGCGCTCGGCGCGGAGCTGGCCGCCAACAACAAGCCTGGCTACAACGACGCCTACGACATCGCGGACCGCGGCGCCCAGGTCACCCCCGACCTCGTCGAAGAAGCGCAGGACGTGCTCGCAGCGTCCGCCACGCTCGCGGCCGGCGCCACTGTCCTGACCGTCCTGCACCCCCTGCTCCTTCCCCTTCTCTTCCTCGCCTGCCTGCCGCAGGCCGCCGCGTACGTCCGCTCCGCCCGCGTGCTCTACCTCGCCGGGCTGGAGACCTCCGGGCGGCGCCGGATGCTGGGCAAGTTGCGATGGCACATGGCCTATCAGGAGTCCAGTGAGGAGATGCGCGCCTGCCTGGCCGGTCCCTTCCTGATCGGGCGGTACCGGCGGCTGGCGGCCTCGGTCAACGCCGCCGAGCGCAAGGCTGCGAACACGGGTGCCTGGATGGGGCTGGCCGGGGCCGTGGCCGGCGGGGTCGCGTCGACCGCGGTGTGGGCGGCGCTGTTGTGGCTTCTGGCCTCCGGGCGGATGGGCCTGGCGGCCGGTGGCGGCGCCGTCTTCGCCTTGCAGACCGCCACCGGCTCGGTGCGCGGCATCATCAACGGCGGGGCCCGTCTGGTGCGCACCGGCTGGTACGTGCAGGACTGGCAGAACTTCCTCGACAACGCCCATGGCCAGGCCATGACCGCCTCCCGCGGTACTGCGCCCGTGACCGCGGCTCCGGAGCGCTTTGAGGTCCGTGACGTCACCTACCGCTACGACGGCGCTCCCAAGGACAGCCTGAGCAACGTCTCCCTGCATGTGAAGCGCGGGGAGATCGTGGCGCTGGTCGGGGAGAACGGCTCCGGCAAGACGACCCTCTCGCGCCTGCTGTGCGGGTTGCTGCTGCCCACCGAGGGCGACGTCGCCTGGGACCACGCCTCCACCGCGGCCTTGGACCCGTGGGGGTCGTGGAAGCAGGTCGCGCTGGTGCCGCAGAAGTTCACCTATCTGCCGCTGACGATGCGCGACAACATCACCTTCGGGCAGGGCGACACCAGCGACGCGGCCCTGCTCGCCGCGTGCGAGGCGTCCGGCGCCGCGGAGATGCTTCCCGAACTCCGCTCGGGCCTGAACACCCTCCTGACCAGCGAGTGGTTCGGAGGACAGCAGCTTTCCGGCGGGCAGTGGCAGCGCCTGGTCCTCACCCGCGCGTTCCATCGGCAGGCAGCGCTGCTGGTGATGGACGAACCCACGGCCGCCCTCGACGCCCGCGCCGAGCACCGGATCTTCGCCGGTCTGCGCGAACTGGCGAAGGACCGCGCCATCCTGCTGATCACGCACCGTCTCACCAACGTGGCCGTCGCCGACCGGATCGTGGTCCTGGACGAAGGGCGGATCGTCCAGGAGGGGACCTACGCCCAGCTCACCCAGCGGCCAGGGCTGTTCCGGACCCTGTGGGAGCTGCAACGCCGGATGAGCGGCGACGCCCCCTGATCACCGGGCCGCGCCAGGCCACCGGTCCGCCGGACATAGACACCGGCCCGCTCCCGATGCTCCCTTCGCCCCACGTCCGAACCCGCCGCACCTTCGCCCCACGTCCGAACCCGCCGCACCTTCGCCCCACGTCCGAACCCGCCGCACCAACCTCGAAGGACTGCTGTGACACATCCCCCGGCTACCGAGGTCAGCGATGCGAGCGAGCTGCGCCACCAGCTCGTCGAGCGACTCCGCGGCGACAACCACATCCGCACCGCTTCCGTCGAGCGCTCCTTTCGCACCGTGCGCCGTCACGCCTTCGCCCCCGAGGCGGCTCTCGATGCCGCGTACGCCGACGACACCGTCCCCACCCGCCATGCGCCCGACGGCCGGGTGATCAGCTCCATCTCCGCGCCCTGGCTGCGGGCCGACATGCTCGAAGCCGCGCGTATCAAGTTTGGCCACCACGTGTTGGAGATCGGCTCCGGCGGCTACAACGCCGCCCTGATCGCTGAACTCACGGGTCCGACCGGGCACGTCACCACCCTCGACATCGACCCGGTCGTCACCGAGCGGGCAACCCGCTTCCCGGTAGGGCGAGCAGCCGCAGCAGCGTATGAACAGCGGTGCCCTCTGAGCGACCCTCGTCGACAGCTGGAAGCCCGCCCGTCCACCGTCTCGGAAGGCAGAGTTACGTGAGTTCTCCCGTGTCCTCTTCGGATCACGTCTCAGCGTGTGCGGGTGTACCGGCAGATCGGTACGCCGCGACCCGGCATGCCGCCTGGCTTGGTGCCGCCGCGATCATCACGAACGAGGTGGGCCAGGTCCTGCTGGTGCATCCCACCTACCGCGAGGACGGTTCGTGGGTGCTGCCCGGCGGTGTCGTCGAACACGGTGAACACCCGCACGTCACCTGTCGGCGCGAGATCACCGAGGAACTGGGCCTGGACCTGCCGCTGTCGGCCGTGCTCGCCGTCCACTCCCTCTCCGCGCACCATCCCGACCTCCAACCCGGCACGGACTGCCCCGGAGAGATCCGATTCGTTTTCGACGGGGGAGCTCCCGCCCCGACCAGGGGGAGGCGATCCGCCTGCCACACCAGGAGCTGTCCGAGTACGCCTTTCTTGAGACCCGGAACGCGGTCCGGCGGCTGCGCCCCGTGGACGGGCAGATCATGCTCGCCGCCTACCGTGCCCGGCTCGGCAACACCGCCGCCGCGCACCTCGCCGACGGCCGACACATTCTCGACGTCCCGGCCCTGGACCGGCGCGACGTCCACGTGCGTTACCGGCCCTTGTGGGACAGCCCTCTCCACCGCGGCCCTGTCCCCGAGCGGCTGCTCGTGCAGCAAGCCTGGGCGTGGTGCTTCATCAGCATCGGCAGCGCGCGCCGCGGCCCGGGGTCGGCCACGACGACGACCCGGCCGTCGGGGAGCTGACCCCGACCCCGCCCACCTCGCCTCCTTCCCGCCCCACGCCCCCGAGGTAGTCCCCATGCCGTTGTCGCACCACCACGTCCGCACCACCGTCGATACCTACCTCGCCCGTCACCCTCACGAGCGCGAGCAGCTCAGCGTCCTCCTGGGCGCCCTCGACCGGACCGGCGAGGACATCGCCAGCCGCTCGACCTTCACCGGGCACGTCACCTGCCGCGCGATCGTCGTCGACCAGCTCGGCCGCGTCCTGCACGCGCTGCACCTGGCCAGCGGGGAGGTCCTCATCCCCGGCGGCCACACCGAGCCCACCGACGACTCCCTGGCAGCGGCGGCTCTGCGTGAACTGCACGAGGAGACCGGTATCCCGTCTCGGGCCGTCACGCCGTGGCCGGGCTACGAGACCGTGCCACTGCACATCGACATCGACGACATCGACGTCCATCCGGGCAAGGGCGAGCCCGGACACCAGCACTTCGACCTCCGGTTCCTCTTCCGTCTGCAAACGACCGAGGTGTCGGCCGTGCCGCAGGAAGAGAAGGTCGGCGGCATCGAGTGGCGTCCCATGGACCGGGTGACCTCCCCGGCACTGCGCGAGAAGCTGCTCGAACTGCCGCTCCAGGTCGAACCGGAGACGGCCAACGCCTCGGCCCTGATCTACAACGACCGCGGCGAGTACCTGCTCCATCTCCGCGACTACTTCCCCGGCCAGATCTGGGAGCCGGGCATGTGGTCCCTGCTGGGCGGCGGCCGAGAGCCCCAAGACGCCACCCTGGAGCACACCGTGCGGCGCGAACTGGCCGAGGAGGCCGGCCTCGATCTCGCCGACCTGTCCCCGTTCGGCACCGAGTACGCCTCCCACGACGACGGCACGACCGTACCCATCGCCATCTACGCAGGCCGCTGGAGCGGCGACCCACGCGAACTCCGCCTGACCGAAGGAGTAATGCTCGCCTGGTTCGCCCCCGACGACCTCCACCGCCTGCGCATCGCGGAAACCACCAGCGACCTCGTACGGCGCCACGCCGCCAGCCTCCCGGCGGCGCAGAGCGGGCCCACATCCGAGGAGGCACGTCTGGCCTCGCCGCACGGCACGGTCCCCAACATCATCGGCGTTCACCTCTACCTGGAACGCCCCGACGGAACGGTGCTGCTCGGGCTGCGCCACCCCGACTCCGCGTTCGCGCCGTCCACCTGGCACGTCCTGGCCGGCCACTGTGAGCAGGAGAACGCCATCGCCTGCCTGATCAGGGAGGCGATGGAGGAAGCCGGGCTGCACATCGAGCGCCGGGACGTCGAACTCGTCCACGTCGTCCACCACATCGGCAAGCCCAGGAACCCGCCCCGCATGGGCCTGTTCTTCCGCGCTCGCACCTGGAGTGGCGAGCCAGAGCTGCGCGAGCCGGACAAGTGCACCCAGTGGAAATTCTGGGACCCGGCCGCCCTTCCCGCCGACCTCGTCCCCTATACCCGACTGGCCATCGAGAAGATCCAGAACGGCGAGCTGTACAGCGAGACGGGCTGGCCCGCGTGACCGCCGCATCGACCGGCGCATCCAGTCGCATGCCCGCTGCGACAGCGGCGGGGCGTCCAGACACCCGCCTCGTGGTGATCCGCGGCAACTCGGCGTCCGGCAAGCCGAGCGTGGCCCAGAGCCTGCGAGATCATTACGGCCGCGGTATCGCGATCGTGGGCCATGACGTGATCCGCCGGAACGTGCTCAGGGAACACGACACCGCGCGAGGCGCCGACAGCGCCCTGCTGGCCACGAGCGCACGCGCAGCGTTCGACGCCGGCTTCCACGTCGTACTCGGACAGATCCTGTATGCCGACCGCTACGGACACACGATCACGTCTCTGGTACGGGATCACCGCGGTGTCTCAGGGTGCTACTACCTGGACGTGCCGCTGGAAGCGACGTTGGTACGGCACGCGCCGAAGGCGGATGCCGCCCACCTGGCGCACGTCACCGAAGCCCGTCTCACCTCCTGGTACCGGGAGCTGGACCTGCTGCCCGGCGGTCTGGAGAGCGTGGTCCCGGCAGACAGCACACTTCCGGGCCGGGGAGGGGCCCGGAGCCGCCGTGCTCGCGGACGGCTCGATTCGGCTACGCGTCGCGCCTGTGCAGCAGCAGGCTGCCGACCAGCAGCGCGGCCGCGGCCCACATGGCGAGCACGCCCAGGCCCTCCCATGGGCCGATGGGCAACTCGTGCAGATGGACGGTGGTTTGGACCGCGAGTCCGGCGGTCATGGGCGAGATCTGCTGGAGGTGGCGCTGCCACTCCGGGTCGTTGACCACTCGGGTGACGACCGGGAAGAGGTAGAGCAGCCCGAGCACGATCCCGATGGCGCTCGCCGCCTCCCGTACCGCCGTCGCCAGACCGAGGCCGATCAGGGCGATCAGGACGAGGTAGAGGACCGAGCCCACGGCCGCCCGCAGGGTCGGGCCGTCGGCCAGGGACAGCGGGACATAGCCGTGCGCCTCGGTGAATCCGTTGCCGGGCAGGATGTAGCGGCCGGCGAGGAGAGAGGCCAGGACGGCAGCCGTCCCGGAGGCCAGGACGACCGTGGTGAGAATCGTCGCCTTGGCGGTGAGGACGGTGATCCGGTTGGGCATCGCCGTGAGCGTGGTGCGGATCATCCCGGTGCCGTACTCGCCGCTGACGGCCAGCACCGCGAAGACGGCGATGACCGCCTGCCCGACGGTGACGCCGGTCAGGGCGAGCTTGACGGCGTCCTGGCCGCACCCCGTGTCCGGGCACTTCACGGCCTTGGCGGTGCCGCAGCCGACGGCCACGGTCAGCGCGACGGCGAGCGCGAGCAACCTGGCCGTTCCCCCTGCCGTGCGCAGCTTTGTCCACTCCGCGCGCACGGCGCGGCCGAAGCCCCCTCGCCACACGCCGTCCGCCGTCCTCGCGAGTCGCGCACCGCTCAGGGAACTCATACGTCCCTCCCGCGCAGCCGCGCCACGGCCAGACCGAAGGCAAGCGCCGCGTATCCGCACAGCACGGCGAGGCCGGCCCAGGGCGCCAGCGGGTAGTAGCCGGTCGACGGCTCGTACACGCTGAGCACCTGCGCGTACCGCGGCAGGGTCTGCTGGATGGCGAAGCCCGCAGCCGGAGTCACCCGCAGCAGCCACTCCGAGACGCCCGGGGGCAGGACGCCGGAGGTGGCAAGCAGGAAGGGCAGCACGATGGACGCGATGACCAGGGCGACCGCCGTGCCGCTGCGCCGCAGCAGGACACCGACGCCGAGAGCGAGCACGCCGGCGGCCGCGCAGAGCAGGCCGGTTCCCACCATGACGCGCACTTCGGTCGCCGACGTGACGGGGAAGACGCGGAAGCCCCTGCCATGCGCGCCGCGTTCCCCGACGGGAATGGTGAGCGCGGCGGCGACCAGGCCGATGGCGAACGCGACGCCCCCGGCCACCAGCGCCTTGGCGCCAAGCACCCGGCCCCGCAGGGGAGTTGCCGCCACGGTCGTACGCAGCAGACCACGCCGGTACTCGCCGGTGATGAACACCGTGCCCACGGCGACCACCACGATCAGCCCGGCGAAGGTACCGACGAGGAAGTTCTCGACGGAGAAGCCGACGCCCATGACGGGCCCGCCGACGACCGGTGCGATGTCACCGGCCCCGGTCACGGCGAACCCGCCGCCGTCGGTCTGGGTGAAGCCGCCCTCGGTGGTGTTCGTGTAGCTGCCGGAGGTGCCCGCGTCACCGCCCACCTGCGTGCCGCTCCACGCGCTCTGGGACCAGCCGCCGGTGAGGCCGGGACGGCCGAAGGTGCCGGTGGCCACGGCGGGGCTGAAGCCCGTGCCCGCCGCGGTGTCCTGCTTCGCCTCCGGTGACGTCGCGAAGAGCCCGGCCCGCACGGTGTGCGCGAGCCCCGGCAGCTTCGCGTGGCCGACCTTGGTCCAGTGGGAGCCGTCGGTGGAGGTGGCACCGGTGAGACTGTCACCGGAGCGGACCAGGCGCAGCCAGCGCGGGGACTCCTGGGAGACCTTGCCGGAAGGGCCCGCCGTGTCGTGCGTGTAGTCGTACTGCATGCGCACGCCGTGGCCGCCGGTGGCCATGACCGCCGCGTACGGGGATCCCTGGGTGAGGCTTTCCTTCACGATGATCCCCGCCTTCGCCCAGGGCTGGGCACCCCGGGCCGTCGTGCCGGTCCCGGTGCCGGCCACACCGGTCAGGGACCGCAGGGGAACGGTGAGGGTGCCGTCGCCGGTGAGCGGCTTGTGGACGAAGTAGAAGCTGTCGTTGACGGCCTCGCCGCCGGGGCCCTTCGGATAGGAGGCGGAGTCGGCACCGCGACCGCCGGGGGCAGGGGCGGCCGTGCCGAGCAGACCGAGCACGATCGTCACCAGGAGCGCCCCCGCCATGGCGAGGATCCAGCCGCGTACCGTGCGGAACTTCGTCCACTCGGCGCGCAGCGTTCTGAGGAACCCACCCCGCTCGGTGCTCCTCGTGGCCGGGGGACGAGGGGCGAGGGTGGCGGTCATCGTGTGGCCTCCCCCGCCGGGATGCCCCGGTACTCCACCGCGTCCCGGGTGAGCTCCATGTACGCCTCTTCGAGCGTCGCCCGGTGCGCGGACACCTGGGAGAACGGCACCCCGTTCCGTGCCAGCAGGGCCACGATCTCCTCGTCGGGCAGGCCCGTGACACCGAGGGTGTCGGGGCCGGTGGCGAGAACGGTGGCGCCCGCGTCGTGCAGGACCTGGACGGCGCGCGCAGGCGCGGAGGTACGCAGGGTGACCCGGCCGCCGGACGCCTCGGTAAGCAGCTCACAGACGCTGGTGTCCGCGACGACCCGGCCGCGGCCGATCACCACGAGATGGTCCGCGGTGTCTTCGAGTTCACTCATCAGGTGACTGGAGACCAGAACGGCGCGGCCCTGCCGGGCCAGTGACGACAGGAAGCCGCGCATCCACACGATGCCGTCGGGGTCGAGGCCGTTGAACGGCTCGTCCAGCATGACGACCGGCGGGTCACCGAGCAGCGCCGCCGCGATTCCCAGGCGCTGGCGCATGCCCAGCGAGAAGCCGCCGGCCTTGCGCCGTGCCGCCGCGCCCAGGCCGGCCTGTTCGATGACCTCGTCCACCCGCCGGGCCGGCACGCCCTGTGAGTGGGCCAGCCACAGCAGGTGGTTGCGGGCGGTGCGGCTCGGTTGCAGCGCGGAGGCGTCGAGCAGTGCCCCCAGATGCCGGAGCGGGCGACGCAGGGTACGGTACGGCACCCCGCCGACCAGGGCCTTTCCCTCCTCAGCCGCGTCAAGGCCCAGGATCACGCGCATGGTGGTGGACTTGCCCGCGCCGTTCGGGCCGACGAAGCCGGTCACCCGTCCGGGCCGCACGGTGAACGTCATCCCGTCCAGAGCCGACTGTGGCCCGAAGCGTTTACGCAGACCGATGACCTCGATCGTCGCCTTCGTACTCTCCTCGCTCATGGCCCCACCCTGTGACGGAGCAAGTTACAGGGGCCGAACGGCCGCTGTCATCTCGCTGTTAGGCGCCTCGGCTTAGCCTGGCCTCGTACCTGTCCTGGTGCGGTGGCGAACTCGTACCTGTCCTGGTGCGGTGGCGAACTCGTACCTGTCCTGGTGCGGTGGCGAGAGGGGAGCATGCGGATGAAATGGGGTCCGCCCCGACGGCTCGCGGGCCCGACTGCCCGGCTCGGCCTGCGCCGTGGCACTGCCCGGGCCCGCTTCACCGCCTTGTACGTGACGCTGTTCCTGCTGTCGGGAACGGCGCTGCTCGCCCTCGCGGCCGTGGTGGCATCCGGCGGATCGCGCTCCAGCCGTACCGCCCCCGACGGCGGCACCGATCAGGCCGCCACGGCGGCACAGGCCCAGGGCCGCATCGACGAGCTGGAGCAGCAGCTGGCCCAGGCGCACGCCACCCAGTCCCGGCAGATCCTGATCGGCTCCGCCATCGCCCTCGGCGTCATGGCGGTGATCTCGGTCGGCCTCGGCTGGATCGTCGCCGGCCGGGTGCTGCGCCCGCTGCGCGTGATGACAGCGGCCACCCGACGGATCACCGCCGACAGCCTGCACGAACGCCTGGCCATCGGCGGCCCCCGCGACGAGGTGAAGGACCTCGCCGACACCATCGACGACCTCCTCGGCCGCCTGGAGGCATCCTTCGACGCCCAGCGCCTCTTCGTCGCCAACGCCTCCCACGAGCTGCGCACCCCGCTCACCACGATGCGGGCCTCCCTGGACGTGGCCCTCGCCAAGCCGGGCCCGGTACCGGAAACCACGGCCACGCTGGCCACCCGGGTGCGCGCCGAACTCGACCAGGTGGACCGGCTGCTGGAGAGTTTCCTCGTCCTGGCTCGCACCCAGCACGGCGAGTTCACCGACTCGGCGCGCCTCACCCTCGGCCGACTCGCGCTGACCGCCCTGACCGGACAGACAAAGGACATCGCAGCCAAGAGCCTGACCGTGCGCGAAAACCAGATCGACGATTCCGCATGGGTGTGGGGCAGCCAGACGCTGCTGCGTCGCGCGGTCGACAACGTGGTCGACAACGCGATCGCGCACAACGACCCCGGAGGCTGGATCAGTGTCGCGGTACGAGCCGAAGGAGACGACGCAGGCGCAGTGTCCCTCATCGTCGAGTCCAGCGGACCGGTCCTCGACCAGCGGCGGGTGACGGACCTCGCGCAGCCCTTCCGTCGCCTCGGCGCCGACCGGACCGGCACCGGCCGGGGCAGCGGCCTCGGGCTCTCCATCGTCGCGGCCATCACCCAGGCCCACCATGGCACCCTGGACCTGCGCGCCCGCCCCGACGGCGGCCTGCGCGTCACCCTCACCCTCCCCCGTACGGACGACAGGGCGACGGCGGAAGCCTCCGACACAGAGACAGGCATGGCCCGTTGAGAGTTTTGGTGGTCGAGGACGCCCGCCCCCTCGCCGAAGTCATCGCCGAGGGACTGCGCGACCAGGGCATGGCCGTGGACGTGGCCCACGACGGGCTCGACGCCGCGGCCAAGCTGGACGTCAACACGTACGACGTCGTCGTGCTCGACCGCGATCTGCCGGGCATCCACGGCGACGCCCTCTGCCAGATGATCACCGAGCAGGACGGCCGCGTGATGGTCCTGATGCTAACCGCCGCCGACTCGCCCGGCGACCGCGTCAGCGGCCTGACCCTGGGTGCCGACGACTACCTCGCCAAGCCCTTCCACTTCCCCGAACTCGTCCTACGCATCCGCGCCCTGGCACGCCGTCGCCCCGCCGCCCGGTCCCGCACCCTGAGCACGGCGGGCATCGCACTCGACCCGATGCGCCGCACCGCCAGCCGCGACGGCCACCAACTCGACCTCTCCGTCAAGGAATTCGCGGTACTCGAAGCCCTCCTGGAGGCGAGCCCCGCGTTCCTCAGCACGGAGAACCTCCTCGAACAGGTCTGGGACGAACACGCCGACCCGTTCACCAACACCGTCACCGTGACCATCAGCCGCCTGCGCCGCAAACTCGGCGACCCCCCGGTCATCGCCACCACACCCGGCGTGGGGTACCGGATCATCGACCCAGCCGTCCCACCCGACTGAGCAGCCGCCAGGGGCCGACGGCCCGCGAGCAGAGGCAGCAGCGGGACGCCCGCGACATCCTCGCCGACACCGGCGGCCTGGCGGGGCTGACGCAGACGCTGTACCGCACGACGGCGACCGGGTGGCAGCCGGCCGCGGCCATGCCCGTCACCGTCCGCGCGTATCGAGTCAACCCTGGTGACCGACAACATCGACCACCGGCCTCCGGACGCCACCCACCGCTTCCACCCGCCGCCCCGCCACCAGACGGGGCGACTGCCGGAGCAGTACGAAAAGGTCGCGGAGGCCGAACAGGCGGCCGCGGCAAGCCTCGTGCGCACGGCGCCGCGTACGGGATGGACACCGCGCGTGCCCGACTGAACATGGCCGCTCACCGGCACGTCCGGTCCGGTCAGCCATGATTGCCCCTCGAGACGGCGGTAACCGGGGGGACGCTAACCGAGCGGCCCTCGGCTCGAGCCGCCCGGCACGTTCCACGACAGCGACGGAACCGGGACGGGGGGCAGGGACAGGGACCGCCCCGGGACCGGCCACCGCAGCCGCTCAGCCCGCGCACCTGTGCGAAGCCCGGGCGACGCAGCAGCCTCGGCGAAGCTACGGCCGTTGACGGGTCGTCAACGGTGGCGTCGGCAGTAGGGCCGGGACGCTCACCCGGACTCGCCGAAACTGGCCGAAGACGATGACGGGGCAGGGGCGGGGCGGGGGGAATGAATCCGGCCCGCCGTTGTCTGCGGCCCGGCACAAGCTCGCCCGGTTGGGGTCGGTCAGAGGAGGGCGCCACCGGAGACCTCGATGCGCTGGGCGGTCATCCAGCGCAGGCCCTCGGACGCCAGCGTGGCTATGGCGTCGCCGATCTCCTCGGGTTCGCCGACGCGGCCGAGCGCGGTCTGTCCGGCGAGACCCTGGCGCATCTCGGCGTCGTCCCGCATGGCACCGCCGTTGAAGTCGGTGGCGGTCGGCCCCGGGGCAATGGAGTTGACCCGGATGCCGCGGGGGCCGAGTTCTGCGGCCAGAGTGCGGCTCAGGCCCTCGACGGCAGCCTTCGAGGCGGAGTAGACCGAGGTCGCGGGACTGGTGTGGCGAGTCAACGACGACGAGACGTTGAGGACGCGGGCTCCCTGCCCCAGCAGCGGCACAAGCGCCTGGATGAGGAAGAACGTGCCCCGCACATTCGTGCCGAACACGGTGTCGAAGTCATCGACCGTGACAGCTTCCAGCGGGCCGAAGAGACCCACCCCCGCGTTGTTGACCACGATATCGAGCCGCGAAGCCGCCCAGCCCTCGAGCAGTTCGCTCAGCTCGGTAGTGAAGGCTCCGAACGAGGAGACGTCCCTGATGTCGAGGCGCACGACAGCGGCAGTCCCGCCTGCGGCTCGCACTAGCCGCGCTGTCTCCTCGGCCCCGGCCGCATCACCGCGATGAGTGGCCACGACCCGCACCCCGCGCGCCGCCAGGGCAAGAGCCGTACTCCGGCCCAGGCCACGGTTGGCCCCGGTCACCAAAGCGATCCTGTCGACTGTCATCAGTTGCTCCCTCATCGCACGGCGCCCGAGAGACAGCGGGGTGCCGCGATCAAGATACGAGTCGCTCGACTCGCCTTCCACCGCACCGTAGGCATGCCGAAAGAGGCGAGTCAAGTGACTCGCCTCGGAGCTGGGGCATACTGCACGCATGGCAGCAGAGCTCTCCGCACATCACCGCCGTCTCGCCCAGCAGAAACGTGAGGCGATCATCTCCGCGGCCACGGACCTCTTCCTGAACCGCGGTTACGACGGCACTTCCCTCGCTCGCATCGCCGAAGGGGCGGCAGTCTCGAAGTCCACCCTGTTCAAGCAGTTCCCCACCAAGGCAGCCCTCTTCGAAGCCATCGTCACGGAGTCCTGGCAGCGCGACGCCGGAGGCGCCGTCGCACGGCCTCCGGCCGGGGACCTGCGGTCCGGCCTGGCCTCCATCGGCCACCGCTACGCCGATCTGATCGGCCGGCCCGGTATGACAGCCCTGTTCCGCATCGTCATCGCCGAGCTGCCCCGCTTCCCCGAACTGGGACGAATGCAGTTCCAGCTCGGCAAGCTGCCCTACTTCACCTCAGTCCAGCACTACCTGGAGTCGGAACACGAGGCCGGTAACGCCGACGTCCCGGACGCCGAGAGCGCCGCCAACCAGTTCCTCGGAATGATCGCCAACTACGTCCTGTGGCCCCGCATGCTGCTGACCGACTGGAATCCCGCAGCCTCTGACATCCGTTACGCCGTCGATCAGGCCGTGGAGACCATGCTCGCCCGCTACACCTCCGATCGAGCAGCCTGATCCGAAGCCGGAATCGGTACGTCGGCACCATGGGCTGGAGGGGCCCGCGGAGCTGCGGCCGTGCGACGGGCGGGCCTGGTGAGGCCGGCGGTGGCGTTGTCCTCCCACCCGCCGACACGCTGGAAGTAGCCGTTCATCGAGCGGGAGCCCCGGGCCCAGCCGCCCTGGTCGGCGATCGCCAGGGCATCCTTGCCGCGCTTGCAGGTCAAGGGGCTGGTGTGACTGGTCCTCGGCCTGCTCGCGCTGGTCGTGAGCGGGAATGCGGGGAGGAGATCATCTGACGGAGGCTCGTCGGCGCTCCGACCTGTGCACCTGGGGTCAAGGCACGGCTCGTCCTGCTGGCCGGCACATGACATCCTGACTCAGTGCTCTTGAACGACCCCACAAGCAGCGTCGACCTTCGCCCAGTGCGCTACCAGTTCGCCGCGGTCCGGGGCGACTCGTATGACGACAACTGGCTGGTCATTGACGGCACGGTAACGACTCCCGAGGGCAGCTGGTCCTTCGCCGATCCGTGTTTGCTCACTGATGAGGCTCGTCAGGTGGCCGCGTGGCTGCGCGCGGTGGCCGCGGGGAAGGTGGCCGTGACCGAACCTGATGCACAAGGTGAGCTTTCGCCGGACACCTGGTTCATTGAGCCGCTCCTCGCCTTCAGCCTCGCCGATCGGAGCGAGGGCGGGGCTGCGGTGATTCGGATTCATCTGTCCTTGGAGGCAGCGCCCCCGAGGCAACAGGGTGACGACCGGGCCGACATCTACCAGTACGTCGTGGAGGTCAGGATGGACGCTGCGGCGCTACTTCACGCGGCTGACCAGTGGGACCTCGCTCTGGCTTCCTTCCCGCCCCGCTGATCACTGTTCATGTGCCACAACCCGACCTACACTTTCGCAAGATCCACCTCAACCCCGGGCCGGCCGCTTGGCACTTCCAGTACGACCGATTCCTACTCGCAGGGGCCGGGCAGTCTTCTACGATCCGTTGCATGCTGGATCCCGAGCTGCTGGAACGGATCGCCGCGCGGCGCGCGGAACTGGACGAACTCGAAGAACAGCTGGCCAAACAGCTCGCAGAAGTGCGGGTCTAAGGGGTGTCCCGTAACTGCTGGTCAGAGGTGAGATGATCTTGCCGTGATCACACTCGCCACATCATGATCATCAATCACGCTGGCCCAATGCCAAGACAATCCCACAGCTACGCTGATCGGGGCAGTCCACAGTGAGCACGACCCGGGGAAAACCGTGAACCGACCGCTGCTGTTCCTCGACGTGGACGGGCCACTCAACCCTTACGCGGCCCAGCCGGAAAGGCGTCCCGAGGGCTACACCACACTCAGAGTTCCCCGGCACGACGCCCATGAGGACGACAGAGGCCTATCGTCCCGACGACGCCCCCTGCGTGTCTGGCTCAACCCAGAGCACGGACGAATCCTGCTCCAGCTCGGCTTCGAGCTGTGCTGGGCCACCACATGGATGGACGACGCCAACCGGTGGATCGCACCGGTCCTCGGCCTTCCGGAGCTTCCCTTCGTCGACTTCGACGACGTCCTACTCCAAGAACGCCCTGATGGAGTCCACTGGAAGACCGGGCGGCTGGTGGACTACGCAGGCGGCCGTCCTTTCGCCTGGGTGGACGACGAGCAGAGTGAGCTGGATCAGACGTACGTGGCCGCCCACCATCAAGGGCTCGGGCTCCTGCACCACGTCAACCCGCGGATCGGCCTGCGGGAAAACGACTTCCACACGCTCGCCGACTTCGCCAGTTCCCTGGACACCTCACGAACCACCGGCTGAGCACCTCGCCAGCCCTTCAGGTTGCTCCGTACTCGGAGCCAAGATCTTTGCGGGACAGCCCTTAGCCAGAAATCAAAAGGCCACGCTCAGCATCAGCCGTGCTGAGGGATGCTCTTCTCCGTGGGCTCCCGCCCACAGCCAGCCCGAGTACCCCGAGAGCCAATCACACCAGCTCTTTGGCCAGGGGCTTCAGGTTGGCGGTGGCTCAAAGGACTCCACCTGTACCCGGTGCGCATCGCGATGGTCTCCACTCGGTGCGGTCGATGTCGTGCACTGAGCCTCCGCCAACTTGAAGTCGCAGGTCAAAGGGCTGGTGTGATCGGTTCTCGGGGTAGTCCTGCTGGTCGTGGGCGGGAGTCCGTGGAGAAGATCACCCGTCAGCGGTTGATTTCGAGGTTCGTCAGGACGAGCAGGGCGCGCAGATGACGGGTGGCGCGGGCGGGGGCAGTGCGGAGTTTGGTGAGGATCCGCCAATTATTGAGGTGGGCGAAGCCGTGCTCGACCAGTGCCCGTCCGACGGCGAGGACACGGTCGGCTCCTTCTCGCCTCGAGTGAGCTTGTGGGTACGAGTGGCGATGCAGCCGGTGACGATCACGGGGTCGAGGATGTCGTTGTCCAGGCCGCGGAAGCCGAGGTCTGCCAACGCTCCGAGGCCAGCGGCGTGCAGGTGGGCCAGGACGTGGTCGCGGCGGGCGGCGGTGTTGTCGTGGGTGCCGCCGGGCCAGGCGGCGGACATCCAGATCAGGCGCCCGTTCTCTTCGGTCAGGGCAAAGAAGTGCAGGCCATGGCTGCGCTGCTTGCCCGAGTAGTTCCGCCGGTCGGCCTTGCCGGTGCGGCGTCCGGTGCGGATGAGGGTGCCGTCGATCAGGACCGCCTCCCCACCCTGCCTGGCGACCTTCATCAGGGCGCGGTCCAGGCGCGACGCCTGGGCGGCGAGCAGCCCGATCAGCTCGTCGCGCCAGCGGCGGACGGTGGACTCGGACACATTGTTTCCGTCGGCCATGTCGGCCAGGCACTGGTCGTGACGCAGCACGGCCAGGACGATCACCGCGATCTTCCCGGGCGGCAGGATGCGCCACCTGGAGCGAATCATCTTCAGGTGGCGCCGTAGCAGATCGGCGAGGTGGTTGACGGTGCTCGTGGACAGCGGCAGACGGCACTGGTAGACAAGCGGGCAGGTGCCCTCGGCGCGCTCTTCGATATTCGTCACACAATTCCAACGGCCGCCGGGGGCACCCCGGTTAGGGCCGTGCCGAGCCGCTCCGAGCGGCGGTCTCGCTGGTCACAGGCGGGTGGCGAACCGGCCGTCGGGCAGTTTGCGCAGCCAGCCGCGATCGACGAGCCCCACCGGCTTGCTGCGCAGCGGTTCCAGCTTGGACCGCACACTGATGTCCACCCCCGCCACCTCGCCGACCTCACGGGCGATGACGGGTCCGGCGGCCTGCCGCACAACGGCGATGATGCGCTGGTAGTCCCATGGCAGGGCGTCCTCCTCCACTCCCGGCTCGCGGTGCGGGATCAGCATCACCGGCCGGCCGCCCACCTGCCCGGGCACCGGCGCAGCTTGGGCGCGTTCGTCGGCGAGCTGCCCAGTCATCCGTTCAAGGACGCGTTCGGCGACGGCGAGTTCGTCCCACTCGGCCCGCACTTCCGCCAGCTGGTTGACCAGCTGCTCTTCGAGTTCACCCAATTCCGCACGCCACGCGGTGATCCGTTCCAGCAGCTCGGGATCCAGCATGCACCGGATCGTGAAAGGCTGCCCGAATACGGCGAGCAAGAACCGGACAGTTCAGCTACCTACTTCTGCTGACGACCGCTTGTTCAAGGCTCGATCGCTACGAATGTCGGTTCTGGTCGGGCCGACCATGCGCCAGACGCTGAGCTTCGGCCGTGACCTCGGCATCGAGCTGCACCAACGTCCTGTTCCCGTACTCAACGATGTCGTACTCGTCATCAAGCTCAGCAAGGCGCTCGGCCAGGGGGAGCTGGTGGCCGAACCGCTGGGGGATGCGCATAGCAAGCTCTCGCGGCGTCAGCCGGCCCGCCAGCATCTGGTGCGCGAGCGCCCGCACGGCAGCGTCCTGCCCGGCCTCGCTGTCGCGCGGGTAGAACACAAGGTCCAGCTCGTCGAGTACGACGGGAAGCAGGTCGGGAACGTCGTACTCCGCCTCGGCACGTGTGTATCCGGCCAGAATGCGCAGTGCCGGGCTGTCCAGTCCGGCGACGAGTGCCGCGCAGGCAGCCTCGACGACATCGTGAGCACGGGCCTCGCCGATACTCCAGAGAACAGCGAGGTCTTGCAGGTCATCGGTTGCGACTTCGATCGGCGACACCTACGCATGATCCCCTGCACGAGATGATCCCGTCGACCGCCTTTCGGCTCAGGCGTCGACTGCGCTGACGGACGATCTACTACTCAGACAGTCGCCCATGACCAGCATGAGCGCCCCGAGAACCGGTCGCACCCGCCCTTTGACTTGCGGCTTCAAGTTGGCGGAGGCTCACTCCACCCGGTGGAACGCACCGAGGTGCGGGGGATGCAAGGCATCTCCCGCACCCTCGCACCACTCCTACGCAGATTGACGGTGCGCGGTACGCCGGGAGGGAGGAATCTCCCCTTCCCCACCGTGCATCGAGGCCGAGTACAGGTCATCGCCGGAGTGGTAGCAGATGTGGTCAGGACATCTCAGGGGGTCAGGTAGTCAAGCTGTGGAGTCCTGACGGATCGTGGTCGAGGACAGAATGAGGAGCGCTCCGAGCATCTGTGTTCCGGAAAGATGCTCCTGATTGACGAGTGCGGCGAGCAGGGTGGCGGTGAGTGGTTCGAGGAGGAGAGCGATGATTGCTGCCCTGGGGCCCGCATGTCGCAGGCCGGTGAAGTAGCTGCTGTAGGCGACAGCTGTGGGAACCAGGCCGAGGAACAGCACGGCACCGATCGGTGCGGGACGGGCCGGGATGCCCATTCCGACAGTCAACGTGATGGGCAGCAGCAGGAGACCTCCGGCCAGGAAGCCCAGCCCGATGGTGGTGACGTGGTCCAGGCCGGGAAGTGTTTCACGGCGGTCCAGCGACAGCGCGGCGAAGCCCGCAGCGGCCACTAGCGCCAGGCCGGTGCCGACCGTCCGGTGAGTGCCCGGGGTCGGCGAGCCGATCAGTAGTACCAGACCCGCGAACGCGATGACCAGGGAGACGATGGCGCGGCGGGGTGGTCGGCGCCGGTCGAGAAATGCCGTCCCAGCAGTGATCAGGACGGGGACGGCGACCATCGTGGTCAGGGTGGCCAGGCCGACCGAGGTCGCGGCTACTGCTGCGAAGTAGGCGGCCTGGTAACAGGCCAGCAGGAGACCGGCGGCGGCAATGCGGACCAGGCCCTGTGGGTTCAACCGCGGTACCCCAACGAGTCGTCCAGTCACCAAGGCATATCCCGTGAGGAGAATGCCCGCAGTCAGCAGGCGGTATGCGGCCACAGCGACCGGGGCCAAGCCGGTGTACGAGGCGAGGATGGAACCGGCGAGACCGCCGGTTCCCCACAGCACTCCAGCCAGAACGAGCAGGATGGTGCCGTTCCGCGGCATGGGTGCAGCGGAACGGGACGAGCGTGCAGGCATGAAAGAGGACTCCAGCTTCGACGCAGAGAAAGGGAAATAGCGTCAAAGCAGGGCATCAGCGGATCGACGGCTGATCAGACAGCACCGAAGGGGGCCACGGCCGTTCGTCCAGCCGGGCCCAGCAGACACCCCGCTCAGAAGCGGGGCGGCGAGCAGATGATCCGATGCTGATGCACGGCGCTCACCCTAGCGTTGGGCAGGCACCGACCGCAGCAGGACCCGCCATCCCGGATGCGGCTCCCGGATGCGGCTCCCGGGGCCAGGGAAGCGTGGCCTGGTGTGCACGGAGTTCGGCGTACGGCTCGGCGGCCCGAGGCCGCCCGCCGTCGGGCCCGGGCGCGCCTTCGAGTATCTGCCGGCGTGTCAGTTGTCCCGCTGTCGCCAACGAGCTGGTGCGTGATTGTGGTTGAGGTGTGATCGCGCGGGGGTGAGATGATCCGGTCCGTGGTGATCAGGATCAACCGGAACATCCTCGCGCATTAGTTGTTCACAGGGGTCTCCGGCGGCATCTGGTCGGTTTGGTCGAGGAGTTGGCCGATCCTTGGGAGGGCCTGGTCGGGGGACGCCGTCACAAGACACGTGGTGGGCCCAGGAAACGCGAGGTGGGGCAGGTGCCCGGCATCGACTCGCCGCCCAGGTCTCCGCTGGTGTTCGTCGACCGGCTGGTACGACGGTGTCGGTTCCGCTGCTCTCTGTGTCGTGGAGATCCGGATTGCAGTGCTCGCCGCGGGACGCCCATCGTCACGCGAAGGCTGCGCCGATGGCGTCACCGATCTCGTTCAGCACATCGCGTGAGACCTGGACGTCGCGGGTGAAGGACAGGAATGCGTGGGGCACTCCCTCGACCGGTCGGTGCTTCACGGGCACCCCGGCCTCGCGGAGAGCGTCCGCGTATCGGATGCCCTGGTCGCGCAGCGGGTCGAGCTGGGCGGTGACGATGAGCGCGGCCGGGAGCCCGGTGAGGTCTTGCGCGCGCAGCGGCGAGACGCGGGGGTCAGCCCCCTCGTCGGGGGTGTTCAGGTAGGCGCCCCAGAACCACTCGAGCCAAGGGCGCGTCAGCAGGGGGCCGGCGGCGTGGTCGTACATCGATGCGCTGTCGTCGAAACGGTCGGTTGCGGGATAGGCGAGGGCCTGGAAGGTAACGGCCGGTCCGCCGCGTCGCTTCGCCTCCTGCGCGGTGACGGCGGCGAGGTTGCCTCCTGCGCTCTCTCCGAACAGAGCGATGCGCTTCGGATCGGCGCCGAAGGTGCCCGCGTTCCGCGCGACCCACCGCAGTGCCGCGTAGGCGTCTTCGACGGCTCCCGGGAACCGGTGCTCCGGCGCCAGGCGGTAGTCGACGGAGACGACGGTGGTCCTCGACCGCGTCGCGAGGACCCTGGCGAAGTGGTCCTGGCTGTCGAGGTCGCCGAACACCCAGCCGCCGCCGTGGAAGAACACCGTCACGGGAGCGGGCCGGCCCGTCGGGGTCGTCTCAGGTGTGTAGATGCGGATCGGGACGTCATGGTCGCCGTTGCGGAAGGCCGTGTCGCGAACCTCGCGAACCGGAACGACATCACCCGCGAACGAGGCGAACGCAAGACCGACGGCGCGGTTCTCCGCCACGGTGAGGGTGTTGGCAGCGGGCGTCGGGGTCGCGGCCAACTCGTCGAGCACGGTCTGGATCTGGGGATTGGGGGCCATGAGCCTCACCTTTCGCGGGCTGCGAGAACGATCTTGGAATGAGCACTCCAACCGTAGGAATCACTGGATTGGAAAGTCAATTCCAATCATTTGGTAGGCTCGCTCCCATGCAGAAGCGCAGTGTCGAGACCCGGGGCAGGGCAGCGAGTACCGAGGGTGGCCGTCGCACGCGAGACCGCATCCTGCACGCCGCCGCCGAGCTGATGTTCCGGCAGGGCGTCGCCGGTACGAGCATCCCCGACGTGCAACGCCGTGCTCAGGTGAGTGCCTCGCAGATCTATCACTACTTCGGAGACAAGCAGGGCCTCACGGCGGCCGTGATCGAGTACCAGAGCACCGTGAAGCTCGAACAGCAGCGGCCACTGCTCGACCACCTCGACAGCGTCGACGCATTGCGCGAATGGTGCGAACGCGCCGCCGTCCGCCTGGACGCGGTGCACTGCGCCGGAGGGTGCGAGATCGGCTCGCTCGCGAGCGAGTTGTCGGACATCGACCCCTCGGCTCGCCTCGGCCTGGCCACGGGATTCGCCGCGTGGCAGGCGGCGATCGAATCCGGGCTTGCCCGCATGCGCGAGCGCGGCGACCTCGGAGCCGGCGAGGACGTTTCGGCGCTCGCGGTCGCACTGCTGGCCGCGATCCAAGGCGGGATGCTCCTGTCGCAGGTGAACCAAGACGCCACCCCGTACCGCCGCGCGGTCAACGTGGTCATCGACCACATCGCAGACCGCGTCGTGGCGGCTCAAGCCTCACGGTTGGCCGATCGCTGAACACGGGCCAGTCCCATCCCCGCGTCGGCCAACGTGACGGCCCAGGCGTCCACGATCAAGGGGAAGCTGCACCGCAAGCCATTACCCTCGACTCGGACAGGCGGGCAAGACCCGCCACGCTCCTTCACTCGGGGAGTGCTTCTCTCCCGGCGCCGAACAGGCCCTTCGACAAGCCGTGTCCTCACAGCTCAGAGGCACTCCTCGCTCACTTGGCCAGTCTTCGACGCCCCTCTCCGTGACACCCGAGGCCAACGCCTCGAAGGGCTGCCGGCTGGCCCCGACGAGCTCTGAAGTCCGGGGCCGCCGTGACGCGGACAGGAAGCTTCCCAGATGCGTTGTCGGACCGGGCCATGCCAGGGCCGAGAGGAGAAGGATCTTCCCCCGACAAGAAGGCACCGATGGCCACCGAAGACCCGGCGCCCGGTTACACCATGATCGAGGATGACTGCTCTATTCACGTCGGCCTGGCGGAGCGGATCAACCAGTACACCTGGGAATCGGATCCCGACTCGGGTACCGGTGCGGCGGTCACGGCTCTGTTCCCGGCCGGCCGGACCAGGAACCACGGCGACCTCGTGACCCTTCGGGAGGACGGGAGTATCGCCTTCGACATGGATGGCACGTACGACCTGCCGGAGCCGTTCGACCGTTCCTCCCACGCTGAGCACTACCGCCACCGCTATGGCAGTACTCAGTGCCGACCACCCGGCCAACCAGACCGTCGAGGCCGGGCTCCGGTCTCTGAACATCCGGGTCCACGACGTGACCCAGGCGCTGAGCACCCGCCAGGCCGCGATCGTCGGCGACGGATTCACGATTCGATTCTTCACGTGGAGGTGCTGGGGATGTGAAGCGGACGGAATGAGCCGGTCTCCACCGCCTTGCGCGGCAACTGGGCCGCTCGACGGCTTCATAGCCGGCACCGGACTCACCCTTGAGCCCACGACCTCACCCGGAAACGCCGAAGTCAGTAAGAGTCAGGTGACCTTGGTCGTGGAGAGGGTCTTCGAAGCCCTCGTCCGCAACAGACTCAAACGACTTCAACAGCGGACCCGCACCCCTCGGGGCCAACACGTATCGGGCGCACTCCCAGATGCTGGCCTCGGGCATCGAGGAGTCCGAGCTGAGTGACCCCTGGGTCACCCGGATGAGAAACCTGCCGGCAACGGTGGTGTCAACCACGCTGAAAGAACCCCTCGATTGGCCTGACGCGACCGTCGTGAGCGGAGATCCTGTCGACATCGTCGCCCGGCTCAAGGAGGAATCCGAGGTGCCGTTGCGCTCGCACGGCAGCCTGTCGCTGAACCGGGCGCTGCTGGCCGCCGGGCTGGTCGACCGCGTCCAGGTGACGCTCTTCCCCGTGATCAACGGCCAGACCGGCGTAGACCCTGTCTTCCAGGGCGCGGCCGACTTCGATCTCGAGCTGTTGGAGAGCCGGACGCTCGACGGCCACACCCAAGAACTCATCTACCGGCCAACCCCGCATGTCTGAGTCCCCCATGCACCCGCCCTCCAACCAGCCGGAACTGACCCGGAAGTTCCCTGGAGCCTGTCTCTTGGAAGTACGGTCCGCAGGGTGTCGCAGGCTGTATCGATAATCTGTGTCGGCGTCGGCGGCATGGTGCGAAACTTTGGACCATGACCTCACCCGAGCTCAGCGACCTGGACTATCTCCGGGAGATCGAGCGCCTTGCCAACCGCGTCAGAGTGGAGGCGTCCGACGAAGGATGGCTTTCGCTCCAGGCAGACCCGGATGAGGCGACACCGCTCCAGCGCAGCGTGAACGTGCTTGCTCGGGCTCTGCGCCATTACCACTTCGACGGTGACGGCTGCCTGGACGAGGACCGGCCTCTGGTCCGTCTCGTCGGAGCCTCCGTGTTGAAGCCCGGGGCCATGCCGGCCGGGGTGGAGGAGCCGTACGAGGAGGTGTGTGCACGGATCGGCGTCGAACCCAGACCGGAGGGCTGGGCGCTGTGGAACACCTGGAGCGACGAGGGTTGGAAGGCGACCATGGTGGTGTCCGCCGTCGAGACGACCGAAGGGCTGTTCAGGAACTGGGCGCGCGGGAGGGCACTCGACCCGGTGACACCGTTGCCTTCCCAGATCGCCCTCGTCCGCCCGGGGTGGATAGGACCGATGACGTTCTCACCTCGCGGCGTCAGACGGACCGGCCTTGGCGGTCTGCCGCTGTCCTAGGCTCTGGGCCTCGGCCAGGGCCGTGTCCACAGGAGAATCGCAGCGAGGTGCAGTGCGGCCTGGCAGGCGATGGCGGGCTTGTCGGTTCGCATGGTCAGACCACGCCACTGCTCGAGGCGATCGATGCACCGTTCGACGGGATTGCGCTGCCTGTATGCCTCAGCGTCGAGGCTGGGCGGGCGACCACCGGTGCGGTCTCGCCGCAGTCGGTGACCGATCTGGCCGGTGAGCTGCAAGACCACGGCACGGATCGCTCGCCGTCGGAGGTGCTCACGGCTCGCGTGGGATGAATACGCGCGGTCCGCCAGGACGGCATCGGGCCGGGGCCGAGGTCTTCCCGGTCCGCTTCGCGGAACGCGCATGGCCTGCCATGACCCCCTCGAAGGCCGGCGCATCGCCTGCCCGGCCCGCGGTGACGCGGAGGGCCAAGGGCCGTGCATGGCTGTCGCTTACGAGGTGGACCTTCGTACTCAGGCAGCCGCGGGAACGTCCGAGCGTGTGGTCTTCGGGCTCGTCCCGAAGCGGCGCCCCTATTTCCTGACTCCGGCGGCATGCTGGTGAGCTCGGCAGACAGTCGGGTCCACCGACACGGTCCAGCCGATGTCGTCAGCGCCGTCGGCCGTTGCCAGGAGCGTGGCGAGGATCCGTTCCCAGGTGCCGTCCACGGCCCACCTGAGCAGTCGTTCGTGAGCGGTCTGGAATGGGCTCGACTCATCCGGCAGGTCCCGCCAAGGCGAGCCTGTGCGGTACTTCCACACGATGGCTTCCAGGGTTCGCCGGAGGCCGGCGCATCGCCGGCCGCGGACCGGATCGACCGGCATCAGCGGCTCGATCCGGTCCCACATCGCATCAGTGATCAGCCACCGGACAGACACATCCGATCAACCGAACGAGCAGGTCAAGGAGACACGCTCTGGGACTGGCATCCGAGGGTCGCAGGGCCGCCTTGGTCACCGCGGTTTGCTGGTCACCTCCTGATTCGTAAGGGCGTTCGGCGAGCTGGCCGCGTTCGAAGCGGGCTCCGGCCCGGGCCAGGGTGACCAGGCGGGGCGCGTTCACCGACCGCCACCGCAACCGAGAGCTCCGTCGCCGACCGTCAGGATGGCGGCACGCATCCCCCGGCGGGCGTAGTCGCGCAGCAGGTCCGCGGCTGCCCATCGACAAGGTAGCGCCGAGACCTGGATGCCTCGCAGACAGCGTGCGATCCGCCCGGGCAACGGCAATGCGCCACGCCAGCACCTCCGTGTGCTCAGCCACGATGGTGGGGGCGGAGCCTGGGGAAGGTGAGGAGGGTTGGTCAACTCCCGGCGCGGGTGCAGTTGTTGTCGGCATGCGGTCCGATTGCGTTACCCACTGCCACTCCGGTATTCATTGATGTTCTCATCACCCGTCGACCGCAGGCCGGGCCGCGAAGGTCCACTGGAAGGAGCAGCGTTGCGCTTGCACGGAGATCGGCGCGAGATCGAATACGAGGCCCGAGCCCGGCGGGGCCCGGTGAGCCCGGACAACGCGAGCGCCCGTCCGCAGGCAGCCGGCTCCGTAGCGGCGATGATGCAGACGATGCAGGGGGCCGCGGGCAACGCCGCCGTCGCGCAGCTCGCCGCCGGCGGGTGGCCCAGCGGGTCGGCGGGTCTGCACGCGATCCAGCGGGCCGCACGCGCGGGTGCGCCCGCCCGGGCGGTCCAGCGTGCGGAGGGAGAGGCGACCGGCGGGCACGGTGGGATGGAGTGGCGTGCCGGCAGCAGCATCATCGGGAAGCCCACGAACGGCGTGGAGCGGGAGTTCTACGCCGACATGCGCGCGGGCAAGCATCCCGCGCTGGACGGCGTGGCACCCGCGTCGTACACCGCCGAGCAGGTGGAGCAGAAGGATGGCAAGAAGGGCGACGACGCCACTCACATCTATATCGCGAATCTGACGTCCGGCATGACGAAGCCGAAGCTCCTCGACATCAAGGTGGGCGAAAGCACCGCGAGCAAGCAGGAATTGCTCACGAGCATGTCGAAGGCCGACGCCTGGAAGAAGAAGATGAAACTGAAGGTCGCCGACGTGGTGACCGGTTCCGCGAGCCGCGGCTACAGGGCGGTCGGCGGCACGGGGCTCAAAGGGAAGAGCCGACGCCAGATAGGGCAGGAGTCCGGGCAGATCGTGAACGATTTCGCCGAGGACGGCAGCATCTACGAGGTCCTCGTGCAGAAGCTGCGGCACGCCCGGGAGGCCGCGAGAAGTTCGGGCCTCGCCTTCATCGCGGCCAGCGTGCTCATCGCGGTGGACGAAGAGCCCGCGGAGGGCACCTCGGCGGCGTCGGCGAAGCTCAATCTGATCGACTTCGCGCACACGTTCGGCCCTGAGCGGATGAGCCCGGAGCAGGTGAGGAAGTACCAGCAGCGCTTCGACCAGGGCATGGCGAACCTGATCGAGGCCGTGCAGGCGGCCGGCAGGGCCAAGCAGGCGCCCGCACCCGCGGCCGCACAAAACGCCTAGTAACGCCTAGTACTCCAGCCGGGGATCGTGTCCTTGCTGGTCGTGGGCCGGCCCTGGGCTTGGGTATGGCCACCGGTGCCCATCGGTGCGCGCAGACAGAAGAACATCTGGTGGCCACAGGCCACAGGCCACAGGCCACAGGCCACAGGCCACAGGCCACAGGCCACAGCATGGATCCTGACCGTTGGCAGGACACGTTCGAGGCCCTGAGGGGCTGGATCGCCCCTGGTTCCGCTGGTTGAACCGCGGCGTCACACGCGGGAGTTCGTGCGGGTGTACGTGCGGAAGTTCGTGCTCGGGCTGAACAGAGAGCCGGGGCCGGCGAGCGGCCCGCCCGCTTCCGGTGCCCTCCGAGCCGGCGTCAGTCGAGGGCCTGGCGGCGGCCGGCCCGCAGGATCTCCTCGGAGAGTCCGGGCTCGACGTGGCGCACGGCGCGGGCGAGCGCCAGGGCGCCGACCATTTCGCTGAGCAGGCGCATGGCCTTGCGGCGGGCCTCGTCCGGGGTGAGTGTGCGGCCCTCCTGCTCGGCTTCGCGCAGGAACTCGGCGGCGAAGCCGGCGAGGTAGCCCTCGACCCCCTGCGCGAACGCGCTCTGTACGGCTTCGCTGTGCCGTCCGGCGTCGGTGACCAGGGAGGCGGAGGGGCAGCCGCCGTCGGGGGCGTCACGGTGTGCGGTGGACAGGTATCCGTCCACGACCCGCCTCAGCGGGGAGCCGTGCCGGTCCGGGCCGTCCTCGATCTCCTGGGCCAGGACTCCGAGTGAGGCGGCGAAGGAGGCTCCGCACACCTCCACGACCAGGTCGTTCTTGGACGCGAAGTGGTTGTAGAAGCCGCCGTGGGTGAGTCCGGCCTCCTTCATCAACTCGGCGATGCCCACCGCGTCGATGCCCTGCGAGCGGAACATGCGGCCCGCCGCCTCGAGGATGTTCTGCCGGTTGCGGGCCTTGTCCTCCTTGGTGATCCGCGGCATTGCCGTCCTCCCGCCTTCACTCTCGACTTGACCTTTTCGATGATGCCTCTCATCATAACAGGCATCATTACGATGACACTCGTCATCAAAATTCTGTGGAACGGGAGCACCATGCGCGCCATCGTCTACGACCAGCACGCGGAAGCCGGACGCGTACTGCGCCTCAGCGAGCAGCCGCCCCCTCCCCCGCCCGCCGCTGGGCAGGTGCGGATACGGGTCCTGTCCCGGCCCGTCCACCCCGGCGACCTGGCGGTGGTGCAGGGCTTCCCGGGTGCGCCGCGAGGGCCGTTCGCCAAGCCGCGGATTCCCGGCCTGGAGGGGATGGGCGTCGTCGAGAGTGTCGGCGAGGGGGTACAGCAGCCGCGCCCCGGTCAGCGAGTCGCGTTCTTCCCGGTGCCGGGTGCGTGGAGCGAACTCGTGACGGCGCCGTCCGAACAGGTGGTGCCGGTGCCCGAGGGCGTCAGCGACGAGACCGCGGCGCTGATGCTGGTCAACCCCATCACCCTGCTCACCCTGCTGCGCGCGGTCGAAGAGGCCCAGCACAAGAGGCAGGCGGGCCCGGTGGTGCAGACCGCCGCCGGCTCGTCGGTGGGAAAACTCGTCACCGCCGCGGCACTCGAGCACGGCATCCCGCTGGTCAACCTGGTGCGCAGCGCCACGGGGGCCCAGATCCTGCGCCGGCGCTTCCCCGGCATACCGGCCCTCTCGACGGCCGACGCCAACTGGCGCGCCCAGGTCCGGGACGCCACCGGCGGCCGGGGTGCCCGGGTCGTACTGGACGCGGTGGGCGGCTCCCTGACCGGTGAGCTGGCCGGGCTGCTCGACGACGGCGGCACACTGATCACCTACGGTCAGCTCGGCGACGGCAGCACAGCGCTGGAGTCACTCGCGCTGATACCGCGCGACCTGACCGTGCGGGGCGTGTCCATCGAGCAGTGGATGACCCGCACGCCCGAGGAACGGGCCGAGGACGTCGCCTTCGCTGCCCGTCTGGCCACGACCGAACCGGAACTCTTCGAGGTCGCGGGCCGCTACGACCTCGCCGACTTCGCGACGGCCATCGACCATGTCCGCCGCCCCGGCAAGAGCGGAACCGTCCTGCTCACCAGCCCCGCCGCCTGAACCCCGAGAAGGGCACCTGTCATGAAGATCGGAACTCTCGGCTCGGGCACCGTCGCCCAGGCCATCGCCCGTCATGCCGTGGCCCACGGCCACGAGGTCGTACTGAGCAACAGCCGCGGCCCGGCCTCCCTGACCGGACTGGCCAACGAGCTCGGACCGCTCGCCCAGGCCGGCACCCCGCAGGAGGCCGCCGCGGCGGAAGTCGTGCTCCTCGCGGTCGGCTGGCCCCAGGTCCCGGAGGCGACGGCCGGACTGCCGCACTTCGGCGGACGCATCGTCATCGACGCCACCAACCAGTTCGCCGCCCCTCCCCCGCACGCGGAGATCGCCGACCTGGGTGAGCTGACCGGCAGCGAATACGTGGCCTCGCTGCTGCCCGGAGCCCGCGTCGTCAAGGCGTTCAACACCCTCTACGCGCAGTACATCGCCGCCGACCCGCGCCACGGAGCCGGACGCCAGGTGCTGTTCCTCGCCGGCGACGACGCCGACGCCAAGACGACCGTCACGGACCTCACCGCCGGCTTCGGCTTCGCCCCCGTCGACCTCGGCTCCCTGCGCGAGGGCGGACGCCTCATGCAGCTCGGCGGCCCGCTCTCCGCCCTGCACGCCCTCAGACAGGACTGAACCGGGTCCTCCCGGACCGCTCCTCTTCTTCTCATCTCCCCCTCAGCACAAGGACATTGCTCATGACCACCCAGCCCCTGCTCCAGCCCGTCCGCCTCGGTGCCCTGGAGCTCCCCAACAGCGTCGTCATGGCTCCCATGACCCGCGCCCGGGCCCACAACGCCGAGCTGGCCCCCACCGACCTGCACGCCACCTACTACAGGCAGCGCGCCGGCGCCGGGCTGATCGTGACCGAGGGGACCTGGGTCAGTCCCGACGCGATCGGCTTCATCGACGTCCCCGGCATCTACACCGATACGCAGACCGCCGGCTGGGCGAAGGTCACCGAAGCCGTCCACGAGGCGGGCGGGCGGATCGTCTCCCAGCTCGGGCACGTCGGGGCGGTCTCCCACCCCGACCACCTCGGCGGCCGCCTGCCCGCCGGGCCCTCGGCCGTCAACCCGGGCGAGATGTCCTTCACCCCCTCCGGCCCCAAGGACACCCTCACCCCGCGCGCCTTCACCGCCGCCGAGATAGCCGCCACCATCGCCGACTACCGCCACGCCGCCGAGAACGCCCGCCGCGCCGGCTTCGACGGCGTGGAAATCCACGCCCAGGTCTCCCACCTGATCCCGCAGTTCCTCAACCCCCGCCTCAACCGGCGCACCGACGCCTACGGCGGCAGCAGCGAGAAGCGGGCCCGCTTCCTCCTCGACATCCTCGACGCCGTCAGCGACGTGTGGGGAAGCGACCGCGTCGGCGTGAAGATGTCCCCGCTCTGGACGAGCGGCACCGCCTTCACCGCGGACGAGGAGACGCTCGCCGACTACGACCAGCTCCTCAAGAAGCTCAACGACAACGATCTGGCCTACCTGCACCTCCAGGGCGCCCCCGGCACCCTTGAGGAACGCCTCCCCCTCTTCTCCCGCTACCGTGCCCACTACCAGGGCAACATCATCGCCAACCTGGGCTTCACCCGGGCCCTCGGCAACGAGATCCTCACCCACGGCGTCGTCGACGCGGTCTCCTTCGGCGCCCCCTTCATCGCCAACCCCGACCTGGTCGAGCGCTTCGCACACGGCCACCCGCTGGCCGACGACGACCGGGACACCCACTACGCCGGCGACGCGGAGGGCTACACCGACTACCCCGCCTTCACCGCCGGCTGAGCCGGCCGGGACGCCGCCGACGGCGGTCGTACGCCAGGCGAAAGGGCCGGGGCGAACCCTCCTACGGCGCCCCTGCCAGAGGGCAGACCACCGGCGGCGGCTGCCCTCTGGCAGGCGATCTTGGCCGTTTGTCAGATGAGTTTGACCAGCCTGCCCAGGTCATCGCGGTGGGCGACCGCCAGGACGACGCCCTCGCCGGGCTCGCCCAGCGCGTTCTCCAACTCCAGCTGGTCGGCGACAGCACCGCCGCCTGGATCCTTCTCCTCGCGGCGCAGCCGGCTGGCGCGCTCGCGCAGCTGCTTCACGCGCCGGCGCTGCTGCTGGGGGCTGAAGGCGTTGCCGTACTGCCCGCGCGGCCCGGTGAGCAGTCCTCCGGCCGGCCGGGTGGAAATCGGGCTGTCCACGGACAACGGTATCCGGCGTTGCCGTGACGCACAGTCAGGCACTAGGGTCGCTCAGGTGACTGCCGGGTCGGCCATGGGCCATACACGAGTGAGGCACCCGGCCTCGGCGTGAGCACGAGGCGGGCAAGAGCCCCGCCCTTTCTCCGCGTCTTCCTCCCTGCGCCCGTACGCGGCGCTCCACAGCGGATCCAAGACTCGGAGACACATCCACTCATGCCACATGATGAGCACCGCCAGCATGAACCCGAATCGTCGGCCACCGTCCAGCTGAACCACACCGCCATCTACGCCACGGACCGGCAGTTGTCGGCCGAGTTCATCGCAGCGATCCTGGGGCTGAAGGTCGGCGCCCCCTTCGGGCCGTTCCTGCCCGTCGACCTGGGCAACGGCGTGACACTCGACTATTACGAGAAGCGCGACGAGCCGATCCAGTCGCAGCACTACGCGTTCCTCGTGCCCGACGATCAGTTCGACACCATGATCGCCCGCCTGGAAACGGTCGGGGTCACCTACTACGCCGACCCCAGCCACACCGAGCCCGGCCGGATCAACCGCCTCTTCGGCGGTCGCGGTGCGTACTTCGACGACCCGGACGGCCACAACATGGAGATCATGACTCGCCCATACGTCCGGCCGTAGCAGGCCCCCGAGTGGCGCGTCGGGTCTTTCACGCCGTGCGATTCCCCGTTCGACCCGTTGGCCACCAGTATGCGCGGCTACCTGCTCGCACAGATCGCGCTCGGCCTGCTGGGCGGCGGTGAACACCACGGTGATCGGGAACGAACCGCTCCGTCGATCAGCGCGCCACAGGGCATACGCGTCCGGGAGGCCGGGTTCTGCTGTTCTCAGCCGAACCGCTCAACCGCGCTGTGCAGCGGCGTCGGTCACCAGCTGCCACATCTCATAGTTCCCGCATTCTGCCGTGATCTCAGCCGTCGCCTGAGCCGCGGCGAAGAAGTCGTCGGCCAGCGGCGAGGTGCGCGACGCTGCCATCGCGACGAATACCTGGTCGGGCGCCAGGTCCAGGACGGGCACGTACCTGATGTCCGGCCGTGAGTAGAACACGGTCTCCGAGCGCCCCACGAACGAGATGCCACGGCCGGCCGCGACGTGCTCGAGCTTCTCCTCCACCCCGCGCACCCGGTGCCCGGAGTCGGGGTGCGGACGCCGGGTGGGCTGCGTGCTCGGGTCGGCATGCCAGATCAGCGGCTCACCGGCCAGGTCCGCCTCGGTGACCTCCTCCTTGCCGGCCAGCCGGTGGCCCGCGGGCAGCGCCACCATGAGCGGCTCGGTGTAGAGAGGCATCAGGCGCAGGCCGGTCTCGTCGATGGGCAGCCGCACATAGCCGACGTCGACGCGGCCGTCGAGCAGCATAGGGACCTGGTCGTCCCATTCCATGCGCTGCACGTCCACGACCACGTCCGGATGGCGGCCACCGAACTCTCGCGCCGCGGGGATGACCGGGATCCCAGCCCGAAAACCGACCACCAGCCGCCGGCCGCCACGGGCAGCCGCGGTCACCCGACGCCTGACCGCTTGCGCGGAGGCGAGCAACGGACCGGTGTCGTCCAGGAGTTGCCGGCCCGCGTCCGTCAGCGTGACGCCGTGGCTGTCCCTGGTGAAGAGGGGGGCGCCGAGGTCCTGTTCCAGTGCGCGGATCTGCCGGCTGAGCGCCGGCTGCGCGATGTGCAGGTCCTCGGCGGCGCGGCCGAAGTGCAGTCTGTCGGCGACGGCGGCGAAGTAGCGCAACTTGCGGAGATCCAGATCCATGGGGCCTCTCCCGTCCGGCAATGCCTTGAGGTTATCACCACGGTTGAAATGGGTCTTGGACACCCGCTCAGGGAAATGGCATCGTTCAAAGGGCCGAGAGAATTCGGTACAAGAATTCGGCATCGGTAATCGTTGCTCATCAATTCAATGGAGTGATCGTGGGAAAGCTCGATGGCAAGGTAGCGGTGATTACCGGTGGATCCACCGGATTGGCACTGGCCGGGGCCAAGCTTTTCGTCGAGGAAGGAGCATATGTATTCATCCAGGCCCGGCGGCAGGAAGCACTGGACGAGGCCGTCGAACTGATCGGCCGCAACGTCACCGCCGTCCAGGGTGACGCGTCCGACCTGGACGACCTGGACCGCTTGTACGACACCGTCAAGCGGGAGAAGGGCTCGATCGACGTGCTGTGGGCCAGTGCCGGGACGGGCGAGCCCGCCATGCTCGGCGAGATCACCGAGGAACAGTTCCACCGCGCCTTCTCGCTGAACGCCCGCGGCACCCTGTTCACCGTGCAGAAGGCACTGCCACTGATCAACGACCACGGCTCGATCGTGATGACCGGATCCAACGCCTCCCTCGGCGCCTTCCCCGGCTGGAGCCTCTACGCGGGAAGCAAGGCGGTCCAGCAGGCCTTTGCCCGTGTCTGGCTCAACGAGCTCCGCGACCGCAAGATCCGGGTGAACGTCCTCACCCCCGGCCAGGTCGGCACGGCCAAGCAGGAAGAGCTGTTCGACGAGGCGACCAGGACCGCCTTCGAGTCCCTGATCCCCCGCGGAGAGATGGGCCGCCCCGAGGAGATCGCCACGATCGCCCTCTTCCTGGCCTCCGGCGACTCCAGCTACGTCAACGGTCTGGAGCTGGTCGCCGACGGCGGCACCACCGCTGTCTGAACCACGCACGAACGAGACCGGACCACGCACGAACACGACAGCGCGGCGCCCGGAGAACAGGCGCCCCCGAGGACAGGAAGAGAGCACGGCCCATGAGCAGCATCACCTTCATCGGTGCGGGGAACATGGCCCGCACGATCGGCGCGCTCGCGGTAGCGGGCGGCAACACCGTCGAGATCATGGCACGCGATCGGTCCAAGGCCGAGGGTCTGGCCAAGACTCTGGGCGGCAGTACGACGACGGGTGAGTGGGGCGCCGTCCCGGCCGGGGACATCGTCATCACGGCTCTGCTGTACGACGGGGTCGTTCCGACCGTCGCCCAGTACGGGGACGCCCTCAGGGGCAAGACCATCGTCGATATCAGCAACCCGTTCAACACCACGGGCGACGGCCTGGCCCACAGCGAGGAGACCTCGATCGCGCAGGAAGTCGCCAAGGTGGCCCCGGCCGACGCCAATGTGTTCAAGGCCTTCAACACCATCTTCCGTGGCGTTCTGGAGAACGGCCGGCCCGACGTGTTCTTCGCCGGTGACGACCCGCAGGCCAAGGCGGACGTCGCGGCATTCATCGAGAGCCTCGGACTGCGCCCGCTGGACGTCGGCGGCCTGAAGATGGCGCACTGGCTCGAAGGAGCGGGCGTGCTCACGGTAGGCCTCGCCGGCAACGGGATCGGCCACGGGAACTTCGCCCTGGGCGTCAACGAGTTCACGGGCTGACCCTCCGGGGCTGACCAAACAGCGGGCAAATAGGCCGCCGTGCGGCTCCGGCTGATTGACGGAACCACCGACTCGTCGATGCCAGATGTCAGATGCCAGATGCCAGATGCCAGATGCCAGATGCCAATAGTGGCGAAATAGTTCGCCCGAGGAGGCGCAACGCGATGCGGCTCGGTTTCGTGATTCCCCTTGTCGGGCCCGCGGTCGGCGACGCCCCCGCCCTGAGCGCCTTCGCACGCGGACTCGAGGATCTCGGCTACGACACCCTGTGGGTCGGCGACCGCCTGGTCACGCCGGTTGGTCTGGGCAACGGCTATCTGGACCGGGGGCCACAGATGGCCCGCTCCTTCGATCCGATGCTGCTGTTGACCGTCGCTGCGGCGGCGACCGACCGGGTGCGCCTGAACACCAGCACGCTCAGCACGTTCTCCTACGAACCACCGCACCTGGCGCGGCAGTTGACCACGCTCGACGTGCTCAGCGGCGGCCGCCTCGGCGTGGGCGTGGGGGTGGGGGTGGGATGGATGAAGCAGGAGTACGACGTCGCCCGCAGCGCGGACTGGAGCCGGCGCGGCAGGATGCTCGATGACATGCTGGCGTTCCTGCGGGCGTGGTGGACGACCAGTCCCGTGTCCTGGACAGCGAGTTCTTCACCATGCCACCGGTCCACGCCGACCTCCGTCCGGTCCAGGCGGGCGGGCCGCCCATCTGGATCGGTGGTGCCAGTGAGGCCGCGATGCGCCGGGTCGGCCGCAGCGGGGTCGGCTGGCTCGGGGTCGAAGGGCCGGCGCCCGCCGCGTCGGTCAGTAGTCAGGACGAGGGCACAGGCCGCCTGTGGTCGATCGCGCGTGAAGCGGCGGAGGAGGCCGGCCGCGATCCCGACGCACTCAAGACGGCCATGCGGATCAACCTCGAGCCTGGCACGCCCGCCGACTCGGTCGCGGACCAACTGAAGCGGTACGCCGAATCCGGTGTCGATGAGGCGTACTTCGATGCCTTCACGATGTTCGCCGGCCTTGACCAGCTGCTCGACTTCGCCGGCCAGGTGATCGAACGTACCGGCCGGCTGTGACCACCGAAGCGACGACGGGCGGAGAAACGACGGGCGGAGAAACGACGGGCGGACAAGCCGTTCGATTCGGACCAGAAAAGAGAGTCTCACCATGAGCAGCATCAGTTTCATCGGTCTGGGGGGGCATGACCCACGCCATCGCCTCTCGTGCGGTGGCGGGCGGTAGCTCCGTCGAGCTGATCGGCCGCGACGCCGCCAAGGCCAAGGGCCTGGCCGCCGAGCTCGGCGCCGGGGCCACGGTGGGAGCCTTCGGCGCCGTCCCTGTGGGCGACATCGTTGTCCTCGCCGTGCCCTACAGCAGCGCCGTGCCGGTCATCGCCCAGTACGGGGATGCCTTGGCCGGCAAGGTCATCATCGACATCTCCAACACGTTCGACGCCGACGCCACCGGAGTGGTCACTCCCGAGGGCACGTCCGGTGCGCAGGAGATCGCCAAGGCCGCCCCGGCGGGCGCGCACGTCGTGAAGGCGTTCAACACAGTGTTCGGCCATGTCCTGGTCCAGGAGCGTCCGTTGGACGTGTTCCTCGCCGGAGATGATGCCCGGGCCAAGGCCGAGGTGTCGGCGTTCATCGCGAGCCTCGGACTGCGTCCCCTCGACGTCGGCGGCCTGGAGATGGCCCGCTGGCTGGAAGGGATCGGGCCGCTGCTGATGGGCCTGGCCCAGAACGGCGCGGGGACCTTCGACGTCGCCCTCGGCGTCGACCTCCGCGGCTGAGCACACCCGCGCCCTCACCCCGCACCACCACTTCGCGCACCACATCACTGACAAGGAGCAGTACCTTGCGTGTCTTCGTCACTGGCGGGACCGGCCATTCCGGTTCGTACATCATCCCCGAACTCATCGCCGCGGGACACGAGGTCACCGGCCTCGCCCGGTCGGACGCGGCCGCCGCGGCACTGTCCGCGCTCGGCGCGAAGACACGCCGCGGCGACCTCCAGGACCTCGACGGGCTCAAGGAGGCGGCCGCGGACTCCGACGGCGTCGTCCACGTCGCGCACCGGCAGGACCTGCTTCCGTCCGGCGGGATGGCCGCCGTGGCCGCCGCAGAGCTCCCGGTCGTGCTCGCGTACGGCGAGGCCCTCGCGGGGACCGGTAAGCCGCTGGTCGCGGCGGGGAGCATCGGCTCGCCCGGGACCGGGACGTACCTGTGCCGGCCGGGTACCGAGGAAGACCCGGCCCTGCCCGTCGGCGACGAGCACAAGGGCACCCTGCGGGCCCGCAATGTCGTGGAGTCCGCCGTCGTCGGACTCGCCGAGCAGAAGGTACGGTCCTCGGTCGTGCGGATCGCCAACATCATGCACAGCAGGACCGATCGTGGCTTTCTCCCCATGCTGATCGCGCTCGCGAAGGACAAGGGCTTCGCCGGCTACCCCGGAGCCGGCGCGAACCGGTGGAACGCCGTGCACGCCCGCGATGTCGCCTCCCTGTTCCGTCTGGCGCTGGAGAAGGGCCCGGCCGGCAGCTACTGGCACGCGGTCGAGGACGGGGGCATCCCGTTCCGCGAGATCGCCGAGGCCATCGGCAGCCGCCTGGGCCTGCCCGCCGTGAGCGTTCCCCTGGACGAGCTGATCCTCCCGGCACATTTCGGGTTCCTCACGAACGTCGTCACGCAGAGCTACCCGACGTCCAACCTCATCACCCGCCGGACCCTCGGCTGGGAGCCGGCTCGGCCCCGCCTCCTCGCCGATCTGGACAACGGCCACTACTTCCCCGCCGGCTGACAACAAGGGGCCCGGGTCGCGACGAGTCCGCCGCATGGCAAGAACGAGGCTCTTACGACGAGGGTCGTACAAGGACCAAGGCTCTTCTGGAAGGACGCCCAGAACATGACGACTGTGGGATTCATCGGAAGCGGATCCGTCGGCAGCACCCTCGCGCGGCTCGCCGTCGATGCCGGACATCAGGTCGTGCTCAGCAACTCGCGCGGTCCCGGGACGCTCGCGGACACGGTCGCGAGACTGGGTCCGCGGGCCTCCGCGGCGACGAGCGAGGAAGCCGCGACGGCCGGTGACATCGTCGTCGTCACGGTGCCGGTCACGGCCTTCCCCGACCTTCCCGCCGAGCCACTGGCGGGAAAGACGGTCATCGACACGTGCAACTACGGCCCCGAGCGTGACGGGCACATCCTCGAGCTCGACAATGGGTCGCTCACCTCGAGCGAACTGCTGCTGCGCCACGTCCCGGACGCCGGACTCGTGAAGGCGTTCAACACCATCTACTTCAAGCACCTGCTGTCACTCGCCCGCCCGGCGGGGGCGGCCGACCGGTCGTACCTGCCGATCGCCGCGGACTCGGCGCCGGCGAAGGCGGCGGTCACCGACTTCATCGGCTCCATCGGGTACGGCGTGGTGGACGCGGGACCGCTGGCCGACAGCTGGCGGCAGGCGACGGGTACACCGGTGTGGGGCAGCCCTTATGGGCCGTACTCGAACGAGAAGGGGCGGCCCGCCGGCGACGACGTCATCCGCGCGGCACTGGCCGCCGCCACGCGGTGACCGCAGGTCGGCCCGGGCCGGCGACGGCGTCGACCAGGTCCAGGCGCTGTCGCACGACCAGAACGTGAACACGTGAGCACGACCAGGAGAGGCACATGACCGACCACCCGCCGCTGATCGCTGTGACCGATGCCGAACTCGAAGACCTGCGCGCGCGGCTGCGCGCCACCCGGTGGCCCACCCGGTGGCCCGTCGATGGCTGGGAAGCGGGCGCCGACACCACTGAGGTGCGCCGCCTGGCGGAGTACTGGGCCACAGGCTATGACTGGCGCGCCCACGAGGCGCGGATCAACGCCCTGCCGCATCACACGGCCGTCATCGGCGGCACGCCCGTCCATTACCTCCGCTTCGACGGCGAGCGACCGGGCGCCCTGCCGATCGTGCTGACCCACGGCTGGCCCAGCACCTTCCTGGAGCTCACCGACCTCGCCCGGCGTCTCGCGGAGCCGTCGAAGCACGGCGGCGACGCGTCCGACGCGTTCACGGTCGTCGTCCCCTCGCTGCCCGGTTACGCGTTCTCGCCGCAACGCCCGGACCTGCCGCCGACGCTCCAGACCCACCAGATCTGGCACCGGCTCATGCGGGACGAGCTCGGCTTCGACCGGTACGCCGCCCACGGCGGGGACCTGGGCGCGGGGATCACCTCGCGTCTGGGCGAGGCCTACCCGGATTCGCTGGCCGGCATCCACCTGCTCGCCGTCGCCGCACCCCAGGAGTACGACGCCGCCGGCCTCACCCCGGACGAACAGGCCTACCTCGACCAGGTCGCCGACTGGAGCGCGAAGGAAGGCGGTTACCAGCACCAGCAGAACACCCGGCCCCTCACCCTGGCCCACGCGCTGTCCGACTCTCCGACCGGCCTGCTGGCCTGGATCGTGGAGAAGTACCGCGCCTGGAGCGACTCGGGCGGCGACCTGTCGTCCCGGTTCACCGACGACTTCGTCCTCACCCAGGCGTCCCTGTACTGGTTCACCGGCACGATCTCAACATCGTTCCGGCCGTACTACGAGTACGCCCGCGGCCTGACCCCGCGCGTCGAGAGGGTCGAAGTGCCCACCGCCGTCGTCGTCTTCCCCGCTGACCTCACCCGGCCCCCGCGCTCCTGGGCCGAACGCACCTACCACATCACCCGGTACACGTCGATGCCGCGCGGCGGACACTTCGCCGCCCACGAAGAGCCCGAACTGCTCGCCGACGACATCACCGAGTTCTTCCGCCAACTGCGCTGAGACCGACCCGGCAGCGGTCCACGACCGGGGGCCACCCCTCAGGTCACTGGACCGCTGCGGCAGGCGTGGACCACCGCCCGCACACGCCTCTCCACGTTCCTGGCGTGCGCGTTTGTGATGGTCGCCACCGACAGCCTCGCCATCGGCGTCGTCGTCGGCTCCGTCACCGCCATGGTCATCTTCGCCAAGCGCGTCGCCCACCTCGCCCACGTGCACCGCGTCCTGGACCCCGACGGCACCACGGTCGTCCACCCAGCCCCAGCCCACCGCCTGGCAGGCCCGCTCCGTCTCCTCGAACAACTCGGCGGCCGGTCGGCGGCCCCGGGACACCACGGCTGCGCTCGTACGATGGAGTGATGCATGAGGCTCGCGCCACGTCCCGCCCCGACACCTCCGTCGCTCGGCGCACCGGGACGCCTCGTCTTCCCCCGGGGCCGACCGCGCACGTGGCCGCATTCCGGTTGCTGCGGGCCGGGCTGGCGGGTGCCGGTCCCGACCGGGGCGGGGCGGGGTTGGAGAGGCAGGTGCCGGACGGTGAGGACGTCCGGGTGCCGACCGAGTTCCTCAGCAGGCTGTGGCGGCAGCGGCTGGTCGCGGCCGACGATCCCTGTCTCGGGGTGAAGGCCGCCGGTCAGTGGCGCTTCGGGCGGCTGAGGCTGATGGACTACCTGGTCGCGAACGCGCCCACGCTCGAAGAGGCGTTCGCGTGGACGGAGCGGTACTCGGCCCTCCTGAACACCGCCCCCAACGAGATCCGGCTGACCGGCGGCGCGGGCGGCCCGGGGACCGTCACCTATCAGATCCGGTCGGGTGATCTCGAGGTCGATGCCATGGCCAGCCAGTACGCGCTGGCGGCGGTGCTGTTCCGGGCGCGGTACGTGGCCGGACGGGAGATCCGGCCGCTGCACGTCGGACTGGCCTCCAACGCCCCCGCGCGCCATCGGGAGTTGGCGGACCGCTTCGGGGCGCGGCGGCTCGACTTCGGTGTCGGGACCACCGCCATGACGTTCGCGTCCGACGACCTGTCGCTGCCGCTGCCGGACGCCGATGTCCGGCTGGGGGAGGTTCTACGGCGTCACGCGGCCGACGTGATCGCGGCGCAGGCGGCGTCCGGGTCCGTCCCGGCGCCGCCCTCTCCCTGGGCGGACAGGCTCCGGCAGGTCATCGCCGCCCAGCTGGCCGGCGGTGGCCTGTCGTTGCCGGGCGTGGCCAGGGCGCTGGCGCTGAGCCCGCGGAGTTTGCAGCGCCGTCTGGCGGAGGAGGGCACCACCTGGCGGGACCTCGTCGACCGTGTGCGCCGCGACCGTGCCGCCGCGCTGCTGGCCGAGGGGCTGAGCCGGAAGGCGGTCGCGGCACGGCTCGGCTTCGCCGACGCCCGTGCCCTGCGCGGCGCACTCCACCGCTGGGGCATGAGCCCCGTCCCGTGAGCGACGTTCCCCCCAGGGACGAGTTGGCGCGGCAGAGCCGCCCCCTGGCGTGCCAGAGCCTCCGTCCCGGCAGCCCCGGCCCGCGAGGATCACCCACAGGGGGATCACCGCGCACGAAAGGCATGCAGATGATGACTGGCGACCAGGAGATCACCGGCCGGTTCCCGGTGGGGTACTACCCGCTGCACCCGAACGTCTCGCTCAACTTCCAGCTCAACCGGTTCCACGGCTGGGCGAACGAGGAACTGATGCTGGAGGAGATGCGGACGGCGGCGCCCCGCATCGCCGACTACGCCGACTGGACGCGCGAGATGCTCGCACTCAGCGACACGGCGCTGTCCGCCGGCCGTCATCTGCCCGCCGCCTACTACGCCCGCGCGGCGCAGTTCTTCCTCCGCCCGGACGACCCCCGGCACGCCCCGGCCCGGCAGCGGTTCCTGGACAACGCCGAGGCCGGCAACGGCGTCACCGCCGCCGACCGTCACCAGGTCCCGTACCAGGCGACGCAGCTCACGGCCTACCGCTTCACCCCCACCCGGCCGCGCGGCACGATCGTCGTGTTCGGCGGCTACGACAGCTACATCGCCGAATGGCTGCCCGCGGCGCTCGCCCTGCGCGACGCCGGGCTGGACACCGTCGTCTTCGACGGGCCCGGCCAGGGCACCGTCCTCGACGCGGGCACACCGATGACCCCGGACTGGCACCTGCCGGTGGCCGCCGTCCTGGACCACTTCGGCCTGTCCGACGTCACCCTGGCGGGCTTCTCCCTCGGCGGCTGCCTGGTCGTGCGGGCCGCCGCGCACGAGCCCCGCGTCAGCCGGGTCATCGCCTGGGACATCCTCCCCGACCTCCTCGAAGCCTCGGCCAAGCTCTTCGAGGCCCTGGGCCTCGGCGCGATCACCACGGACTTCGACCAGCTCCCCGCACCGGTATTCGACGCGGCCGTCGAGGAGGCCTGCCGCACCGACCTGCTGGCGGACTGGTTCCTCGAACAGGGCAAGCGCGTCATGGGCGCCGGCACACCGGCCGAGGTGTTCAACGCCTGGCGCGCCTACCGCACCGACGACGTCTCGCACCTGGTCACCCAGGACGTCCTGCTGCTGGCCGGCGCCGCCGACCACTACGTCCCCCTGCACATGCTCGGCGACCAGATCCTGACCCTGCCCGCCGCACGATCGCTCAGCGCCCGCGTCTTCACCGAAGCGGAACACGCCCACAACCACTGCCAGATCGGCAACCAGGGCCTCGCCCTCCAGGTCATCCTCGACTGGCTGGACCAGGTCGGCGGCCGGACCGCCCACCCCGCCGCCCAGTAGCCCCCCGGCCGGCCCGCGCCGGTCGGTACGGACCAGCAAGGTGCGGACCGGTGAGGTGCGGACCGGGGCCGTCACGGCAGAGGGGTGCAGGGCGGCGTCACCACGGAAGGTTGCCGGAGCGGTCGATGAACTGTCCCGTCGGTCCGTCCGGACCGATCGTCGCGAGGGTCACGATGGACTCGGCGCCCTCGGCGACGCTGTGTCCGAGGCCGCCGGTGAAGTCGGTCGCGGTCTGCCCGGGGTCCGCGGCGTTGATCTTCACGTCCTTCAACTCCCTGGCGTACTGCGTCGTGAGCATCGTGACCGCGGCCTTCGAGGCGGAGTAGAGGGGCAGGGCGTACCGCGACTCGACCCGCGCCGGGTCCTGGGTCATGCCGAAGGAGCCCATCCCGCTGGAGACGTTGACGATGACGGGGTTGGACGACGTGCGCAGCAGCGGGAGGAAGGCGTGGGTGACGCGCACGAGTCCGACGACGTTGACGTCGAGCACGGCGCTGATGTCGGCGGCGGTGTAGTCCTCGACGGGGCCGACCGTGCCGAGGACACCGGCGTTGTTGACCAGGACGTCGAGCGTTCCCTCGTGCGCGGCGACGTCCTCGGCCGCCGCCCGGACCGAGGCGTCGTCGGTCACGTCGATCCGCACGAACCGGGCGCCGAGCGACTCGGCGGCGGCCCGGCCGCGCTCGGGGTCGCGGGCGCCGAGGAGGACGGTGTGTCCCGCCTCGACGAGGCGACGGGCGGTTTCGTAACCGAGGGACTTGTTGGCCCCGGTGATGAGGGTGGTGGTCATGCGGGCTCCTCCTGGTCCGGACAGCACGGTCGTGCGCTGTTCACGCACTTCATGCTGGGCGCGGAGGAGCGTCGGCGGGAGCTACGGGTCTTGCTGGTACGGCGCGTACCACCCAGCGGCATGGTCCGGTCCACCGGATGCGGCAGCGGACGGGCGCTCAGCGCCGAGGAGCACTCAGCGCTGAGGAGACATCTTCTGGACCCCCAGGGTCGCGAGGAGTTCGAGCTTGCCGGCGGCGTCGGTGCCCGGCTGCGGCGTGTACACCACGAGCCGGAGGTTGGTGTCCTGGGTGTTGAGGATGTCGGAGTTCAGGGCGATGTCCCCGACATCCGGGTGCCGGACGAGTTTGTGCGCGCTCTGGTGGCCGCCCACCGCCCGGCGGTTCCACAGCTCGCGGAACCGTGGGCTGTGGTTCAGCCTCGACACCAGTGCCGTGAGATCGGGATCGCCGGGGTACCGGCTCGTCGTCGCGTGCAGGTCGGCGACGAGGGACTCCTCGAACGCCGCCCGCTCGGCCGCCGTCTGCCGGACGCGGGGCAGCTCGCCGAGGAACTGCCAGACCAGGACGTTGCGGTCCCCCGCACCGCGGACCGTGGGGTCGCCGAACGTGGCCGCGAACAGCGGGTTCCAGTGCAGCAGCTGCCAGGTGGCGTCGTAGACCGCCAGCGGGTTGCCGGCGAGCTGGTCCACGATCCGGTACAGGCTCCCCGGGATCATGCGCGGGACCCGGCTCGGATCCGCCGCGTGACCGGCCATGCGGAGGAGGTGCGCGTGCTCCTCGTCGGACAGGTGCAGGGCACGGGCGAGGGCCGAGCAGATCTGCGCCGAGGGTGTCGCCACGCGGCCCTGCTCCAGCCGGACCACGTACTCGACGGAGATGCCGGCCAGCGTCGCCAGTTCCGCGCGTCGCAGACCGGGGACCCGGCGGGGTGAGCCGTGTGCGACCCCCACCGTCGCGGGGTCCAGCCGGTCCCGCCACGCCCGCAGCGTGGCACCGAGTTGCTCCATGCCCACCATCCTCCCGCATACCACCCCGGCCGGGTGCTGCGCGCCTCCGCGGCCGCACGGCGGCGAGCGGTGCGGGCACCGGCCTCGGTGGTCGCCCGGCGGCCGGGCGGTGTGGACGTTCAGCCGAGGAGGGTTCTGGCGGCCTCCCGGGCGGGGCGCGCGGCCTTCGTGTCCCCGGTGATGGCGGCGGTCACGATCGCGCCTTCGGCCATCAGGCACACGGGCTCCGCCGGCACGTCCGCGGCGGCGTCGACCCATGCGGTGATCTGCTCGTGGAAGGCCCGTTTGTGCGCACGCACCTCGGCGAGGACCGCGGGCGAGGCCGTGCCGAGTTCGCCGTAGGCGTTGATCCAGGCACAGCCCCGGAAGCCGGGCTCGGCGAACCACCGTTCGAGCCAGTCGAACACCGACAGCAACCGCTCGCGCGGGTCCTCGTGGCGCTCCACGTACTCGGTCAGACTCGCCCGCCACCGGCGGTCCCGTCGCCGCAGCACCGCGACGACGAGTTCCTCCTTGGTGGCGAAGAGTCCGTAGATCCGCTTCAGCGGTATCCCCGCGGCGGCGCGGACGGCGTCCATGCCGACCGCCTGGATGCCGCGCTCGTAGAAGAGCGCCTCGGCGGCGTCCAGCAGGCCGTCCCGGTCGCGGGTCTTCTGTTCCTCGCTGAGCGGCGCCGGCATGGGGAGCCTCCTTGACGTTGAGAACGCTCGTTCCCTACGGTAGCCGCACCACATCGAGAACGCACGTTCTCAACCGGAGGAGGAAACATGAGCGAGCCCCGTCCGCCGTTCCCGCCGTTCACCGAGGAGACCGCGCTGCTGAAGGTGCGGGCGGCCGAGGACGCGTGGAACACGCGCGATCCGCAGCGCGTCGCGCAGGCCTACACACCCGATTCGGTCTGGCGCAACCGCGAGGTGTTCGTGACCGGCCGCGAGGAGATCGTCCGGTTCCTGACCGGCAAGTGGGAACGCGAACTCGACTACGCCCTGCGCAAGAGCCTGTGGGCGTACCACGAGAACCGTATCGCCGTCCGGTTCCAGTACGAGTGGCACGACGTGGCAGGACAGTGGTGGCGCAGCTACGGCAACGAGCTGTGGGAGTTCGACGCCGAGGGCCTGATGGCGCGACGGGAGGCGAGCATCAACGACGTACGGATCGACGAGGCCGACCGGCGCATCCTCGGCCCGCGCCCCGCCGGGGACCAGGGCATCGAACCCCCGCTCCGCTAGCCCGCCGGCCGGCCGGTGGGCCGGCTACGGATGCGTGTCGGTGATCGCGATGACCTCGTCGAGGCGGTCCCGGGCGGCCTGGAGGTCTTCGATCCTGGCCTGGATGCGCTCGCGTTCGACGCGCAGCATGGCTCGTTGGTCGGCGTCGGTGTGTCCGGAGTCCCAGCACGGAAGGAGTTCGGTGATCCGTCGGCTGGTCAGGCCGGCGGCGTACATCTGCTGGAAGAAGTGGACCAGGGGGATGGCGTCCTGCCGGTACAGGCGCTGGCCCGACGGGCTGCGTTCCGCGGTGAGCAGGCCCTGCTGCTCGTAGTAGCGCACGGCGCGCACCGAGACGCCGGCGCCCCGTGCCACCTCGCCGATGCGGATCAGCCGCTCGGTCGGGTCCACTGTGACAGACATGGTGATTCCTCTCACCCTGGGTCTGGCGGTCGGCACTTGCCTCTGACGTTAGCGTCAGCTTTTAGCGTACCGGACATGGACATCAACAACTCCGTCGCCCTTGTCACCGGTGCCAACCGCGGCCTGGGCCGCGCCTTTTCCCAGCGTCTGCTCGAACGGGGCGCCCGCAAGGTCTACGCGACGGCCCGCCGGCCGGAGACCGTGGACCTGCCCGGGGTCGAGGTACTGCCCCTCGACGTCACCGACCCCGCATCCGTGAAGGCGGCCGCCGAGGCCGCCCCCGACGTCTCACTGCTGATCAACAACGCGGGGATCAGTACGGGTGCCGACCTGGTGACCGGTCCGCCGGACGCGGTGCGGCACGAGCTGGAGACCAACATGTTCGGCCAGCTGGAGATGGTCCGGGCGTTCGCGCCGGCGCTCGCCGGGAACGGCGGGGGCGCGATCGTCAACGTCCTCTCCGCCATGTCGTGGTTCGGGGGCAGGGGTGCCACTGCCTATCACCTGTCCAAGGCCGCCGCCTGGGCCATGACCAACGGCGTCCGCCTGGAGCTGGCCGAACAGGGCACGCTCGTCACGGCGGTGCACCTCGGACTGGCCGACACCGACATGGCCGCGGGCTGGCCGGTGGCCAAGATCGCCCCGTCGGACCTGGCCGACGCGGCGCTCGACGGTGTCGAGGCGGGCTCGGCCGAGGTCCTCGCCGACCAGTGGAGCCGGGACGTCAAGTCGCGGCTGCCCCTGGCTCCGGAAGAGCTGAACGCCGCCATGGACCGAGCCCTGGCGGCGCTGATGGCGGCCTGAGGGGACGAACGCCCCGGCCCCGGTGGCACGGCACCGCGCACCCGCCCCCGGCCCGGACCACGGGCCGGGGGCGGCATCCGGCAGCCATCGGCCGCGCGGACCGTCCCGGGAGTGGACGACGGTTACGGCACCGTGTAGCCGGCGGCGCGGAACAGTTCGTACCACTCGGAGCGGGTGAGCGGGAGGTCCGAGCCGAGCGCGGCGGCCTGGACCCGCTCCGGTGTGGTGGTGCCCAGCACCACCTGCATCCGCGCGGGGTGGCGCGTGATCCAGGCGACCGCGATCGCCTCGGCCGGCACACCGTACTTCGCGCTCAGCCGGTCGATCACCGCGTTCAGCTCGGGGTGGCGCTCGGAGCCGATGAACGGGCCGTCGAAGAACCCGGCCTGGAAGGGCGACCATGCCTGGATGGTGATGTCGTGCAGGCGGCAGTAGTCGACGATTCCGTCGTCACGCACGATGGACTGGTCCAGGCCCTGCATGTTCGCGGCGACGCCCTGCGCGATCATCGGCGCGTGGGTGATCGACAGCTGCAACTGGTTGGCGACGATCGGCTGCCTGACGTACTTGCGCAGCAGGTCGAGCTGCCGGGGCGTCTGGTTGGAGACACCGAAGGCACGCACCTTGCCCGCCGCCGACAGCTCGTCGAAGGCCCGGGCCACCTCCTCCGGCTCGACGAGCGCGTCGGGGCGGTGCAGCAGCAGGATGTCGAGGTAGTCGGTGCCGAGGGCTTCGAGCGAGCCGTTCACCGACCGCACGATGTGCTCGTGGGAGAAGTCGAAGTACGGGCCGTCCCGCACGATGCCGGCCTTGGACTGGATGACGAACTGCTCACGCTCCGAGGAGCTGAGCCCCAGCGCTTCCGCGAACCGGCGCTCGCAGCCGTGCGTGTCCGAGCCGTACACGTCCGCGTGGTCGAGGAAGGTGATGCCGGCGTCGCGCGCGGTGTGCACGAGCGTGCGCACCGCCTCGTCGCTCATCTCCTGGATGCGCATCAGACCGAGGACGACGTTCGGGACCACCATGTCGGTGCCGGGCAGGGTGAAGGTCTTCATATGGCTCTTTCGGTAGGGCCTGGAGGTGTGTGGCCTGGAGGTGTGCGGCGTGGACGCGTCAGGCGGACAGGCGTGCGATCTGGTCGGCCGTGAGCTGGAGGTCGGCCGCGGCGGCGGAGTCACGGATGCTCTCGGGGCGCGAGGCACCGGGGATCGGGATGACGACGGGTGCGAGCGCGAGCTCCCACGCGAGGGCGACCCGGTGGACGCTCGCGCCGGTCTCGTCGGCGACCTGCTGGAACGCTCCGTGGCGCTCCGCGAGGTCCTTCGCGTTGCCGATGCCGCCCAGCGGGCTCCACGGCAGGAACGCGATACCGAGGTCGGCGCAGTGCTCGAGCTCCTGCATGCTGGAGCGGAACGCGGGCGAGAACTGGTTCTGCACCGACACGAGCCGGCCGCCGAGCACCTCGCGGGCCACGTCGATCTGGGCGACGTCGGCGTTGGAGATGCCGGCCATAAGGATCACGCCCTCCTCCAGCAGCTCGCGGAGCGCACCGACGGAGTCGGCGTAGGGCACGGCGGGGTCGGGACGGTGGAACTGGTAGAGGCCGATCGCGTCGACGCCGAGCCGGCGGGCGGACTCCTTCGCCGCGCGCTTGAGGTACTGCGGGTCCCCGTTGCGCGTCCACGAACCGTCGCCGGGACGCAGGTGCCCGCCCTTCGTCGCCACGAGCACGTCGGCGGCGCCCGCGCCGTACTCGCGCAGCGCCCGGGCGATGAGCTCCTCGTTGTGGCCGACCTCGTGCGCGTCGCGGTGGTAGGCGTCGGCCGTGTCGATCAGGGTGACGCCGGCGTCGAGCGCGGCGTGGATCGTGGCGACCGAACGCTGTGCGTCCGGGCGGCCCTCGATCGACATCGGCATCCCGCCGAGGCCGATCGCGGAGACGGTCCGCTCACCGATGGTGCGCTGTCGCATGGTCTTCTCCTCCTGGACATCCCTGTGCGTGTTCTCCTGGACGTCTTCGCGCGGAGACGGTGCCGTGCGACGTCGCCCGCTCACTCTAGAAATCACTGATCCAGAAATCCAACAGCTACTGGTGCTGGCATTCAGAAATTCGAGATGTGAAAGGAGCCCGCCGGGCGGCCCACCGGCCCGTCCGCGCCCGGCACACCTCACTCCTCAGGCGGAACAGGGGTGAGCACCCCACCGTCCGCGCCATGGGCCCGCTGATGGGGTTCACCAGCGGGCCCGGAGGAACGTCCCTGCGCACACGGGCGGTTGTTACGGCTTGGAGCCGTTCATGATGTTGGCGATCGGTCCGATGAGGAACCACTTGTTGTCGACGCCCTGACCCTTGATCTGGTGGGGCTCGGTGTCGCCCGTGTAGTAGTACAGCGGATGGCCTCCGTAGGTGACCTGCTTCGTGCCGTCGGTCCGCTCGATGGTGCCCAGGTTGCCCGGCACGGTGTACTTGCCGGTCACGGTCACCGGCTTGGTCGTCGTGAGCGGCGGCCACTTCTTGGCGCACGCGTCGTAGCAGTGGGACGCCGTCTTCTTGTCGTCGGTGTTCAGGTACAGCGTGCGCCCGGCCGTGTCGGTGAGCCAGATGCCGGCGCTGCCCTTCGCGGTCTTCAGGACCAGCTTGGCTCCCGGGTCCGACTTCGCGCCCGCGTCCGCGTCCGCCGAGTCCGGCGCCGTGGACGCCGTCTTCGAACCGGTGGACGACGAGTCGTCGGAGGAGTCACCGCATGCTGCCGCGAATGTCGCCAGGGCGGCGAGGGAGAGGCCGAGGCCGAGCGTGCGCAGTGAAGTCGTACGGAGCATGACCGTCCTTGTGTATGAGTGCAACGCGGCATGTGCCGTGGTGCGAGGTGTGGTGGTGAGGTGGACCGGCTCGCGGATGCGGAGGCACGCCGCCGGTCGCTGCCGTCAGGAGACCTTGACGGTGAGGGTGTGGTGGCCGGTGGCGCCGTTCGGCACCACGCCCTGGACGGCGGAGGTCTGCACGGCGCCAGTGGCGTCGGTCGCGCGCACCCTGACCTTGTGCGAGCCCTTCGGCGCGTTCGTCCACTCGTACGACCACTGCCGCCAGGTGTCCGGGGTGTCCGCCGCCGTCAGCGTCGCCTCTCGCCAGGGTCCGTCGTCGATCTGCACCTCCACGGCGGCGACGCCGCGGTGGGTGGCCCAGGCCGTGCCGGCGAGCGTCACGGTCCCGGCCGGGACCGTCGCCTCGCTCCGCGGCACGTCGATCCGGGACGCGGTCTTGACCGGGGCCTGCGGCGAGTAGCCGCGCGGTGTCCAGTACGCGTCGGAGGCGGCGAAGGTGGTGAGGTTCAGATCGGTCAGCCACTTGGTGGCCGACACGTATCCGTACAGACCGGGGATCAGCATCCGGCACGGGAAGCCGTGCCGGGTCGGCAGCGCCTCGCCGTTCATCGCGATCGCCAGCATCGCCTGCCGGCCGTCGAGCACCGCTTCGACCGGCGAGCCGATCGTCATCCCGTCGGCGGAGGTGGACAGGATCATGTCCGCCCCGCGGTGGACACCGGCACGGCGCAGCAGGGGTGCCAGGGGCGTGCCGAGCCAGCGCGCGTTGCCGACGTACGGTCCGCCGACCGGGTTCGACACGCAGGTCAGGGTCATGTCGTGTTCTTCGAACCGGTAGGAGAGCAGTTCGTCGAAGGTGATCTCGAACGGGCGGTCCACCATGCCGTGGATCTTCAGCTTCCAGTCCCCCGGGTCCACACGCGGGACGACGAGTGCCGTGTCCACCCGGTAGAACTCCGAGGTCGGGGTGAAGAACGGACCGAGGCCGCGGACCTTCGCGTGTGCCGAGGCGGGCGGTTCGGGCAGCGCGGTGGCCGGCGTGGGCAGTACCACCTTCGCGCGCGCCTTCGCGACGTCGTAACGCCGCGCGATCCACTTCTCGCCGCCGTATCCGGCCACCAGCGCGCCCGCCGTCGTACCGAGTGCGCCGATCACGAAGCGGCGCCTCTCGCCCGACTCCGCGGACGGCTGCGACTCCTTGAGCGACAGGACGGTCAGCCGCCACAGCACCAGCGCCGCGGCGATTCCGGCGGACAGTGAGGGGAACAGCCAGTCGGTGCCCGCCGTCGGCCGGGTGACGGCGGCGATCGCGCCGACGACGCCGAACGCGGCGGTCAGCAGGCTCGCGAGAGCCGGCCGGGCGCGGGCGAGCACGCCGATGGCGGCCGCCCCCATGCCGATCGTCGTGTAGACGCCGGTCAGCAGCACCGTCTTGTCGTTGCTGCCGAAGGTGCGGATCGCGACCTGCTCGAGCCAGGTGGGCGTGATGCTGATGGCCCAGTTCCCGGCCGCCGTCACCGGCGCGGACGCCTCTCCCGTGGCCACCGCGACCAGTTCACCGATCGCCAGGCCGGCGCCGCCGGCCAGGAGACCGACCAGCGCGCCTCGCGCGATCCGCCCGATGCGGCCGGCCGGGCGCGTCCCGGCCCGGAGGTCGGGCGATGCGCCGCCCATGTCAGTCCGCCTGGCGGACGCGGCCGAGGCGCAGCGCCGAGACGAGGAAGAAGATGCCGCCGAGGACGGCGTAGCCAGCCAGGTTGGTCAGCTCCGGATCCGAGGCGGAGGCGCCCAGGAAGAACTGTGTCCCGGCCAGCACGGAGATGCCGCCGCTGAGCATCATCGGCCACTGGCCGCTCATCCGGCGCTTGCGGCGGCCGAGACCGACGAACAGCTGGACGGCTCCGGAGACGACGGCCCAGGCGCCCCAGACGCGCAGGACCGCGGGCACCCCCGAGGCACCGGCGACGGCGAGGCCGGCCGCGGCGACGGTGCTGATCGCGATGTTCGTCTGCAAGCCGCGGAGCGTTCCGGTGGCGCCGGACGAGCGGGCGTCGACGATCGCCGCGGCGACGTCGAACAGGGGGTAGAGAACGAGCAGGGTGATGCCGAGGGCGCCGAGGTGCGACTGGTCGGCGAACAGCAGGGCCGCCCAGACGACGGCGAAGCCGAACCGCACGAGGTAGAGCCGGCGCAGGGCCGGCGCGAAGCTGCCGACGGCCGCGGCGGAGCCGGCGGCCGGCACGTCCAAGGGGGTCACGATGATCCTTTCGGGCTGTGACGGAGGGAGGACAGGACGCTCGGCCGACGGCGGCGCCGTCGACTCCCGCTGCGGGAAGGCGCGTACGTGGAGCCGCGCCGCCCGTAGCGATACTGAACGTTCTGTCTTGACTCAGCATCACGGATCACCCCTCACCTGTCAAGACCGAACGTTCTCCCCTCCCCTGCCCTGCCCTGTCCTGTCCTGTCCTGTCGTCGAGCAGCCCTGCGGCGCCCGCGCCGCCCGGGTGACCGCGCCGCTCCGGACGGCCGCCGTCGACGTCGGCCACCGGCCGCCGGGGTTTCCCGGCGGCCGGCGGGCTGGTGCCTCTCGTCAGTGGCTCGACACCAGTGACGTGCCGTACCCCTGTGCCGTCACCGCCAGGTCGCCCGTGTGCCGGGCGTCGAGCGGACAGGAGATCACCACCTCGCGCTCCTCACCGGGCAGCAGCCACACGTAGTTGTCGGAGTAGCGCGCGGGCAGCACCCGGTGGCCCGTGTGGCGGTCGCGCAGCGACAGCCGGACCATCGGCGCCACGGCACGGCCCTTGTTGCGTACCGTCACGGTGACGGAGGCGTGCCCGGCGTGCCGCGTGGTCCGGCCCCGCGACACCTCGAGCCTGGCCCCGGACAGGCCGTTGAGCGCCTGCATGTCCTTGGGCTGGTCGTAGCGCCAGTACGTGTTCTCCGACAGCGTCCGGCCGTCGGCGCGGGTCAGGCGCAGCCGCAGCAGGTGCAGGGGGTGGTCGCCGTCGGGTTCGGTCACCGTGAAGGCCGGTGCCGTCGAGGAGGCGGGAAGGTCGACCGTCTGCCGCTGGGGGGCGGCCAGCCGCTTCCCGGACAGGTCCAGGAGCTCGGCCTCGACCACCGCGTGGCGCAGCGTCTCGGGCGTGTGGTTGACCGCGATGACCTTCCAGTCCCGCGGGTCGGCCTGCACGTGATGCGCCTCGCAGCCCGAACGCGATCCGTAGTAACTGCCGTTGACGTCCAGGTCGTAGTCGTAGGTCTGCCACACGGTGCTGTGCCAGGCCGGGTTGGACATCCACAGCAGCAGTCCGCTCGCGTCCTTCCACAGGTTGGCGTTCCATGCCTCGAAGATGGCCCGCATGGACTCGTAGTTGACGAATTGCGCCTTGGCGCAGAACTCCTCCAGGGAGGAGGACGCACCCAGGCGCTCGTCGATGGCCGCCTTGTAGCTCTGCGGATTCTGGCCGCCGCGCTCCAGCCAGTCGTGGTGGTTCCACACCAGGCCGATGGGCCACTCCTTCTCACCGTCGACGAGATGGCGCATGCTCTCGGCGACGGAGACCGTCGGGATGCCGATCTCGGTGTGGAAACCGAAGGTTCCGTGCGCGTAGAGGTCGGGAGAGAAGTACCGCTTGGGGTCGACCCAGGCGTAGGGACCGCTGCCGCTGGCGATGCCGGCCGCCGAGTTGCTGAGGTAGGTCACGCCGGGGTGCTCCTCGGCCACGGCGGTCCGGGAGCCCTGGTCGATCTCGCCCGACGGGGTGCCCTCGTTGGCTCCGCACCACACGACGATGGACGGGTGCGAGCGGTAGCGGCGGATGGTGTCGCGCACCTGGTCGAGGTAGAGGGCGTGGTTCGGCGGGTCCAGGAACCAGGCGTTCCAGAAGTCGTTCCACACCAGCAGCCCGTTCTCGTCGCAGCGGGCGTAGAACTCCTCGCGGTTGCTGCTGCCGATCCAGTTGCGGATCATCGTGAAGTTCATGTCGCGGTGCATCCCGACGACGGCCTCCATGCGTCCGTCGCCCATGCGGCGCAGGAGTTCGTCCCAGCCCCAGTTGCCGCCCCGGCACATCACCTTCACGCCGTTGACGCTGATCTGGAGCTGGACCGGCTGGTTGTCCACCGCCTTCGCGTCCGTCCACTTCTCCCCGTCGTCGGAGACCTGAACGGTGAAGGTCAGCGCGTACGCCGTCTCCCACACCAGGGTGATCCGGTCGAAGTCCTTGGCCTCGCCGAGGTCGACGCGGATCCACTGGTTGTCGGAGTAGTTCGAGGACCAGCGGGTGTTCGGATCGCCGTCGACGGCCGCCGCGGCGGTATTGGCCGCGTTGTCGGTGGAGGAGGCCGACGCGGGAGCGTGCAGCGCGAGGTCGGTGTCCGGCTTGTCACTGTCGAGGACGGACAGCTGCCACAGGGAGGCGCCATAGCCGGTGGCCCGGCGGCCGGCGAGGATCCGGACCCAGCGGGCGTGCTGCCGGCCGATGTCCACCTTCTGCTCGAAGCGGTTGGAGCCGGGCTCGAAGGCGACCGGGTTCTCGGAGAAGTAGTCGTACTGGCGCAGGCCGACCCGGACGGTGCGCCCGTCGCTCTCCGTCCGGCCGACCGAGGCGGTGACCTCCAGGTCGTGCAGGGTGGGATCGCCGTAGCCGTTGGGCCACCACAGCTCGGGGTTCTTCAGCCGCAGGGCGGGGAAGTCCTTCGGCGCGAAGACCACGTCGGTGCTCGCGCCGCCGTCGACCCGCACGTCCTTGCTGACCCGCACGCCACCGAGCCGGGCCTTGACCGTCACGGTCCGGGCCGACGCGGCCGCGTTGCGCACGGGCACGGTGAGGGTGACCTCGGCCCGGGAGCGGTCCGGCAGGCCGGGCAGCACCGTGTTCACGGCCGGGTCGGCGACGACGGCGTCGCCGGTCGCGCGCAGCCGGACGTGGTTCCAGATGCCCATCACCCGGTCGCGCACGGCAGGCATCCAGTCCCAGCCGGTCACCGCCAGGTAGGTCGGGCCGTTGCGCATCATCGTGTCCGAGCCGGCGTCGGCGTAGGACACGCCGTTGGAGCCCCGGTCGCCCGGGCTGCCGGGATAGGGCATCGGGTCGATGCGCACGGCCAGGACGTGCTCGCCCCTGGCGGAGAGCTTGTCGGTCACGTCGAACGCGCCGCGGGCGGTGGGATGGTCCAGCTCGCCCACCTTGGTGCCGTCGAGCCAGATCTCCGCCTTGTGATTGATGCCGTCCAGTTCGAGCCAGACGCGGTGCCGGCCGTGGGAGGTGAGCCCGTGCGGGACGGAGAAGGAGCGCCGGTACCACCAGGACGCCTTGCCGAGCGCCTCGGGGATGTGCAGGTTGTTCATGCCCTTCACCGGGTCGGGCAGGTGTCCCTCGGCGACGAGGGAGGCGAGGATCGTGCCCGGCACCTGGGCGCGCAGCCAGCGGGAGGTGTCGATGCCGGACGCGGACAGCCGGGCCCCGTCGTCGGTGCCGGCGAACTCCTCCAGCGTGACGTTCCACCCCGACTCCAGCGGCACCGTGCCGTCCGCCGCGACCTTCAGCGCCGGGGCCGGGCGGGCGCCGCTGGTCCACTCGGTCCAGCCCGTCGCCTTCGGCCGTCTGCCCGGAGCGGTGCCGTACACCTGGAGGCCGTTGAGGCCGAGCGGGTTGTCGTTGGACAGTCCGGTGCCGACCATACGGATCCAGCGGGCGGTCACCGGCTCGTCAAGGGTGATCTCGACCGTGCCGCCCTTGTCGGTGGAGCCTTCGTACACCTTCTGCCAGGCCTTGCCGTCCCGGGAGGCCTCGATGCGGAAGTGCGTGGCGTAGCTGGACAGCACCTCCCAGCCGGTGGTGCCCGCGCGGGGATTGTCGCCGCTGTGCGGCGCGTACACGGTGTCGCCCTCGGTGGCCTCGAAGACGAGAACCACGGAGGTGACACGGCAGTCGCCTTCCAGGTCGACGGCGACCCACTGGGGGTCGTCGGTGCCGGCGGCCCGCCACCCGCTGCCGGTGACACCGGCCCGCCCCAGGCGGTCGGTGACGAAGCCGGCGGGTGTGGGCGCGTACGCGGTCGAGGAGACCTCGACGGGGCGGTAGAGTGCGAGGTCGGCACCGGCCGCCTTGCCCTCCGTCGCGGGGGCCGCGGCCGCGGGCGCGGCGGCGGCCCGGTCGGGCAGCGCGCCGACGAGGCTCACGCTCGCGAGCACGGTGGCCGATGCGGTGAGGAACGTCCGGCGCGACTGGTGCGTGTCGGAGGCGGCGGCGCCTGTGTGGTCGTCGCGCATGGGCTACTCCTTGATGTGGTTCGCTGTGGTTCGCTGCGGGTGAGGAGAAGGGAAGAAGGGGGAATGACCGACAGCCGGTGTGGCGTGGGCCGCCGGGCACTGTGGTGGGGGGCGGGTGGCTCACCGTGCCGGTGAGCCACCCGCCCACTGGTGCGGTCAGCCGGCGGTCTCCACGCGGACGCCGGCCAGCCAGCCGCCCCAGCCGTCCTCGGGACGGCTGTCGGAGAAACGCAAGGACAGGCCGCTGCCGTCGCCGCCCGCCTGCCGGCGCAGGTCGGCGATGTCCAGCGTGCGCCGGTCGCGGTTGGACTGGAACATCACGGGGTCGGGCTCACGCAGGACGGTGGTCCAGTGTGTGCCGTCCGTGGACGCCTCGACCTGGAACTGGTTGGCGATGTCGAGTGTCACCTTGCCCCGGCTGCCCGCGGGAACGGGCAAACGGTACGTGAACGACGTGTCGTTGTCGGTGTAGCGGGCCCAGCCGCCGGCGCCGTCACCGGTGGTCTGCGAGCCGTCGTCCGCGACGAGGACGTCGTGTTCGGAGTCGGTGTTCGGTTCGATCTCGGTGACATCACCGACCACCTGGGCGTTGCCCTGGCCGCTCACCGTCCAGCCCGTCCAGCTCGCGGTCACCCCGATGTGCTGGGTGCCGGGGGTGGCGTCGGCGGCTGCGGTGACCGCGAGGGTGACCGTCTTAGCCGTGCCCGGGGCGAGGTTCTCGACCCGGGTGTGGGCGGGGTCGGCGGTCCAGCCGGCGGGCAGGGCGACCGCCAGGTCCGGCGAGAGCGTGCTGTCACCGGCGTTGGTCAGCTCGGCCTCGACGGACGCCGTCGTTCCCGGGCGCAGGGCCACGTCGGCGACGCTCACCTTCACCGGCGCGGTGGGAATGGTGTCCTTGGTCAGCAGCTCCACCTCGGCCAGCGATATCTTCTGCTGCTCGTCGGCGCTGGTGAACCGCAGCCGGTACCGCTCCGTGCTCGCCGGGTGCGCGATCCGGAAGGGCCGGGTCTGGCCGCGCCAGCGGAACCGCTCCCCGCTGCGGCGGTCCAGCGTTTTCCAGTGCTCACCGTCGTCGGACCCTTCCAGTACCCAGGTTCCCGGGTCCTGGTCGGGGGCGCCGTCGGAGGAGGTGAGCGTGTAGTACGTCACCTCGGTCCTGCCGCCCCCGTTGACCTGGTAGGCGACCTCGGGGTCGGTGCCGGTCAGAGACAGGGACGTCTTGGAGGTGTTGTCGAAGAGCGGGGCCATGTCCTGGCCGGAGGCGGACGACGCGTAACCCCGGTCCTTGCCCGTCACGTCGTGCAGCGGACGCGGAACCTGTCCGGTCTTCGTCGGCGAGAGGGGCACGTCGTATCTGCCGGTGCCCCACGAGGACGGCTTCGCGCCCATGGTGAAGCGCAGGTGGGCGCCGTTCGCCAGCTCCTTGTGCGAGATCGCCGTGGAGGTGTGGCGCTTGCCGTCGACGGTCAGGTTCCGCACGTAGATGTCGCCCTTGCTGGTGTTCGGGGCGTCGATCACCACGTCGCCGCCGGGCAGATGCAGGGTCGCCCTCTCGAACAGCGGGGAGCCGATGACGTAGTCACCGCTCGACGTCTGCAACGGGTACAGGCCCAGCGAGCTGAGGACCCACCAGGAGGAAGTGGCGCCGTTGTCCTCGTCGCCGGGGTAGCCCTGCCCGATGTCGGAGCCGAGCCAGCCGCGGTCCAACGCCTCGCGGACCGTCTTCTGCGCCTTGTACGGCTGTTGGGTGTAGTCGTACATGTACGGGATGTGGTACGAGACCTGGTTGGGGATGCTCCACTGACCCAGCCTCAGGTCCCGCGTCTCGCGCATCTCGTGGATGGCACTGCCGTACGTCCCCGGCAGGTCGGCCTTCTCCGGGGTGGCGAAGTACGCGTCCAGCTTGTCGGCGAGCGCCTTGCGGCCGCCGTACAGCCCGGCCAGGCCTTCACCGTCCTCGGGGGCCGGGAACGCCTCGGTCCAGCCGTCGGCCTCGGTGTAGTCGTGGCTGTTGCCCCAGACCTTCGGGTCGTAGCGGTCGGCGGAGGTGGTGCTGGTGCCGTCCGCCGACCTGCCCTGGAAGAACCCGGTGGCGGGATCGTAGAGGTCGGCGTAGCCGGCGGAGCGGTCGCGGAAGTACTCCGCCTCCTCGCTCAGGCGCCGGCGGTCCTTGGCCGATGTACCGGGCTGCCGCGCCCTCTTCTCGGCCATCGCGGCGATCGCGGAGTCGTTGACGTAGCCGTCGATGGACCAGGAGTAGCCAGCGGAGACGTCGTTGGGGACGTAGCCGAGGAACGTCGAGCGCTCCAGGCCGTCCCGGCCGACGCTGCTGTCCGGGGGACGGACGGTGGCGTTCTTCAGGGCCGCGTCGTACGTGTCCTCGGCATCGATCCCCGGAACGCCCTTGGTGTAGGCGTCGGCGAGGGCCGCGTCGGAGTTGGTGCCGGTCATCACGCGGGCGTAGCCGGGCGAGGACCAGGGGGATATCCAGCCGCCGTCGCGGTACTGCTGCACGAAGCCGTCCGCCAACTCGCCGGCCGTCCGCGGCCACAGCAGGGAGTACGCGGGCCATGCGGTCCGGAAGGTGTCCCAGAAACCGGTGTTGACGAAGACCTTGCCGTCGGCGATCTCGGCACCGGTCCGCGTGGGGCTGCTTGCCGGAGGAGTCCAGGAGCCCGAGGACTGCACGGCGTGCCGGTACTCCGGCCTGGACGCCGTACCGGTGTTCTCGTACGCCGAGTTCGGGTAGAGGTTCATCCGGTACAGGTTCGAGTAGAGCGTGGTGAGCTCGTCGTCCGAGCCGCCCTTGACCTCGACGACGCCGAGCCGTGCGTTCCAGGCCGCCTTGGCCCGCGCGGCGACCTTCTCCAGGGTGTCCTTGGCACCGATCTCCAGTTCCAGGTTCTTCCTGGCCTGGTCGACGCCGATGAGGGAGGTGGCGATGCGCAGGGTGACGGTGTCGCCGTTCCTGCCCGAGTCTCCGTCGAAGGACACATAGCCGGTCGAGGGCCGGTTGCCCTGGGTCAGCATGCCGCTGCCCGTCACGGACTTGTCGAAGGTGCCGTACATGTACATACGGCTCATGCCCGCGGAGATGGTACGGGTCTCGGACCAGCCGGACACGGTGCCGGACTTGGCGTCGATCGTGAGACCGGCGCGGTCGTCGACGTTGTCGAAGACGAGCTTCCGTCCGCCGTGATCCGGGAAGGTGAAGCGGAGGACGGCCGCGTGGTCGGTCGGTGCCATGTCGGCGCGCAGACCGTTGGTGAAGGTGACGCCGTAGTGGTACGGAAGCGCCGTCTCGTCCTCGTGCCGGAACGCCAGCGCGCGGGCCTCGCGGCCGGGGTCCGGGGCTCCCTCGGCGGTGGAGGGCATGACCTGGAACGTCTGCCGGTCGCCCATCCAGATGCTGGTCTCGTGGCTGGCGGCGAACGCCTGGATCTCCGGCAGGTTCTGGGCGTTGTTCTGCTGGTTGTAGCTGTAGAGGGTGCCCAGGGAGCCGGCGTCGGTCTCCGGCGTCCAGAAGTTGAAGCCGTTCGGGACCGCCGTGGCGGGGAAGTTGTTGCCGCGCGAGTAGTCACCACTGGACTGGGTTCCGCGGGTGGTGACGACCCAGTCGGCCGGGGAGGTGCGGTGGGGCGTGCTCGGGTGGCCGTCGAGGGATATGTCGTCGATCCAGCCGCCGACGTCCGACGGGCCCTTCGGACCGTCGTAGGTGAGCAGGATCCGGTCGACGGTACGGCCCTTCGCGACGTGGCCGAGGTCCGCCGCACGGCGGTTCCACTGCAAGGGGAGGACGGTCTTGGCGTCCCCCTGGGCGCGGGCGGCCAACCGGTCGCCGTATCGGTCGCGGGCGTTCAGGCCGCTGAGCCGCGAGCCGTCCGTGAACTCCAGGTCGACGGCGGCATAGGTGCTCGCGTAGTCGGCCTTCTTCTCGTCGAAGTCGGGGAAGAGCAGGTACGACAACTCGGTGTGCGGGCCGACCCGCACGTTGACGTCGGCCACGACCGTGGTGGCGTGGGCGGCGCCGTCGGCCTCGTGGCGCGCCGAGTAGTGGAGCGCGTGGAGACCGGTGAAACCCACGTCGGCCTTCGCGGCGTAGGTCCGGTCCGGTCCGTCGTCCACGACGGTGCGCAGTCCGCGCTCGCCGGAGCCGGGCTGGACCACGCCGAAGACGTCGGGCTCGCCGTCCGGTCCGGTGGCCGGTCTGCCGTCCGGCTGCGGATCGTTCGTCTCGAACGAACTGTGCCAGTCGGCGGCCGGCTTGGCCGGTTTGCCCGGCGGGTGCGCGGCGGCGTTCGCGCCACCGACCGCGGGACCGGCCAGGAGTGCCAGACCGAGGAGGCCGATCGTCCATCCGGAACGACCGTGGCGCCACTTTCTTCGATACATGCGTGATGACATGAGAGCCCCCCCAGGAACACCGGCTCAGCGCGCGTGACAACGTTGTCAAACTAGATGACGACCAGTGTTCACACCGAGGTGAACGGAAGTCAAGAGTTGTGCGGGCACAACGGGGCACCGTCGGCGAGGAATCGAGAGGCGTCAGCGGTGGTCCTGGCCGGTGGCGCCGGGAGCCGGATGCGGCCGCTCACGTTGCACTCTGTGCGGGTTGCCGGTGCGCAGGTGACCGCCAGGGCGTCGACCGAGCCGCGCCCCGGCCCGCCCGGGCGGCCATGGACCTACGCACAACACCGAGGCCGGGACCCCGCCGTCCGTGTCATCCACGAGTAGCGACACAGCTGCGAAGACGTACCAGGTTTCTGGACCTTGCCGACCCGAAGCCAAGTCATGGGGAGACCGGGATTCCCGGCACCCTCGCGGCTGGTTTCAGGATCGCCACGCACTCCACATGATGCGTCATCAGGCATGTCGCACACGAGGAACGTGGCATACCAGCAGGTCAACAACCATTTTCTGGACGCCCTCCCGAACGCTGTGATCGCCGACGCAGCCCGCACCATGCCGCACACTCCGCGCTCGCTGGAACTGACCGCCGAGGTCCTCGGCCGCGAAGTCCTGCTCGAAGCCCACCCAGCACGGTCGGCTCGGCGGTGCCGGCCCGACAACGGATCAACGTGCTCTTCGCGATGCTCCGCGACGGCACCTTCCATGAACCCCGACTGCGGTGCGCCGACCGTGACCAGGCGGACAACTTCGCCTGCCCGAGGTCCATGGGCCATGCGGCCAGGCCAGGCCAGAGCCAGGCCAGAGCCAGCGCTATCACATTCACAGTAGTATCACTGTTATCGGAAATTTGATTTCGTCGCCAGTATCGATGGTAACGTCTGAATGGTTCTGCCGGAAACACAGTGTGAGGAGAACCGTCATGCTCGACCGTTTGCGCATTGTCGGAGTGGAAGAAACCGTCGTCGTGCCGGCTGTCTACGAGGCGTACGAGCGGGTGGGGTCGCCCCGGATCCCCGCGCGCGGCTTCGGGGACAGTCCGGTTGCAAAGAATCTGCACGTGGTCGGTGAACAGCGGCTGGCCCACATGGACGATCAGGGCATCGACGTCGCCGTGCTGTCCCTGTCGTCTCCGGGCGTGCAGGACCTGCCGAAGACCGACGCCGTCGCGGTGGCCCGCGAGGCCAACGACCAGCTCGCCGAGATCGTCGCTTCCCGACCCGACCGCTTCCAGGCGTTCGCCGCGATCCCCACCCAGTCACCGGCCGCGGCCGCGGCGGAGTTGGAGCGCGTGGTGGTCGAGCTGGGCTTCCCCGGCGCCATGCTCTACGGCCGCACCGGGGACAAGCTGGCTGACCACCCGGACAACGACGAGCTGTACGCGATGGCCGAGCGCCTCGCCGTGCCGCTGCACTTCCACCCGCAAACGCCGGCTCAGCCCGTCATCGACGCCTACTACTCCAACCTTCCGGCCCCCATGGGCCCGGTGCTGGCCGGAGCCGGCCTCGGCTGGTACTACGACCTCGGTGTCCAGTACCTCCGCATGATCTTCTCGGGGGTCTTCGACCGGTTCCCCGACCTACAGGTGATCGCCGGGCACTGGGGCGAGGTCGTGATGTTCTACCTCGACCACACCGGCTTTTTCGGCGAGGCAGGCCGCCTGCGCCAGCCCCTCGCCGACTACTTCAAGCAGAACTTCTGGGTCGCGGGCAGCGGCACCAACAGCCCCCGCTACCTGCGCTGGACCGCCGAAGTGATGGGAACCGACCGGATGTTGTACTCCACCGACTACCCCTTCACCTACGGCTTCCGCCCGGGCGGCTTCCCCTACGTCGACACCAGCAACGGCGAAGCCCGCTCCTTCCTGGAGAACTCGCCCTTCACCGACGAGCAGAAGGCCGACATCGGCCACCGCAACTGGGAACGCCTCACCGCCCGCGCCAAGCGCCCGTCCGCCTGAAGCGCTACCCACATGGACCGGAATGCCACCACGCCCTCCGGCGGGCCCGCCGCCAGGTAGACACCCTGGCAGCCCACGTCGCGGGGGACGGCCAGCGGCAGGGCATCAATGGGACTCGGGGCCGTTCTCGCGCATCCACGTCATGCAGACCTGCCGCCGCGAACGACCGGGCATTGCGCCCGGCCAGGCGGAGGTCACACCCACCCCCATCAGCGGCCTCCGACGGCACCCTCGAGGCCGGGGGCACGCCCCAGGTCATCCGTTCGGCAGGGAGGACACAGCCGTGCCGCGGCCCGGAGACCGTCAGCCCTCTCCCCGGCCGGTCGCGCAGCCGCCCGCCGCGCTGCCGCGCTCCGAACTGTCCGAGTACACCGCGCGGTGGGGCGGCCCCGACTTCCGGCAGGCCGTCGAGGACAGCGGTACTCGCACGTCATGCACATCGTGTCCACGGTCACCGGCCGCATCGCCGCCGGCCGTACGGCCTGGGGGAGGTGCGCGGGTACCGCCCCCGGGACGACGCCGGGCGCCGCTTGAAGCCGCCCGCAGGCGGTGCCCCACCGCCCGCTGCGGAGACGCCGCCAAGACTGAACGTTCTACCGTTTGGTAAAGTGGCGGGCATGAGTCGGAGCACTGAAGGCGGCACCGTGTCCGAGGCGCGGACGCGGCTGCTGAACACGGCAACCCGGATCTTCTACGCCGAGGGCATCCACTCCGTCGGCATCGACCGGATCGTCGCCGAGGCGAAGGTGACCCGGGCCACCCTCTACCGGCACTTCGCGAGCAAGGAAGACCTCGTCCTGGCCTACCTCGACCAGGCCGACCGGGCCATGCGGGGGCAGGTCGAGGCCGCTCGGGCGAGCAGTACGTCGCCGACCGACCAGGTACGGGCCGTGGCCAAGGTGATCACCGACGGCATCCAGTCCACCGGATTCCGCGGCTGCGCCTTCCTCAACGCGGCCGCCGAATACTCCGACCCCGCCCACCCGATCCACCAGGCCGTCCTCGCCCACCGGCAGTGGTTCCTCGACACCGTCACCGAACTGCTGGCCCGGACCGGCGAGGCGACGGCCGACGCCGCCGGCCGTCACTTCGTCATGCTGCGCGACGGCGCCATGGCCGCCGGCTGCCTCTTCGACCCGAAGCTCATCTCCGACACCTTCCTGCACGGCGTCGAAGGCATCATCAAGGCCCGCACCATCCCCGAACTCACGAACGCGGCGGCCCCTGCGGCGCGGGACTGACGGCCCCACCGGCCGTGGTCATCGGCTTCGGTGAGCGCCCGGTGTCGTTGTCCGGGTCCTGGTCCCGGTCGGTCGTCGTCGATCCGGGTCCTGGTCCGGGTCGGTCCGGGTCCTGGCTCAGCCGATCTGTAGCACGGTCTGAAGCGGTCGACAGCAGTACACCGCGTGCCGCCCTCGGGCGCCTGTGTGTGCTCGATCGCGCCGAGCGCGGTCATGCCGGCGGTCGGCAGCGCGGCGGCCACGTGGCTCGGCATCCCGGTGGGGATGGTGGCCAGCGCGCCGAGTGCGGGCACCGCCTGGACGACGCGCACCTCGGCGAAGGTCCCGCACCGCAGTGGCCGGCTCCAGAACTGGCCGACGACACGGTCTCCGACGCGGAATCGCGTCACGTCCTCACCGATCGCCGTCACGGGCCGGCACCGTCCAGGCCGAGCGTGAGCGGGAACCGGTACTCCCCGAGCCATTCCAGGGCACCGGACGCGATGGCGGTGTCCAGCGGGTTGATCACCGCCGCCTCGACGGTGACCTGCGTCGTCGAGCCGCATGTGGCGGCGCTGCCCGCCGACCATCCACGTACCGGAGCCGGCCGGGTGCGGCCGGCCGACCTGGGGGTCGCCCCGCGGCGGCCGTCGCGCAGTCGCAGGGCATCGGTGCCGCACCGGACCGGACGACCGGACACCCCGGAACCCGCGGTGTCGCCCCGCCGGGCGAACCCTGAGGGCCGCGCGGCGGTCCCTGTCAGAGGTCGAACAGGGCGGCCGCGTTGTCGTGGCACACGGCCCGTAGCCAGTCGTCGCCGAGGTCCAGCCGTTCCAGGGACCGGAGTTGGTGGAGGTAGGGGTAGGGGATGTTGGGGAAGTCGGTGCCGAGCAGGATGCGGTCGCCGAGGGCGGCGAGGCGGGGCAGGGCTCTGCGGGGGAAGGGCATGAAGCCCTCGGTGAAGTCGGTGAAGGCCATCGTCGTGTCGAGGCGAACCTGGTCGTGGCGTTCGGCGAGGTCGAGGAAGTCCTCGTACTCGGGCATGCCCATGTGCGCGACGATCAGGCGCAGTCGGGGATGGCGGGCGAGGACGCGGGCGACGGGTCCGGGGCCGGTGTGCTTGCCGGGTGCGGGTCCGGAGCCGCAGTGGATCACCACGGGAGTCCCGGCCTCGGCCAGCAGTCCCCATGCCGTCCGGAGGCGTTCGTCGGCCGGGTCGTAACCGCCCACCTGCACGTGGGCCTTGAAGATCCGGGCGCCGGCCCCGAGGGCCTCCTGGACGTAGGCGGCGGTGTCGGACTCGGGATACAGGGTGGCCGTGTGCAGGCAGTCGGGAGTGCGGCGGGCGAAGTCTGCCGCCCAGCCGTTCAGCCACCGGGCCATGCCGGGTTTGTGCGGATAGAGCATGGAGGTGAAGGCCCGCACACCGAAGTCGCGCAGCAGCGCGGCGCGTTCGGCTTCCGCTCGCCGGTAGGTGATGGGCCAGGCGAGACCGCCGATCAGAGGGCCGCTGGTGTCGAAGTAGTCCCAGACCTTGTGCAGGACCCGTTCGGGCATGAAGTGGGTGTGGACGTCGATCAGCCCGGGCAGCCCCAGCCCGGTCCAGAAGCCGCGGATTCCGCGGGCCTCGCCTGGCCCGGCCTCGCACGGGGTGGTGCTCATCGGGTACTGCCTCCCACCGGTACGGCCCGCGAACGTTCGTGATCGATGAAGCCTGCCCGCTTTTCGTTCTCCGTGCACGGGGCGGGCCGCCACCGCCGGCCTCGCCGCCTGCCGACAACGGCTCTACGACGGACAGCTCGCCTGCGCGACCACCGCCGGGCGCCCACCAGTGCCTCCGGCCGCCCGTCCCCGCGTGCGGCCGGAGGGCGTGGTGGGTGCCCCGTCGGCCACGAGCAGCACCAGCGGCCGACCGCCGCAGCGGCGACACCGGCCTCACGCGGTGGCGGCCGGGCCCGCGGTGTCGTCCTCCTGGCCCAGTACGGCGTCCAGGAGGCCGGGGAAGCGCTTCTCCACGTCCTCCTTGCGCACCCGGACGGTGCGTGTGCGGCCGTCGACGACGGTGCGGGTCAGGCCGGCCTCGCGCAGTGTGCGGAAGTGGTGCGAGATGGTCGGCGGGGTCACCCCGAGGTTGGCGCACCACGTGCTGGCGCTGCAATCGAACGGTTCCGGCCCCCGGTACATCACGGTCATGATCGCCCGGCGGGCCGGGTCGACCAGGGCGCCGAGTACCGCCGTCAGGTCCAGTTCGTCGATCGACGGCTCCGGCAACTGCCGCGACATCGTGCCTCCTTCGCTCGGGACGGACGCCGCCATACTTTGACGGGCGTCGAATGTCAGTCTACCGTTGCCGCCATGATTCGATCAGCGTCGAAGTCCGACCCGTCATCACGGTTGGTGCTGCTCGCCGTCGGCACGTTCGTGCTCGGCATCGACAGCTTCGTACTCGCCGGGCTGCTGCCCGACGTCGCCCACGACCTGCATGTCAGCCTCGCCCGGGCCGGGCAGCTGACCACCGCCTTCGCCCTCGCCTACGCGATCGGCTCACCGCTGATCGCGACCGCCACGGGCCGGCTCGACCGGCGCGTGGTGCTCGGCGGCGGCATGGCGGTCTTCCTGCTCGGCATGGTCGGCCAGGCCCTCGGCCCGACCTACGCGACGGTGCTGGCCGGACGGATCCTGGCCGCGCTGGGCGCGGCCGCGTTCCAGGCCAACGCCTACGCGGTCGCCGGGTTCCTCTCGCCGCCCGAGCGGCGTGCGCGCTCACTGGCCATGGTGGGTGCCGGTACCAGTCTGGCCACGGTCATTGGAGTGCCCCTCGGCGTGCTGCTCGGTCAGCAGATCGGCTGGCGCGCGGCACTGTGGGCGATCACCGTCGCGGCGGCCGTGGCCGGCGCCCTGTGCCTGACCCTGCCCGGCATCCGGCTGCCCACCGCGTCGCTGCGCGAAAGGGTCGGCGTCTTCACCAGCCCCCGCATGCTCCTGCTGCTCTGCGGCACCGCGCTCCAACTCGTGCCGCTGTACGCCGTCATCAGCTATGTGGCCCCCGTCATCGGTGCGAAGGGGCAGACGGACACCCCGGTACTCGTCGCGCTGGTCGTCTTCGGTGCCGCCCTCTTCCTCGGCAACCGCCTCGTCGGCCACCTCGCCGACCGGTGGGGCGGGCTCCGGGTGATCACCGTGGGGCTGACCGTCAGCGCACTGGCGCTGGTCGCGCTCTGGATCCTCCGGCTGGATCTCGTCCCGGCGATCGCCGCACTGGCCGTGCTCGGCCTGGTCGGCTCCTTCCAGATAACGCCGCAGCAGACCCGGGTCTTCGCGGCCGGCGGTACGGCGGCCACCGTGGCACTCGGGCTGAACGGCTCGATGATCTACGTCGGCAGCGGAGGCGGCGCGGCACTCGGCGGCGGAGTCGTCGCCACGGCCGGGGCCGCCGCCGTGCCCCTCGTCGCCGCCGGCGCGGCCGTCGTCGCGCTGGCGTTCCTGTGGGCCACGGCACCGGAACGCCGGCCCGTCCACGACGCCGGTCAGGAGGCACGCACGGTGCGCGCGCCGGAACCGGACCGCGCGTCCGTCCGAGAGGGAGACGGAGGTGAGGCGGATGTCGTCGGCTGAGAACGGCCGCCCTCAGCGGAGCCGGCGGGGGGACAGGGGCACGGCACAGCCCTGACAGTCACCGGTGAGGACGTCACAGAAAGCGCGCACTCGGCACCGGACCCGCCGACGACAGGCCCGCCCTGTCGCCCCGCAGCCAGGTGTCGCGGACCGCTGAGACGAAGCCGGTGAGCCCTTCGAGCGGGTCGGCGGGTGTCGCGCCGTCCCCCTCGTCGGGCGTGTCGTCGGCGCCCAGGATGTCCGCGGCGATCTCCTCCTCCGGCCTGCCGTCGGGCGCGCCGCGCTCCACCTCACCGTTCTCGCCGACGCGCATGCGCGCCTCCCAGGGCGCCGTCACCGACTGGTGCAGCACGGTGACGATGTCGGCGGTGACCACCGGCGGGTCGGTCCAGTTGCTCGCGTGCTCGTGCAGGATCTGGCCCGGCGTCCGTTCGAGGAGCCGGCCGAGGATCTCCGGGCCCCGCTCCGCACCGGCCACCTCGTTCAGGTCGTAGGCGACGACGACGGTGTCCTCGCGGTCGGGCGCGAAGGGCTCCGCCGGCAGGTCCAGCAGCCGGGCCGCCACGAGGCCGAGGACGCGGCTGCCGCGGTCGGGCAGCAGGGACACCGACGTGGGGCGCGCCCCGGCGGCGTCGAGGACCGCCTTCAGCCGCGTCAGTCCGCGCAGGCACTGGTCGTGGCTGTCCTGGAGCCAGGCGAACCGCCCGCTCATCCCCGCGTCGAACCCGAACGGGGACAGGGTGGTGAGGACGGTGCCGCCGATGACGTACTGCCAGCCCCGCAGATCGCCGGCGTCCAGCGGACTCACCTCCCCGGCCCGGGCCGCCCGCTCCAGCATCGCGCGCTGGCGGGCCCGCGCGGGCAGCCACACCTCGTCCCGCGGGTCCGGCAGCCGCGCGTCGTGACGGCGGGCCAGGGCGAGGTCCCCGGCCATGACGGCGTTGAAAACCAGCAGATAGCGGTCCGGCCAGTCGGCGAGCCCGCTCTCGTGCGCGGTGAGCACCTCGACGGCCTCGCGGTGCCGGCCCTCGCGCTCGTACGCCGACACCAGTTCCCGCAGGATCCCCTCGGAGTCCGGCTCCTGCCGCAGCGCCGTGCGCAGGGCGGGTACCGCCAGGTAGGGCACGCCCCGCTCGACGCAGGCGTATCCGAAGTCGTAGAGCGCGCGGGTCTGTCCGGGGCGGGCGTTCAAGGCGTCGGCGGCGGTGCGCAGATCGTCGAAGCCGGCGCTCCCGGCCGCCCGGGCGACCACGAGGGCCAGCTCGTCGAGCGGCAGGTCGTCGGTGCCCTGCCGCAACTGACGCAGGACACCGGGGATGTCACCCTCGTCGAGGGCCGACCACGCCTTGAGGAGTTCGGGATTCTTCGGACGGCGACTTCTGCGCGAGAACATGCCGAAGATCCTCACCGATCAGGGATCTCCCCCTCAACCGCATTGTTTCCCCAGCCGTGTTGTGGCCTCGCCACCCGCAGCGCCGGAGAGGCGTGTGCCGGACGTAGACGGTGACGCGTGCCCCGCTGACGCCGGTCGTCGCCCGCGCCCGGAAGTGGCAGCGCAGGGTGTCCGTCTTCGCTTGCCGGCGCGGGCCGGACGGGACGGGTGCGCCCGCCGGGTCGCGGACGACGACGATCCGGTGGAAGCGCAGCATGCGTGCCGCGATGGCCCGGGCGGGGAGCTCGACGCCCGTGAGCGTGTGGGAGGAGACGGGGTCCCGGGCCAGGGCGAGGTCGGTCAGGGAGCGGGTGTCCTCGGGGTAGGCGGCGGTCCACAGGCGGTGCTTGCCGGAGAGGAAGAGCAGTCCGTCGCCGGGGCGGCCCGCCTCGCGGACGGCGGTGGCGAGGGCGGTGACGTCGTTGGTCCGGCTGCGCGGCGTCCTCAGCGACAGGCTCGCCGGGACGAGCGCGGTCAGCACGGCGCCCGCGGCCAGCACGGCGACGACCGGGATCCACGCGCTTCGGGAGGAGCGCCACAGCCGGTGGACCCAGTCCATGCAGGCGCCCAGCAGCAGGGCGATGCCGAGGTTGCTGTAGAGCACGTACCGGTCGACGAAGAGGGGCTTGACCAGGGAGACGGTCAGCAGCAGACAGCACGGGAGCACGGTCATCGGCACGGCCAGCGCGCGAAGCCGTACGGGCCCCCTCGCAGGCACGGGCGCCAGGGCGCAGACCACGCCCGCGGCCGCCATGGCCAGGAATCCGGGCAGCCGCACCGGCGACTCGATCCACGACACCTGCCCCGACTGCCCCGTGCTGTACAGGGCCAGCGGCGACAGGCCGGCCACCACGCCCGCGGCCGTGACGCCCCATGCCCTCAGCACCGGTCGCGGCACACGGGAGACGACCAGGGTGACGCCGTGGGCGACCAGGGCGAGGACCGCGAACTCATGGAGGAGACAGGCCAGGAGCATGACGCAGCCGTAGACCGCCCACCGCCACCGCGCACGGCGCCGGACGCCGACGACAAGGGCGTAGCCGGCCCAGGTGACGAGGGCGCAGACCATGGCGTAGGAGCGGCCCTCCTGTGCGTACTTCTGCACCTGGGGAAGGAGCGGGAACACCAGCCCGGCCAGCAGTCCGGCCCGGGCGCCCGCCAGCCGCAGCCCCAGCATCCCGACCCCGGCCGCCGCCACGGCCGTCGCCACCACCGACGGCAGTCGCAGGGCCGGCAGTCCCGTGCCGAAGAGGGCGAAGATCTCGTGCATCACGGCGTAGTAGAGGGCGTGGACCAGATCCACATGCTGGACGGTGCGCCATATCTGCGACCAGTCGCGTTGCGCGACTTGGTGCGTGACGGCCTCGTCCCCCCACATGGTGTTCTGTCTGCGGATGCCCCAGAGCCCCATGGTGAGGGCCAGCAGCGAGGGTGCGAGGACGACGACGGCCCCGCTCGTCCGGTCCGGTGCCTGCCGGCGGGCGGTCGCCGGAGGCGGGAGCGCCCCGGCGACGGCGGAGGCACGTTCATCGAGGGACATCGGTGGCAGGGCCCTTCCGGCGGCGGCGGGGAAACCCCGCCAGCCTGCCCGGGCCATGGTGACCGGACGCTGATCCGACCTGACCGGCCGATCAGGAACGCGGCCCGGCGCTGTGCGAGGCTGCACCCCATGCGCATCCTGGTCGTCGAGGACGAAGTGGACCTCGCCCACACCCTGCACACCGGCCTGACCGCCGAGGGCTACAGCGTCGACCTCGCCCATGACGGCCGGCAGGGGCTGTGGATGGCCCGCACCGGTGAATACGCCGTGGTCGTCCTGGACTTGATGCTGCCCGGGCTCAACGGCTACAAGGTGTGCGCGCAGTTGCGCCGGGAGGGCATCACGACGCCCATCCTGGTGCTGACCGCCAAGGACGGGGACTGGGACCAGGCGGAGGCCCTGGACACGGGGGCCGACGACTACCTGGCCAAGCCCTTCTCCTATCTGGTGCTCGTCGCCCGGCTGCGGGCGCTGGTCAGGCGGGCCGCCACCCTGGCCCCGCCCGTCCTCGCCGTGGGTGATCTCTCGCTGGACGTCGCCGCGCGGGTCTGCCGCCGGGCCGGGACCCGGATAGACCTCACCCCCCGGGAGTTCGCCGTGCTGGAGCTGCTGGCCCGCCGGGCGGGCCAGGCGGTCTCCAAGGCGGATCTGCTGTATCACGCGTGGCCCGACGAGGCCGAGGACCCCAATCTGGTGGAGGCGCGCGTCAGCGCGCTGCGCAAGAAGGTGGACGCCGCGTTCCGGCGGCAGTCCCTGCAAACGGTGCGCGGCACCGGTTACCGGCTGGTGGACGACCGTGAACGCGACTGAGCGGCGGCGCCGTTGGTGGCCGCGGTCGGTACGGGCCCGTGCGGCCCTGGCCGCCGCCTCGGTGACCGCGGTCGCCCTGACCGGCGTCGGCTGGTGGGTGCATCGCGACGTCCACCAGGAAGGCATGCGGATCGCCGAGGAGAAGGCCGAGACTCAGCTGAGGTCCCTCGCCGACCAGCTGGACCAGGGGGTCGTCCCGCTGAGCAAGGGGGCCGGCGCGCCGTACGAGGTCGTCGCCACGGGCCGGCGCGCCGCCCTCTCCTACGGCGGAGGCATGGAGGAGTTCCGTCCCGGCATCCGCCATGTGCTGCCCGCCCCCACCGACGCGCTGTATTCCGGCGTCCTGGCGACCCGGCCCCTGCGCATACCGGTGCGCCGCGACAGCACCGGAGACCGGCTCGGCATGGCCGGCCACACCTACATGGTGATGTACACCGATGTCGGCGCCGGCCGGCTCGGCCGCGGGAAGGCCGCCTCGCTGGGTCTCACCACCGACGCCCGGGTCCGGGTGTACGTGGTGGTGCTCCCCCGCACCGCCGACACCCTCACCGAGGTCACCAACCCCCTGCTGCTGCGGGCCGGGCTCCTCACCCTCGTCCTGACCGCCGCCATCGTCTACGTCGCCGTCCTCCTCGTACTGCGGCCGGTCGAGGCCATCCGCCGCCTCACCGCCTCGGTCACCCCCGACGACCCCCGCGAACGCGTCACCGTCCCCGCCACGGGGCACGAGATCGCCGCCCTGGCCACGACCCTCAACGCCACGCTCCAGCGTCTGGACGACGCCGCCGCCCGGCAGCGCCGCTTCGTCGCGGACGCCGCCCACGAACTGCGCAGTCCCCTCACCACGCTGCTGGCCAGCCTGGAGGTCGCGCTCGCCTACCCGGAACGCACCGACTGGCCCGCCGCGGCCACCACCGCCGCCCGGCAGACCCGCCGGCTCCAGGCCCTCGCCGAGGATCTGCTGCTCCTCGCCCGCCTGGACACCCGCGCCCCCGTGGCCGATCACGGGACCGTCGACCTGACGGCCCTCGCCTCCCGGCTGACCGAGCAGTACCCGCTCAACGGCAGGCCGTTGACCCTGGCCTGCGACAGCGACGCCCCCGCGTACGTCCGCGGGGATTCCGACGCCTGCGAGAGGCTGCTGCGCAACCTCCTCGACAACGCCGCCCGCCATGCCGCCCACCGCGTCCAGGTCACCCTCCGGAACCAGGACGACCGGGTCGTCCTGACCGTGCACGACGACGGTCCCGGTGTACCCCCGGAGGACGCCGAGCGGATCTTCGAACGGTTCGTCCGGCTCGACGACGCCCGCTCCCGCGACCAGGGCGGCACCGGTCTGGGCCTCGCCATCGCCCGCGATCTCGCCCACCGTCACGGCGGCACCCTCACCCTCACCCCCCGGACCCTGGGGGCGTGCTTCGAGCTACGCCTGCCCCGCGCCCCCGCCGCCCAGGGGTGACGTGCCGGTGAGCGCGGTGGCGGTGTCGACAATGGTCTGTTCGGTGGGGCGGGGCCGCCAGCCGAGCGCGCGTGCCTTGCCGCTGTCGACGAGCCGCTCGCGGCCGAGTTCGGAGCGCACCATCGCCAGCTGCGGGTTCACCGCGGCCATCAGTCTGACGACGACGTCGGGCATGGTGCGCGTGGGCACCCTGGCGGCCTGGTCCGGGAGCCTGTCGCGCAGGATGCGGGCGATGTCGCGGTACCACAGGAAGGTGCCCGAAGCGAGGTAACGCTGCCCCGCGGCGGCGGGGTTCGTCATGGCGAGCAGGTGCAGTTCGGCGACGTCGCGGACGTCGACGACGTTCCAGCCGATGCGCGGGACGGCGGGCATCTCGCGGGCGAGCAGACGGCGGATGATCACGGTCGTTCCCGTCCCGTGCCGCGGCCCCGGCGGGGGTCCTTGCATGAACGTCGGCAGGACGGCGGTCAGTTGGAGCCCGGTCGCCTCGGCGAGCTCCCATGCGTCGCGCTCGGCGAGGATCTTGGAGTCCGGGTACACGCGCTGCGGGGTGCCGGCGGGCTCGGCGTACGTCGCCTCGGTGACGGGCGTGCCCGGGTCGCCCGCGCCGGCCGTGTGGCCGGAAGAGGTGAGCACGGCACGCCTCACTCCGGCGCGGGCGGCGGCGCCCAGGACGCGGCGGGTGCCCTCCCGGGCGGTCCTGATGAGGTCCGCGCCGGCGTCGAAGGGCATCGGTGACGCGGTGTGCAGCACATAGTGGACGCCCTCGAAGGCCCGGTCCCAGCCCTCGTCGCCGAGGAGATCGGCGACGGCGAACTCGAGGCCGTCGGCCGCCTCCCGGCCCGCGCGTCCGCCGACGGCTTCGCGCACCTGTTCCGCCTTGCCGGGGCTGCGCACGGTGGTGCGCACGCGGTGGCCGCGCCGGAGCAGTCCCTCGATCACCCAGCCCGCCAGGTAGCCCGTTCCGCCCGTGACGAGCACCGTCTCACCGCTGTTGCCGCGCCCCATGTACATCTCCATAATCATTGAGTTTCTCATTGATATTCGGAGCGTACCATGGCTCCATGACTGCCGACCGTGATGCGACGACACCGCCGGCCGACCGGGCGGACGCCGAGCGCAAGGCCGAGATCGTCCGTGTCCTCGTCGACGTGGGACACTCCGCGGACGCCGTCGTGGCCCAGGTGCTCGGGGAGTTCGGGGTGCCGGCCTCCGTCACCGGCACGCTGTGGGCCCTGGCGCCGGGGACCGAGCCGCCGACGATGCGGGAGGTGGCGGCCCGGCTCCGCTGCGACCCCTCCACGGTCAGCCTCGCCGCCGACAAACTCCAGGGCGTGGGGCTCATCGCCCGCCGGCCCCACCCCTCCGACGGCCGCAAACGCACCCTGGTCCTGACGGACCGCGGGCACGAACTGTGGGAGGCGCTCAGGACGCGGCTGCACGCCTCCGGCCTCTTCACCGGCCTCGACGCGGAGGAACAGCGCACCCTGCTGGCGCTGCTGACCAAGATGCGGCCGCGGCAGTAGGGCGACTCCCCCGCCGGCCGTCTCCCTCTTCGGGAACCCCTTCCTCCGCAAGGGCGTTGACAGGAGTTGCGGGCAGGGGCGAGGGGAGTGGCACTGTGACACGAGTGAACACGCGAGATCCTCAACGACTACTACTCGTCGAGGACGACCGGGAGCTGGTCGACATGCTCTCGGGGATACTGCGCGACGAGGGGTACGCGGTCGATGTCGCGACCGACGGTCAGCGGGGCCTGCACCTCGGCCTGTCCCGGCAGTACGACGTACTCGTCGTCGACCGGCGCCTCCCGGCGCTCGACGGCCTCGATCTGCTGGGCCGATTACGGTCCCACGCCGTCCGTACGCCGGTACTGCTGCTGACCGCGATGGGTACCGTGCACGACCGGGTCGACGGGCTGGACGCCGGCGCCGACGACTATCTGGTCAAACCGTTCGACCTCGACGAACTGAGCGCCCGGCTGCGGGCGTTGTGCCGAAGAGGCCTCGACGCCGCCGAAGTGCTCCGGATCGGCTCGGGCTGCCTGTTCGTCGGCCGTCGCGAGGTCGAGTTGGCCAACGGCGAGCAGATCGCCCTGGCCGCCCGGGAGTTCGCCCTGCTGTGGGTGCTCGCCTCGCGCCCCGACGCCGTGCACTCGCGGGCACAGCTGCGCCGGCTGGTGTTCCAGGAGGCGCCGGCCTCGTCCATCGTCGACACCTATGTGTACTACCTGCGGCGCAAGCTGGGCCGACAGGTCGTGTGCACGGTCCGCGGGCTCGGTTACCGCCTGGGGGCGCTGTGAGGACGTCGTCCGCCGAGTGGGCGGCGGTGCGCCGGGCGCGGCTGCGGATCGCCGTGATCACCGGGGCGATCATCACGCTGCTGGTCACGGTCGTCGGCGTCGTCGCGCACACGGTGATGGTGCACGCACAGGACGACCAGGTGTGGCGCGAGGTCCGCTACAACGCCGAGTACGGCGACCTGACCAGTCCCCCGGTGTGCACCTGGCTGTACGCGTCCGGCGTGACGCCCCTGGCCAACGCCCCGCGCGGCTTCCCGTTGCGCGCCGACGTGGGCCGGGTCGACGGCACGCACCGGGCCGTGGAGCGCACGGTGCGGCGCAACGGCACGGTCTACGTGGTGCGTACGCAGGTCCGCACGGACGGGACCGTGGTGCAGGCGGTGTTCGACACGCGCTTCCAGCTGGCCGACCGCGGCCATCTGTGGTTCGCGCTGGCCGTCGCCGAACTGGTGGGACTGCTCGCCGCGGCCGTCACCGGGGTGGTGCTGGGGCGGCGCGCCGTGGCCCCTCTGGCGGAGGCCCTGACCCGGCAGGAGCGGTTCGTGACGGACGCCAGTCATGAGCTGCGCACGCCGATCACCCAGGTGTACACGCGGGCGCAGGTGCTGGCCCGGCAGGCGGCCGCCCAGGAGATGCCGGACCCGCACCGCGACGGGCTGGCCCGGCTGGCCGCGTCGGCCGGCCGGCTGGGCGAGGTGCTGGACGACCTGCTGCTGTCGGCGAGCCTCGCGGCGGACCCGGCGCGGCCCTCGGAGCGCCGGCCGGTCGATCTGGCCGCGCTGGCCCGGTCGGTGGTGGCCGAGGAGGCGGACCGGATTCGGGCCCGCCGTCTCACCGTCGCCGTGGACGGACCGCCGCGTCCCCTCGTCGTCGACGGCATCGAGTCCGCGCTGCGCCGCGCCGTCGGCGAGGTGCTGTCCAACGCGATCAGCCACACCCCGGCCGGGGGCCGGATCGAGGTGGTCCTGTCGCGCTCGGCCGGCATGGTGCAGCTGGCCGTCACGGACACCGGGCCCGGCTTCGACCCGGCCGCGGTCGACCAGCTGTTCCAGCGGTTCCACCGGGGCAGCGGCGACGGCGGGCGGTACGGGCTGGGGCTCGCGCTGCTGCGCGAGGTCGTCACGCGGCACGGCGGCACGGTCGCCGCCGCGGGCCGTCCGGGGCGCGGCGCCCGGTTCACCCTCCGGCTGCCGGAGCACGTACCCGCCGGCCCGGAGCCGGCGCATGCGGCCACGGCACGTCCGCTCACGGCACGTCCGCTCGCGGCGGCTCACGCGTGGCGAGCAGCCGGGCAGCGGCGCGGACGTCCGCGTCCAGCGGACGGTCCGGCTCGACCGGGGGGATCGTCTCGATGAGGGCGTCGAGGAGGTCCGCGCACCGGGGCGCGGTGGGCCGGCGGGCACCGACGTGGACCGCCTGGCGCAGCCCGAGCGCGAGCGATCCGCACAGCAGGCCGAGGAGTTCGGCCATGTCGTAGGAGCGCAGGGCGGCCTGGGTGCCGAACGGGACGACGTCCTGGTTGTGCAGGTTCGTCGGCAGGCTCTGCATGCTCGCCGGTGTCGCGTTGCGGCGGATCTCCGCCACGAACGCGGTGCCGGCGAGCTGCACGCCCTGGAGTCCGTGCTGCAACCCCGGCGTGGTGGCGAGCATCGGCGGCAGCCCGCCGTTGCGTGCCGGGTCCGTCAGCAGGTCGAGCTGGCGTTCGGCGAGGTTGCCGAGCTGGGCGGTGACGGAGGCGAGGAGGTCGGCGGCGAAGGCGGCGGGCTGCCCGAAGAAGTTCCCGCCGTGCACCACCTTCCCCTTCCGCGGCGTCCGCATGTCGTCGTCGGGGAAGAACAGCGGGTTGTCGCTGATGCCGCCGAGGTCCGCGGCGACCACACCGTCGACGTACCGCAGCGCGTCCTCGGCGGCGCCGAGGAGCTGCGGGGCGCACCGGATGCTGTACGGCTCCTGGAGCGGCCGGGTGCCGGAGGGGGTGAGGCCGGTGAGCGTCTTGCGCATGCGCGCGCCGACGTCGCCCGCGCCGGGGTGGCCGTAAGCGCGCAGCAGGTCCGCGTCGAGGAAGCCGGGGTCGCAGCCGAGGAGGTCGGCCAGCAGGCAGGTGAGGGCCGCCAGTGAGCGGTGTGCCGAGCGGACGGCGTCGCGGGCCAGTGCGGTGGCCGCGGTGGTGACGGAGGTGCCGTTGACGAGGGCGAGCGCGTCGCGGCCGTCAAGGGTGAGCGGGCGCAGCCCGGCGGCGGCGAGGGCCTCACCGGCCGGCATCCGGCGGCCGTCGAGGTAGGCGTGTCCCCGGCCGCGTAGTGCCTGGGTGGCGTAGGCGAGCGGGATGAGGTCGCCGCTCGCGCCGACGGAGCCGTAGCGGGGGACGGCGGGCGAGAACGTCGTGGCGAACATCGCGGCGAGCCGGTCGACGACCTCGGCGGAGACGCCGGAGAAGCCCTGGGCGAGGGACCAGGTGCGCAGCAGCAGGGCGGCGCGGCAGATCTCGTGCGGCAGGTCCGGGCCCTGGCCCGCGCCGAGGTGGGCCAGGGTGTTGTCGCACTGGTCGGCCTCGTCGGAGCGGCCGGCGTACCCCACGAGGGCGCCGAAGCCGGTGGTGGCGCCGTAGATGTGCCGGGTCTCGCCGTCGCCGTGCCGCAGGTCGTGGAAGAAGCGGCGGCCGCGGTCCAGGCGCGCCCGGGCCTCGTCGTCCACGGTGACGGTGAGCGGGGCCGCCGCGCGGCGCAGGACGGCGGAGTCCGGGGGGCCGGTGAGGGAGACGGTGTCCATGGTGGTGAGCACGTGACGAAACGTAGGCGGGGAATCTCAGAGCGCTCTGAAAACCGCTGGCTAGCTTCCGGAACATGACCCATGACCAGCTGACGAATCATGGCCGTCCGACGACATCCGACCACCTGACGACCCATGACTATCTGATCATCGGCGCGGGCCCCGCCGGGTTGCAGCTCGCCGCCCTCCTGGAGCGGGACGGCGCGGACTACGTCGTCCTGGAGCGTGGCAGTGGTCCGGGTACGTTCTTCACGCGGTTCCCCCGCCACCGCTATCTGATCTCGAACAACAAGGTGCACACGGGGTACGACGACCCGGAGCTGCGGCTGCGGATGGACTGGAACTCCCTGCTCAGCGACGACCCCGAACTGGTCTTCACCCGGTACAGCCCCCGCTACTTCCCGCCGGCCGACGACCTGGTGCGCTATCTGACCGACTTCGCCTCCCGCACCGGGGTCCGCGTGCGGTACGACACCGCCGTCGCACACGTCACCCGCGACGCCGGGGGCTTCACCGTCACCGACCACACCGGCACGGCCCGGCGGGCCCGGCACCTGGTGGTCGCCACCGGGATGCCCGTGCCGAACCTGCCGTCGGTGCCGGGCATCGAACTGGCCGAACGCTACGACACGATCGACACCGACCCGGCGTCCTTCACCGATCAGCGGGTGCTCATCATCGGCCGCGGCAACTCCGCCTTCGAGACGGCCGAGAATCTCATGGAGACCGCGGCGGTCATCCATGTCGTCGGCTCGGGCTCGCTGAAGATGGCCTGGCGGACGCATTACGTGGGCCATCTGCGCGCGGTCTACAACAACTTCCTGGACAGCTATCAGCTCAAGTCGCAGAACGCCCTGCTGGACGGCCGGGTGCTCGGGATCGAACGGGGGCCGGACGGCTACCGCGTCCAGGTCTCCTTCGAACGGGTCGACGAAGTCGTCAAGGAGATCCGCTACGACCGCGTGATCGTCGCGACCGGCTTCCGCTTCGACGGCTCGATCTTCGACGACACCTGCGCCCCCGACCTCGTCGTCGACGACCGCTTCCCGGCGCTGACGCCGCTCGGCGAGTCGGTCAACGTGCCCGGGCTGTACTTCGCGGGGACGCTGATGCAGGGCCGTGACTTCCGCAAGGCCACGACCGGCTTCATCCACGGCTTCCGCTACACGGTGCGGGCCCTGCACCGCGGGCTGCGGCAGCGCCACGACGGGGTGCCGTGGCCGACGACGGTGCTCGGGGACGACACCGAGCGCGCCGTCGACGCGGTGATCACCCGCGTCAACCGGTCCTCCGCGCTGTGGCAGCAGTTCGCCGTCCTCGGCGACCTGCTGCTGCTCGGCCCGGACGGCACGCTGCGCTACGCCGAGGAGATGCCCGTCGCCCATGTGCCCGGCGCCGTGCGCGCCGGGGACTTCGGCGAGGTGGCCGCCCACGCGGTGATCACCCTGGAGTACGGCGAGGACCACGACCGGGTGGACCCCTTCGACGTCTCCGCGGGCCGCAAGTCCCAGCAGGACGTGTCGGGTCTGGACGGCCGCTATCTGCATCCGGTCGTGCGCTGGTACCGGGACGGGGAGTTCGTCGCCGAGCACCATCTCACCGAGAACCTGGAGAACGAGTGGGACAGCGAGGAGGTCCACCGCGCCCCGCTGCGCGCCTTCCTCACCGCGCACCGCGGTCCGGCCGCCCCGGTGGCGCCGTGACCCTCCGCGAACTGCACGACCGCGCACGGAAGACGCTGGATCCGGTCGTCTACGACTACGTGGCGGGCGGCGCCGGCGAGGAGCGCGTCCTCGCCGACAACGAGCGGGCGTTCGACCGGTACGCGCTGCTGCCGAGGGTGCTGCGCGGCGGCGGCGCGCGGGACACCGCCGTCGGCCTGCCCGGCGCCCCGCGGACGGCACCGGTGTTCGTCGCGCCCACCGCCTTCCACCGGCTGGTGCACCCGGGCGGCGAGCGGGCCACCGCCCGTGCCGCCGCGGCCGAGGGCGCCGTCCTGGTGACGGGGACGGCCGCGACCACCTCCGTCGCCGACGTCGTCGCCGCGGCGCGCGAGGCGGCCCCGGATCCGGCCGTGTGGTTCCAGCTCCATCCGCACCCTCGCGCGGAGGTCACCGCCGCCCTCGTCCGGCGCGCCGAGGACGCCGGCTGCACGGCGCTGGTGGTCACCGTCGACTCGCCGGTGTTCGGCCGGCACGCCAGGGACCTGCGGAACGGGTTCACCGATCTGCCGCCCGGCTACGCCGCCGAGAACATGCGCGACCTGCCCGGCGCCCCGCCGGGCGGCCTCACCGACATCCCCATGTCCCCGGAGCCGCGCTGGCAGGATCTGGCGGAGACGGTGCGCGGCACCTCACTGCCCGTACTGGTCAAGGGAGTTCTGCACCCGGACGACGCCCTGCTCGCCGTCGAGCACGGCGCGGCCGGGGTGATCGTGTCCAACCACGGGGGCCGCCAGTGCGACGCCGTCCCGGCGGCCCTGGACTGCCTGCCCGCGATCGCCGGCGCGGTCGCGGGCCGGGTGCCCGTCCTGCTCGACGGCGGGGTCCGGCGTGGCAGCGACGTCGCGGTGGCACTCGCCCTGGGCGCGAGCGCCGTCGGCGTCGGACGCCCCGTGGTGTGGGGCCTGGCCGCCGAGGGGGAGGCGGGGGTGCGGCGGGTCCTCGCGACGCTGCGCGACGAGTACGACCACACGCTCGCCCTGTGCGGCGGGCACCGGAACACCGATCTGACGGCCGGCATGGTCGTGCGGAAGGGCGGGGCGTGGTGAGCGGCCGGACGGAGACGTGGTGGCTGCCGCGCACGGTGGTGGACCTGCGCGTCCGCATCTTCGAGAAGGTCAACGGCGACCGGGCGGTGACCCTGCCCAACGCCACCCACGGCCCGGAGGTGTTCGAGCGGGTCTACGCCCACCCGGCCGCGGGCGGGCGCAGCGAGGGGGCGGGGCTCTCCGACCTGTTCTGGTACTGGCTGGCGCCGGGCCCCGAGGTGCACCAGGAGCACCTGGAGCCCGGCGAGCGCTACGAGGACGTCGCCGCGACGACCCGGCGCATCGTCGCCGGAAGCGCGGCCGACCTCACGGCGGCCGCCGCCCGGGCCGTCGCCGGGGTCCTGGACACCCTGCCGGACACACGTGTCAGCCTCGTACGGCTGCGGGACCTGGTGATGCCCGCGTGGGCCGCCTTCGCCTACGAGCTGGTCTTCCAGGAGCCGTGCCCGCCGCACGCCCGCGAACTGATCGTCGCGCACGCCGACGACGTGATCACCGCCCTGAAGTGCACCGGACTGCGCCACCCGCGCCGCCGGGCCCGGCTGACGGCGTATCTGCGCGAGCGGGTCGCGGCCGGCGACGTGCCGCACCGCCTCCCGGCCTCCCTGTCGCTCCCCGAGCAGGTGCACTACCTCCAGGGGACCTTCTTCAACACGGCCGTCGTACAGCTCTCCGAGGCCACCGCGCACGTCCTGCTCGCCCTCGCCCACCACCCGCACGTGCAGGAACGCGTCGCGGCGAACCCGGCGGACGACCGGTATCTGACACAGGTGCTCGACGAGACGATGCGGCGCTACCCGCTGTTCGGCATCGCCCACCGCATCACCACCGGCGAGATCCCCCTCGACGACGAGACGGTGCTGCCGGCCGGCTCCGTGGTGTGCTTCAGCTACCCCGACTACCACGCCACCGGCTACGAACGGCCCGACGAGTTCGACCCCGACCGCTGGACCCGGCCGGCCTCCAAGGAGGCGCACCACATCCCGTACGGCGTGGCGAAGAACCGCCCCTGCCCGGCGTGGCGGCTCTCGCCGCTCGTGCTGCGCGCCGCGGTCCGCGAGGTGCTCGGCCGGTTCCGGCTGGACTCGACGGCCTCGCACACCCGCTCCATCCCGCACCGGGCGCCCTGTCTGCTCATCCCGCGCGGCCTGCCCGCCCGGCCCCGCGGCCTGACCGCCCTGCGCGGCTTCGTCCGGCTGCGGGACGGGGTGGAGGACGTCACCCGGGGCGTACGCCAGCTGGTGCTCGGCACGGTCATGGTGCTGCACGCCCGCCGACTGCGCCCGGCGGCACGGTACTTCGACGAACAGCGGGCCGGCGGCTGCCCGGTCCCCCACCCGGAAAGAGGGAACGCATGACCCCCGCGGAGTTCGGCCCCACGTACGCCGTGACGGTCCCCGGGGCGGGCCGGTGACCGTGCCCGCGCAGCCGGTCGCGCTGATCCCCCGGCCGCTGATGTTCTGGACCGGAGTCGCCCTGACCTGCGCGGGCGTCGGCCAGCACGTGTGGATGTTCGTCGACTCCGCGTCCATGGACTTCCACATGGCGATGATGGGGATGTCGTGGGTGATGTGGCTCGGCATGGCCGCCATCGTCGTGGGCGTGGTGATCTCCGGATACTCCGTCGTGCAGCCGCCCGGCACGGGCCCGGCGGCCGTCCCCGCCCCCGCTCCGGCGGAGGTGAGCCTGGCGAGCCGGCGCCGGCTCATCGGCGTGCTGAGCTTCGCGCTGATGGTGGACCAGATGAAACCCGCCACCCTCGCCTTCATCCAGCCCGGCATGCGCGCCGAGTTCGGCCTCGGCGCCGCCGAGATCGCCTGGCTGCCCACCGTGGCGCTCAGCGGCACGGTGCTCGGCTCGCTCGCCGGGGGCCGCGCCGCGGACCGGATCGGGCGCAGGGCCACCATCCTCATCGCGTCCCTGCTGTTCCTGGGGACGACGGTGTGCGGCGCCATGCCGACCTTCGCCGGGGTCCTGGTCATGTGTGCGCTGATGGGGATGGCGGCGGGCGGCATGCTGCCCGTCGTCTACGCCCTGATGACCGAGAGCCTGCCGCCCGGCCGGCGCGCCGCCATCATGGTGCTCCAGGCCGGACTCACCACCACCGGCGGCTACATGGCGGCCGCCGGACTGGCCGCGGTGCTCATCCCGCTCACCGGGTGGCGCATCGCGTGGTTCGCCCAGCTCCCGCTGGTCCTGATCCTGATCGGACTGAACCGGTGGATACCGGAGTCGGCCGCCTTCACCGCCCAGCGGTCCCGGCCCGGACGCGTCCCCGCCGCCACCCTGTTCAGGCCCCCGCAGACGGCCAAGACGCTGGTCGTCGGCGGCTACGCGCTCGCCTGGGGCCTCGTCTACTGGGGGTTCATCACCTTCCTGCCCAGCCAGTTGGAGGCCTCGCACAAGCACGGCATGTCCGCCGCCACCCTGCTGTTCCTGTCCTCGCTGCTGTCCATCCCCACGTGTGTGGTGGCCGCGTGGCTCTACATGCGCTGGTCGGCGCGGGGCACCATGGTGCTCTACGCGGCGCTCACCGTCGCTTCCCTGCTCGCGCTGGCCGCCGTGGGGATGAACGGCGGCCGGACCGTGCTGCTGACCGCCGTGATGCTGCTGTTCGCCGGGACCGCCGGGGTCATCGCGCTCATCGGCCCCTACACGGCCGAGATCTACCCCCTGGCCATCCGGGGCACCGCCGGCGGCTGGGCGGCGGCGGTCGGGAAGTCCGGCGGGGCCTTCGGTCCCCCGCTCGTCGCGCTGGTCCTCTCCGCACCGGGCGGCATGCGCACCGCCGCGGTGCTCGTCGCGCTCCCCATGGCCCTGGCCGGAACCGCCGTCGCCCTGCGCGGAAGCGACCCGCGGGCCGCCGGCCCGGGGCCCGAGGACGTCACGGTCCGGCTGGACGCCGAGCTCGACGAGCTGGTGCGGGACGAGGCGGTGGCGGCCGAGAGGAACGCGGCGGCACCGGGCGGCGCGGCCTCGCCCGCACCGCCCGCACCGGGAACGGAGGACGCCCCGGGAGGCGGCCCGGCCCGCTGACGGCCGTGGCGAGGGTCCCGTCCGGTGCCCTTCGGGCGGACGGGACCCTCACCACCGGACCTACCTCCCGGCCACCAGGCGCCGTTTGTCCGGCTTCCCGGCCGCCGTGAGCGGGACCTCGCCGATGACGGTGAGCCGGGTCGGCGCGCAGGCCTCCCCCAGGTCCGCCGTCACCAGGGCGCGCAGTTCGCCGAGGTCCGGGACATGACCGTGCGCGGGGACGACGAAGGCGTGGACGGCCTCGCCCGTGGCGTCGTCGGGCACGGCGACGACGTACGCCTCCGCCACCGAGGGATGGCCGGCGAGCAGCCGCTCGACGGGCCCGGCGTAGTACACGTTGGCGTTGACGATGATCACGTCCCGGACCCGTCCCGTGAGCCACAGCCGGCCCGACGCGTCGAACCGCCCGAGGTCGCGGGTGCGCACCCACCCGCCGGTGAACACCTCGGCGGTGAGGGCGGGTTCCCTCCAGTAGCCGGAGCTCTGCGACGGGGTGCGGACGAACAGCTCGCCGTCGGTGCCGGGCGGGACCGGGCGGCCGGAGGGGTCGCGGACCTCCACGTCGACGGGCGGCACCCCGAGGGAGCCGGGCGGCTCGTCCGGGCCGGCCATGGAGATCATGCCGGTCTCCGTCTGCCCGTAGCCGTGGAAGACGACCGGGCCGAGCACCTCGGCGGCCTCCCGCAGCCGCCCCGGCTCCAGCGGCGACCCGGACACCATCAGCGCGCGCAGTCCGCCGAGGTCCGCCGGCGACGCACGCTGGTCCGCCACGAGCTTGGTCAGCCGGGCGACGGTGATGACACTCGCGGTCGCCCGGTGCCGCACCAGGGCGCCGGGGAAGTCCGGCGGGTCGGCGGTGACGAGGGTGCCGCCGGCGGCGAGCGCCAGCAGCCCGTACTCCATCATCACCTGGCTGGCCAGGGTGCCGAAGACCAGGAACCGGTCCAGGCGTCCGGCGAGTTCGCGGACGACGGGCGGCCAGGCGTCCGGCCGGTGCGCCCAGCCCGCGGTCATCGACGCGTAGGTCTGGGCGCACGCCTTGGGCACGCCGGTGCTGCCGCTGGTGTGCAGCAGCCGGGCGACGTCCCCGGGCCGGGCCGAGACGTGCGGCCGGACGCCGTCGTCCGGTGCCGACAGCAGCTCGTCGAGCGCCAGGACGGGCCCGGCCCCCGGGGAGCCGGCGCCGTCGGGCCGGTCGGTGACCCGCACGTCGACGTCCCGCAGCAGATGCTCCCGCTGGCGCTCCGTCAGCCCGGGCCGCACGCCCACGACACGCGCCCCGACGACATGGGCGGCGAGGATCGCGGCGAACGCCCCGGGACCGACGCCCAGCAGCATGGCGACGCCGTCACCGGGCCCCACACCGCGGCGCCGCAGGCCGTGCGCCGCACGCCGCACCATGCCGAGGAGCCGGGCCCCCGAGACCTCCCGGCCGGCGTGTTCGAACACCGTACGGTCGCCCGCCGCGTCCAGGAGGTCGAGCACGGGACCGGGAAACTGCTCAGCCAAGGCTCTTCCTCACGAAGGCGACGAGCGGTGTCCGGTGGACCGTCGGCAGGTTCCACTCGTTCTCCAGGTTCTCCGCCAGGTGGTGGGTCCCGGCGAGCACGCCGTCCCGGTAGTGGCGGACGACGGGGTGGAGGTACGTGGACTCACCGGCGTGGTCGACGTCGTTCTCGAGGACGCGCGGGACATTCACGTCGAACGGGTCGGCCTCGTCGTGTTCGCCGTACTCCAGGTCGACGACGAACCGGTGCGGGGCGGGCCCGAGGCCGCCGTCGGCGACGTAGTCGAGCGGGACCTCCTCCTGGTGGACGGCCCGGTCGCCGTCCACGCCGACCACGTCGCCGAGGAAGGCGAACTGCTGCCACAGACCGGACGAGCGGTTGACGCGGCCGATGACGGCGTCGGCGATCGCCTCCGGGGTCGCGTCGAGCGTCCGGGCCGGCCAGGGCGTGTCGCGGTGGCGGGCGCTCAGGATGCGGTGCAGGGCGCGCGTCGCGTAGCGGAAGCCGTGGATGAAGCCGTTGGTGGACTTCTTGAAGTCCCGCTGCTGCATGAGGGTGCCGGCGAAGTACAGGTCCGGCACGTTGACCGACTCGAAGGACGAGGTCTGCTCGGGGAACCGGTCCTTGATGACGAGGGCGGGGCGGCAGGTCTCGTCGAAGACGGAGGCGTCGAAGCGGAAGCCGGTGCACGCGATGATCCGGTCGTAGTGCAGCTCACGCAGGGGTTCCGCGGTGCGGGTGTAGCGCAGCAACACCCGGAAGCCGCCGCCGTCGGCCTTCTCGATGCTCTCCACGGTGCCGTCGAGGACCGCGTTCTGCGACTTGAGCTGGTAGGTGTCCAGGAAGTTGTTGTTCACCGCGCGCAGATGCCCGAGGTAGTGCGTCTTCCAGGAGAGCTTGACCGAGTGAGGGCCGGCGACGTGGATGACCGCGGCCTTCTCGATGAGACTGTCGGCGGTCTCGAACGCGGAGTTCCCCTTGCCGATGACAAGCACCCGCTGGTTGGTGAACGACACCGGGTCGGTGTCGAAGGTGTCGTACCGTTCGGCGAGTTCGAACCCCGGGACGGGCGGCTCGTAGAGCCGGGAGACACCGGTCGCCATGACGAGCCGCCTGGCCTGCCAGGTGCGCCCGTCGCCGTCGAGGAGGGTGAAGACACCGTCCGCGCGGGAGATCCGCACGACCTCCGTCCCGTACTCGACGCGTACGCCGGTGCGTTCCGCGAAGTCGCCCAGATAGCGCACGAAGTCGTCCGCGGGCGGGAAGTAGCGCTCGCTGTACCGGGTGAAGAGCAGTTCGGGATCGTCGCTGAGCAGCGAGTTCCAGTCCATGCGCAGATTGAGTTCCGGGTCGGTGAAACCCGTGTTGACCTTGTTGTTCGAGATCAGCTGCCGATGGCGGGGATACCGGGTGAAGGACGTCCCCGGCGCACCTCCCCGCTCCAGGACGACGTAGTCGCGCCCGTCGCGCTCCAGCAGAGCGGCAAGTTGAAGTCCGGCCGGTCCGGCCCCGACGATGAGGTAGTCGCGCACCATGGGCCGGGACGCTAGTGCCGCGAAATCAGAGGGCTTTGAGATTCGACGGGCCGCCGGCCCCTCCCCCGCCGGTGAGCCGGTGGCCGGTGAGCCGGCATGCGCCGGGAGCCGTCCCTGATCTGTCCGACACGGTGGTCCTCGGCAGTGCTCCCCTCGGGAGACGGGTTCGCGGCGGGCCGGGGGGCGTGCGCACGGTGGTCGTCCCGCCCATCGTGGTGTCCGGCTGCCGCATGAGTGGAGCGAGGCGGGTTACCTGATGCCGCAGGCCGGAACGGCGGCGTTCCCCGCGGGGGCCGGGCCGGCTCAGGTTCCCCCGGTTCGGACGACGAGCCGGGGGAACCGCCAGGCCGCCGGTCCGCCGACCCGCTGGGGCCCGCGGCGAGAGTCCCTGGAGCGCGCCCCGCTCGAACGACAGGATCCGCCTCGGCGGGTCCTGACCGTGCGGCACCGTCATGGCGGACGGCGGACGGCCGCCTCGTCCCTCGCCTCGACCATGCCCGGCCGGTACCGGAAACTGGGCCGCACACCAAGAAACCCGCACCCGCGCACCCACTCCGGAGGCCGGCCATGGCCACTGACGACGCACGGCACGTACTGCTCTTCGACGTCAACGAAACGCTGCTCGACCTCACCGCGCTGCGGCCCCGCTTCCGGGCCGTCGGCGCTCCGGAGCAGCTGCTGCCGGTCTGGTTCGCGGGGGTGCTGCGGGACGGTTTCGCCCTCACCGCCGCCGGCGCGCATGCCTCGTTCGGCGAGGTCGCCGAGGACGGACTGCGCGTGCTGCTGACCGGGCTCGACGGCCTGCGCGGCGACCCCGCGGCTGCCGCCCGGCAGATCCTGGACGGCCTGCCGGAACTTCCACCGCACCCGGACGTCGCCGACGGCCTCCGTGCCCTGCGCTCCGCCGGGCACCGCATGCTGACCCTGACCAACGGCTCGCGTTCCACCACCGAGGCCGCGCTCGGCCGGGCCGGTCTGGCCGGGTGTTTCGAGGCCCACCTGGACGTCGAGGGACCGCGCTGCTGGAAACCGGGCCGTGCCTCCTACGCGTACGCCGTGGGGCGGGCCGGGGTGGAGGCGGCACGGCTGATGCTCGTCTCGGTGCACCCCTGGGACATCGACGGCGCCGATCGCGCCGGACTCTCCACCACCTGGATCAGCCGCGGGTCCACTGCCCCGTACCCCCGGGCGATGCGGCCGCCGACCTGCCGGGCCGACGCCCTCACCGATCTGCTCCCGGCACTGGACCGGGCCTGCTGAGCCGCCCGTACCGGGCCGCCTCGACCGGTGCGCACAGCCGTCGGCCACCGCCGTCCCGTTCGGTCGCCCCGGCACCGTACGGATGGTGCGGCGCTCCTCCCGGGCCGGCACGGCGCGGGTGCGGGACGCGCCGGCTCACCTCGACGCGCGGCCGACCGCGTCCCCGTCCGGGTCCTCGGCCAGCGCGACGGTGGCGGTGATCCGCCTGCCCACCGGCTCCCGGCACACCTCGAAGCTGCGGCACGCGGCCATCACGAACTCCAGCGTGTGCCGGCCCATCCGCCGCGGTTCCGTGCCCGGCACCGTCAGGCTGCTGTCCCACACGGTGACCCGGACCGCCCCCGCACGGATCTCCAGCGTCAGCAGACACGGCCCCGGAGCGCGGGCGCAGGCGCCGGTGACCAACTCGGCCGCCAGCGACCGCACGAGAGCTCTCACGCGTTCCGGCACCGGAACGCCGCGCACGGTCCGCAACGACGTCAGCAGATCCCCGGCCAGCGCACCCGCCTCGGCGAACCCTCCGCCGCCGGCGAAGACGGCGGAGGCCGACCGCGAGGGCCCCATGAGCGGACGTCGGCCCTCGCCCTGCCCAGTCGGTTCCATACGCGCCACCTCACTGCCCGAGCGCCCTCACGCACCACCGCCAGTATCCCGGGAACTCCCCCGCGGTCCTACACACCAACGGGTTAATCACCCCGGTCCGCTTCTCCCTTCTCCCTGCTCGCCGTCGCCCCCGTCGCCGAGCAGCGGGGAACGGGAGAGGACCATCACGGCTGCCGCGGCCGCCGCGGCGCACAGGACCGCCACCGCGAGGAAGGGGCCACCGCGGACCTGCTCGTGGAAGACCAGCACCCCCCAGAGGATGCCGATCACCGGGTCGGTCATGGTCAGTCCCGGCTGGGTGGCCAGCAGGCCGCCGGCGTTCATCGCCGACTGCAACAGGAACATCGCGCAGGCACCGACGGCGATCATGGCCCACAGCTGCCAGCCGGTGAACACGGCGGGCAGGCCTCCGGAGTAAAGGGTCGTCACCCCTTTGATCAGCGCGGCGGTCAGGCCGAAGGCACAGCCGGTGGCCACCCCGAGGACGGCCGCCCGGCGGGTGCCCGACACCCTCCTCGCCCAGAGGACGCCGGCCGCGATCAGCAGCACGTTGATCCCCCCGCCGATGAGCCATCCGGCCCAGGAGACCGACGAGGGCGTGCCACCGCCGGGGCCCAGCGCGAGCAGCAGTCCGGCCACACCCGCGGCCATGACGACCGAGGCCCCCCACTCGCGACGGCCCAGCCGGCTCCCGAAGAAGAGACCGGAGAGGATCAGCGCGGCCGGCAGGTCGAGCGCGAGCAGCGGCTGCACCTCGGAGATCTGCCCGGACCCCAGGGCGACGGCCTGGAGCAGGAAGCCCGCGATCAGGGACAGCACCCCGCCGAGCCACACCGGCCGGTGCAGCAGATGCCAGACCAGGCGAGGGCTCAGGTTCTCCTCGGTGGACTCCTCCCGGGCGGCCTTGCGCTGCAACGCCGATGCCAGGGCATTGGCCAGGGCGGCCAGCACCGCCAGGAAGGGGCTGAGCACGGCCCGGGCTCCTCACTCCGCGAAGGGGCGTACGCCCGGCGGGACGGTGACGGCATCCCGTCACTGTGAGTGCACCGGCGTGCACGTATCGTACGCGCGGTGTTTTCTGGGGGGTGTACCGGGCCGTGCGGTGTCCGGCCCGTTGTGCTCCCCGTGTGCCGGGCGGCCGGGCCGTCGGCGGCTGTCGTCGGCACACCTGCCGGGCCCGGCCGAACGAAGGAGTCACTGTCATGACGGATCACCCAGGACAGCAGCCGCCGTCCGGTCACCCGGGGCAGCAGCCGCCGTCCGGATCATCGGCCATACCCGGGCGGGAACCGGGTTCCCGGCCGCCGTCCGGGCCCCCGCCGAACGGGCCTGCGCCGGAGGACGGGCCGGAGGGCTACGATGCCTGGCTCGGCCGCAGCCGTGTGGTGCTCACCCCGATCGCCGCGCCGTCGATCCTGGGGCTGTTCGGCTTCGCCTCCTCGACGTTCATGGTGGCGTCCAACCTGGCCGAGTGGTGGGGGGACGCGCTCGTCTCCCCGGTCCTCCTCGCGCCCCTGGTCATCTTCTTCGGCGGCCTCGCCCAGCTGGCGGCCGGCATGTGGGCCTACCGGGCGCGCGACGGCGTGGCCACCGCCATGCACGGCACCTGGGGCGCCTTCTGGCTCGCCTGGGGGATGATGCAGCTCATGGTCGCGAACGGCCTGCTGCCCCTGAGCACCCCGCTCAGCCAGGCCTTCGGCTTCTGGTGGATCGTGCTCGCCGTGACCACGCTGTTCGGGGCGCTCGCCTCGCTGGGACAGAGCTTCGGCATGTTCCTCGTGCTGATCCTGCTCGCCGCCGGGTCGGCGCTGCTCGCGGCCGGGCTCCTCGGCACCACGCACAGCCTGGTGGTCGCGGCGGGCTGGGTGCTGGTCGCCGCCTCGGCCGCCGCCTGGTACACGGCGGGCGCGATGATGCTGGAACAGGCCTACGGCGGCCGGGTCATCCTGCCGCTGGGCCGGTGGAGCCTGCGCGGCAACCTGCCCGGGCACAAGCAGACCCGGCCCATCGAGTACCCGGGCGGCCTGCCCGGCGCCAAGGCCGGCCAGTAGGGCCCACGGCCGCCGGCACCCGCCCCGCGCCGACGGGTCCGTGGACGCGGCACTTCCCGGCGGGTGAACCGGCGCCGGCGGTTCGGGCGGTCGGCCATCGGTTCACCCCCCCCCATGCATGGACGGCGAGTACGCCGACCGCCTCGGCGTCCGCGGCGTACCGACCAATGTCCTCGTCGGCGCGGACGGCATCGTACGGACGGTCGGCGGCACCACGCCCGCCGAACTGCACACAGCCGTACGGTCGCTGCCGGCGCGGGACTGAACCGGTCCCCCGCGCCGATCATCATTCTTTGGCGCGGGCGGCGCGCGCTCCCGGGGACACGGTGGCACAGCTGCTTGGCTGGGCCGTCCCGTCCGACCGGACATTTCCACCGCCGTGGTGAAGGAGCCGCATGCCCACGTCCACCGAGGCCCCGCCGCCGTCCGCACGGAACGCGAAGTTCGAGACGGTGCTGCACGAGACCGTGCGGCCGCTCGCCGACGAGGTGGACCGCACCGGCCGGTTCCCCCGCGAGGGGGTGGCCGCCCTCGCGGACGCCGGGCTGCTCGGGCTGCTCAGCCCGCCCGGACACGGCGGCGCCGGCGCGGACCTGCGGGAGGCCGCCGGTGTGGTCGAGCGGCTGGCCGGGGCCTGCGGCTCCACCGCGATGGTGCTGCTGATGCACTACGCTGCCGTCGCCGTCGTGGACCGCCACGGACCGCCGGAGGTACGGCGGGACATCGCGCGGGGCCGGCACCTGAGCACGCTGGCCTTCTCCGAGAAGGGCTCGCGCAGCCACTTCTGGGCGTCCCGCGGAACCGCCTCCCCCGAGGGCCGGGAGACGGTGCGGCTGGACGCGGAGAAGTCGTGGATCACCTCGGCCGGAGAGGCCGACAGCTATGTGTGGTCGAGCAAGCCGCTGCGGGCCGACGGCGCCATGTCGCTGTGGCTGGTCCCGGCGGACAGCGCCGGCCTGGACGTACGGGGGGACTACGACGGCTTCGGGCTGCGCGGCAACGCCTCCAGCCCGGTCACCGCCAAGGGCGTGTCGGTGCCGCGGACCGCGCTGCTGGGCGCCGACGGCACGGGCCTGGACGCGGCCCTGTCCCTGGTGCTCCCCCGCTTCCTCGTCCTGAACGCGGCCTTCTCCCTCGGCGTGGCCGAGGCCCTGCTGGGCCTGGCCTCGGCGCAGCTGCGCGGCGCCCGGCTCGAGCATCTGGACCAGAGCCTGGCCGAGCAGCCCCTGCCCCGGCAGCAGTACGCGCGGCTGCGGCTGCGGGCCGACGCCGTACGGTCGTTCCTGGACGACACGCTGACCGCCCTGGCCGCCGGCCGCGCGGACGCGCAGCTGCGTGTGCTCCAGGTCAAGGCGCTGGCGGGCGAGACCGCCGCCGAGGTCGCGGACGGCGTCATGCGGCTGTGCGGCGGGTCGGCGTTCCGCCGGGAACTGGGCGTGGAGCGGCGGTTCCGGGACGCGCTGGCGGCCCGGGTGATGGCACCGACCACCGAGGCCCTGTACGACTTCTGCGGCCGGGCCGGACTGGGGCTGCCGCTGTTCGAGGAGAGCCGGTGAAGCGGGAGGAGACGAGGGGCACGGTGCTTCTGGGCGCCGTCGCCTACGACCCGAAGGTCGTCACCATCTGGAGCGGGTTCCGCTCCTGGCTGCTGCGCCACGGGCTGCCGTTCGACTTCGTGCTCTACGCCCACTACGAGCGGCAGGCCGAGGACCTCGTGCGCGGCCGGATCGACGTCGCCTGGCACTCGCCGCTGGCCTGGCTGCGCAGCGGCAGGCTGGCGCGGGGAGCGGGGGTGGAGCTGCGGCCGCTCGTCATGCGCGACACCGACCGTGACCTCACCTCGGTCGTGGTCGTCCGGACGGACGGACCGGCCGGCGTCACCGACCTCAAGGGGCGCACGGTCGCCGTCGGCGCGGTCGACTCCCCGCAGGCGACCCTGCTGCCGCTGCACCATCTGCGGGAGCAGGGCCTCCAGGCGGGCGCCGACTTCGAGGTCGTGCGCCACGACACCGGGGTGGGCCTGCACGGCGACCACATCGGCGGGGAGCGGGAGGCGGCGCGCGCCCTGCTGTCCGGCGAGGTCGCGGCGGCCTGCATGACCGACGCCAACCATCTGCTGTTCGGCCAGGAGGGCACCCTCCTGCCGGGCGCCACCCGGCTGCTGACCCGCACGGCCCCCTTCGACCACTGCGTGCTGGCGGCGGGCCCGTCCCTGGACCCGGACCTCGGCGAGCTGCTCACCTCCCTGCTGCTGTCGATGTCCACGGCCGACCCCGAGGTGCGCCGGCTGCTGGACCTGGAAGGGCTCACGCGGTGGCTGCCCGGCCGGGAGAGCGGGTACGCCCACCTCGCGGCCGCCGTGGACGAGGCGGGGTTCTACGACGCCGACGGCCGCGTGACGGCCGCCGGGTACCGGCCGTGACGCAGGGCCTCTCCCGGCCTGCCGTCCCGCCACACTCCGCGCCCGGGTCCCCGACCGGTGTCCCGCTGCTGGACCTGGCCGGGCTCGGTTTCGACGAGGGCGCCCATCTGCTGCTGCGCCGCGCGCTGCACCAGGTGGGACCCGGCGAGCGGGTCGCCGTCACCGGGACCGATCCGGCGCTGCTCACCCACCTCGCCGCCTGGTGCCGCCGCGAGGGACACACCGTGGCGCCCGCGACGCCCGAGGGCGCCGCGGTGCGGGCGCATGTGACGCGCGGCGCGGCCGGCGCGGCCCGCCGGCAGGGCGCGGAGCGGGCCGGGGACCCCCGGTCCGGGCGGGTGGCCGACCGGGCGCCGCTGCACTGGGGACTGGCGGCGCGCGGCGCGCTGGTGGAGGCCGGCGGCCCCGAGGTGCCGTTCCCGGTCACCGAACGGGACACGGCCTGGAGCGCTCTCGCGCCACGGCTGTACCGTCAGGCCGCCGCGGCCCAGTGGGACCCGGTGGCCGCCATCGCGTGGGACACCCCGTTCACCCTTCCGGACGAGGTGGAGGCAGCGGTCGTCCAGGTCATGACGTACCTGGTGGAGAACGAGCAGGCGGCCCTGGTGGTGCCCGCCCGGCTGCTGGTCCAGGTGCACCCGCACTTCCGCGAGGTGCTCCAACTGCTCGCCGTCCAGGCCGCCGACGAGGCCCGGCACGTGGAGGTCTTCACCCGGCGGGCGCTGCTGCGGGGCGGCGCGATGGGCACCTCCTCGGCGGGCGGCCGGGCGTCCCTGGCGACGCTGCTCACCGAACCGGACTTCTCGATCGCGTCCTTCCTGCTGTCGGTGCTCGGCGAGGGCAGCTTCCTCAATCTGCTGACGTTCCTGGAACGGCACGCGCCGGACCCGGTGACACGCCGGATCTGCCATCTGGTGCGCCAGGACGAGGCCCGGCACGTCGCCTTCGGCCTCGGCCACCTCGAGCACCGCGCCGGAGCGGAACCGCGGCTGCGCGGCCGGCTGCGGGCCGCCGTGGAGCGCCGTCACGACATACTGGCCGACACGGCGGGCCTGAACCGGGACGTGTTCGACGCGCTCGTCCTGCTGGCCGCCGGGTCGTGGGCGCCGGAGGCGATCGCCCGCGGCTGGCGGGCGGTGCGCCGGCTCCAGGCGGACATGGACGAGGGACGCCGGCACCGGCTGTCCCGGCTGGGCTTCTCCGACGGCGAGGCCGCCGGCCTGTCGGCGCTGCACACCCGCAATTTCATGTGATCCCGCCGGTCCCCCGCACGACCGCCGCCCCCGCCCTTCCGGGCGCGCGCCGTCCGACGTTCCGTGCGACGCTCGTCGAGGCAGCGGTGCGCACAGAGGGGTGGGAACGGACGAGGAGGTCGGAGCATGGCCGACGGCGACACGACCGCGGTGCCCACGGCGGGCGGCGATCCGCCGCCCCCGTCCGGCAACCTGCTGTCCGGGCCGCAGCCGAACGTGGCGCGGGCGGCCGGCTATCCCGACACACCGCCGCGCATGGGCTTCTTCACCGACACCTCCGTCTGCATCGGCTGCAAGGCGTGCGAGGTGGCGTGCAAGGAGTGGAACGCGGTGCCGGAGGACGGCCTGGAGCTGACCGGCATGTCCTACGACAACACCCAGGGGCTGGGCGCAGACACCTGGCGGCATGTGGCCTTCATCGAGCAGCGCAAGCCGCTGGGCGGTCAGGAACCCGGCGTCGACCACAGCGGTTTCGACGTGTTCGAGGCCGCCCGCGCCCTCGGCGGCTCCCCCTCCTCCCCCGGCCCCGGCGCCACCGCTCCCGCGCCGGAGGCGGCCCCCGCCGGGGCGCCGGCCGGGGAGATCTCGCCGCTCTCGCCCGACGGGCGGACCGAGTTGCGCTGGCTGATGGCCTCCGACGTGTGCAAGCACTGCACACACGCCGCCTGCCTGGACGTGTGCCCCACGGGCGCGCTGTTCCGCACGGAGTTCGGCACGGTCGTGGTGCAGGAGGACGTGTGCAACGGCTGCGGATACTGCGTGCCCGCCTGCCCGTACGGCGTCATCGACCAGCGCGAGGAGGACGGCCGGGTCTGGAAGTGCACGCTCTGCTACGACCGGCTCGGCGTCGGCATGGAACCGGCCTGCGCCAAGTCCTGCCCCACCGACTCCATCCAGTTCGGCCCGCTGGACGAACTGCGCGAGCGGGCGGCGGCCCGGGTGGCGCGGTTGCACGCGGCCGGTGTCACCGACGCCCGGCTGTACGGGGAGAGTCCGGAGGACGGCGTCGGCGGCGACGGCGCGTTCTTCCTGCTGCTCGACGAACCCGAGGTCTACGGCCTGCCGCCGGACCCGGTGGTCACCACCCGGGACCTGCCCGCGATGTGGAGACAGGCGGGGATCGCGGCCGTCTCGCTCGCCGCGCTGGGCCTCGCCAGTTTCGTCGGGAGGCCGCGATGAGCGGGTCGGACGTCACCCGCGAGGGTGTTCAAGGGGCGCGTCCGGGGCGCGAAGCGCCGACGGGTGCCCGGGCGGGGCGGCACCGGCGGCGCCGCGGGCGTGGCGAGCAGCCGATGGTCCCCGACGCCCAGTTCTCGTCGTACTACGGCAAACCGGTCCTGAACAAGCCGACCTGGGAGCCCCTCGACATCGCCGGCTATCTCTACCTCGGCGGTCTGGCGGGCGCCTCCTCACTGCTCGCGGCGGGGGCGCACGCCACCGGGCGGCCGGTGCTGGGGCGGGTGGCGAAGCTCGGCGCGGCGGGCGCCATCACCCTGTCGCTGGGCGCGCTGGTGCACGACCTGGGGCGGCCCGCGCGGTTCCTCAACATGCTCCGCGTCTTCAAGCCCACCTCGCCGATGAACATGGGGTCGTGGCTGCTGGCCGGGTACGCGCCGCTGACCATGGCCGCGGCGGCCGCCGATGTCGCGGGCCGCCACCGTCTCGTCGGCACGGCCGCCACGGCGGCCGCGGCCGTCCTGGGCCCGGCGGTCGCCACCTACACCGCCGTGCTGCTCTCCGACACGGCGGTGCCCTCCTGGCACGAGGGCTACCGCGAGCTGCCGTTCGTCTTCGCCGGCTCCGGCGCGACGGCGGCGGCCGGGCTGGCGCTCCTCTGCACACCCTCCGCGCAGGCGGGCCCCGCGCGCCGCATGGCCATCGGCGGGGCCGCGCTGGAGCTGGGCACCTTCCAGCTGATGAGGCATCGGATGGGGCTGACGGCCGAACCGTACGAACAGGGCAGGCCGCACAGGCTGTCGCGCGCCGCGGAGCTGCTCACGGGCGGCGGTGCGGTGCTGGCGGCCTGCGCGGGCCGGTGGCGCGGCCGGACGCCGGCCGCGGTGGCCGGTGCGGCCCTGCTGGCGGGCTCGGCGGCGCTGCGGTTCGCGGTGTTCCACGCCGGGGTCGACTCGGCCGAGGACCCCAAGTACACCGTGGTCCCGCAGCGGGAACGGCTGGCGGCCCGCGACGGCGGTTCTCCACGCCCCCACCACGCATGACCTCGCGGCTTCCGGCCACCGGGCGCCGGACGGGAAGGAGGCGAGGCTGATGCCCAGCCGCAGCCAGGTACGGCGTCTGCTCGCGGACGGCCTCGACTACGAGGAGGCCGGGCGCTGGCTCGGCGTGCCCGCCGGGCAGGCCTTCCTGATCGCCACCGGTCTGCCGGCCGACGGCGGTGACACGCTCACCACCGCGGAACAGCACCGCCCCGGCATGCCGCGGGAGTCCACCCAGCACCTGTCGAACCCGTCCGCCGAGAACCCCACCGGCAAGGACGAGACCCTGCGGTGGCTGAAGCGCCGGGCCGCCGCCGACCGGGAGATGCGCCGGGCCGCCGAGTCGCGGGACGCCTCCCCGGGGAGCGAGCGAACCCCCGGTGACACGCACGAGCTCACCGACGTACTGACCCGGGACCACGACCGGGTCACCGCGCTGCTGAAGCAGCTCAAGACCCTGCCGGGCGTCACCAAGGGCGGCTCGGAGTCCGAGCGGCTGCGCAGGCGGTCGATCGTCGGTCTGATCGCCAGGACACTGGCGAGCCACGAGCCGGCCGAGCAGCAGCACCTGTGGCCGACCGTGCGCGCGGTGCTGGCCGACGGCGACCGGCTGGCCGGTCAGGCGCTGGAGCAGGAGACCGAGGGCACCCGGACGCTGACGGACCTGGAGCGCGCCTCCCCGCACAGCGAGGAGTTCGACCGGCTCGTCGAGCGGCTGGAGGGGCAGTTGCGCCGGCACGTCGCCTTCGAGGATGCCGTCTTCGCCCGGCTGCGCCAGACTCTCTCCCAGGACGACCGTGAGCGGCTGGGCGCCAGGATCGTCGAGGCCTGGCGGGCCGAGGACCGCGAGCGGCGGCAGGAGGACGGCGGGCAGGAGGAATCCTGAACGCCCGCCCCCAGAGGGTGGCACGGCACAGGAGCAGGACCGAACAGCACCGCGCGTGCTCACGCGAACGTGAAAGGTCACGTCATGGGCGTACGTACATGGATCGACTCCTGGCCGGTCTACCGGCAGCTCAAGGGCACCGATCCGCTGGGCCGGGGGGCCGCCGCCAAGAGCGGGCCCAGCGCCCGGCTCACCCCCCGGGTGGCCTCGGCCGAACGGGTCGTGAAGTCGGTCTGCCCGTACTGCGCCGTGGGCTGCGGCCAGAACGTGTACGTGGAGGACGACCGGGTCACCCAGATCGAGGGCGACCCCGACTCCCCCGTCTCGCGCGGCCGGCTGTGCCCCAAGGGCGCCGCGAGTCTCCAGCTGACCACGGGCGGGGCGCGCGAGCAGCATGTCCTGTACCGGCGTCCGCACGGCACCGAGTGGGAGCGGCTCGATCTGGACACGGCGATGGGCATGATCGCCGACCGGGTCGTCAAGGCCCGCCGGGCCGGCTGGCAGTGGGAGGTCGACGGCGTCCGCACCCGGCGCACGCTGGGCGTCGCCAGCCTGGGCGGGGCGACGCTGGACAACGAGGAGAACTACCTCATCAAGAAGTTGTTCACCGCGCTCGGTGCCGTGCAGATCGAGAACCAGGCGCGTGTTTGACACTCCTCCACCGTTCCCAGTCTGGGAACCTCGTTCGGCCGCGGCGGCGCGACCACCTTCCAGCAGGACCTTCAGAACTCCGACTGCATCGTCATCGAGGGTTCGAACATGGCCGAGTGCCATCCGGTCGGGTTCCAGTGGGTGATGGAGGCCAAGGCGCGCGGCGCCAAGGTGATCCACGTCGACCCACGGTTCACCCGGACCAGTGCGCTGGCCGATCTGCATGTGCCGCTGCGCGCGGGCACGGACATCGCCTTCCTCGGCGGGATCATCAACCACGTCCTGGGCAACGACAGGTACTTCCGTGACTACGTGGTGGCGTACACCAACGGGCCCGTCGTGCTGACCGAGGAGTTCGAGGACACCGAAGACCTCGACGGCGTGTTCTCCGGTCTCGACCGGGACGGCCGCAGCTACGACAACGGCACCTGGCAGTACGAGGGCATGGAGGTGCAGGCCGCCTCCGGCCAGCGGGACGAGGAGTACGAGGAGCGCACCGGCGGCGGATCCTCCGTGTCGGAGGCGGCGGGCGGCGAGTCGCACGGTTCCGGCGGCGCCTCCCTCGGCGAGGGCGAGCCCGAGCGCGACGAGAGCATGACGCACCCGCGCTGTGTGTTCCAGGTGCTCAAGCGGCACTACGCCCGCTACACACCGGAGATGGTGGAGGAGATCTGCGGGGTGCCGCGGGAGCTGTTCCGGCAGGTGTGCGAGCTGGTCACGGAGAACTCCGGCCGGGAGCGCACCACCGCCTTCGCCTACGCGGTCGGCTGGACGCAGCACACGGTGGGCGTGCAGTACATCCGCGCCGCGGCCGTGCTCCAGACCCTGCTCGGCAACATCGGCCGGCCCGGCGGCGGCATCCTCGCCCTGCGCGGACACGCCTCCATCCAGGGCTCCACGGACATCCCGACCCTGTTCAACCTGCTGCCGGGCTACATCCCGATGCCGCACGCGCACAAGCAGGAGGACCTGGACAGCTTCGTGCGGGCGGAGGCCGCGGAGAAGGGCTTCTGGGGAGACATGCGCTCCTACCTGGTCAGCCTGCTCAAGGCGTACTGGGGCGACGCGGCCGGCCCGGACAACGACTTCTGCTTCGACTACCTGCCACGCCTGACCGGCTCGCACTCCACCTACGAGACGGTCATGGCCCAGATCGAGGGAACGTGCAAGGGCTACTTCCTGATCGGCGAGAACCCGGCGGTCGGCTCGGCCAACGCGAAGATGCAGCGGCTGGGCATGGCGAACCTGGACTGGCTGGTCGTACGGGACTTCTCCCTGATCGAGTCGGCCACCTGGTGGAAGGACGGCCCGGAGATCGAGACCGGCGAGCTGCGCACCGAGGACATCGCCACCGAGGTGTTCTTCCTGCCGGCCGCCGCGCACACCGAGAAGGACGGCAGCTTCACCAACACCCAGCGGCTGCTGCAATGGCACCACAAGGCCGTCGACCCGCCCGGCGAGGCGCGCAGCGACCTGTGGTTCACGTACCACCTGGGCCGGCTGATCCGGCAGAAGCTCGCCGGGTCGGCGGACCCGATGGACCGGCCGGTGCTCGACCTGACCTGGGACTACCCCACCAAGGGCGAGGAGGCGGAGCCGGAGGCCGAGACGGTGCTCGCCGAGATCAACGGCTACGACGCCGACGGCCGGCCGCTGACCTCCTACGAGCAGCTCGACCCGGACGGCTCCACCGCGTGCGGCTGCTGGATCTACTGCGGCGTCTACACCGACGGCGTCAACCAGGCCGCCCGCCGCAGACCCGGCAAGGAGCAGAACTGGGTGGCCAACGAGTGGGGCTGGGCGTGGCCCGCCAACCGGCGCATCCTGTACAACCGCGCCTCGGCCGACCCGGACGGCAAACCGTGGAGCGCGCGCAAGGCCCTGGTGTGGTGGGACGAGGAGAAGGCGGAGTGGACCGGCCACGACATCGCCGACTTCTCCAAGGACAAGTCCCCCTACCACCGGCCGCCGCCGGACGCGAGGGCCGCCGAGGCCCTGTCGGGCACCGACGCGTTCGTGATGCAGGCCGACGGCAAGGCCTGGCTGTACGTGCCCGCCGGGCTCACCGACGGCCCCCTGCCGACCCACTACGAGCCGCAGGACTCACCGTTCCCGAATCTGCTGTACGGGCAACAGCGCAACCCGGTACGGCAGTTGATGCCGCCGCATCCGGACAACCGCTACCAGCCCAGCGCGGGCGAGCCGGGCACGGAGGTGTTCCCGTACGTGGCCACCACCTACCGGCTCACCGAGCACCACACGGCGGGCGGCATGACGCGCTGGCAGCCCTATCTCGCGGAGTTGCAGCCGGAGTTCTTCTGCGAGGTGTCGCCGGAACTGGCCACCGAGCGGGGTCTGGAGCACACCGGCTGGGCGACGATCGTCAGCGCCCGGGGCGTGGTGGAGGCGCGGGTGCTGGTCACCGACCGGATGGCACCGCTGACCGTGCACGGCCGCACCCTGCACCAGGTGGGTCTGCCCTACCACTGGGGGCCCAACGGCTACACCACGGGTGACGCGGCCAACGAGCTGACCCATCTGTCCCTCGATCCCAACACCCACATCCAGGAGTCGAAGGCGTTCGCGGTGGACATCCGCCCGGGCCGCCGCCCCCGGGGCCCGGCCTCGGTGGAGCTGGTCCGCTCCTACCGGGCACGGGCGGGCATCGACGAACACACGGGTACCGAGCCGTGATCCGCGGGCGGCGCCCGGCGCGTGGGCCTCACTTCAGGACGATCGAGTGGGGCCCGCGCGGCACGAGTTCGCCGATCACCGGGGCGCCCGGGATCTCCCCGGCGACGAGCAGGCCCCCGGAGGTCTGGGCGTCGGCCAGCAGCAGCCGGGTGCCGGCGTCCGTCCCGCCGAAGTCGGTGAACGGCGCCACCCAGTCCAGGTTCCGCCGGGTGCCGCCGCTGACATAGCCGTCCCGGACGGCCTCCCGCGCCCCGTCCAGGTAGGGCACGGCGGCGGTGTCGAGCACCGCGCTCACGCCGGACGCCCGCGCGAGTTTGTGCAGATGGCCGAGGAGCCCGAACCCGGTGACGTCCGTGGCGCAGGCCGCCCCGGCGGCCAGGGCCGCCTCGGACGCCTCCCGGTTGAGGGCCACCATGGTGGCCACGGCCTGCGCGAACCGCTCACCGGTGGCCTTGTGGCGGTTGTTCAGCACACCGAGTCCGAGGGGCTTGGTGAGGGAGAGCGGCAGGCCGGGCCGGCCGGCGTCGTTGCGCAGCAGCCGCGCGGGGTCCGCGAGCCCGGTGACGGCCATCCCGTACTTGGGTTCGGGGTCGTCCACACTGTGCCCGCCGCCGACGTGGCACCCGGCTTCCGCGGCGGTCTCCGCACCGCCGCGCAGCACCTCGCGGGCCAGGTCCAGCGGGAGCACGTCGCGCGGCCAGGCCAGGAGGTTGACGGCGAGGACGGGGCGGCCGCCCATCGCGTACACGTCGGACAGGGCGTTGGCCGCGGCGATGCGCCCCCAGTCGTAGGGGTCGTCGACGACCGGGGTGAAGAAGTCGGCGGTGGACACCATCGCCTGCGCGGGCCCGCCGCCGGGCGCGGGGAGGAGGACGACCGCGGCGTCGTCCCCGGTGGCCGCCCCGACCAGCAGGGGCGACCCGGCCGGAAGCGGCACGGACAACCCGCCGAGCATGTCCTCCAGTTCACCGGGCGGGATCTTGCAGGCGCAGCCGCCGCCGTGGGCGAACTGGGTGAGCCGTACGGGGGTTTCGCGGGTGGTGGTCATGCCGGGACTCCTCGGGGGACGGGTCGTGCGGGGCCGGTGAGGTGCGGCACGCGGGGCGGCGACCGATACCGGCACGAATAAGACCTTCCGGTACCGTGACGGGCGGTGGAGGCGTGTGGGTGCCTGGTGGCCCTCCCGGTCTTCAAAACCGAGGTGCCCGAGGATCTCGGGCAGGCGGGTTCGATTCCCGTCCGCCTCCGTCCGCCTTCTCCTCCCGTGCCTCCCGTTCCGGCCGGCAGCGTCTGCGCTGGTCGTCCACCCGTTCGGTGAGCCGGCGGGCGTCGAGGAACTCGAGGAGCGGCACGGCGACCCGGCGGGTGGTGTCGAGGGCCTTGCGGGCCTCGCTGAGCGTGAAGGGCCCCGGCAGCCGGCGCAGTACCGCGGCGGCCCGTTCGTCCGCCCCCGGCAGCAGCACGACGGCCTCGGCGATCCGCAGCAGCGCGCCGGCCCGCACGGCGGCGGCCAACGCCTTGCGGGTGAGCCCCAGTTGGGCGAGGCGATCGGCCTCGGGGGCGCGGAATGGCGTCTTCTCCAGTTCGTGCCGTACGGCGTCCACGGCCGCCCGCAGCGACGGCGGCAGGGTGGGGCGGGCACTGTCGGGGCCGTACAGCCTGCCCTCGCGGCACAGCAGTTCCTCCGTGCCGGGGGTGCGGGCGAGGGCGTCCACCAGGGCCCGGTCGGGCAGGTCGAGCAGTCTCCGGGCGGCTTCGGCGGGCAGGCCGGGCTCCATGGGGTGCCGGCGCGCGTGGCGTGCGGTCTCGGCGGCCAGCCGCTCGCGCAGCCCTGCCCAGTGGCGGGCGTCGGCCAGCCAGTCGCCGGTGACGGGCTCGGCGGGCGCGGGCACGCCCATCGCCAGCAGCTCCGAGCGGCGGACGAGACCGCGCCGGCGCAGTTCGGCCGGGCCGTCGGGACGGCCCGTCATCGTGGCGAGGGCGGCCGCTCTGGCCCGCCCCGCGCCCCGGCGGTCCAGGCGTGGCGGGCGCACGTCGAGCACGGTCGCGGCGCAGGGCGGGCGCCCGCCGCCGGGTTCGCGCAGGACCGCGCGGTCCCCGACGCGCAGCGGCAGCCGCCGGCCGAGCGTCAGTCTGGCGGTGTCCTCGCCCAGGGGGCGGACGGTCACCGGGACGGCCGCCGTACCGAGGTGCAGGGTCACCGTCCGGGGCAGCTCCTCGGCCGGTCCGCCGGTGACGCGGACGTCGGCGAGGTCCGTGCGCAGCCAGCGGTCCGGGGTCAGCAGCACCGCGCCGCGCCGCAGTGCGCCGTCCGGTGTGCCGTGGACGTTGACCGCGACCCGGGCCACGCCGCTGACGGAGGTCCGCCGCTCCTGGAGGGACTCCAGTCCGCGCACCCTGAGTTCGGCCGGGCCGTCCCCGGTCACCAGGCGGTCGCCGACGCGCAGGGTGCCCGCGCCGAGGGTGCCGGTCACGACGGTGCCGTGCCCGCGGACGGTGAAGACACGGTCCAGCCACAGCCGTACGTCGGCGTCGGCGGGCGGCACGGGCAGGGCGCGGGCCAGCCGGCTCAGCTCGCCGCGCAGGTCGTCCAGTCCGGCGCCGGTCGGCGCGCTCACCGCGACGGACGGGACGGTGCCCAGGGAGGTGCCGGCCAGCCGCCGCAGGGCGTCCGCGCGTACGGGTTCGGGGTCGGCGAGATCGCTGCGGGTGACGGCGAGGACGGCGTGCCGTACCCCGAGGGCGTCGAGGATCGCCAGGTGTTCCTGTGACTGGGGCTGCCAGCCCTGGTCGGCGGCGACGACGAAGAGGACGGCGGGGACGGGGCCGGCCCCGGCGAGCATGGTGGGTACGAACTTCTCGTGCCCGGGCACGTCCACGAAGGCCAGGTGCTCGCCGTCGGCGTCGGGGGGTGTCCATACGAAGCCGAGGTCGAGGGTGAGCCCGCGGCGGCGTTCCTCCTCGTGACGGTCGGGTTCCATGCCGGTCAGCGCCCGTACCAGGGCGGACTTGCCGTGGTCGACGTGGCCCGCGGTGGCCAGCACCCGCATGGCGTTCACCTCCCGCCCGGTACGGCCGTCCGCACCGCCTCGGCGAGCCGGTCGTCGTCCTCCGGTTCCACCGCCCGCAGGTCGAGCAGGCAGCGCCCCGCCTCCAGCCGGCCCACCACGGGGACCGGGCCGGTGCGCAGTGCGGCGGCGTACGGCTCGGGCAGGGACAGCGCCGCGCTGGGCAGTTCCACTCCCGGCGCGCCTCCGCCGCCGACGGTGGCGGTGCAGGTCACGGCTCGGACGTCGACGCCGGTGGTGCTCAGCTCGGCGGCGAGCCGCTCGGCGCGGTGCGTGAGTGCGCGAGGGTCGGCGGACAGAGCCCGGGCGGTCGGGGTTTCGGGGCCCGTGAGGGTGGCCTCCAGGGCGGCCAGGGTGAGCTTGTCCACCCGCAGGGCGCGGGCCAGGGGGTGCCGGGCCAGGGTGCGGACGAGGCCGCCGTCGCCGAGGAGGAGTCCGCACTGGGGTCCGCCGAGCAGTTTGTCGCCGCTCGCGGTGACCAGCGCGGCGCCGTCCCGCAGTGCGGTCTCCGCGTCGGGTTCGTCGGGCAGCAGCGGGTGCGGGCCGAGCAGTCCGGAACCGATGTCGACGACGACGGGCACGCCGAGCCCCGCCAGTTCACGGGTCGGGGCGGCGCGGGTGAAGCCGGTGACACGGAAGTTGGAGGGGTGGACCTTCAGGACGAACGCGGTCTCCGGGCCGATCGCGTCGGCGTAGTCCGCGGCGTTCGTACGGTTGGTGGTACCCACCTCACGGAGCCGTGCCCCGGTGGAGACGAGCAGGTCCGGCAGCCGGAAGCCGTCCCCGATCTCCACCATTTCGCCGCGGCCGATGACGATCTCCCGGCCCGCGGCGAGCGCGGTGGCGGCGAGGACGAGGGCGGCGGCACCGTTGTTGACGACGTGCGCCGCGGCGGCGGACGGCACCCGTCCGCACAGCGCGGCCAGGGCGGAGCGGCCCCGACGGGCGCGGACGCCGGTGCGCAGGTCCAGTTCGACATCGGTCGGGCCCGCGGCGTCCCGCACCGCCTGCCGGGCCGCGCCCGACAGCGCGGCCCGGCCGAGGTTGGTGTGCAGCAGCACCCCGGTGGCGTTGATCACCGGGCGGAGCCCGCCGGCCGTGGGCGGCAGCAGGGCCACCGCCGTGTCCGCGACCTCCTCGGGGGCGACGGTGCCGTGGCGTGCGCGCCGCTGCGCCTGGTGGACCGCGGTCTTCACCGGTCGCGGCCCCAGCCGGGTGATCGCGGCCGCCAGCCGCGGGTCGTCGAGGAGGACGTCCGTGCGCGGGATCCGCCGGCGCGCGTCGCTCCCGTTCCGGTCGCTCCCGTCCGGGTTGTGTCCGGCGGTGCGGTGGCCCGGTGCGGAGCGGTCGCGGAGGGCTTCCGGCGCTCCCGCCCCGGCGCCCTTCCCCGCTCCGGATGCCTCTCGCGTCCACCGGCCCGCGCCCCGCTGGTCCACGCCGGCGCCGTTATTTCTCGTAGTTGGCCAGCGCCAGGCCCAGAGCGAAGAAGGTGGGTGCCCACTCCCCGACGAAGAGCCCCCAGCGGTCCGCCCGCTCCTCGCCCTTCTTCTCCACGCGCAGCGACACACTCCACGAGACGACGGTCAGGCCGATGGAGGCGAATCCGGCCGCGTAGGCGTGCTCGGAGCGGATCCCGGACTCGTGCAGCTTCTTGACGATCACAGCGGTGCTCGCTTTCGCGTCGGGGGAGAGCGGATCTGTGGTCCACTCCAGCCGCACCCCGAGGGTGGCGCCAATCGGCACAGCCATTCGGGCCCCTGCCCCGCGGCGGGCCCGTCGGCCGCCGTGCCCGGGCGTCAGCCGCCGAGCAGGGGCCGCACGTCCCCCAGCGCGCCCGTGAGGACGTCGCGGACGGTGTAGCGGCGCAGCGTGGCCGCCACCGCGTCGGCGACCGTCCGGTCGAGCGCGGTCAGGCTCCGCTGCACATGACGGCCGGTCGCGCAGTCCGGGTCCGGTCCGTGCAGTCCGAGCACCGGGTCGGCGCCCTGGAGCAGCGACCAGATCCGTTCGAGCGTGATCGCGGAGGGGTCCGCCGCCAGTTCCCAGCCCCCGCGGACGCCGGGGCGCGAGCGCACGAGCCCCGCCTCGCGCAGCGGACCGAGGACGCGGCGCACGTAGACGGGGTTGACGTTGGCGCTCTTGGAGAGCTCCTCGGAGCTCACCGCGTGCCCCTCGGTGACGCCCGCCAGGTACGTCAGCACATGCACGGCGACGGCGAACTGGGTGTTGGTGGATCGGGCCATGGGGTCATCTTGCCATTTCGTAATCGCCGTGGCTACGCTTATCGAAATCGCAATCAACACGATTACAGTTAGAGGCTCCCCATGACCACGCACACCGCCACCGACACACTCCGCCTGCGCCGCCTGGGCTGGGCGGGGGTGGAGGTCCGACTGAGCGGCACCCGGGTGCTGATCGATCCGCTGGAGAACGTCGAGCCCCTGGAGCCCGTCCTCGGGAAGCCCAAGCGGCCGTTGCCTCCCGTCGAGGCGTCCGCCGGAACCCACACCCTGATCACCCATCTGCACCCCGACCACTACGACCGCGAGCTGATCACGCGCCTCGCCGCCTCCGGCACCGTCGGATGCCACGCACCGCTCGCCCCGGCGCTGGCCGAGGACGGCATCGCGGCCACCGCTCAGGAGCTGGGGCAGCCCCGGCACATCGGCCCGCTGACGGTGACGCCGGTCGCCTCGCTGGACTGGCGGGGCACCGACTCCGACCAGGTGGCCTGGGTCGTGGAGGGCGCCGGGGCCCGGATCATCCACTGCGGGGACACCATGTGGCACGGCAACTGGTGGCAGATCGCCCGCGATCACGGTCCCTTCGACGTCGCCTTCCTACCCGTCAACGGCGTCATCGCGAAGTTCGAGGGGTACGAGGTGGACGTGCCCGTCACCCTGACGCCCGAGCAGGCCGTCGAGGCCGCGGCGGCGCTCGGCGCGACCGCCGCCTGCGCCATCCACTACGAACTGTTCGACAACCCGCCCACCTACGTCGAACAGCCCGCCATCGCCGAGCGATTCGCCCGGGCCGCCGCGAAGCGCGGCCTCACGGCCCACCTGCGAGGCGACGGGGAGACCGTACCGCTGGTCACGGGGCCCCGGCAGGAGGCCGAGGCCGCGCGGACGACGGCCTGATCCCTCCGGCGGGGCGGAGGCCGTCCATCAGGAGGTCCAGGAGGCGGGCGGCCATGGCTTCGCGGCCGGGCCGGGGGGTCACGGTGAAGATGCCGATGAGCGCGGCGGCGATGTCCTCGGCGGTGACGTCGGGGCGGAGGTCGCCCGCCGCGCGGCCCGCGTCGAGGATCGTGGTGATGGCCGTCAGCAGCTCGGTCCGGGTCTGCCCGTGGGTGATCTCGCCCGACTCGATCATGGCGACCAGCGTGTCCAGCATGCCGTTCTTGGCGGCGATCCAGTCCCCGAACAGATCCATCCAGCGCCGCATCGCCGCGGCCGGGGCGAGCTCGCCGAGCAGCTCGCGGGCGCCGGTCGTCAGTCGCGTGACCTGGTCCTGGTAGACCGCGTCGACCAGTGACTCCCGGGTCGGGAAGTGCCGGTAGAGCGTGGCGATGCCGACCCCGGCCTCGCGGGCTATCGCGCGCATCGACGGCTCGGTGCCGGCCGACATGAAGACGCGGGTGGCCACCGCGAGCAACTGGTCGCGATTGCGGGCCGCGTCCGCCCGCGGTGTGCGCTCCGCCACCCCGGAGGAAATGGAACGCGCTCCGTTTCTGTTACTGTCACTCATGAAACGGAGCATAGTCCGTTTCGGTGCTTCCCCCTTCCCGAGGAGACAGCCGCACATGCAGGCACGAAACGAGCACACGCCCGCGGGCGACAGCAGGGCGGTCCGGATGGACACGTTCGGCGGCCCCGGCGTACTGGACGTCCGTGAGGTCCCCGCGCCGCAGGCCGGTCCGGGACAGATCCGGGTGCGGGTCACCGCGGCCGGCCTGAACCCGATGGACTGGATCATGACCGCCGACGCGGACACCGCCGCCCGGTTCGGCCTGACCCTGCCGGCCGGGTTCGGGACCGACTACGCGGGCGTGGTCGACCAGGTCGGTGACGGCGCGACCGGCTTCGCCCCCGGCGACCGGGTGTTCGGGGGCGCGCTGTCCCGCGCGGTCGCCGACTTCGTCGTCATCGACCCGGCCAGGGACACCGCGGCGAACGAGGCCCACCACACGCCCCCCGGCGTCGACGACCGCACCGCCGCCACCCTCACCATCGCGGGCCGCACGGCGTCCGCCGCCCTCGCCGCGGTCGGCCCCGGCCCCGGCGACACGGTGCTGATCGGCGGCGCCGGAGGCGGGGTCGGGGTGTTCGCCGTCCAGCTGGCCCGGATCGCGGGAGCGCGCGTGATCGGGACGGGATCGGCGGCCTCGGCCGACTACCTGCGCAAGCTCGGAGCCGAGCCGGTCGCCTACGGCGACGGCCTGGCCGACCGGGTCCGCGCCCTCGCCCCCGGCGGCATCGCCGCCGCCGTCGACCTGCACGGAGTGGAGACCGTGCACGTCGCGCGGGAGCTCGGCGTCCCCGACAGCCGCATCTGCACCATCGCCGCGCAGGTCGACGGCGTCGCGGCGGCCAACGGAGCCAACGCGGCCCCCGGCGCCCTGGAGGAGATCGCCGGCCTCGTCGCGGCGGGCCGGCTGTGGGTGCCCGTCGCGGCCACCTTCCCGATCGAGCAGATCCGCCGCGCGGCCGAACTCCAGGCCGGCCGGCACGTACGGGGAAAGATCGTCATCGACCTCGCCGCCACCTGACGGTGACGCCGGGGCGGCACCGTCGGCAGGGTGAAGGGCGCGTCCGCGCGGAACCCTCGCGGCCGCAGGACGTGCCCGCGCCCACCGAGAGGGTTCCGCGCCGCGGCACCGCTCACGCCTCGGGGGCGGCCTCGAGGGCGTCGAGGACCGCCTCGCCGTTGGCGCGCGCCCACTCGGTCAGCATGTGGATCGGTTCGATCAGCGACACCCCGAGAGGGGTGAGTTCGTACTCGACGCGGGGCGGCACCTCCGCGTAGGCGTGGCGGCGGACGAGGCCGTGCGCCTGGAGCCGCCGCAGGGTCTGGGTGAGGACCTTGCGGGAGATGCCGCCGATCAGTCCGATCAACTCGCCGTGGCGCACCGGGCCCTGACTGAGTCCGTAGAGCACGACCACCGTCCACTTGTCGGCGATCAGTTCGACCGCGAGACGTGCCGGGCAGTCGGCGAGGAAGACGTCACCGCGACCGAATCCGCTCATGGCGCCAAAGGTACCTGGTGGTTCCTGTCGCATACCTAGCCTGGTTGATCTCTTCCCCTTCCCCCTCACTGCTCAGCCAGGAGAGTCATGCGAGTCATCACCCAGCACACGCTCGGCGGTCCCGAGGTGCTCACCGTCGTGGAGGACGCGCCCGCGCCCCGGCCGCTGCCGACGGAGGTCCTCGTCCGGGTCCGGGCGATCGGGCTGAACCCCCTGGAGGCACGGCTGCGCGCCGGCGAGTTCCCGCTGCTCGGCCGGCCCCCGTTCGTCCTCGGCTGGGACATCAGCGGCGTGGTCGAGGACGCGCCGGGGACCTGGCGGTTCCGGCCCGGCGACGAGGTGTTCGGGATGCCGCTCTTCCCCCGGGCGGCCAATGGATACGCCGAGCTGGTGGCGGCGCCCGCGCTGCACCTGGTGCGCAGGCCGGCCGCGCTCTCGCACGTCGAGGCGGCGGCGCTGCCGATCGTCGGGCTCACGGCGTGGCAGGGCCTGGTCGATCTCGCCGGTGTGGGCGAGGGCGACCGCGTCCTGGTCCACGGCGGTGGGGGCGGGGTCGGCCATGTGGCGATCCAGATCGCCAAGGCGCTCGGCGCGCACGTGATCACGACGGCGAGCGGCGGCAAGCGGGAGTTCGTCGAAGGGCTCGGCGCCGACGAGGTGATCGACTACACGACGGCCGACTTCGCCGGGGCGGTCCGCGACGTCGACGTCGTGCTCGACACCATCGGCGGCGACACCGCCGAGCGGTCGCTGAAGGTGCTGCGTCCGGGCGGCCATCTGGTGACGGCGGTCGCCGAGGAGGACACGGGGCTGATCGCCGCGTACGAGGCGGCCGGCCTGCGCTTCAGCGGCATCGCGGTCGACCCGGACCCGGTCGCCCTGCGCGCTCTGGTCGGCCTCGTCGAAGAGGGCAGGCTCCGGGTGCACGTCCAGGAGACGTTCCCGTTCGACCGCGTCGCCGACGCGCACCGGCTGCTCGACGACGGCCACCTCCAGGGCAAGATCGTCCTCACCCTGTGACGGCGCCCGCGCCTCCCCGCGCCCGCTCCGGCAGGAGCCGAACCGGCCGCTCCCGGGTCACCCGCAGCGCACCCCGGTCAGTTCCTCGGAGCGTGCCCAGACGCGGCGGGCCTCGTCCGTGCTGTGCAGGCGGCTGTAGAGCTTCTGCGGGGCGGGCGGCCCGCCCAGGTGGCCGGGGCCGCTGGGGCCGTAGAACGCTCCGCGTTCGGCCTCGGGCGACGTGGCGGCGTACAGGGCGGGGAGCTGCGCGGTGCGGACCGTGCCGAGGAGGATGCCGCGGGCGGACAGCGCGCGGATGACGCGTACGCCCACGGTGTCCTTGGCGCGGCCCAGTTCGGGGCGGGCGGCCAGGAGGCTGGTGGGCGCGACGCCCGGGTGGGACAGATTGCTGGTGATGCCCCAGTCACCGGCCGCGCTGCGGCGGTCCAGCTCCAGGCCGAAGAGCCCGAGCGCGATCTTCGACTGGCTGTAGGCGCGCCTGCCGTCGTAGGAGCGTTCCCAGTTCAGGTCCTCCCAGTTGATGGCGTACTGGTTCGCCGCGACGCTGATCTGCGAGGTCACGCGGGCACGGCCGGCCCGCAGCAGCGGCAGCAGACGGGCGACGAGGGCGAAGTGGCCGAGGTGGTTGGTGCCGAACTGAAGCTCGAACCCGTCCGCGGTCGTCTGCCGCTCGGGCGGTGTCATGACGCCGGCGTTGTTGACGAGCAGGTGGATCGGACGGTCCTCCGCCAGCAGGGTCTCGCCCAGCGCCCGGACGGACGTCAGGGAGGACAGGTCCAGCGTGCGCCGGGACACGTCCGCGCCGGAGACCCGCGCGCGGATCGCGTCGAGCGCCGCCTGGCCCTTGCGCGGGTTGCGGACCGGCAGCAGCACCTCCGCGCCGGCGGCCGCGAGACGGGTCGCGAGGCCGAGTCCGATGCCGTCGCTCGCGCCGGTGACGACGGCGCGCTTGCCGGACAGATCGGGGACGGTGAGATCGAAGTCGGTACGTGGCATGGCCGGGGCTCCCTCGTGGTGTCGTTGCCGCCACCGTGACCGAGTACGGCGGCGGGGTGCAGGGCCTGCCGATCCACTGATCGCTGGGCCGTGGATACGGCCGGCCTTCGCCATGTTCGCCGGTCAGGATCCGTTTCCCGGGGCTTCGCGGCCGACCCGCGGGTCGGAGAGGGGGATCGACGATCCGTGGCTGCGCCGCCGTGCCGGCCGGCGCGAGGCGGTAGAAGTAGGAGCGCAAGCGGCACGGAGGAGAGCAGCCATGGAGATCGACCGGGCCGGACTGGCCGCCTTTCTGCGGCGTCGGCGGGAGCTGTTGCAGCCCGAGGACGTCGGCCTCCCGCGGGGGCCCCGCCGCAGGACCAGCGGGCTGCGGCGGGAGGAGGTGGCCGCGCTGTGCCACATGTCGGCCGACTACTACGCACGGCTGGAGCGCGAGCGAGGCCCGCAGCCCTCCGCGCAGATGGCCGCCTCGATCGCGCAGGGCCTGCACCTCTCCCTGGACGAGCGCGACCACCTGTTCCGGCTGGCCGGGCACCACCCGCCCGTGCGCGGCTCGGCCGGCGCGCATGTCGGCCCCGGACTGCTGCGCATCCTCGACCGGCTGGCCGACACCCCCGCCGAGATCGTCAGCGAACTCGGGGAGACCCTGCGCCAGACCCCGCTCGGGGTGGCCCTGACCGGCGACACCACCCGGTTCACCGGGCCCGAGCGGAGCATCGGCTTCCGCTGGTTCACCCTACCGGCCACCCGCGCGCGGTACGCGCCGGAGGAACACGCCCATCTCTCCCGCATGTTCACCTCAGGACTGCGGGAGATCGCCACCCTGCGGGGCCCGGGCTCGCGGGCGGCCCACTACGCCGGTCTCCTCCTGGAACGCAGCGAGGAGTTCCGCACCCTGTGGGAGACCCATGAGGTGGGCGTCGGCCCCGAGAAGGTCAAACGCTTCCTCCACCCCGAGGTCGGGCTTCTGGAGCTCGACTGCCAGTCACTCCTCGACACCGACCAGTCGCACCGTCTGCTCGTGTACACCGCCACGCCCGGCTCCGAGAGCCACGAGAAGCTGCGTCTGCTCTCCGTCATCGGCACGCAGGCGGTCGGCTGACCTCCGGTCACGGGGCCGTCAGGCCTCGTGGTCTTCCTGGTCGAGGAAGTCGGCGACCAGGGCGGCGAACTCGTCCGGGCCGGCCAGGCGGACGCCGAGGCTCTCCGCCTTGGCGCGCTTGGAGCCCGCGCCCTCCCCGGCGACGACCAGGGTGGTCTTCCTGGAGACGCTGGAGGAGGAGCGGCCGCCGGCCCGTTCGACGAGTTCGTTCATCTGGTTGCGGCTGAGCTTCTCCAGGGGGCCGGTCATCGCGCCGGTGACGACCACGGTCATTCCGGTCAGTGGTCCGGCCGCCGGCTCGGCGCCGGTGCCGTCACCGTCGCCGGTGCCGTCGCCGCCGGTGCCCTCACCCGTGGCGGACGGGGCGGGCGGGGTGGCTCCGGGTTCGGTCATGTTGACGCCGGCGGCGACGAGTCTGTCGATGAGCGGGGCGAGTTCGGCCAGTTCGGCGACGATCGAGGGGGCCTTCTCGGTGCCGATGCCCTCCACCTGCCGCATCGCCTCCGCGTCGGCCGCGCGGAGGTGGTCCATCGTCGCGAAGTGCCGGGCGATCCGGCGGGACATGGACCGGCCGGTGCCGCGGACGCCGAGCGCGCACAGCACCCGCGCCAGCGGCCGCCCCTTGGCCGCCCCGAGGGCGGCGAGGAGGTTGTCGGTGCTGGTCTCGCCCATCCGCTCCAGGCCCAGCAGCTGCTCACGGGTGAGGGCGAACAGGTCGGCGAGATCGCTGACGAGCCCGGCGTCCACGAGCTGGACGACGCGGGTGTGGCCGAGGCCCTCGATGTCGAGCTGGTCGCGCCCGGCCGCGTACGACAGGGAGGCGACCAGATGGCAGTTGCGTCCGTTCTCGCAGCGCCAACGCTGCTCGCTGGTGTCGATGCCGGACCCGCAGCGCGGGCACACCTCGGGGAAGACGATGGGCCGTTCGTCGCCGGTGCGCAGATGGGCGACGGGGGCCTCGATGCGCGGGATGACGTCGCCGGCCCGGTGGACCATGACATGGTCGCCCAGGCGCAGGTCGCGGCGGGTGATGTCGGCCGGGTTGTGCAGGGTGGCGTAGGTGACGGTGGCGCCGTCGATCTCGACCGGTTCCAGGACGGCGCGCGGGGCGATGATGCCGGTGCGGCCGACGTTCCACTCCACCTCGAGCAGCCGGGTGATCTTCTCGACGGCCGGCAGCTTGTAGGCGATCGCCCAGCGCGGGGCGCGTGAGCCCGCGCCCGCCGCGCGCTGGTCCGCGGCGAGGTCGGCCTTGACGACGATGCCGTCGATCCCGAACGGGAGTTCGGCGCGCAGGGCGGCGATCTCCCGCACCCGGTCCAGCACCTGCTCGACGGTGGCGGTGGTGCTGCCGGGCACGGCGGTGGTGGCGGTGGTGTTGATGCCGAACGCGGCGGCCCGCGCCATGAGTTCGCTGTGGGCGAGTTCCGTCAGCCGGGCGGCGAGCTCCGTGCCGGTGCCGGGCAGGGGCAGCAGGCCGTAGCCGAAGAAGGTCATCGGCACGGTGTAGGCGCGCTCCTTGGCGCGCAGACTGCCCGCGGCGGCGCCGCGCGGGTTGGCGAAGGGCTGTCCGCCGTGCGCGGTGCGCACCTCGTTGGCGTGCTCGAACTGGGCGGTCGTCATGAGGACTTCGCCCCGGACCTCCACGGTGACCGGTTCGGTGAGTTCGGCGGGCAGGCCCTCGATGGTGCCGATCGCGTGCGAGACGTCCTCCCCGGCCGTCCCGTCCCCGCGCGTGATGAGCCGGCTCAGCCGGCCGCCGGTGTAGCGGGCGGCGACGGCGAGTCCGTCCAGCTTCGGCTCGACGTCGAACCGCTCCGCCTCGTGGCCGAGGCGCCGGGCCAGGGAGGCGGTCCAGGCGGTGAACTCCTCCGGCGAGAACACGTTGTCCAGGCTCAGCATCGCCACCGTGTGCGGGACGTCGCCCTCGACGGCGCCGCCGGCGACCTTGCCCGTCGGGGAACCGGGCAGCACCTGCTCGGGGTGGTCGGCCTCCCAGGCGGCGATGGTGCGCACCAGCCGGTCGTAGGCGTCGTCGTCCAGTGCCGAGGTTCCGTCCGCGTAGTAGGCGGCCGAGGCCGTCACGGCGTCCTCGACCGCCTGCGCGTAGGCGGCGGCGTCCATGAGCGATGCTGCGGATGTCGTCATGCGGGTCATCCTGCCTGCCCCCACTGACAACGCCCCTCCGCGCGGTGGTACCAGCTGTTACCATCGCGGTATGGCGAAGACGCAGAAGGGCTGGCGGGTCGACGACGAGATCGCGGAGCTGGCCACGGCCCGGGCCAGGGACCGCGGCATGAGTGTCGGCGACTACATCGCCGCGCTCGTGCGGGAGGACGCCGACGGGATGCGGCAGCGCGGCCTGGAGGCGGCGCGGCGCTTCCTCGACGAGCACCAGGCGGTGTTCGACGAGGCGGAGGACGCCGAGCGTCGCGCCCGGGGCGCGCACGCCGCGTAATGGACCTGCGCATCGACGTTCCCTGGATCTTGCAGGTCGCGGAGGTCGCCGGTGCGGCGGACCCCGCCCCCGAGGACTACGGGGTGCCCGTGGCCGCGGTCGCCTGCCACCGCGCCGAACTGCTGGAGACCCCCGTCTACGACGGCCCCTACGCCCGTGCCGCCGCGCTGGTGCACGTCCTCGGGCGCTGCCGCTGGCTGGAGCGCTCCAACCTGGCGGTGGCCGCCGCGACGGGCGTGATGTACCTGGAGGCCTCCGGCATCCCGGTCAAGCCGGCGCGGGAGGACGCGCTCGCCCTCCGCGACCTGCTGCGCGACCCGGCCTGCACCGCCGCCCGGATCGCCGCCCTGCTGCGCGGCTGGCCCCGGGCGAGCTGAGGCGGGGCCGCGCGTCAGGCGGGCGGGACGGGGTCCAGTTCGAGTGTGGTGTGCTGGGTCGACAGGGCCTCGACATACACCAGCGCGCAGGCGAGGACCCGGCCCCGCCACACCCTGCTCACCGGGAGTTCCCGGCGCGGGGCCGACGGATACCGGTTCGGCCGGTGGGCGTTGCCGCCGTTGGCACCGGCGCTCGCGTGGACGTGGTTCATGTACCGGATGCCCGAGTCCACGTCGAGGAGCACCGGGTGCTGAAAGGCTTCGCCCAGGCCGGCCCCGCGGCGTTTCTTCTCGGGGCGGACGTCCTCGTACTCGGTCACTTCGACGAGGTGGCCGACCGGTATCGGCGCCGGGTAGTTGACTGCGACGCGCACGCTCATGAGGCGCACGCTACCCCGCGCCGACCGCCCGCCGCGGCCGGCCCGGCGCCGGGAACGGGGCGGAGTCCAGGTTGCGGGCGGGCTCGGCCGGGTCGACGGCGGCGGCGCGCAGGGAACCGTCTACCTCTCGTACCGCGTCCGCCCCGGCCAGGTCCGCCGCCGCGGGACGCAGGAAGCCGTCGGTGCTGTCCGGGTCGTGGGCGTACCGCAGAAGTCCCTCGGCGACGGCCGCCGCGCGGTGCTGGCCGAAGCTCTTCGCGGGCCGGCCGGGCCGGCCGTCGGCCGGCTCCCACGCCAGGGCGACACCGGGGGCCACCTCGTGGGCGAAGACGGAGGTGTCCCTGCCGACGCCGGGCAGTCCCGTCACCTCGTCGGCGAGACCGGTCGCCAGCGGGGCGTCCGCCTCCTCCAGGTAGACCACGAGCGCGTCCCGGCGCGGGTAGGACCACGGGCGGGAGAGCACCTTCGCCCGGTACCGCGCGGACCGGGCGGCCAGTGCGGCCAGCAGGGTCCGCCAGACGCCGGCGGCGGCGTCCGGGTCCGTCAGGTGGACGTACATCCGCAGGACGGGCCGGCCGGCCCCGCCGGACAGGCCGCCGTGCGGGCCGTCCAGCAGCAGGAAGCCGGGGGACAGCGCGGGGCGGACGGCCGGCAGGTCCAGGCGCACACTCCGGCCCGGCGCGGCCGGTCCTTCCGTCCGGGCGGATGCCGCGGGCACGCGGACGAGTACCCGGCCGAGTTCGGCGAGGAGCGTGTCCCCCCGGGGCTCCGGGCCGGACCGCACCACCGCGTCGACGGGGGTGAGGGTGTGCGGGGTGGCGGCGATGAGGCGGCCCTCGAACGCGCGGTCGCGGCGGGAGGCGGGGCCGGCCGCCCCGTTCCGGCCGTCGCGGGCTTCCCGGGCGTGCGGGGTGAGGCCCGCGTGCCACTCGTCGTACAGCACCGCGCCCAGGGCCGCCCGCAGTTCGCGGGGGGTGCTGCCGGTGACGGGCCGCTCCCCCACCAGGACGGTGCGCCGGTCCTGCCCGATCCGCAGGGTGGCCAGGGCCTCGCGCAGCCGGGGGGCGAGTGCGGTCTCCGGGGGTGCGGCGGACGGTTCCCTCATGACTCCTCCAGTCCGACGGTTTCGGCGCACTGTCCGACGGTCCCGGCGGACAGCCCCACGGTCTCGGCGAAGCGTTCGGGGGCCAGCAGCGCGGTGCGGCCCACCCCCGCCGTGCCCTTCTGTACGGCGGTGAGCCGCGCGCCGAGCGACGCGGCGGCGAACATCCGGTCGAAGAGGTGCCAGCCGGCGTAGGCCGTCGCGCGGGCGGCGAACCCGGCGTCGACGGGGGGCGCGGCGCGGCGGTATGCCTCCCAGAAGGCGGTCACGAGCGGCCGTACGGCCACGAGTTGGCGTTCGCCGTTCCCGACGAGCGCGGTGTGGGCGTCGTCGCCCGCGCCGGGACCGTCGAGGTCGAGCGCGGTGAACATCCGCGAGGCCGCCCGGTACAGCCACTGGCCCACGAACCCGCCGACGTCACCGGCCGGGTCGCCGAGGTGGAACTCCTCCCAGTCCGTGAGGTGCGGCTGCGCCGTGGGATCTCCGTCGCCGCCGAGGAGGAACTGGTCGAGCCGCAGATCGCCGTGGACGGGGGTGTGCGGGGCGGCGGCTGACCACTCGTGCAGGCGGCCCAGCGCGGTGCGCAGCCGGGCGTCGTGGTGGAGCAGCGCCCACGCCTCCAGCTCGGCCCCGCTGGCGTCGGCGTACTCGCGCACCGTCAGCCCGGTCAGCCGCGAGTGCCCCCGTACGGCGGCGGACGGGCGGGGAACGCCGTCGTCCGGGAGGCGGTGCAGGGTGCCCACCGCGTGGCCGAGGCGTCCGGCCAGCACGGTGTCGAAGCGGTCCTCGTCGGCGAGCGTGCTGCATGCCACGGCGGCGTCGAGCCGGGCGTGGACCAGGACCAGGGTGTCCGGATCGGCGCCCAGGAACTCGGGGGCGGCCAGGGCGGGCCGACCGCGCCGGGCGGACCGCGCACGCTCGAAGGCGCGGGCCCGTTCGAAGCGGTCGCGCGCTCCGGGCAGGGTGGCGTCCAGCCGTTTGACGAAGACCTGCCGGCCGTCGGCGGTGGGGCCGGCCCAGTTCTCGTTGCGGCCGGGGAGGCTGAGCGCGTCCCCGGGGACGAAGGGTGCGATGCCGAGCGTGGCCATGGCCCGCTCCACCCCGGCCGACGGGCGGTGGGGGACGGTGTGCCCCGGTGCGGGGGCGTCGGGTGTCCGGGGGGCGGCCGGTGCGGGCGAGGATGCCGGTGCGGGCGGAGGCGCTGGTTCCGTGGTCGTCGCTGCCATGGCCGTGACGCTAGGCCGCCCGGCGCGCGGCGGAACAGTGACAGGAACGGACCTGGCGGGGCGGTCCGTCGACCCGGCAGGAACCTGTCGGTCCGGTCGCGGACCGGCCGGTGCGGGCACGTGGCGGGCCCGGGCGGCGGCCGGTCGCCGGCCCTGGCGCCAGTTACCTGCCACTGGGCGCGGACCGGCCGCGCTGGTGGGATCGGAGCACCGGCCACGACCGGGGCCGGACCCGTTCACGTCCGAGGAGAGAACATGCAGAGCGCCGATCTGATGGGCGGCTACGCCGCCTACACGAGCCCGCGCACCGCCGTCGAGGAGCTGGCCACCACACGCAACCAGCACGACGACGCGGAGGCGTCGCCGTGGATCGTCACCACGATCAGCCTCGTGGTCACCATCCTGCTGCCCCTGACCGCCTCCTGAGCCCCACCCCGCACCCGCCCGTTCACCCCTCCACCCGTCCACGCACGTGAAGGAGAACCGCATGAGCACCGAGGACCTGATGAGCGGCTACAGCGCCTACACGACCCCCGCCGCGGCGGTCGAGGAGTACGACCAGGACCGCGCGGAGGCCAGCTGGACGCTGATCCCGCTCACGCTCGTCACGATCACCATCATCGGCTGATCCGCACCCTCACCGGCCCGGCCCCCGGCGGAAGACCGCTTCCGCCGGGGGCCGGGCCCTGTCGTGCCCCGCTCCGCCGGTGTCAGGCGTCGTCCCCCTCGTCTGCCGCCCTGGCCTCGCGCCGGGCGATCACGTCGATGAGGTCGCTGACCGTGCCCAGCGCCTCCGGGGAGAGCTGGACGGCCCGCAGCGCCACGTCGCGCACCTCGGCGTCGCGCAGGGCACCGAGGAGTTCGAGCTGCCGGGAGATCTCCGCGCCCTGCGCGTCGTCGAAGAAGTAGGCGGGCGGAACCTCGAAGAACTGGGCCAGCGCCTCCAGATGGCGCTTGGTGGGGTTGTCCCGCCGTCCGGTGCGCAGCTGCCACAGATATGTGGTGGAGAACGACACACCCGTCCGTTCACGGCAGGCCCGGGCCACCACCTCGTTGGTGTAGGGCCGGCGGTCGGGGTCGAGGACGAGGCGGAAGAGCGCGTCGATCCGCTCGGCCAGACCCGAGGGGCTGCTTTCCGTACCGGCCACGCTCACCTCACGCTTCCCGCCGACGCCTTCGGCACAGCACAGCACAGCATCTGCGGAGATTGATCCGAACTTCCTGCGGATTCATCTTAGTTGACATGCGCCGGGTGGCGCCCCATCCTGAGCCGGTGAGCCAAGATGAATGGCAGTCAGGGTCCTATTCATTTGAGCAAACGCCGTTCCCCGCCGAGACCATCGGCCGTGAACGGGAGACGGCCGAGCTGCTGACGCTGCTCACCCGGGAGGGTCCCGGCCGCGGCGGCGTCCTGCTGTACGGGCCGCCGGGCATCGGGAAGACGCGGCTGGCGCACGCCGTGGCCGTCGCGTACGCGGAGCGGACGGGGGCCGGGGTGACCCTCTTCGACGCCACGGCCCACGCGGACCCGGAGGCGGCACTCGCCCGGCTGCTCACGGCGGACCCGGCTCCGGACCCCGCCATCGAAGCCGGGACCGGCACCGGCGCCGTACCCGGCCCCGGCGCTCTGGTGCTCGCCGACGGGCTCGACCAGCCGGCCCGCCACCGTCCGCCGGTGCCCGGAGGTCCGTCGGTGCCCGGTGCGCCGGGCGCACCCGGCGCGGACCGCGGCGGGCCGGGCGCCCGGGCGACCCGGTTACTGAGCGCGCTGGCCGCGGCCGCGCGTGCGGGTACGCGGGTCCTCGCCACCGCCCGGCGGCCCCTGACCGCCGAGGGATTCGCCGGGCGGCCGGTGACCGCGCTCCCCGTGCCCCTCGACTGCACCGTCCTGGACCCCGACGGCCTGTCCCGCGTGCCGTCCGTACGGCTCTACCTCGCCTGCCTGCGCGCCCTCCACCCGGGTCTGCCGGCGCGGGAGCACGACCTCGCGCAGACCGCCCGGATCTGCGCCGACCTGGGCGGGGTGCCCGGCGACCTGTGCCTGGCGGCGCGGGTGGCCGGATGGGAGGGGCCGGAGGTGCTGCGTGCCGCACTGGACTGGGAGCCGGGGCCGGCCGCCGCCGCGGGAGTGGTGCGCGCGTACGGGGGCGGTGACGGGGCGGAGCGGCAACTCGGTCCCGTCGCACGGCGGTTGCTCGACCACGCACGGCTGTTCCCGGGCGGGTGCGGGCCCGAGGCCTTGCGCGAGGTGTCCGGTGTGCCGCTCGGGGCGTTCCCGGGCGCGCTCGCCGAACTCCTCGACCGTCACCTCCTCACCCTTTCCGGACGCCCCTCGGGCCGGCTCGGCGGCCACTCCCGCGCGCGGCTGCACGTCCCGTTCGGCAGCCCGCCGCCCGGGCGGGGTCCGTCGTCCGTGACGGCGGACGCACGGCAGGCGCACGCCCGTTACTACGCGCATGTGGCACGCGACGCGGTGGCACGCGTCCTGGCGGGCGACCAGCTCGCCGGAGTCACCGCCCTGCGCGCCGAGGAGCGCAACCTCCGTCTGGCGCTGGAGACACTCGGCGCCCCACCGGCGCACGACGCCCCCGGGCGCGCCGACGAGCCCCGCGGCACGCCCGGGAACGCCGACGACGGCACCGACGCGGCCCTGGACCTCGCCGAGCACCTGTACTTCTCCGTGCACACGGTGGCCGGTGCCGGTGTCGGTGCCGCGCCGCCGGCCGGGCTGCCCCGGCCCGTGACCGCCCCCGGCCGGGCACGGCTCGGCCTGCTGCTCGCCGAATCGGCCGTCCGGGCCGGGGACTTCGACGCCGCCCTCAGCCGGCTCGGCCAGGTGGCGGAGGAGGTGGCCGCGGACCCCGCGGCCGACGCCCTGACCGGCCGCCTCCTCGCCCTGCGGGGCCTCGCGGCACACCACGACAACCCCGGCCGCGGGCTGTCGCTGCTGCACCGGGCCGTGGCCCGGTACCGGGAGGACGGCGACGAGGCCGCCGCGTCCGGGGTGGAACTGGAGGTGTGCCTCGCCGAGTTCCTCGACGGACGGACCGAGGCCGCGACCCGGACCGCGCTGGCCGTCCTGCCGGATGCGCTGCGGCGCCGGGACCTGCTCACCGCGGGCGCGGCCCTGCTGCGCCTGAGCGTCTTCGCCACCGCCGACGGGCGGACCGGGGCCGCCGCCGCCTACTACGAGCGGGCGCTGGCCGCGCTGCGCGGGCTCGGGGCGCCGGCCGTGCTGGGCGCCTTCCTGAATCTGGCCGGCACTCCGCTGCGGCCGGGGATCACCGCCCGCGCCACGGCCGCCGCCCGGGTACTGGGCGCCTTCTCCGCCGCGCGTGCCGGGCTGCCCGGTGCGCCCGACGACCCGGACTTCGCCGGGTGTCTGCGGGAGAGCGAGGTCCGCGGGCTGCTGGCGGAGCGGGACGTCGTCACGGCGCTGCGCGAGGGGGCCGAGGCCGGACTCCCCGGTGTGCTCGCGGAGTTCGCCGCGCACCGGGGCGGGCCGCCCCGGCCGGAGAACCACGACGAGACGGACGCCGGACGGACCGGTCCGCTCACCCGCCGGCAGACCGAGGTCTCGCTCCTCGTCGCGCACGGGCTGAGCAACCGTCAGATCGCCCGCCAGCTGGAGATCTCGGAGTGGACGGTGGTCAATCACGTCCGGGAGACGATGAAGAAGCTGGGCTGCACCTCCCGGGTGGGCATCGCCGGCTGGGTCCACACCTCGGCGGCCACCGAAGCGCTCGGCACGGCGCCCGCGCGGCCGTTGCTGACCTCCTGAACCCCTGAACCCCTGAACCCCTGTGCGCCTCAGCCCTTGAGCCCCTCACCCCCTCAGCCCTTGAGCCCTTGAGCCCTTGAGCACCCGCCCCTGCCCCTGTCCCGAGAGGACGACCCATGAGTTCCGCCCCCTTCCCGGCCGGTCCCCTGTCCGCGCTGGCGCGGCACCGCGGGCAGACCGCCGTCGCCGTTCCGCTGATCCTGCTGTCGGTCGCCGCGTCCCTGTGCGTGCCGCTCGCGGTGCGCCGGCTCGTGGTCGACATCGGCGGCCACCGCTCCCCGCTCGTCTCCGTGCTCGTCCTCGCCGTGCTGGCCCTGGGCGGGGCTCTGGCCGGGGCGTGGTCGTCCTTCCTGCTCGGGCGCGTCGGCGAGTGGACCGTGCTGGACGTGCGCGCCCGCGTCGTCCGCCATGTCCTGCGCGCCCGGCTGCTCGACGTACGGCGGGCCGGGACCGGCGATCTGGTCGCCCGGATCACCAGCGACTCCGCCCAACTGCGCTCGATGTTCGACGTGGGGGTCACGGCGCTGCCCGCGTCGGCGCTGGTCGCGGGCGTCTCCCTGGTGGTCATGGGCGTACTGGACTGGGTGCTGCTGCTGATCGTGGTGGCGACCTTCGCCGTGGCGGGCACGGCCATCGCGGTGTTCGTCTCGGGGATGCGCCGGGGCATCTCCGCGCAGCAGCGGGCGCTCGGCGAGGTGGCGCAGCGGTTCACCGCGGCGCTCTCCTCGCTGGCGGTGATCAAGGCCAACCGGGCGGAGGAGCGCACCGCCTCGGGCATCGTGGAGCGGGCCGGGGCCGCCGCGGAGGCGGCGGTGTCGGCGGACCGGGCGCAGGCGTTCATCACGCCTTTGATGACGGTCGGCCAGCAGATCGCCGTCATCGGGGTGCTCTCGGGCAGCGGCGTGCGGATGGCCTCGGGCGCGCTGGGTCCGGCGGACTTCGTGGCGTTCATGATGTACCTCTTCCAGCTGATCGCCCCGCTGACCGTGCTGGCGACCGGCATCGCGCGGCTCCAGGCGGGCATGGCGGCCCGCGGCCGGATCCGTACCGCGCTGGAGCTTCCGCCGGAGGCGCCGGGGCCCGACCGCGAGCCCGCACCCGTGCCCGGCGCCCCCGCCCTGCGGCTGCGCGGTCTGACCGGCGGTTACGACGCGGAGCCGGTGCTGCGCGGGGTGGACCTGACGGTCGCCCGGCGCGGCGTCACCGCGCTGGTGGGTCCGTCGGGCGCCGGGAAGTCGACGGTCCTGAACATGGTCGAGCGCCTGCTGCCCGCCGCCGGGGGCACCGTCGCGCTGCACGGCACGGAGCTGGCCGACTGGCCGCTCGACGCGCTGCGCCGCCGGATCGCCTACGTCGACCAGTCGTTCACCCTGCTGGAGGGGACGGTGCGGGAGAACCTCGTCCTGGGCTCGCCCGGTCCGGTGGACGACACGGCGCTGCGGCAGGTGCTGGAGAGCGTGGGGCTCGCGGGTACGGTCGCCGGGCTGCCGGACGGTCTCGACACCCCGCTGGGCGGCGGTACGGATCTGTCGGGCGGCCAGCGGCAGCGGCTCGCCCTGGCGCGGGCACTGCTCAGTGACGCCGACGTCGTCCTGCTGGACGAGCCGACCTCGCAACTGGACGGCGTGAACGAGCGGTTGCTGCGGGACGTGGTGGACCGGCTGGCGGGCGAGCGGGCCGTGCTGGTGGTCGCCCACCGGCTGTCGACCGTCCGTCACGCCGACCGGATCGCCCTCCTGCGGGACGGACGGGTCGTGGACACCGGCTCGCACGAGGAGCTGCTGCGCACGAGCCCCGGGTACCGGGCCCTGGTGGAAGGGCAGTCGGGAGGCACGGAGATGGTGCGCGAGACGGTGTGAGACGGCCCCACCGCCCCTCCCCCATCCGTCGGCCGCGTGGCGGAATCGGCCCGTTGACTTTTCACTGGCTGGCTGTACAGTCAACGCGGGTCGGACGGCGAAGGGGAGTCGTTGGTGCGCGCAGAGGGGCTGTCCGTGCTCACGGACCGGGCGGGAAGACACCACAGGCGGCGGCTGCACAGACTCGTGGACGGCCTCGATCTGCCGGTCCCCTTCGACGCCGAGACGTTCATCGCCGCTCTCGCCGCCCGGCGCGGCCGGCCCATCGAGATCCTGGACGTCGCCATGGACTCCCCCGGCCCGTGCGGGCTGCTCGTGACGACCGACCGGGCCGACTACATCGTCCACACCGCGCGGACCACCCCCCTGCACCGGCAGCACATCCTGCTGCACGAGGCCGCGCACCTGCTGTGCGGCCACGACCGGACCGGTTACGCGGCCTCCGCGGCGGCCCGCGCCCTCATGCCGGGGCTGCATCCGGCCCTGATCCGCCGGGTCCTGGGCCGCACCGGCTACCCCGAACCGCAGGAGCGCGAGGCGGAGTTACTGGCCTCCCTCATCCAGCACCGGGCCCTGCGCGCCGGGCCGCCGCACCCGGCCGACGGGCACGGGCGGGCCGGGGTCCTGGTCGGCACCCGCGGCGGAGAGCGGGCGCGTGGCTGAGGAACTGGCGTACGTCCCCGCGGCGGCGTCGCTCTCCCTGGGCTGGTACGAACTGCGCCCCGCCCGGCGCGGCACCGCGGTGGGGTGCCTGTGCGGGTTCTGGCTGTGCATGGGGGCGGCGATGGCGCTGCTCGCGCCCGGGACCGCCGCCGTCCTGCGGGTGCTGTCCGTGCCCGCCGGGTGCGTCCATCTGCTGGGCCGGGAGCTGGAGATGGCCGCCCTGTCCTTCCTCCCGCTCGCCGCGATGCGGCTCGGGCTGCCGCGGTGGCGGGCGGTGTCGGAGTGCTCGCACGCGTTCGTGGGCGTGACGGCCGGGACCCTGTGCGCGGTGCTCTTCCTGGCCGCCTCCGCCGGCGGGCGGCCACCGGCGGGTGCGGCGGGCGGCGTGGCGATCGTCGCCGGCGGCCGGGCCGACTGGGCCGCCCTGGCCGCGTTCGACACGGTGTTCACCCTCTACAGCCTGTGGTGCCTCGTGCTGTTCGCGCTGCCGGTGCGGCGCTGTGCGCGGGGGCTGCGGCCGGGGGCGCTGCGGACGGGGCTGCGGCTGGTCGCCGCGGGCACCGCGGTGGGCGCGCTGTGGGCGGTGTGGGGGGTGAGCGGCATCGTCAACATGGCCGTGGACCACCGGCAGGGCGCCGAAATGGATCCGGTCGCCATGGCCCTGGCCAGTGGGTGTCTGCTGCTCGCCGCCCTCGGCGCGACGGCGGCGCTGTGGCATCCGCTGGTGGCCGGGGGGAGGCACCGGCTGCGCGCCTGGCGTGCCCACCGGGCGCTGGAACCGCTGTGGGCGGCCCTGCACGCGGTGGTGCCGGAGACGGCGCTGACGGTGCCGGGGCCGAGGGCGGTGCCCCTGGCTCCGGGCGGTGCGCGGTTCGCCCTGTACCGGCGGGTGATCGAGATCCGCGACGGCTATCTCGCGCTGCGCCCCTACTGGCCCGCGCAGACGCCCTCGTGGACGGCGGCGGCGCTCGCGCGGTTCCCCGTCGATCCCGGCCGCAGACCGGTGGTGGAGGAGGCGGCCTGGCTGGTCGCGGCGCTGGAGGCGGCGCGGGCGGGCCGCCGGTGCGCTCCGGGGCGGGCGGGCGAGGGGCCCGGGGCTCGCGGCGAAAGTCCCGCCCTGGGGGCGGACGACGGTACTTTCGCCGCGGGCCCCGGCACCGTGGAGGAGGAGGCGGCCTGGCTGGTCGCGGTGGCCGAGGCGTTCACCGGGGACCGCGCGGTGGCGTACACCCGCCGGCTGGCCCGGCACGCCGGGGGGTGAGCCCGGCCGACGGGCGGCCCGTCCCGCTCCGGTGCGGGCCGCGTCACGGCCGGTCCGGGTCGCGTCACGGCCGGGGAGTCACACCACCGTCCGCGTCAGCAGGGTGAGGATGAGGGTCAGGGGCTCGCTGGCGTCCTGGTCGACGGCCGTCCGCGCGGCGGCCTCCTCGACGGCGGCGCCGACGGTGGTGTAGGCGGAGTAACCGCCCATCAGGTCCGAGGTGTTCACAAGGGGTCCCTTCGAATCCGGGCGCGGCCGCTTCGGACACGCGCCGTACCCCTCGATCACAGCAGGGCGGCCACCGCTCACGCCACGGCAGGAAACCGCCGCCTCCGGCCACGCCGGGGCCCCGTCGCCGCGCACCGGACTGCCGGTCGGCGGGCGGACGGGGGCAGGAACCTGCCACTGTCCGCGCCCGCCCGGCGGAACCTACCGTGTGGCCGTGCCCACCCGGCCGGGGGCCGACGGGAGCAGGGAGACGCGATGCGCACGAGGGAGCCGCGATGACGAGCAGGGAACACGTCTCGGTGCTCTTCCCGCACCATGTGGAGGACCTGGACGAGCTGACCGGCACGGCCGCGCTCGTCCGCGACGGTGCCGCACGGCGGCTGTGGCTCGGGCAGTCGCTGACCGTCGAGAGCCATCAGGCGCTCGCCTGGCTGGCGGGCGCCGGGTTCCGGGTGCCGGTGGGCCTGTCGGTGGCGCTCACCGCGCTGCGGCACCCCTTCGATGCCGCCGCCCAGGCCCGCTCGCTCGCGCTGCTCACCGGGCATCCGCCCGTCGTGGGCTACGGGGCGGGCGAGCCGGCCTTCGTCACCGCGCTGCACGGCGCGCACTACGCCGGGCCGGCCTCCGCGGTCGCCGAATACGTGGGCGTGGTGCGGGAGTTGCTGCGCGGCGGGGCGGTACGTCACGAGGGTCCGGTGTTCCGGGTCGGCGGGGCCGCGCTGCCGCCGGTGCGGGACGCACCGCCAGCAGAGGTGGGCGCGGGAGTGCTGCGGCCGGGCATGGCGAGGGCGGCGGGCCGTACGGCGGACGTGGCGATCAGTTGGATGACGCCGCCCTCCTACATCCGCGAAGTGCTGCTCCCCGCCCTGGAGGAGGGCGCCGTCGCCGCCGGCCGGCCCCGGCCCCGGCTGGTGACGGTGGTGCACGCGGCGGTGGCCCGCCCCGGGCGCAGCCCGCTGCCGCTGGCCCAGCGCGGCACCGACAAGCATCTGCGCGTCCACCACTACGCCGACATGCTGCGCCGGGCCGGACTCGACGTCGACGTCAGCGATCCGGTGTCGGGCGCCCGGGAGCTCGTGGAGGCCGGGGTGTTCCTCTACGGCAAACCGGGCGACCTGGTCCCGGAGGTGCGGCGCTACTTCGAGGCGGGCGCCGACGAGGTGGTGATCAACCCGGTCGCGGTGGCCCAGACGTACGGGTTCGCCGAGGCCCTGGCCGACCTGCGGGAACTGCTCGCCGCCCACGGGTGAGGGGGCTCAGGCCGCCGGCGGCGTGAGGTAGTCGCCGTGGGCGAGGTCGTCGAGCAGTGCCGGGTGGCGGGGCGACCAGCCGAGCAGTTCGCGGGTGTGGAAGCTGGTGGCGGGGCCGTCGAAGGCGTAGACGCGGGCCATGAACGGGTTCACGAAGTGGCCGGCGGCCTCCTCCGGGGTGAGTGAGGCGGTGGGCAGGCCGAGGCCGCGGGCGATCGTCTCCGCGATGCTCCGCAGGGTGACGCCGCTCTCGCCGACGCCGTGCAGCATGCTGCCCGCGGGCGCCTTCTCCAGGGCCAGGCGGAACAGGACCGCCGCGTCGCCGCGGTGCACCGCGGGCCAGCGGTTGGTGCCGTCCCCGACGTAGGCCGAGACGCCGGTCCGCCGTGCGGTGGTGACGAGCATGGGGATGAAGCCGTGGTCCTCGGGCCCGTGGACCGTCGGGGCGAGCCGGACCACACTCGCGCGGACGCCCCGGGCGGCGAGGTCCAGGCAGGCCCGCTCGCCCGCGAGGCGGAAGGCGGCGAATCCGGTCCGGTCGGGTTCGTCCCGTTCGCCGCTCTCCCGGCCCTCGGGCAGGACCAGCGTGCCGGAGGTGACGACGAGCGGCTTGCCCGAGTGCTCCAGCGGCCGGCCGAGCGTCTCGATGGCGGTCCGGTCGCGCCTCATCATGTCGTCGAGGTCGGAGAAGTCGCCGCCGTAGGCCATGTGCAGGACACCGTCGGCGGCCTCGGCGCCGCTGCGCAGACTGTCGAGGTCGTCCAGGGAGCCGCGGTGCGGCACCGCCCCCAGCGACCTCAGCTTGGCGGCGGCGCTGTCGGAGCGCGCCAGAGCGGTGACGGTGTGGCCGCCCGCGATCAGCTCGGTGACGACCGCGGGGCCGGTCTGTCCGGAACCGCCGGTGACGAAGACATGCATGGAACGCTCCCTGGATACGCCAGTGACTGGCACTTCTTAGCGCCAGGCACTGACATTAGGTAGCGCCAGTGACTGGCGTCAAGTAACGCCAGTCACTGACATGTGTGTATGCTCACCGGGTGCCACGCAGCGGAGCAGAAGCGCGTCGCCGCCTTCAGCAGGCGGCCCTGGAGCTGTACCGGGAGCGCGGATTCGACCGGACCACGACAGCGGAGATCGCCGCCCGCGCCGGCGTGAACGAACGGACGTTCTTCCGGCACTTCCCGGACAAGCGCGAGGTGCTCTTCGACGGCGAGGCCGACCTGCGCGACGCGATGGTCGAGGCGGTGGCCGAGGCACCCGGCGACCTGCCGCCGCTCGGCATGCTGCTGTGCGCCTTCAGGGTCGCCGGGGGGATGCTCGAGGAGAAGCGCCCGTTCTCCGAGCCCCGGCTGGCGATCATCGCGCAGACCCCGGCACTCCGCGAACGCGACCTCGCCAAGGCCGCGTCACTGATCGAGGCGCTGACACAGGCGCTGCGCCGGCGCGGCGTCCCCGGCCGGCTGGCCGGCCTGGCCGCGCAGACCGGCTGGGGCACCTTCCACCATGCGGCCCAGGCCTGGATCGACGATCCCTCGGAGAACCTGGACACGCACCTCGACCGGGCCTTCGACGACCTGCACGCCCTGTCGACGGCGGCCCGGCCGGCACCGGGGCGGGCGCGGAAGCGGGTGTGAAGCCCGTTGGGCGGGGCGCCCGTACCAGGGCGTCGTCCTGCCGTCAGCCGAGTCGGCGGGCGAAGCAGACGGCCATGGGGTGGCCCTTGTAGGGGCCGTAGCCGTCGGTGCGCCGGTAGCCCTCGCGGTCGTAGAAGCGGATCGCGTCCGGCTGTTTGACGCCGGTCGACAGTTGCACGGTGGCGATCCCCCGCCGGCGTGCGTGCTCCTCGAGGTCGCGCAGGATGCCCGTGGCCACACCTGTGCCGCGGGCGTCGGGGGACACGTACATCCGCTTGATCTCCCCGGTGCCGTCGGGCAGCAGGCGCAGGGCACCGCAGCCCGCCGCGCCGCCGCCGGCGTCACGGGCGATCAGGAACACGTCGACGTTCTCCGCGGTCGGTTTGTCGGTCTCCTGGTCCGGAATGCCGTAGCGGGCGGCCAGTTCCTTCTCCATGGCGGCGCGGAGGCGGTCGCCGTCGGCGCTGTCCCACGGTTCCTGCGCGATGGTGAACGTCATGCTGCTCCAGTCCAGTCGTCCGGGCGAATGCCCTGTCGGTGATGTGCCGGTGATACGTCGGTGCGCCGACGGCTTCCCGGGGACGGTCCGCTCTCGTCCACGACGAGCCGATGCGCGTCCTGTCTCCTCCGAGTGCCGACGGCTCGCGGTGTCGCACCAAGGGGTGACCACGGGGTCCGGCACGGTGGAGGGGCGACTCCTCCGTACGGAACCCCGCCCGGTCGGCACGTCGGACGTGCACCAGTGATCCAATCAGCGGCACCGGTCGCGCCGGTAATGCCGATGGGGCAGCACCGGGCATGCTCTGTCCGCATGGCCGGTGGGGCCGCCGTCCGTGGCGGTCAACCGCCGGTCGGAGCCCAGCGGTTGCGCGCGTGTTCCACGAACTCCTCGGCGATCGGGTGCGCGCCGTGCGCCGGCACGCCGATCTCCAGACTGCTCCCGGAGAGGCCCTCGACCGGCCGGACGCGGAGCCCGGGGAGCCCGGTGTCCGGCAGCGTCGAGCCGTGGACGAAGGCGATCGCCCGGCCCAGGACGACGGCGGCGAGCACATCGGTGGCGTTCCGCACCAGGGGGCCGTGCCGGCGGGGACGCCGGTCGACGTCCGCGCCGGTCCAGTGGTCCGCCTCTTCCCGGGTCATGCCCGCCCAGTGGGTGACCGGCTCCTTCCGCAGGTCGGACAGGGTCAGCCGGTCTCGAGCAGCCAGCGGATGGTCGGCAGGCAGCAGGACCATGCGTGGTTCCCGCGCGAGCCGGTCGACGACGAGTCCGTCCCGGTCGTGCCGGTCCCGCAGGAACGAGACGTTCGCGCCGCCCGCCCGCAACTCCTCCACCGGCGACAGCCATTCACGCGGGACGACGTTCACCCGCACGCCCGGGCGGTCCGCCTCGAAGGACCGGCTCGCCGCCGTCACGGCCACCACGTCGCACAGCGGGGCGGTCACGGTGAGGGTCTCCGCCGCGGTCCGCATGCCGCGTACGCGCTCCAGAGCCGCTCGGGAGCGCCCCACCAGCGCGTACGCCTCGGTCAGCAACGCCGCGCCCGCGGCCGTGAGTTCGGTGGCGTGGGAGCGGCGCACGAAGAGGGGGACGCCGACCGTGCGCTCCAGCGCCCTGATCGACCGCGACAGCGCGGGCTGGGTCATCATGAGCCGCTGCGCGGCCCGTGTGATGCTGCCGGTCTCCGCGACGGCGATGAGGTGGGTGAGGTGTCTCAGCTCGAGATCGGGCACGGCTCGGACGATACCGGCTCACCTCACGACGTACCCCTCCCACAGCGGGCCGCCGGCGGTGTCCAGTGCCCGGGTCACGGCGGCGTCGAAGCCCTTGGTGTCCCCGCCGACCGCCTGAGCGGCGGCCTCGTGCAGCGCCCGGTGCAGTGCGGGGTCGGCGGCGGCCAGCCGCCGTGACAGCCACTTGCCGCCGCCGAGCCAGTGGCCGCCGGCCAGGAGGACCAGCTCCGAGGCGCGCTGGAGCAGCTGCGCGACCAGGTAGACCCGCTCCGCGGGGTCCGCGCAGCCGCGCAGGTCGTCGAGCAGGTCGGTCACGGCGTACCGCAGGTAGTCGCGCTCACGCTCCGAGAGCGGCGGCGGGCCCGCGGCCCAGCGTCTGCGCGCCTCCTCCTGGAGCGCGGCGCCCAGCCCGTCCGCGTCCACCAGGAGCATCCCCTCGGCACACATCGAGAGCAGCGGCGAACTCCGCTTGGCCGTCTCCTTGTCGGCGAAGTCGCGCCAGACGGCCTCGGTCTGGAGGAACAGCTCCACCGGCCAGCCGCGGTACATCAGCGTCTCCCGGCCCGGGGCGGGCGGCCCGTCCATGACGACCACGATGTCCAGATCGGACATGGGCGTCCGGCGCTCGGTCAGCACGCTGCCGGCGAGGAAGGCCGCCCGGGCGTCGGGGCAGCGGTCCCGCACGAGGGCGTGGGCGGTGAGGAGGGGATCGTCCATCGCCACAGCCTATGCGCCGACGCCCGGCCGGCCGCGTGGGAAGCCGCCGTCAGCAGCCGAGGGGCGCGGAGCCGACGGCGACGTCGTCGAACCAGAGGGTGTCGTCGCCGGACGCGTAGCTCTCCCAACCCAGGCGCAGGGCCGTCGGCTCGGGCGGTGTGGTCCGGGAGAGCCACAGCTGGTCGACGTCCCGCGTCGGTACGCCGTCGGCGTGCAGCCCGGGAACCAGTTCGCCGTCGAGCCAAGTGTCGAGCTTGGGCGCGGTGGTGTCCACGGCGAACCGCAGGCACTGCCAACTCCCGGTCGGCAGCGGCCTGCTGAGCGCCACGCCGGCCGGGCTCTGGGCGGGCAGGGTGGCGTCGTCGCTCTCCCGGTTCCACTGAAGGGCCCCGTTCTGGCCGCCGACGCGCAGCGCCCGGCCGTTCTGCGAGGCGTCCGGGAGCGAGACGAAGGCGACGTGCGAGGCGGGCAGGGCGGTGGTGTGCCGCACCCACATGCGGAAGTACAGCACCGGGCCCGCCGCGGAGAGGTCCGCGCCGGCGGCGGCGAACGCGTGGTTGCAGTAGCCGGCCCGGCCGTCCACCCGCAGCGACTTGGTGCCGCCGTGCGCGACCTGGGTGTCGACCGCCACGGTTCCCGTGCCCTGGCAGTCGGGGGCGGTGAACTGCCAGTGACCGGAGGGGTGCGCCAGACCGTGCACGTCACGGTGGGCGGACAGCGGCTGCGGCTGCGGCTGCGGCTGCGGCTGCGGCTGCGGCTGCGGCTGCGGCTGCGGCTGCGGCTGCGGCTGCGCTATCAAATACCGCCAAGGGCCCGGTCAGCGCGCCAGGGACGCTGCGTCGCCCATGACGATCATCGGCCTGCGGGACGGGTCAAGGGCGCGCAGGAGTTCCTTCATGTGGTTCCTGGCGATGCTGACGCATGCCTGGGTGGGGCCGTGGTGGTCGACGTGGATCCAGATGCCGCCGCCCTTCTCGGCGCCCTGCGGGCGGGTCCAGTCCAGCGGGGTGGTGCCGGGCTCGCGGTTGTAGTCGATCGCGACGACGTAGTCGAAGGAGCCGGCCAGCGGTTCGCCCCGTGAGCCGGTGCCGGAGATCCGGAACCCCGTGGACCGGTCGTAGGACAGCCGGGTGCCCGGGTCGGGCAGCAGGCCGCCCGCGTCCGTGAGGGTGAACGCGCCGATGGGGGACCGCAGATCGCCGATGCGGTGGTCGTCGGTCCACCCCTTGAGCGCGTTGTGGGCGGGCCAGGACCCGGTCGTGGGTTCCCAGCCGTCGGCGGTGCGCTCGTAGAGGCGGACGGCGGCGGTGCTGCCGTCGCGGTCCTTGCCGGTGACGAGGACGACCTGGCGGGTGGAGTCGGGGATGCGGGCGAGCAGGGCGGGGCCCACGCCGGGCAGGACCCGCTGGGTGCGGACGGTGTTCTCGGTGACGCCGGGCCGTCCCGCGGTGGTCGTGGACGTCGCGTGGCCGGCGGGCCGGTCCGCCCCGTCGGTGCCGGCCGAGGGGCCGGCGCAGCCGCACAGGAGGAGCACGGCGCCGGCCGTGACCGCGGTGCCGTGGCGGACCGGGCGGGGAGGGAGATGGGCGGGGCGGCGCAGGGACATGAGGTGGGGGGTCCTTCGGGGGCGTGGGTGTGGTCGCTGTCGGTTTTCCGGGCGGCGGAAGCCCGGTGCGGTGGGTGTCGGTTCTCCGGGAGGAAGCCCGGTGTGGTGGGTGTCGGTTCTCGTCCGTTCTCCGGGAGGAAGCCCGGTGTGGTGGTTGTCGGTCGTCCGCGAGGAGGTCAGTTGTGGCGGGCCGAGCCGATGAGTGCCTCGACCTGGGCGAGCACGCCGTTCCAGGCGGCCCCGGAGCCGTCCGGGACGGCCTCGATGTCGAACGCGCGCTCGCCGTCGTGATGAGGGTCGACGGTGTAGGACGGCGTGGGGCCGGAGTCGTCCCTTCCCGCCGGTTCGGCCGGGGGCTCGCCCAGGCACATGCTCACCTGGAGGGCGGGGCGGTCCCGCCCCGGTTTCCACAACGGGCGGGCCGCGTACTGGAGTCGGCCGCCCAGGCTCCGGCAGGCGGCGCCGGGTGTGTGGGCCGAGGCGTGCCGGGAGGCGGGGGGCGCGGTGGGCGTCGTACCGTCGAGGGCTTCGAAGGCGACGAGGACGCCGCCCCGCTCCAGCGCGGACAGCGGGGCGCACGCGAACGTGTCCGCGGCGCCGGTGGTCTCCTCGCCGCAGCCCCCGGCGACCCGGTCGGTGCCGAGGTGCTGCGCGGCGGCGTAGACCACGGCCCCGTCCTCGCCGCGGGGCACGGCGAGCGCCTGCCACCCGGCGGGCACCTCCAGGGTCAGTCCCGCGACGGTGGCGAACCGCTGGAGGTGACCGTCCGCTTCCGCCGGGGCGGTCGCCGCCGGGGGTGCGGTGTCCGGCCGCGCTCCGGGCGAGCCGGTGCCCAGCCAGAGCCCGAGGCCCGCGGCGGCCAGCGCGCCCGCCGCCGCTGCCCGCAGCCGGCGCCGGCGCCGCACCCGGCGCCGTACCTGCCACATCCGGTCGGCCGGCGCCTCCAGATGCGGCACCACCCGCTGCACCAGCACCCGCAGTTCGGCGTCCTCGCCGGTGTCCGTCACCTCGTGGTCATGCACGCGACTGCCCTCCGCCCGTCGTACAGGCCGACGGTGGACCGTCGGAGCCGGGCGGCGGTGCCGTGCCGTCCAGGAGCCGGTCGCCGAGCACGGTGCGCAGGGTGCGCAGTGCCTTGACGCTCTGGCTCTTGACGGTTCCGGGCCGGCAGCCCAGGATCTCCGCGGTCTCCTCGACCGAGAGGTCCTCCAGATGGCGCAGCACCAGCACGGCACGCTGCCGCCGGGGCAGGCGACGAACCGCGGCGGCCAGCGACTGCTCCAGGTCCACGGCGGCGAACGGGTCGCCGGACGCCGCCCGGTCGGGCAGTTCGCCGTGGGGCACCTCGCCCTTCCAGCGGCGCTGCCACCACGAGGCGTGCGTCGTGACGAGCGTCTTGCGGACTTACGCTTCCGGGTGCTCGTCGGCGATCCGGGGCCATTTGGGCCACACCTTCGCCAGCGCGGTCTGCAACAGGTCCTCCGCGAGGTGCGGGTCCGCCGTCAGCAGCCACGCCATGCGCAGCAGTCGGGGTCCACAGGCCGCGACGAATGCCTCGAAGTCCCGCGCGCTGCCGCTGTTGCCCATCGCGCCGGTCATGCCCCCGCCATCGTGCCTGTGCGATTCGTGTGTCGCTCACACCAGGTGAACTGGGTGGGGGCCGCTTCGGGTTGCCCCGCACGCCGGGGAAAATTCGTGCGGGGGGCGATCGGGTCGGCGGACGTGCGGCATCGGGTGGGAGCGGTGGCCGAACCGTACGCGCAGGTGCCCGGCGTGAGCGACCGGCCGCGTTCGGCGCTCCGTGGCGGCCCCTCCCCCGCCGGGACAGGCGTCAGCCGCGCCGGCGACGCCGGTCCGCCCAGGGCCGACGTCCGCATCGTCGTCCGCGCCCGCACCCGCGCCCCGGACGCCGCCCGCGCCACCCGCACCGCGATCGCCACCCTCCCGGCCACGCCCCACCCCACGGAGACCCCGCACGTCACGGTCACGGTCACGGTCACGGTCACGGTCACGGTCACGGTCACCGATATTGTCCGGCCCACGCCCGCCGCACCACCAGGGGTCCGCCGGTCACCCCACCCGCGCGGCGATGAGGGAACCACCGTTGAGGACGATCATGTGAGTCGGCATCGCGCCGGAATGGAGTCGGCGGGCGGGTACCGGCCGGGCTCCGACCGCGGTGTGAAGCGAGGACGGACGAGAAGAGAGAGGGTCCCTCCATGACCTACGGCTGCACGACATCGATGAAGACCCGGCCCGGCTCCCGGGAGGAGGTCGTGGACCTTCTCCTGAGTGCCGTCGACGGGCTCCGGGGAGCGGGGTGCGACCTCTACCTCGTGGGGCTCTCCCACGACGACGACGTGACGATCTGGGTGACCGAGATGTGGAAGACCAAGGAGCACCACGATGCCTCCCTGCGACTCCCGGAGGCGAAGGCGGCCATCGGCACGGCCATGCCGATGCTGACGGGTGAGTTCACCAAGCAGGAGTTCTCGGTGGTGGGCGGTCTCGGGGTGTAGGGGCGGTCAGTCCCCCGCGACCTGATCCGAACGACAGGCTCTAGCCGCGGAACGTGGCGCGGTACGCCGTCGGGGAGACGCCCAGTTCGGCCTGGAGGTGCAGGCGCATGGAGCCGGCGGTGCCGAAGCCGGCGTCGGTGGCGATCTCCTCGACGGAGAGATCGGTGCGTTCCAGGAGCGTGCAGGCGCGTTCCACGCGCTGCCGGGTCAGCCAGCGGCCCGGTGAGGTACCGATCTCCTCGCGGAAGCGCCGGGTGAACGTGCGGGTGCTGGTGGACTCCTGGGCCGCCAGCTCCCGCAGCGTCAGCGGCCGGTGCAGGTTGGCGAGCGCCCACGCGCGGGCCCGGGCGGTGGAGGAGACCGCCGGTTCCGGCAGCGGCCGGGTGATGTACTGGGCCTGGCCGCCCTCGCGGTGCGGCGGGACGACGGTGCCGCGGGCCACCTCGCCCGCGACGTCGGCGCCGTGGTCGGAGCGGATCATGTGCAGGCACAGGTCGATGCCCGCGGCCGCGCCCGCGGAGGTCAGGACGCCGTCGTCGTCGGTGTAGAGGACGCCGGGGTCGAAGGCCACGTCCGGGAAGCGTTCGGTGAAGCGCGTTGAGGAGCGCCAATGGGTGGTGGCCCGCCGCCCGGCGAGCAGTCCGGCCTGGGCCAGGACGAACGAGCCCGTGCAGATCGACGCGACCCGGGCGTCGGGCCGCACCCGGGCGAGCGCGGCGGCCAGCGCCGGTTCGAGCGGACCGGCGCCGGGCGCGCGGTCGCTCTCCGCTCCGGGGACGAAGACGGTGTCGGCCTCGGCGAGCGCCTCGGGACCGTGTGCGACGGTGACGGTGAAGTCGGTGTCCGTGCGGACCTCACCGGCCACGAGCGCGCAGGTCACCACCTCGTAGAGCGGTTCCCCGGCGGCGGACCGGGCCTGGCCGAACAGCCGGTGGACGATGCCGAGTTCGAACGGCAGCATCCGGTCGCGGACCAGGACGGCCACCCGGTGGCGGCCGTCACCTGCGAAGACGGTCATGGCCCGATCTTCGCACATGTTGTCCATCCGGCCAGTCGTGGCGGTGGTGCCGCCGTCACATGATCGACGCCATGAACATTCTCTGGGTCATGGCCCACCCCGATCCCCGTTCCCTCACCGCCTTCCTCGCCGCCGAGGGCCGGCGCGCACTCCTGGACGCCGGCCACGAGGTCGAGGTCTCGGACCTCTACTCGATGGGCTGGAACCCCGTCGTCGACACCACGGACTACGCCCACGATCCCGCCGAACGGTTCCATGTCGCGGCCGCCGCGAAGCGCGCCCACGGCGACGGCACGCTGAGCGCCGACATCCGGGCCGAGCAGGACAAGCTCGACCGGGCGGACGCGCTCGTCGTCCAGTTCCCGCTGTGGTGGTTCCAGATGCCCGCGATCCTCAAGGGCTGGTTCGACCGGGTCTTCGTCCAGGGTTACGCCTACGGCCTGCACGCACCGGACGGGCGGCCGCTCGGTTACGGGGAGGGATTCCTCTCCGGCAAGCCGGCGCTGGTCGTCGTCGGCGCGGGCGGCCCCGCCCGGTTCTACGGTGAGCGGGGCATCCACGGAACCCTCGACGAACTGCTGTTCCCGCTGCTGCACGGCACGCTCTTCCACTCCGGCGCGACGGTGCTCCCGCCGCTGCTGGTCCCGGGCGCCGACCGGTACACGCCCGAGGACGCGGAGAGCGCCGCCAAGGAGCTGCGCGAGCGGCTGCGCACCCTGTGGACGACCGCGCCGCTCCCGTACCGCCCGCAGGACGGCGGGGACTACGACGACGAGCGCGTCCTGCGGCCGGACGTCCTGCCGGGGCTGACCGGGCTCGGCGTGCACCTCGCCCGGCGCCCGTAGGTCCGGCCGGCTACTTCCCGTGCGGGTCGGCGGCGTTGAGTGCCCGGACGACCTGGTCGTAGTCGCCGCGGGACTCGCCGTGGCGGAGGAACTTCACCTGCTCGACCAGGATCTCCCCGGCGTCGGGGTGCGCCTCCAGCAGGGCGACGGTCTCGGTGACGTACTCCTCGAGCGGCATGGCGAGGGCGTTGTCCTCCTGGCCGGGCAGGAGTGCGGTGCGGACGGACGGCGGTACGAGTTCGACGACCTTCACCGAGGTGCCGGCGAGCTGCAGCCGGAGGGACTCGCTGAGCATGTGGATCGCGGCCTTGGACGCGTTGTAGCTCGGCGTGACGCGGAGCGGGGCGAACGCGAGGCCGGAGGAGACGGTCATGATCGTGGCGTCCGGCCGGGTCCGCAGATGCTCCACGAACGCGGCGATCAGCCGGATCGGGCCGAGCACGTTCGTCGTCACCGTGGACTCCGCGGTGGCGAGGAACGTCTCGGGGGTGCGCCAGTCCTCGACGCGCATGATCCCGGCCATGGTGACGAGGACGTTGAGGCCGGGGTGGCGCGCGAGCACCTGCTCCGCGGCGGCGGTGATGCTCTCGGGGTCGGTGGTGTCGATCCGCACGGTGTCGATGCCGGGGTGCTCCGCCGCGATCCTCTCCAGCAGGGCGGTGCGCCGGCCGCCGACGATCACGGTGTTGCCCCTGGCCCGCAGCCGGAGGGCGAGGGCGAGCCCGATGCCGCTGGTGGCGCCGGGGATGAAGACGGTGTTACCGGAGATGTTCATGCCCCGACTCTCACGCGTCGGGCCGCGCCGGTGCAGAGACCGTTTGTCGGGGGACCGCCGGTCCCTGGCTCGCGGCACGGCGGGCGGTGACAATCGTGGGCATGGACCGTGAAGCACTGGCCGACTTCCTGCGCCGCCGCCGCGAGGCGCTCCAGCCGGCGGACGTCGCGCTCCCCGCGGGCGTACGCCGCCGGACCCGGGGGCTGCGGCGCGAGGAGGTCGCCTCGCTCGCCGTGATGTCGACCGACTACTACACCCGGCTGGAACAGCGGCGCGGCCCGCAGCCCAGCGAGCAGACGCTCGCCTCGCTCGCCAGGGCGCTGCGGCTGACGAACGGCGAACGCGACTACCTGTACCGGATCGCCGGGCACAACGCCCCCGCGTCCCTGTCGGCCTCGACGCATGTCGCCCCCGCGCTGCTGCGGGTCATGGACCGCCTGGAGGACACCCCGGCGCTCGTCCTGTCCGACCTGTTGGAAACGCTTGTGCAGAACAGGATGGCCGACGCCCTGTTCGGTGACGTGTCCGGCCACACCGGACCGGCCCGCAGCGCGATCCACCGCTGGTTCACCGACCCCGCCGAGCGGCTGCTCTACCCCGAGGCCGACCGGGACCGGCAGAGCCGCGCCCAGGTCGCCAGCCTGCGTGCCGCCTACGGGCTGCGGGGCCCCGCATCCCGGGCCGGCGAACTCGTGCGGGCCCTGCGCAGGACGAGCACGGAGTTCGCCGAGCTGTGGGAACGGCACGAGGTCGCCCCGCGCTTCGAGGACCACAAGACGCTCCTCCACCCCGAACTCGGCGCCCTCGAACTGGACTGCCAGGCCCTGTTCACCGAGGACCAGTCGCAGACCCTCCTCGTCCTCACCGCCCCGCCGCACACCGAGAGCCACGAGAAGCTGCAACTGCTCGGCGTACTGGGCCTGAACCGGTTCGCCGGGGCCGACGGCACGGGCTGAGCCCGCACCGGTTCGCCTGCGTGGCCGCCTCGGACGACGGCCGGTTCGTCGCCGGCGGCTCGTACTCGAGCACGGTCGCCGTCCGCGACCTGCGCACCGGCACCTGGCCCCACCTCGGCAGGCCGACCGCGGCCGGCCTCTCCTGCCTGTGCTACGACACCGCGAAGGGGCGCGCCCTCGCCTCCTTCTACGACGGTTCCGTGCACGAGGTGCCCGCGAAGCGGGTGGACGCGGTGACCGCGCGATGGCGCCACGTGGGGGTGGTGCGGGACTGGATCGCCAAGGAAGCCCCGAGTCACGAGGCGGAGATGCCGGCGTTCCGGATCGGCCGCTACCCCGTCACCGACCTGGAGTACCACGCTTTCCTGGTGGTGGAGCCGGACGCCGCTGCCCCGCCGTCGTCCTGGCGGCTCGGCGGCTGTCCGGCGAAACGCGCCAACACGGTCGAGCACGGCCCCCACTGCCCGCCACTCCCGTCGGCATGTACCCGGCCGGCGGCCCGTCCGCGCCCTCGCGAGGGGCCCTCGTTCAGACCCCCGCGGGGGCGAGCACGATGTCGAAGCGCACCCTGCTCCAGGTGCCCGCGACCACCCGCCCGTCCGGCGTGGGGTGCCGGCCGGCTGCCGCGCGAAGGGCTTGACCAGTGACTCCTTGACCCCGAAGACGGAGTCGTTCCGGCCGATCGGATCGCCCTCGGGGAAGATGTGCGTCACCAGCGTGCGCGCCCCCTCGTGGGCGACCCGGAAGTGCAGATGCGCGGCGCGCAGCGGGGAGCGGCCGACCGCGCGCAGGAGCTGCCCGACGGGGCCGTCGTCGGGGATCGGGTACGGCGTCGGGGTGAGCGCCCAGAACCGGTAGCCGCCGTCCCCGTCGGTGAACAGGTGGCCGCGCGCCGCGCGCCGGGCCGCGTCGTACTGCACGTCGTAGCGGCCGTCCTCGTCGGCCTCCCACACGTCGATCCGCGCGCCCGCGAGCGGGGTGCCGTCGGTGCCGGTCACCGTGCCCTCGACCCAGCAGGGTTGGCCCGGCGCGCCGAAGGAGAGGTCGCCGCCGAGTGCGACGTGCGGGGCGTCCTCGACGAAGAAGGGCCCGAGAACGGTCGCCTCGGTGGCTCCCGCGTGTGCGGTGTGGTTGACGTTGACGGTCTGCGTCGAGGCGCCGAGGACGTCCGAGAGCAGGATGAACTCCTGGCGTACGTCGTCGGTGAGACGACCGGCGCTGGTGAGGAACCGGATCGCGGCGCCCCACTCCTCCTCGGTGGGCCGCGTCTCGCGCAGGAAGGCGTGCAGATGCCGGGCCAGGGAGACCATCAGCTCCTTGAGCCGGGGGTCCCGGCAGGCGTCGAAGGAGGCGACGACGGCGTCGGCGAGCCCGGCCTCGACGGCCTCCCGCTCCGGGTCCGGCCCGTGGGCGAGGGGGCGGTGGGCGTCGGTCCAGTCCGCCGGGTCCGGGTTCACCTGGGTGCTCATCGGCGCTCTCCTCTCCAGGCGGCGTACAGCAGGGCGGTGAGGTTCTCCTCGGTCACGGGCGCCGGGTTGCCGGCCGGTACGGCGGCCAGGATCGCGGGGACCGCCCGTGCGATGCCGTCCTTCGGCATTCCGTGGTCCCGCAGCGCGCGCGGGGCGTCGACCGCCGTGCACAGCGCGGCGAGCCCCTGGACGGCGGTGGCGGCGCCGAAGGCGGCCGCGATGCGCCGCTCGGCCTCCGGCGCGTGGGGGGCGTTGAGGGCGAGGACGTGCGGCAGGACGACGGCGTGGGTCTGGGCGTGCGGGAGGTCGAACATGCCGCCGAGGACGTGGCAGATCTTGTGGTGCAGCCCCGAGCCGGCCGACGCGAACGCGACCGCGGCGAGGTGGGCGCCGTACAGCGTCTGTGCGATGCCGGCCATGCCCTCGACGGCGTCGGCATCTTCGACGGCTTCGACGGCTCCGGCAGCTTCGACGCCTTCCATGCCCTCGGCACCCTCCGTGCCCTCGGCACCCTCCGTGCCTTCGGCACCCTCCGTGCCCTCGGCACCCTCCGTGCCCTCGGCACCCTCCGTGCCCTCGGCACCCTCCGTGCCCTCGGCACCCTCCGTGCCTTCGGCGGTTTCGGTGTCTCGGCCGCCCTCGCTCGCGCCGCCCTTCCCGGCGACCGCGGGCAGTCCCGCGGCCAGGGCCCGGATGCCCTCCCCCGCCAGCGCCCGGTCGATGGGGTCCGCGTACGGGCCCCACATCGAGTCGACGCAGTGGGCCAGCGCGTTGAGTCCCGAGGCGACGCTCAGGGCGGGGGGCAGCGTGCTGAGCAGCGCGGCGTCGTACACGACCGCGCGCGGCAGGACCGCGTCGTCGGTGCCGGTGGTCTTCGTGCCGCCCTCGGTCAGACCCCAGACGTTGGTCGCCTCGGACCCGGCGTAGGTGGTGGGCACGGCGACGACGGGGAGGCCGGTGGTCAGGGCGACGGCCTTGCCGAGCCCGGTGGTGGAGCCGCCGCCGACGGTGACGACGGCGTCGGCCCCGGCGTGCGCGGCGGCCGTGCGGGCCCGTGCGGCCACCTCGGCCGGGACGTGCATGACGACCTCCTCGTGCCGCAGCACGACCGGCAGCGCGGCCGCGATCGGGTCGGCGAGGGCGGCCGCGCGGGCGGAGGCGATCAGCATGACGCGGCGGGCGCCGAGGCGGGCGGTCTCGCGGGCGACCGCCCGCGGCGAGGCCCGGGGCGCGAAGACGACGCGCTGCGGCAGCGTCGTGTGGAGGAACCTCATGTGCGCAGAGTCCACCACGTGCGCGGCGTCAGGTCCATCGGTGGGCCGGACTCGCCCCCTCCGCGACCGGTTTGCCGAAACCGCAAGAGGGCGTGCGGGGCGCGGCGGGCCCGGTGACACTGACCGCGTCCCGACCGGGCCACGCCCCCCTTCGTTTCCGGAAAGCAGGCAGGCACCATGACCGCTCCGTCCCGCCGCACCCGCCGCTCCGACACCCCGCCGCCGCGCACGGGGAACAGTGAACTGGAGGTGCTGCGCGGCTTCCTCGACTATCTGCGCGCCTCGGTCGCCGCGAAGGTCGAGGGGGCTCCCGAGCCGGGGCTCCGTACGGCGGCGGTGCCGTCGGGCACCAATCTGCTCGGCCTGCTCCACCATCTGACCCACGTGGAGCGGGCCACGTTTCTCGGCGCCCGGGTCACCGACTGGCAGGCCACGTTCCGGGCCCCGGCCGAGACCGGCGCCGACGAGGTCGTGGCCCGTTACCGGCGGGCGGTGGCCGAGGCGAACGAGGTGCTCGACGGCTGCACCGACCCCGGCGTGCCGCTCCCCCACCCGCGGCCGGGCGGGCGCCCGCCGGCCGTCCGCTGGGCGCTCACCCATCTGATCGAGGAGACCGGCCGCCACGCCGGCCACGCCGACATCCTCCGCGAGCTCGTCGACGGCTCGACCGGCCGCTGACGCCGGGCAGCGCTCAGGGGACCACGGGCAGTGCTCAGGGCACCAGCACGATCCTGCCGAACACGGTGCCCTCGTCCATCGCGCGGTGGGCCGCCGCCGCCTCGTCCAGCGGCAGCACGTCGTGCACGACCGTGCGCAGCTCGCCGCGTGCGGCGCCGGCGAACTGCGCCGCCCGTACCGCCTGCCGGTCGGGGCCGGGCACGGTGTCGAGGCTGAGGGTGGTGAACGTGACCGAGTTGCGGAAGTTCTTGATCAGCCCGGTGCCGAAGTCCGCCGGGAGCTGTCCGCCGACCACGCCGACGACCAGGAACCGGCCGTTGGGGTTCAGCCTGTCCAGGAACTGGGGCAGCTGGGGGCCGCCCACGATGTCGATCACCACGTCGTAGCCGCTCGGTGCGTCCGGGTCGCCCGCGCCGGAGCGGTCGAGGACGTGTGTGGCGCCCAGCTCCCGCAGGCGGTCGCCGCGCGCCGCCGACGAGGTGGTGACGACCACCGCGCCGGCGCCGCCCTTGGCCGCGAGCTGGACCGTCGTGAGCCCGATGCTGCCCGCCGCGCCGCGCACCAGCACGCTCTCGCCGGGGGCGAAGCGGGCGCGCTCCAGGGCGAAGTGGGCGACCACGCCGGAGCTGCCGAGCGTCACCGCGTCCTGGGCGGTCAGCCCCTCGGGCAGCGGGAGGACCTCGTCGACGGCGGCGACGGCCTGCTCGGCGTAGCCGCCGGTCAGCCCGGTGAACGCCCATACGCGGCGCCCGGTCCAGGAGGCGTCCACGCCCTCCCCCACCGCGTCCACGGTGCCCGCGACCTCGCTGCCGAGGAGGTGGCCCTCGCGGAAGCCGTAGTCGCCGAGCGTGCCCCGGCGGATCACGGCGTCGACACCGCCGACCCCGATCGCCTCGGTCGTGATCCGTACCTGTCCCGGGCCGGGGACGGGCGCCGGCAGGTCGACGACCTCCAGTCCCTCGGGCTTCCCGAACGTCCTGATCACCACGGCCTTCATGTCACCACTCCTCGTTCGACGGGACGGCCGGGCCCACGGTCCTTCGCGGCGGGCCCGCCGTCTCCGGAACCTAACGGACGCCCCCGTCCGGTTGGCTAAAGTGAGAAACGATGACCGACCAATTGACTCACCCCGTCCGCTCCGACGCCCTCGACAACCGGACCCGCATCCTGGACGCCGCCCGGGAGGTGTTCGGCGAGGAGGGCCTGGGCGCGCCGATGCGCGAGGTCGCCCGGCTCGCGGGGGTCGGCCCCGCCACCCTGTACCGGCACTTCCCGACCAAGCGCGATCTGGTGCTGGCGGCCTACGCCGAGCAGCGGCGTACGTGCCAGTCCCTGGTCCGCGACGCGCTCGCCGACCCCGACCCGTGGCGGGGCTTCCGGGGCGCGGTGGAGGGGGTCTGCGAACTCCACGCCGCGAGCCGGGGGTTCGCCGACGCGTTCATGGCGGCGTTTCCCGAGGCCATGGACTTCGCCGCCGACCGGGAGCAGATGACGCACGCGGTCGCCGAGCTGACCCGCCGGGCCCAGCGGGCCGGCCGGCTGCGCCCCGGCTTCGTCGTCGACGACCTGATCCTGATGCTGATGGCCCACCGCGGCATCCAGGAGGCCCCGCCCGCCGTCCGTCTCGCGGCCTCGCGCCGCTTCGCCGCGTACATCATCGAGGCGTTCCGCGCGGTTCCGGAGGGGGAGGCTCCCGCGCCTCCGATGCCACCGGCGCCGCGACTGCGCGGCTGAGGCGCCCGCGCGGCGGCGCGGCGCTCCGGCACCTGCCCGGGAGGGGTCGGCTCAGTCCGCCGCGACGGCCCTGCGCACGCAGTCGCGCAGCAGGGTCCGGCGCCGCTCGTGCACCTCGTCGGGCTCCTGGTCACTGGCCGCGTACACGTTGCTGACGGGCGACCAGGCCATGGACATGGCGATGACCATCGCCATGAGGTCGAACGGGTCGCCCTGCCGGACGCGCCCTGCGGCCTGCGCCTCGGCGAGGGCCGCCAGCTTGCGCTCGTCGTAGTGCTCGTGGGTCTCGACGAGATGCCCGGCGGGCCGGCGCTCCAGCCGGGTCCAGGTCGCGAGCCGGATGAGGTCCGGGCGGCGCAGATACTCGTCGTAGAGGCGTACGGCCCAGTCCGGGAGGTCGTCCGCGTCGAGGGGGACGACCTCGGTGATGCGCTCCAGCGAGCCGAGGAAGATCGCGTCGAAGAGGCGTTCCTTGTCGCCGAAGTAGGCGTAGAGCTGCGCCTTGTTGGTGCGCGCCGCCGTCACGATCCGTTCGATGCGCGCGCCTGCGATGCCGTGCTCGGCGAACTCCTCGGTGGCGGCGTCCAGGATGCGCCGGTACGTCGCGGCGCCGCGGGAGGTCTGGGGCTGTTCCGGCATGCGGGCACTCTACCAAAACAGAACAGTTGGTTTGCCTCAACGGCCGTCCCATGCCTAGGCTGCCCGCAATAGACCGAACAGTTTGTTTGTAGGAGGCAGAGGCTGTGCGAACGACCGTCGGATGGCAGGCGACCGGACCCGGCACCCTGCGGCGCACCACGCTGCACCGCCGTGACCTGCGCGCGGACGACCTCGCGGTGCGGGTGGACCACTGCGGGCTGTGCCACACGGATCTGCACGCCGTGCGGGGTTACGAACCGGGAGCGGAGGCCCCTCTCGTCCCCGGTCACGAGTTCACCGGCGTGGTGACCGCGACCGGCCCCGGGGTGACGGCCTTCTCGCCCGGCGACCGTGTCGCGGTGGGCAATATCGTCGACTCCTGCGGCGTCTGCGCCATGTGCGAGGCGGGGCAGGAGAACTACTGCCACTCCTTCCCGACCCTCACCTACGGCGGCACCGACCGGCAGGACGGGTCGACCACCCTGGGCGGCTTCTCCCGCGAGTACGTCGTGCGCGAGGCGTTCGCCCACGCGCTCCCCGCCGGCCTGGACCCGGCCGCGGCCGCCCCGCTGCTGTGCGCGGGCGTCACCGTGTGGGAACCGCTGCGCGCCCTCGGCGTGGGCCCGGGCAGCCGTGTCGCCGTGGCCGGGCTCGGCGGTCTCGGGCACCTCGCGGTGAAGATGGCGGTGGCGCTCGGCGCGGAGACGACCGTCCTCAGCCGCACGGACGCCAAGCGCGCGGACGCCCGCCGCCTCGGCGCGAAGGAACTCATCGCCTCCTCGGACACCGCACGCATGGCGGCAGCGCGGGACGGTTTCGACGTCGTCGTCGACACCGTCTCCGCGCCTCACGACCTCGCCCCGTATCTGCGGTTGGTGGCGGTGGACGGCACGCTCAGCCTCCTCGGCCACCTCGGTACGGTCACCGTCGAGGCCATGGACCTGCTCGTGGGCCGCAAGAGGCTCGGTTCGGCGGGCAGCGGCGGCCGCCCCGGGACGGCCGCCATGCTGCGCTTCTGCGCCGACCACGGCATCACCGCCGACGTCGAGGTGCTGCCGTCCGCCGAGATCCACACGGCACTGGACCGCCTCCGCCGCGACGACGTCCGCCACCGGTTCGTCCTGGACATGTCCGACCTGGACTGAGCGGGCGGGTACGGCCCCGCGCTCAGCGTGCGACGCCGCGCATCAGCGTCTCGAGGCCGCGTTCGCCGGCCGGTGTCTGCGCGCCGTCGCGCAGGCCGCCGGCGATCAGGTCCTGAGCGGCCGGTTGGCCGATGGCGGTGGCCCAGGCGTCGTTCTCGCGCAGAAGTCCCTGCGTGAGGTCGGCGGCGGGCAGCGCGTGCTTGGCCGCCGCGACGACGCCCTCGGGCAGCGCGGCGATGTTCCGGGCGACGCGGTCGACGTAGGCGTCGAGTTCGGCGGCGGGCAGTGCCCGGTTGATCCAGCCGTACGACGCGGCCGTCCCGGCGTCGAACAGGTCGGCGGTGAGGATCACCTCCAGCGCGCGGTTGCGGCCCACGCGCTCCCGGAGGTACTGCGTTCCGCCGCCGCCGGGGACGATGCCCATGAGTGCCTCGATCTGGCCGAGTCCGGCGGTCTCGGCGGCGGCGAACGCCATGTCCGCCGCGGCCACGAACTCGGCTCCGCCCCCGCGGGCCTTCCCGGCGAGCTTGACGATGGTCACCTGCGGCTGATGACGGAGGAGTTCGCCCACGGCCTGGAACACATTGACGTCCTCCGGCGCCGACGCGGCGAGCTCCCCGAGGGCGTCCATGTCCTCCCCGATGCGCATGTCCACGTGGGCGAGGAAGAACTCGGGGTTCGCGCTGGAGAAGACGATCACGCGGACCGACGCGTCGTCCGCGAGCGCGGTCAGCACGGTGCGCAGCTCGCGCATCATCGCCACGCCGAGCACGTTCACCGGAGGATTGTCGAGGACGATGTGTGCGACACCGTCCGCGCTGCTCAGGCGCAGGGTGGAGTAGGCATCGGGCGCGCGGTGGACGTCGTTCGTCACGGAGGTCATGAAGGTTCCCTGGGTTACCGGAAGGTGGGTAAGTTTGTGATGCATACCTACCGTCGGCGGCACCGCGGTGATCGTCAAGAACGCACTTTGGGAGTACCAGGGCACATGAAGGACACCGACCCCTACGGCGTCTACGCCGGCACACCTGTCGTCTTCCGGGCGGACTGCCCCAGCCGGCCGATCCTCGACCAGATCGCGGACAAGTGGTCGATGATGGTCATGGCGCTGCTGGAGCGGCCCACCCGCTTCAACGAGCTCAAGCGCGGCCTGGAGGGTGTCACGCAGCGCGTCCTCACGCAGACGCTGCGGCGCCTGGAGCGCAACGGCATGATCCGCCGTACGGTGCTGCCGACCTCGCCCGTCGGCGTCGAGTACTCCCTCACCCCGCTGGGCGAGTCGCTGCGCGAGCCGTTCGGCCATCTCTACCGCTGGACCGTCGAGCACAGCGAGGAGATCAGCGACTGCCGGCGGGCGTACGACAGCAGGGCCTGACGCTCGCCCTTACGAGCCCGCCCCGCGGCCGCGCTCAGGACAGCCGGCGGCAGAGCAGCGCCGCCGGGCCCCCCGCGCTGCCCACCCGGGTGGTGAAGGCGATCCCGGCGGCGTACTCGTCGTCGGCGCACTGGCCCTTGTAGTGGCCGGAGGCGAAGTCGCCGCCGGAGTCGGGGCGGTTGTCGGAGCGGTCGAACCAGACCGTACGGCCCGTGGTGCCCAGCGGGGTGCGGGCGGGGGCGCAGAGGGCCGCCGAGGTGCGGCTGCCGCGCCGGCTGAAGCCGATGAGGTACGCGTCGGCCGGGCACTGGAACTTGGTGTAGCCGGAGGCCCAGTCGCCGCCCTGCGGGACGTGGCGTTCGTCGGTCACCACCGTCTGGCCGCCGCTCTCGGCGCGCAGGTCGCCCGCGGTGACGTCGGTGCACAGTCCCCGGCCCCCGGTGTGGCTCAGGCCGGTCAGCCGCAGCCCGTCGGGGCAGGCGGCCTTGGCGGCGCCCGGGTCCCAGTCGCCGGTGGCCCGCACCCGCAGCGACTCGACGTGGTCGCCGTGGTCGGTGGTGAGCATCCGCCAGACGGGTACCGGGGCGACGGGGCCGGTGCGGCTCGGTGCGCTCATCAGCCGGTCCCAGCCGGTGCGGCGCCAGTCGGCCTGGTCGAGCAGACCGTACCGGTGGCCGGCGGTGTCGTAGCGCAGCAGCGCCCAGTCGTCGTGTCCCTCCCAGCCGACCAGCGGCCAGTAGGCGAAGTCGGCGTCGTGGTCGGCGAAGTAGTCGGTGACGCGGCCGAACCAGGTGCGGGCGGCGGCGCCCGTCTCGCCCGCGCCGATGCCGAACTCGCTGATCCACACGGGTGCCGTGAAGTGCCGGCCGCTCTCCTCCGACACGAAGAACGCCTCGTCGTGAAGGGCCTGCCGCAGTTCGTCCTCGGTGAGGTCCTGGTAGCGGGGGTCGCTGGTCTCGCCGATGCCGGTGGCTCCGCTGTGGTGGGGGCCGGTGTAGCCGTAGAAGTGGGCGGAGTAGACCAGTTTGTCGCTCGCCACGAGGGTGTGCGAGAGGGTGCGGGCGGGAGTGAGCACCGGGCGGCCGTGCGCGAAGCCGTCGACGGGCAGGCCGGTCCAGTTGATGCCCTCGATGACGATGAGCAGGTCGGGGTTGGCCTCGGTGAGGATGCGGTCGGCGGCGAGCTGGGCGGCGGCGTACCAGTCGTAGTCGTCACCACCGCCCCAGTCGGGGTCGTGCAGGATGTCCCGGCGTACCTCGTTGTAGAGGTCGGCTCCCACCACCCGGGGGTCGGCGGCGTAGCGGCGGGCCATGAAGACCCAGTCGTCGGCCCAGCGTTGCGTGGTCCGGCCGCTGTTCCAGCGTTCGTTGCCGTCGACGCCGCAGCACCAGCGGGTGGTGTTGGTGTGGTTGTTGAGCACCACCGCGAAGTCGTCGGCGGTGAGGGCGGACACGACGGCGTCGAAGACCTCCAGCGGTGTCTTTCCGCGCAGTTGAGGGTTGGCCGCGACGGCGGCGTCCGGCACGGGGCCGGTTGCGTGGATCATCTCGTTGGAGAAGGGCAGCCGGACGCTGTTGATGCCGAGTGCGTGGAAGTCGGCGAGCAGGGTGGCGAGGGGCGCGCGGTCCAGACCGAGAGGGATGCCGTGGGAGTCCTGCCCGGCGTGATGGTTGGCGGGGTCCGCCGTGTCCCCGCTTCCCGTCCAGGAGCCCTGCGCCCCGTCCCAGTTGGCCGACTTCAGCCGAAAGCGGTTGCCGACCGCGTCGACGAGGTAGCGGCCGCGGGTCGACAGGGGCGGCTGCCAGGTGGCGGTGGGCGCCGCCGGGCCGGACGCCGGTGGCCGGTCGGGGGTGGCGGCGAGTGCGCCGGGGGCGGTGGCCGTGAGGAGCACGGCCGACACAGCGCATGTCAGGTACTTGACAATCCGTAGCATCGACATGATCCCCACCGGTGACGGGAAGACGGCGAACGCGAGCCAACTGACCTCAGTGTGCGGCCAGTTGGCTGCGGATGCTAGCTCTCGCGCAGGAGGCCGTCGACCACACGGACCCGACACGGGCGCGCGACGACGACCGAAGCCCCCGCAGGGGCGCGGGGAACCGCGCGACCGGCCGATGCCCGGCGCGCACCCGCCCACGCACGAAATCCTCCGAGCCTGCCCGCCCCCAGCGCGGCGGCTTCAGAGGTTCCCGGCGCGCAGGACCGTCACCGCGAGAGTGGTGTACCGCATCGTGAAGCTGCCGCCCAGCGCGTCGACGGCACGACCCACCGCGCCCAGCACCTCGGCCAGTTGACCGGGAGCGAGCCGGGTGAGGCCGCCGGTGGTGGGGAGGAGGTCCAGCCACTGGTCGCGGGTGTAGGACCGTTCCCAGTCGAACCGCCACTGCTCCGGTTCGCCGAAGCGCCCGGTCTCGCGGAGGGTGTCGGCGATCTTCGCGTACCCGGCTCGGTAGGTCTCCAGCGGACGCCGGGCGGGCTGCGCGGCGAACGGGGAGTCGGGGGCCACCCGGCGATAGGCCGCCGCGAACGGTTCGGCCACCTCGGCGGGCGGCTCGAAGACGTGCCCGAAGACCGCGAGGCGCCCGTGCGGGCGCAGTACCCGGGCCGCCTTCGCGGCGCCGGCGGCGGGGTCCACCCAGTGCCACGACTGGGCGGCGATCAGCGTGTCGAACGTCCGGCCGGCCGGTTCCCAGGCCTCGAACGTCGCCACCTCGACCGGCAGGCCGCGCTCCCGCGCGAACTCCGCCATCCGCGCATCCGGCTCGACGCCGAGCACGGCGCAGCCGGCGGCCTGGAACTGCCGGGCCGCGATGCCCGTGCCGCAACCGACGTCGAGCACGTCCGGTCCCGGGCTCCCGGCGACCACCCGGGCCACCAGGTCGCCGGGGTACTCCGGCCGGGCCTCGTCGTAGCGCCGGGCGTCCGTACCGAAGGACTCGGCCAGCTGCCTGAGGTGGTGCGGCCGGGCCGGTTCGGGCTGCTCCCGCGCTAGAGTGGGCATGCGTTCACTTTAGTGGGCAGGCGCCCACTTGCCAATGGCCGCCGCCGGAACACGGGAGAGGAGCCGCCAGTGCCGACCGGGGTGCACCTTCGCGACGCGCGGCAGCAGCTCTTCGACGCCGCCGAGCGCGTACTGCTGCGGGACGGCCCGAACGAGCTGACCAGCAGGGCCGTCACCGAGGAGGCCGGCTGCGCCAAGGGCGTCCTGCACCGGCACTTCGCCGACTTCGACGCCTTCCTCACCGAACTCGTGCTCGACCGGGCCGGACAACTCCGTGCGCAGGCACGGGAGTTGCGCGAGACCGTCGGCACCGGCACCGTGGCCGGCAACCTCACGGAGGCGCTGACCGCACTGTTCGGCCCTGTGCCGGTCGCGATCATCCCGCTCATCACGTTCCGCGACGGGCTGCGCGCACGGCTGCGGAAGGCCGAGCCCGAAGGCGGCGGCCTGGCGATCCTCGCCAAGGTCACGAGCGCGGTCTCCGCCTACCTCACCGACGAGCGCGCCGCGGGCCGTATCGCGGCCGACGCCGACATCGACTCCCTCACCCTGTCGCTGGTCGGGGGCGGACACCTGCTGTTCGCGGACCGCGACCCCGGCCCGCCGGCCACGGCGACCGTGCACCAACTGGTGACCACGGTCCTCGCCGACGTCGTCCGGCGAAGGCCCCGCTGAAGACCGGCGCCGGTGCTCAGCGGGCCGGGGCGGGTTCGGTGAGTTCGATGACCGTGCCGGTGGTGTCCGTGACGCACGCGATACGGCGGTCGATCCGCGACGGGCTGCGCGCACGGCTGCGGAAGGCCGAGCCCGAAGGCGGCGGCCGCGTAGTCCCGCATCCGCCGCCGAAGATCCACCCGAGAGAACCGTGGCCCGCCACACGCACGAAGACCGACTCCAACTCCCCGGCCCACACACCAGGTTCATCCATCCCCACCATGCACGGAACAACGAAACCGACCAGGACCGTCCACACCGCCAACCTGGCTCCCCCTCGGAGGAGGCACTGCGCCTGCTCGCCCCCCAGGTCACCATTGAGGTAACGGGAGTTGCCCTCACGGACACCGGCGGCCGCCCGATCGCTTCCCCGCACGGCACTCGATTCCCGCAACGGAGGCGCCCAGGCACGCGAAGCGCCGCGCCGGGGAATCCGTGATCGGGCAGTATTCGCAGATGACCGAACAGAACAGCGCTCTGTGGCTCCCCAGGCGCGGCGCGCGCTTCGAAGTGGCGCCCGCCCCCTATACATCCCCGGCGCGCGACGAAGTCGTCGTGCGAGTGCGGGCAGTCGCGGTGAACCCGGTGGACGGGATACCGGGTCTCGCCTATCGCCTCGTTCTGCCCTGGCTGAGGTTCCCGGCCGTCGTCGGATCGGACGTGGCCGGGGAGGTCGTCGAGGTCGGTCCGGGCGTGACGCGCCTCGTTCCGGGCACTCGTGTCCTGGGGCACGCGGTCGGTGCGGAGGAATCACGGAACCGGGCCGCGGAGGGCGCCTTCCCACACTATGTCGTTCTGATGCAGCACATGGTGTCCCCGCTCCCCGACTCACTGTCCTTCGAGCGGGCGGCCGTACTGCCTCTGGCGCTGTCGACCGCGGCGACCGGTCTGTTCCAGAAGGACCACCTCGCGCTGGAGCTGCCCCGTGCGGACGCCGCCGACCGGCCGGAGACGGTCGTGGTGTGGGGTGGGTCGACGAGTGTCGGTTCCCAGGCGATCCAGCTCGCCCGCCATGCCGGCTACCGGGTCGTGGCGACCGCATCCCCGCACAACTTCGACTATCTCCGCTCGCTGGGCGCGGCCGAGACCGTCGACCGCGCCGGCTCCACCGCCGTGGACGAGGTCCTGCGACGGATCGGCGACAGCCCGCTGGCCGGTACCCTCGCGATCGGCAACGGATCACTCAAACCGACCCTCGCGATCGCCGCCCGCACCACGGGCAGCAAACGCGTCGCCTCGGCCCTGCCCGGGCTGCTCGTCCGCCTGCAGTCCCGGCGGGCACCGCGCCTCGGAGTCACGGTGAGCGGGATCTGGGGTGGCACGCTGAAGGACAACGAGATCGGACCGGCGATCTACGAGGAGTTCCTCCCGGCCGCGCTCGCCTCCGGCACCTACCGGGCCGCTCCCGAGGCCCGTGTCGTCGGACACGGGCTGAGCGCCGTCCCCGGCGCTCTGAAACAGCTCAGGAAGGGCGTGTCCGCGCAGAAGATCGTCGTCACGCTCTGAGACGACGGCCGTGGTCAAGGTCACCGGCGGTGGCGGGGAACGAACCGCCGCCGGTGGCACCGAGGGCGTTCCGTGCGCGCGGAAGTGGCGCCGCACGGTGCTCGACTTCGCTTCCTTCCTCGGGCCGACCCGGCGCCTACGCACCCGCCGGGTCGGCGACCACGACGATCCGGTCGAACTACCGCATGCGTGCCGTCATGTCACGGGCGGCGACCCGACGCCCTTCCGTGTGCCGGAGGCGACGGGGCCCCGGGCCGGGCCGAGTTCGTCAGCGCCCGCGAGTGTCCTCGGGTACACCACGGCCAGGAGATCGAGCAGCCGCACGGTCCGCCGGTCCGGGCCACCTGCCCCGACTGCCCCGCGCTGCGGACCGCCAGGGGCGGCAGGGCCGACCACCACGCGGGCGGCGGTCACACCCCATGCCCGCGGCGCCGCCTGCTGCGCGAGGTCGTCCTGCTCACCGCCGCCCCGCACACCGCCGACGAGGACGCGTTCAGGCGGGCCGTCGAGCCGCACTCCGCGCCGGCGGCCGGCCGTCCGTGACCTGCCCCGGCACACTCCGGGCGGCGCTGCGCCAGGTGGAGACGCCCAGGGCGAGCAGCCAGTAACTGAGGATCGCGCCCATCAGGGCGGTGGTGCCCCAGCCGTTCGCCGCGTAGAAGTGCGCGGGGGTGTTGCCGAAGAACAGGGACGGCACGAAGGCCAGGTTCACCCCTGCCAGGACGAAGGCGGACCTGTGGGTCCAGCGCGGCAGCAGACGCGTGCGGGAGAGCGCGTAGCCCACGGCGGTCAGGAACAGCGCGAGCAGGAGGCGGTCGATCGACCCGTAGAGGATGTAGGTGCCGCTGACGGTGATGGTCGGGTCGATCGGACGGTCCGCGGCGATGACCGCGCCGCCCTCCAAGCCGCTGGAGACCAGGGTGATCGTCGCGTAGACCAGTCCGGAGGCGAACGCCAGCGTGCCGGCCCATTCGTGGGCGGGACTCACGGTCTTCACCAGCTCGCGGAAGGCCGTCACGAACACGATCAGGAACGTCAGCGCGACGATGCCGATCAGCAGCCTGGCGAGCACGTTGGCGTCCGGCGGCGGGCCCGAGTAGAGGAAGTACAGGGGTACTTCGACGATGAGGGCGACGGCGGCGGCAAGGCAGGCGAAGCCGGTCAGACGCCTGGCGGCGGTTTCGGTCATGGGTCTCTCCCCATGGGTGGTGTTCCGGTGCTTCCGGGTGGTCCGGTGTCTCGGGTCTTCTTGGTGGTCCGGTGTCTCGGGTCGTCCGGGTGGTGTGCGGTGTTCCGGTACTTCCGAGTGGTGTGCGGTGTTCCGGTCGTCCGGCGGCGGTACGGGCCGCCCGCGCGCGGTCAGCCGCCGCCCATGCCGCCGCGTGCGGCGATCATGGTCGTCGGCAGGGCGCGGACGGCCTGCTCCAGGCCGGGTGCCAGGGCGGCGAGCCGCTCCGTGCAGGCGTCGATGCGGGACCGGCGGGGGCTGCGGGGCCCCCCGGGGGGGGCCGCGGGGGCGCCGACGGCGACGGCCGCCGGGTGATCCGTGACGGTCGAACGCCGGGCGCCGACACGGGCACGGGGTGCCGTCAGGCTGAGCACTCCGGCGGCGGCGAGCCTGTCCTCCACCTCGGCCAGGGTCCGTCTGCGGTGCCTGCGCACGAGGTGCTTCCAGCCGTGCCCGGCGGCGTCGCGCAGCACCGCGTCCAGGACGGGGGAACCGGTGGACCCCGTGCCGTGCACGGTGACCGTGCCGCCGTCCTCGCGCAGCCGGCCGCGCAGCGCGAGGTCCGTCAACGCGGCGGCGCGCACCAGCAGTGCGGTGCGGGAGCGGTCGTAGGGGCCTTCGGCGCCCTCGTCGTGGGCGAGCAGGTACATGAGGCAGGCCAGGTCGTCGATCACACCCCGACGCTAGGTCCGGGCGCCCCGGCCGCGGATCGGCCGCGCGGAGGGACCGGCACTGGGAGCACGGGCGGACGGCGGGCCGTTCTCCTCCCTGGGGAGGAGAGGGCGCGTCAGGGGCCGGGGCCGCCGCTGGGGCGGCCGCTCAGGGGTGCCTCGGCCGCACCAGTCCGTGGTCGTACGCCGCGACGACCGCCTGGACGCGGTCGCGCAGGCCGAGTTTGCGCAGCACCGCGGTGACGTGGTTCTTGACGGTGGCCTCCGACAGGCACAGCCGCGCGGCGATCTCCGCGTTCGACAGCGCCTGCCCGATCAGGGTGAGCACCTCCCGTTCGCGCCCGGAGAGCTCCCGCAGGGAGGGCGGTGGCGCCGGGTCGGGGGTGGTACGCAGGAACCGGTCGAGGACGCGGGCCAGTACGGTCGGCGCGAGCAGCGCGTCGCCGCGCGCGGTGAGGCGGAGGGCGTCGACGAGTTCGGCGGGGCGGATGTCCTTGAGCAGGAAGCCGCTCGCCCCGGCGCGCAACGCGTCGACCACGTGCGCGTCCACGTCCCAGGTGGTGAGGACGAGGACCCGGGCCCGGCTGCCGCCCTCCGCGATCCGCCGGGTCGCCTCGATGCCGTCCACGACGGGCATGCGGACGTCCATCAGCACCACGTCGGGCGCCAGTTCGCGGGTCAGCCGCACCGCCTCCCCGCCGTCGGACGCCTCGCCGACCACCTCCAGGTCGTCCCGGGCGTCGATGATCATGCGGAAGCCGGTGCGGACCAGCGCCTGATCGTCGGCCGCCACCACGCGCAGGGTCATGACGCGCGCTCCGCCGGCAGCCGGGCCACCACCTCGAAGCCGCCGCCCGGCAGCGGCCCGGCGCGCAGGGTGCCGCCCAGCAGCCGGGTGCGCTCCCGCATCCCGACGAGTCCGCGCCCCGCGCCCGCCGTGGACGGACGGCCGTGCCCCGCCCGCCCGTTGTCGGTCACCGTGACCCTCACGTGGTCCTCCTCCGCCGTCACCCGCACGCTCACCTCGTCGGCGCCGGCCGCGTGGCGCAGCGCGTTGGTGAGAGCTTCCTGGACGATCCGGTACGCCGCCAGGTCCACGGCGGCCGGCAGCCCGTCGAAGGTGCCCTCCTCGTGCACGTGGACGGTCATCCCGGTCGCGCGCACGGTGTCGGCCAGCTCGGCCAGGCGGGCGAGCGAGGGCGCGGGGTCCCGCTGCCCGGGCGTCGGCTCCTCCCCCGCGTCGGGTCGGAACGCCCGCAGGATCAGGCGGAGTTCGGCCAGTGCGGAGCGGGCGCCCGTCTCGATGGCCCGCAGCGCCTGGCGGGCCTGTGCGGGCTGCTCGGTGAACACGTCGTCGGCCGCGCTCGCCTGAATGACCATCACCGACAGCGTGTGCGCCACCACGTCGTGCACCTCGCGTGCGATGCGTGCGCGTTCCTCCGCCACGGCCCGGCGCAGTTCGGACCGCGCCCGCTCCTGCTGCGCCCCGCGCCACTGCCCCAGGGTCCAGGCCAGGGCGAGGGACAGCAGACAGAGCACGAGCCCCGGGGTGCCGCCCGTCAGCAGTGCCAGCGGCGCCGGGAGGCACATCGCCGCCAGGGCCCGCGCCGATGTGCGCGGCGGGCGGGTGGCGGACAGCACGCACAGCGTGATCTGCGCGGCGAGCAGCGCGCCCGTCAGGGTCACCGAGGGCAGCAGCGCCCACACCGCGAGCCCCGTCGCCGCGTTGGCGGCCAGGACCGGGACCGGGGCGCGCGTCTGCCACCGCAGGGCGCCGACCTGCGCGAGGACGAGGGCCTCGGCGACGGGCAGCCGGTCGCCGCGCCCGGCACCGGCGACGAGCACGGCGGTCCCGAGGACGGCCAGCACCAGCCCGGCCGAGCCCCACCACAACACCCGGGGCTCCCGCGCCTCTCGCGCCTCTCGCGCCTCCCGCGCCTCCCGCGCCTCCCGCGCCTCCCGCGCCTCCCGCGCCTCCCGCGCCGACAACTCGCCCGGTTCGTCCCTCGATTCCCGCGGGTCCCCCGCCAGCCCCGCGAACGCGTCGTCCGACTGCGTCCTGTCGCTGCGCACCACGCCCCGACCTTACCGGCGCCGGGGGTCAGGTGGCTCCGGCCTCCGATTTTCCGTCGTCGTCCTCCTCGGTCCCGGCGGCCTCCCGGGCAGCCAGGGTGGCGGGCGTGGTGAGGAGGTGGTCGAGGACGTTGGTGAGGTGGAGCATGCGCTCCAGGCACTCGGGCCTGTTGCGCAGGCGCAGACGGGCCCCGGCGGCGGAGGTGTGGCGGTGGACCATCAGCAGGGCCGACAGACCGGAGGAGTCGATCCAGGTCAGCTCCGCGAAGTCCAGGCGCACCTCGCGGTGGACGGCACCGCGGGCCAGGTGGCCGGCCACGGCACGGACCAGGTCCTCGCTGGTGTCGTGGTCCAGTTCGCCGGTCACCCGCACGGTCAGCGTGGGCGGCTCGTCGGCGGTGGCCAGGGCGAACTCGGTGGCGGTCGGTTCGGTCATGCGGGGGTGCCGGCTTGGGGGACGGGCAGGGGACCCCGCGGGCCTGGAGGATGCCCGCGGTCCAGGTGAGGAAGCCGGTGAAGACCTCCGCGTCGTCCATGTAGAGGGCGGTGGCGAGGAAGTCGACGATGTGGGCCAGGTCCTCCGCGGTGCGCTCGCGCTGCGCGTCGCTGTAGTGGCGCACGGCGGGGAAGGCGTCCTCGAGGCCGGCCAGGGTCTGTCCGACGAGCTGGGCGCGGGACCGGACGATCAGCGTGTACTCCTGGTCGGCCAGGTGCGGCAGGTCGTCCACGGCCTGGCGGTTCGCGGACGGGTCGGGCCCGGAGAACCCCTTCTCCAGGATGTCGGCCGCGCCGCGGGCGTCGGCCGCCCACCCGTCGGCGCCCAGTGCCCGGGCGTGCCGGCCGTCGGCACCGAACGCGCGTCCGCCCGCCAGCACGGGGACGCCGACGGCCTGGCAGGCGGTGATGGCGGCGTGCGCGGCCGGCAGATGGGTGGGGAGCGAACCGGAGAGCAGCACCGCGTCGGTGTGGGTGTGGTGCAGATGGGCGACCAGGTGCGGGGTGGGGGTCTGCGCGCCCAGGTAGTCGACCCGCCAGCCGCGCAGCCGCAGCACCTCGGCGACGAGCCGGGCGGGGAAGGCGTGCCATTCGCCGTCGACACAGCCGACCGTCACACGTCCGGGTCCGCGTCCGGTGGCCGGGCGCGGCTCCGCCGGCCGGTGGTGGGCGAGCGTGGCGACGACACGTTCGTTGATCGCGGTGGCGGCGTGCTCCTGGGCGACGGTGAGCCGGTCGGCGGCCCACTCGGTGCCGATGCGTTCCTGTACCGGGGCGATCACGTCCAGGAGCAGCGTCTCCTCGTCGACCTGCCCGGCGGAGGCCTCCCGGACGATGCCGACGGCGGTGTACTCGTCGCCGCCGGCCACGGCCTGCCACAGCGCGTCCCGGAGTCCGGCCGGTGTGGTGAGGTCGCTCACCCGTTCCTCCCGCTGTTCTCTCCGCTGACGACCGTCAGCGGTCCGGTCCTCGCCGCGCCGATCGCGACGACGGCCATGTCGTCGTGGCGCCCGGAGTGCAGCCACTGGGAGGCGAGCATCTGTACGTGGTCCACGACGGCCTCCGCCGGCATGCCCGCGCAGCCGGCCAGCGCCCGCCGCAGCCGGTCCTCGCCGAAGAGTTCGTCGCCGAGCGGGCCGCCGCGGGCCTCGGTGATGCCGTCCGTGTAGAGGAGGCAGATCTCCCCCGGGGCGAGCGCCGTCTCGACCGTGCGCGCCGGCACCTCGGGCAGGGCGCCGACGAGGGTCCCGTGGGTGGGCACCTCCTCCACCGTGCCGTCGGACCGGACGATCAGCGGCGGCAGATGGCCCGCGCTGGTCAGCCGCAACCGCGCACGGCTGCCGTGGCGGCGCACGGAGGCGAGGACGAGGGTCGCGAAGCGGGTGTGGTGGGAGGAGAGGAGCGCCCCGTTGAGGAGGTCGAGGACCCGCTGGTGGTCGTCGGCCAGCGGCAGCAGGGCGTGCAGGGTGTTGCGGATCTTGCCGGTCAGCACCGCCGCGTCCAGTCCCTTGCCCGCGACGTCGCCCAGCACGACGAACGTCTCCCGGGAGGGATCGGGGCCGGGGTGGACGTCGTAGAAGTCGCCGCCGACGCGTTCCTGGTCGGCCGCGGCACGGTAGTTGCCCGCGTACTCCACGCCGTTGACACTGGACAGCACCGGCGGGAGCAGCTCCCGCATCAGGGTCTTGGTGAGGGCGGACTGCTCGGCGTAGAGGCGGGCCGCGGAGAGCGCGGCACCGGCCCGGGCGGCGAACAGGTGGGCGAAGACCTCCTCGCCCTCGGTGAAGGCCCTCTCGGTGCCGGAGCGCAGCAGTACGAGGGCCCCGGCGGGCACCCCGTGGCCGGGCAGCGGGGTGACGATGACCGAGCCGACCGGGCCGGCGAAGCCGTCGGGGATGAGCCAGTCGGGGATGTCGTCCGGGTTGAGCCAGCGGGCCGGCACCGGCGGGAAACCTTGCAGCGCCTCCGCGAGCCCCGGCACGCCGGCGACGTCGACCTGGCGTGTGACCTGGACGACCGCCTCACCGCGCGCGGCGTACGTGAGGGGGTGGCGGCGTCCCTGGGGCGGGGCGATGAGGACGGCGGCCTCGGCCATGTGCTGTGCGGCCATGGCGGCGGTCACCTCCATGCAGCGCGGCACGTTCAGGGTCGACAGAAGCGTGGAGGAGATCCGCGAGAGCATCTCGGAGCGTGCCCGCGCGCTGCTCAGGGCTGCCTCCGCCCGCCTGCGGTCGGTCTCGTCGACCAGCCACCAGACCACGGTTCCGTCGGCCGACGGGGTGGGGTGGGCCTCGAAGAACCGGTCGCCGAGGTGTCCGGCCGGGGTCTCGCCGCCGGTGCCGTGCGGGGCCCCGGTGAGGCGGTGGTGGGCGTCCGACAGCCAGGGCGGCACCGTCGCGCTCAGCCGGTCACCGGGTGCCGCGTCGGGCAGGAGGCGGCGGGCGGCCCGGTTGAGCCGCATCAGGCCGCCGTGCCGGTCGACGACGAGCACGGGGTACGGGGCGTCGCGCCAGGCCTCGCCCACCAGGGCGCCGGCATCGCCGGTGCCGGTGGACGGACCGGGAGGGGAGCCGGTGGGACTGAGGGAAGCACTCAAATCGGCAGGCACGCGCCGTGCGTACCCCACCACCTCTCCGCTGGAAAATGTCGAACGTTCAGCGTTCCGTACTCACCGGTCGGGCGCAACCCACCCCAAAGTGCCGACTTCAAACATCGATTCCCTCCGAGCAGGTGAGCGACCCGGCACCGGGACGCCCGTGCCGTCAGGAATCGGCGACGAGGGAGTCGTCGGCCATGGAGTCGTCGACGAGCGCGATGCGGGCCGTGATGCGTTTGCCCGTCGGCTCGCGCCTCGCTTCGAGGTCCCGGGCGATGGCCTTGACGATCTCCAGCCCGTGCTGGCCGATCCGGTCGGCGTCGGCCGGCCTGGCGACCGGCAGCTCCGGGTCGCCGTCCCGTACGACCACCTCCAGCAGCCCCGCCTCGACCCGCAACTCCAGGGAGACCGGCCCGGGGGCGTACTTGCGGGCGTTGGTGACCAGCTCGCTCACGACGAGCTGCGTGTCGCCCACGACACGCGCGGACACGGGCAGCCCCAGCTCGTCCCGGACCCGGCCGAGGAAGGCCGTCGCGAGGTCGCGGGCCCGGGCGATGCTCACGCCCTCCTTCTCCAGCCTCACCGCCACCCGTATCGGTGTCCCCGTGAGCGGGGAGGGACGGCCGTCGCCGCCGGTAACCGACTCCATACGCCCTCATTCGCACTCGACCCGCACCTGCCCCGGCCACGGACGGGCACACCCACTCGCCGGCTCAGCCGTCCTCTCAGGGTAGATCAGGCGTTCACGCGGGCCACACCGCCTTCGCCCGGGCGGCCTCGCTCACCGCCCTTCGCGTGGATCACGGGCTGTCCGCGACAGGGCGGCTTCCGCGAGGTCGTCCGAGTGCGTCGAAGGCGGTCACGGGTCGGTTCGTACAGGTCGAGAGCGCGGGCGCCCGGCCGCGGGGGATGCGGGCCGGTTCCGGGTCACCGGTTCCGGGTCACCGGTCCTGGGCGGCGACGCGGGGCAGCAGGCGGGTGGCGTTGGCCGTGGTCAGGGCGCGCCAGGTGGTGGCGCCGGGCTGGTCGGCGGTGTCGAGGGAGGCGACCTGCTGGGCGACGGCGCCGACCGGCGTCCAGCAGTAGTCGCTGCCGTACAGGATCCGTGCGGGGCCGAAGGCGCGTTCCAGGGCCGGTACCTGGTGCGGGAACGGGGTCCCGGCGAGGTCGAACCAGAGCCCGGACACCTGCTCCCGGACGGACGGCTCGTCCGGGGAGCCGCCGTCGAACGCGGTGCGGAAGAGTTCCATCCGGTCGACCAGCAGCGGGAGCGTGCCGCCGCCGTGGGTGAAGATCCACCGCACGCCGGGGTGCCGTGTGAGGACCCCGTTGAAGACCAGGTCGGAAACGGTGCGGGTGGAGTCGAAGAGGAATTCCAGCATCGGCCGGGGCCGGCCCGCCGAGACCGTCTCGGGGTGGACGGGAGAGGTGGGGTGGACGAAGACCACGGCCTCGCGGCGGCCGAGTTCGGCCCACAGCGGCTCGAACCGCTCGTCGCCCAGGTAGCGGCCGTGCGCGTTGGACTCGACGGTGACCCCGTCGCTGCCCAACTCATCCAGCGCGTACGCGAGTTCGACGAGGCTCCCGTCGACGTCCGGCAGCGGCAGCGAGGCGAAGTGGCCGAAGCGGCCGGGGTGGGCACGGACGACGCCGGCGGCGTACTCGTTGACCTCGCGGGTGAGCGTACGGGCCGCCGCGTCGTCGCCGAAGTGCGTGCCCGGGGAGGAGATGGTCAGCAGCGCGGTGCGGATGCGGTGCTCGTCCATCAGCCGCAGGTGTTCCGCGGGGCTCCAGGAGGGCCAGCCGGGCATCCCGTCCGGGTGGGTGTGCCCGGCGGCCCGGGCCGCGCGCACATAGGAGTCGGTCACGAAGTGGGCGTGGACGTCGATCAGTTCGTCGGGCGCCGGTTCGGCCATGGTGCGTCACTCCTCACGACTCGGGGGCGCGGGAAGCGCCCCCGGACACGATAGTGATCCGTCGCGGCCGGGCCCCGCCGGCCCGGAGCCCGGTGGCCGGTTTCAGTGGCTCGCGGTGAGTTCGCCGCTGAGCCTGCCGTGCAGGCGGGCGCTGGAGGTGTTCAGACCGATGATCTCGACGGTCTTGCCGCGCTGGGCGTACTTGGTCTCGATGGCGTCCAGGGCGGCGACGGAGGAGGCGTCCCAGACGTGGGTGTCGGTGAGGTCGATGACGACCTTGTCGGGGTCGCCGGCGTAGTCGAACTGGGTGACGAGGTCGTTGGAGGAGGCGAAGAAGAGCTGCCCGGTGACGGCGTAGACGACCTGGGTGCCGTCGGGGTCGGTGACGGAGGTGACCTCGGTGAGGTGGGCGACGCGGCGGGCGAAGACCATCATGGCGGTCAGCGAGCCGACGACGACACCGATGGACAGGTTGCCCGTCGCCACGACGACGATGACCGTCACGACCATGACGGCACTCTCGCCGACCGGCATCCGCTTGAGCGTGGCCGGCTTGACCGAGTGCCAGTCGAAGGTGCCGACGGAGACCAGGACCATGACGGCGACCAGGGCGGCCATCGGGATCCGGGAGACCACGGGGCCCAGCACGATGCACAGGACGAGCAGGAAGAACCCGGCCAGGAAGGTCGACAGCCGGGTGCGGGCACCGTTCTTCACGTTGATCATCGTCTGGCCGATCATGCCGCAGCCGCCCATGCCGCCGAAGAGGCCGGTGACGATGTTGGCGATGCCCTGGCCGACCGCCTCGCGCGTCTTGTCGGACCGGGTGTCGGTGAGGTCGTCGACCAGCTTCGCGGTCATCATCGACTCCATGATGCCCACGAGGGCCATCGCGAAGGCGTAGGGGGCGATGACGGTGAGGGTGTGGGTGGTGAACGGCACGTCGGGGATGCCGGGCACGGGCAGCGACGAGGGCAGCGTGCCCTTGTCGCCCACGGTCGGCACGGCGATCCCGGCGGCGACGGTGATGACGGTCAGGACGACGATCGACACCAGCGGCGCGGGCACCGCCTTGGTCACCCTCGGGAACAGCACCATCAGCACCAGGCCGGCGACGACGAGCGGGTAGACCGGCCAGGGCACGTCGCGCAGGTTGGGGATCTGGGCGGTGAACAGCAGGATGCCGAGGGCGTTGACGAAGCCGACCATCACGCTGCGCGGGACGAACCGCATCAGCTTGGCCACGCCCAGCGCGCCGAGCGCGATCTGGAAGACGCCGGCGAGGACGACGGTGGCGACCAGGTAGCCGAGACCGTACTGGCGGGCTACGGGGGCGATGACCAGGGCGACGGCGCCGGTGGCGGCGGAGATCATGGCGGGCCGGCCGCCGACGAAGGCGATCACCATGGCCATGGTGCAGGCGGCGAACAGGCCGACCTTGGGGTCGACGCCGGCGATCACGGAGAAGGAGATCGCCTCCGGGATCAGGGCCAGGCCGACCACCAGGCCGGCCAGGGCCTCGGTGCGGAACACGGCCGGCGACAGCCAGACCGGCCGGCCGGGACGGCGCGGCAGCCCGGCGGGACGGGGCGGGAGGAGGGCGCGGAAGTGGGCAAGGGGCGGTACCTGTCTGTGCTCGGGCGCGCCGCGGCGACGGGACGCGGGGGACGGACACGGCGGGCCGGACGGCGGGCCGCGGTCGGCCCGCGTGCGCGGGCCGGAAGTCTTCGGGGCGGTGAGGCGGGGCGAGGGGGGCGGACCGCTGTCCGCACGACCCGGCCGCTGTCAGGGCCGGTACGTCACGGCGGGCAGGCGTCGGCGGCGGGCGTCATCGGCTCGCGCACGCGTGTCTCCCAGACTAGGAACGGTTCGCCGGGAACGGCGTCGGCCCCGGAACGGCGGTGGCGGGCCCCGTGCGGGCCCGGTCCTCACCGCGCGGGGCAACCTTACCGCGCGGCGCCGGAGCGGCCATACGCCGACGGAAGGCGTGGGCTCCACCCCCGAGAGGGCTCCACCCCCGAGGGGGCTCTGCCCCCTGGACCCCCGGGAGGGCGTGGGGGCCACGCCCCCGGCGACAGGGAACGCCGCCGAGCGGGGCGGGGCAGGGCCCGGCGGCGGGGCCTGTCTCCGGTGCGGGGTCAGGCCGTGGTGAGGGCCTGGACGACCCTGGTGATCGCCGGAGTCGGTGGGCCCGGGAGGCGGGCGGCCAGGACGCGGCGGAGTTCGGGGGGTGCGCCGTCGACGCGGAGCAGGGTCACGCCGGGCGGCAGCGCCGCCGACATCCGGCGCGGGACCGTCGTCACGCCGAAGCCCGCGGCGACCAGGCGGAGCTTGGTCAGCCAGTCGCGGGCGCTGTGGACGACGCGTGGGCGTCCGGGCAGGCCGGGCCAGACGCCGAGCAGGGGTTCGGCGCCGGAGGACGGCGTGGCGATCCAGGGGGCGTCGAGGAGTTCCTCCGCGTGCACGGAGGTGCGGCCGGCGAACGCGCCGGTGGTCGGGGCGGCCACGCACAGCTCCGTGTCCTCGATCCGTTCGAGGTGCAGCGCGGGGCTCTCCCCGTCCGAGGGCCGGTGCGGCGGGCGGGAGGTCAGCACGGCGAGGTCGAGCGAGCCGGCCCGCAGGGCCCGGATCAGGCTCGGCGTGGTGCCCTCACGTGTCGTCACGGCGATGTGCGGATCGGTCCCGGTGAGCCGGGTGAGCGCGACGGGCAGGAGCATGGCGCCCCCGCTGGGGAAGATCCCCAGCCGCACCGGTTCCGTCCGCCCGGTGGAGCCCGTGAGATCCTGTTCGGCCTCGTCGAGGCAGGCCAGGATCGTGCGGGCGTGCCGCAGCAGGGTCAGCCCGGCCGGGGTGAGCCGCACCCCGTCGAAGTGCCGTTCGAAGAGCACCGCACCCGCGCCGCGTTCGAGCGCCGCGGCCTGCCGGGAGACCGCCGACTGGGTGTAGCCGAGCCGGGCGGCGGCAGCGGTGAAGCTCCCGGACTCGGCGACCTGGCGCAGCACCCGCAGCGCCGTACTGGAGAAGTCCATGCCGCCTACGCATACCAGATGTGCGGGACCGTCGCTTCACGCATGGGCCCGGCGCTCCTGGCGTCGACAGGGAGCGATCAAGCGTGACGCCGTACGCCGAGGAGGTCTTCAGCGGCCGGCGCGGGTACCCGCCGGAGCCGCCGGTGGTGCCCGGCATCGGCGGACCGAACCTCGCTCTCCCCCGCCCCCGGCCCATGCGCGACTCGGTGACGGCGCGCAGGCGGTGGAGGGGCCCGCGTGCCGCCGGCGTCGAAACACCCGGGACCGTTCGGCCGGAGGGTCCCGCTCCCGCGCCGGTCCGCGCCGGTGGTACGGGCCGGGCTCGCGCCGGCCCGCGCAGGTCGTACGGGCCCGGCTCACAGATACCCGGTCAGGAACTGGACGGCCAGGCTGGTGGCCGACACCACCAGCCACAGACAGCCGCCGAGCAGCAGGGGCGCGGGGCCGGTCCGGCGCAGCGCGGCGGGGTCGGTGGAGAGTCCGATCGCGGAGAGGGCGACCGTGATCAGGAATCCGGCGACCGTGCCGAGCGGCCCGTGGGCGGCGGAGGGGACGAGCCCCGCGGTGTTGAGGGCCGCCAGGGCGAGGAACCCGACGAGGAACCACGGCACCAGTCGGCCGACCCGCACGGCGACGGGTCCTCTCCGTCCGGCACTCGCACCCGCCTCCGTGCCCCCGGCCGCATCGGCGCCCGCACTCGCGGCGCCTTCTGCCGCTTCTGCCCGGCGGCGGGCCAGCGCCGCCAGACCGAGGCAGATCGGGATGATCATCAGTGTGCGGGCCAGTTTGACCACCACCGCGTAGTCGGCCGCCGGGCCGCCGTACGTCGTGGCGGCGGCGACCACCGACGACATGTCGTTGACGGCGGTCCCGGCGAAGAGGCCGAAGGCGTGCTGCCCCATCCCCAGCGCATGCCCGAGGACGGGGAAGACCAGCACGGCCGCGATGTTGAAGACGAAGATCGTGGAGACGGCGTAGGCCACCTCCGCCCCGGCCGCCCCGATCACCGGTGTCACCGCCGCGATCGCGGAGGCCCCGCACACCCCGGTGCCCACGCCGATCAGGGTGCGCAGGTCCCGTACGACACCGAGTCGGCGCCCGATGCCGTAGGCCGCCGCCAGGCAGACCGCGAGGGTCACGAGCATCACCGGCAGCGAGCCGGCCCCGACCCGCAGCACCTGGCCGAGGGAGAGCTGCGCGCCGAGGACCACCACCGCCGCCTGGAGCACCCCGCGCCCGGCGAAGGCGATGCCCGGCCGCGTCCGGTCCCCCGGGCGCACCGCGACCGCCACCAGCACCCCGAGCACGATCCCGCCGACCGGCCCGCCGACGACGGGCACGAGCCGGCCCAGCACGGTCGCGACGACGGCGATCCCGGCGGCGAGCGCGAGCCCGGGCAGCCGGTCGGCGGCACCGCGGAACGGCGAGGCGGCGGGAGCCGCGCCGCGTCCTCGCACGACGGGGGCATGTGGGGGGCGGGTCCTCCTCGGCCGGAAAACGCTGGCGTCTTTCATGATCACCACCTTGCGCGGCCCCGCGCCCGCCCTGTAGCCCCCGGTCGGTGAGGAGGTCATAGCGCGGGCGTATGACCGGCACATACGCTGGCGCTGTGACAGACGCCTCCGTGCCGGCGGACCCCCGTAGCGCTCCCCTCCCCCTGCGCACCCCCGATCTGGAGTCGCTGCGGCTCCTGGTGCTCGTGGCCGAGCTGGAGAGCCTGGGCCGGGCGGCCGAGCGGCTGCGGATCTCGCAGCCGTCCGCCAGCCGCCGGCTGACCACGCTGGAGCGCGGGCTCGGCCTGGTGCTGGTGGACCGCACCCGGCGCGGCTCACGGCTGACGCTGGCCGGCCAGGTCGTCGCCGGGCACGCCCGTCGGGTGCTGGACGAGCTGGACGACCTCCTCGCCGGGGCCGGGAAACTGCGCGACCGGCGGGAGGCCGAACTGCGGGTCGCGGCGAGTCTCACGATCGCCGAGTATCTGCTGCCCGGCTGGATCAGCGAGCTGCGCGCCCGCCGTCCGGAGCTGTACATCGGACTGCAAGTGACCAACAGCGCGCGCGTGCCCGAGCTGGTCGAGTCGGGCGAGGCCGACGTCGGGTTCATCGAGGGGCCCCGGCTGTCCCGGGTGATGTCGACCAGGCAGGTGGCCGAGGACCGGCTCGTCGTCGTGGTCGACCCCGGTCACCCGTGGGCCCGGCGCCGGGAACCGCTCACCGCGCGGGAGCTGTCCCGTACGCCGCTGGTGCTGCGGGAGAGCGGTTCCGGCACCCGCCAGACCCTCGACCGCGCCCTGCATCTGGCCGGCTGCGAGCGGGCCCGGGCCCTGGTGGAGCTCGGCTCGACGACGGCCGTGCGCGGCACGGTGATCGCGGGCTCAGGACCGGCGGTGCTGAGCGAACTGGCCGTCCGCCGTGACCTCGACGAGGGGCTGCTGGTCGGTGTCGAGGTCACGGGCGTGGACCTCACGCGCGATCTGCGCGCGGTCTGGCCCACCGGGCGGCGCCTGGTGGGCCCGGCGGCCGAGCTGGTGGCGGTGGCCCGCCGCACCCTCACCGGCCGGCGGCCGCCCGGTCCGACGGAGTGAGCGTGCCGAGCCAGTCGCCGACGGTGCGGGTGAGGCCGTCCGCGTCGGCGGCGCGCGCGTCGACGTTGTCGGCGTGCAGTTCGAGGACCGGGATGCCGGCGGCCTCGAGCGCGCGGGTCGTGAAGTAGCTGCCCCGCGCGTCCTCCGACACCAGGTGCACGACGCCGTCGACGCCGTGGTGGCGTGCCTCCTTGACGTACCACTCCGCCGACCAGGGCGGCGTGTAGAGCTGGTCGGGGAAGGCGGCGAAGCGGGCGGCCAGGGCGCGCAGCGGGTCGTCGCCGTAGCGGAGGTAGCCGTCGGCGGCGATCGCGAGGTACATCGACCAGACGAACACCGCGCCGTGGCTCTCCTCGAAGCGCCGGTAGAAGTCGAGGTCGAACCAGAGCCCGCGGCCGATCCACATCAGGCGCAGCCGCTCGTCGGGGCAGACGGCCGTTCCGGTGGCGACCCGTTCGGCCACCTCGTCGTGGAAGGCGCGGGCGGCGTCGCGCGCCCAGGTGGTGCCCCGGTGCCACTGCGGGATCATCACGCTGGGGATGGAGTCGTTGACGGGCAGCGGGCAGGGGCGGGCACGGGCGATCAGGTCGCGGGTGCGGCGGTTCCACTCCTGCTGCTCGTTGACCAGCTCCATGACCTCGGCGAAGCGGGTCTCGGAGAAGACCCGGCCGGTGGTCTGCTCCAGGAACCGTATGAGGCCCTCGAGTTCGCCGGTCATCAGGTCCAGGCGGTCGCTGCCGACGGCCCGTTCCCAGTCGCGCGGCATCAGTTCCCACCAGCGGGTGGGGACGTCGTTCTCGGCGGCGCTCTCCAGCGGGTAGAAGGAGACGCCGGGCTGGTCGCCCCAGAGGTCGAAGATCTTGCGGGAGGCGTCGCCCGTGGTCTCCGCGAGCACAACGGTGGGCCGGGGCAGCCCGCCCCAGGGCGCGTTCGCCGGGTCGGGGTCGAAGGCAGAGGCCAGGGGGATGGCGCTGTACTGCTCGCTGTCGTCGGGGAGCCCGCGGGCGCGCAGCAGTTCCAGGTAGTCCTGGGCGCGGCGCTTGGCGGTGACGATCGAGGACCACCACTGGTTGACGACGTACGGGATGCCCATGGTGCGGAAGATCTCCTGCGGGGCATCGGCGTTGACGAGGGCGAAGTCGCCGCCGTCGGCCAGGTCCGCGCGGAGGTCGGCGAACCACTGCCGCTGGTGGGCGGTGGCGGCCGACGCCGAGTTCAGCCGGGCGTTCACCGGGTCACCTCCGCGTGGGGGCGCAGTGCGGTCAGTGCCCCGGCCGCCGCGTCGTCGAGTGCGCCGTAGGGCTGCCGGCCGAGCAGGACGGACGGCAGGCCGGTGGCCGCCTCCTGTGCGGCGTAGTCCCAGCGCGGGGCGTCGTCGTGCCGCCGGGCGTAACTCACCAGGGCCTCGGCGCCGCAGTCCCGTGCGGCCCGGCCGGTGTGTGCGGCCCTGGCCCGGATCGAGGCGCGCGGGGCGGTGGGGCCGTTGTACTGGTACCGCTCGGCGAGCGCCGCCTCGGTCGGTGCGCCGGTCGGACGCCGGTGGAGCAGGTCGCCCCAGTCGTGGTCCTCACCGACGATCAGGAGGCCCTTGTCCTCCAGCGCGGCATAGACGTGGGGTGTGTCGTGCGGGCTGCCGGTGAGGAACACCCGCAGCCCCTCGTGCTCGGGCAACTCGCCCGCTTCTTCGAGGAGTTGTTCGAGGAGGGCGGTGGCGCGGCCGACGGGTAGTGCCGTCGTCGCGGCCACCACGGTGAGCATTTCGGTGCCGGTGAGCCGGGCCGGCCGCCGCCGGCGCAGCAGCGCGACACGTGTGAGCAGTGCGCGGAGCCGGTCGTGGGCGGTGATGGCGTCGGCGAGCGCCGCGTCGTCGATGGTCCGGCCGGCCCAGGTCCCGACGGTGGCGCGCACCTGGGCGAACTTGGCCCGCACGTAACGGGTGGTGGTCCGGTGCGGCAGATGCAGGACGTCGACCAGGTGCACCGGCGGCAGGGCCGAGGCGGGCTCTACGCGGCGCAGTTCGCGCAGTGCGTAGAACAGGCGCAGGGAGGCCTCGCAGTCCCGGGAGACGAGGAGGCCGTCGAGCGGTCCGTAGTCCTGGTCGAGGAGGCGGGTGAGGACCGAGCGGGCCGCCGGGTCGAGGCCGGTGCCCAGGTAGCGGTCGCCGGCCGTGTGGGGTGCTCCGGGGTCGCCGGACAGGCGCAGGGGGTGCAGTCCGGCGGCGGTGAGGTACTCCACGGGTACGTCGGCGCCGACGTACCCGATCACCGGGGCGGGGCCCCGGGTCCCCCCGGCGCCGGCGGTCCGGCCGGGGCCGGTGCCGTGGGAGAGGAGCTGCGCGAGGGCAGCGGACATGGGTGTTCCTCCAGGTGGTGCAAGGACGTTGGTCCGGGTGCGGCGGGTCAGATCACCGACTCGGCGGCCAGTCGGGCGACGTCGTCGGCGCTGTAGCCGAGCCGCTCGCGGTAGACCGCGTCGTTGTGCTCGCCGAGCCCGGGGGCGGGCTGGTCGAGGGCCACACGGGCGGCGGAGAACCGGATGGGGACGCCGGTGGTGGTGAGGCCGGGCACGACGCCGTGCTTGGGGTGGGTCACGGGGACGACCTCCTCGCGCTGGCGCACCAGGGGGTCCCGTACGGCTTCCCGGGGGTCGCGCACCTCGGCGGCGGGGACGCCTTCCGCGGTGAACGCGTCGAGGATCTCGGCGGTGGGGCGCACCCGGGTCCACTCCCGGATGAGGGCGTGGATCTCGTCGGCGTGGCGGACCCGCTGGTCGCGGCTGTGGAAGCGGCCGTCGTCGACGAGGTCGGGGCGGCCTATCGCCCGCAGGACGCCGTGCGCGAAGGCGTCGGTGGGCGCGGACAGCGCCAGGTGGCCGTCGGCGGTGGGCAGGATGCCGAAGGGGGCGAGGCGGGGCACCATGGCGCCGGTGCGCTGCTCCATGCCCACTTGCGCGAAGGCGTCGAAGGGTTCGCAGGCCACCATGGAGGTGAGCGCCCCGAGCATGGAGACGTCCACGTGCTGGCCGTGCCCGGTCTGGTCGGCCTGCATCAGGGCCGACAGGGTGCCGATGACCGCGAACAGCGGGGCGAGCATGTCCCCGACGGGCAGTCCGAAGCGGACGGGGCCCTCGTCGGGTTCGCCCGCGGTGAGCATGACGCCGGACAGCGCCTGGATGATGGAGTCCATCGCCTTGCCGGAGCCGGGTCCGCCCTGGCTGCCGAAGCCGCTGATGGAGGTGTAGACGAGCCGCGGGTTGAGCGTGCGGACGGCGTCGTAGTCGATGCCGAGCCGGCCGGTGACGCCGGGGCTGTAGTTCTCCACCAGGATGTCGGCGTCGCGCACCAGGTCGGCGAAGACGCGGTGGGCGCGCGGGTCCTTGAGGTTGAGGGTGACGCTGAGTTTGTTGCGGCCGCGGGAGAGCATGGAGACCGACATGTCGTCAGGTGCCTGCCGGGCCATGGACAGTCCGTCGCCGCCCACGTAGGGGGCGTTGTTGCGGGAGGAGTCACCTCCGGTGGCCGGGTTCTCCACCTTGATGACGGTGGCGCCCAGGCCGGCCAGCAGCAGGGTCGCGTAGGGGCCGGCCAGTGCGGTGGTCAGGTCGATGACGGTCCGCCCGGCCAGTGGCTGGTCGCTCATGATGCCCTCTCGGTGTGCAGCTGGATCAGTACGCGGCCGTCCTCGCGGACGAGCCGGCCGTTGAGGCCCGCGGTGCGGGTGATGCCCTCGATGTAGTCGGTGACGCGGCGGCCCTGTGCGGTGTCGCCGCAGGGCACGGGGCGCCCCAGGTCGTCGATCCAGCAGGGTTCGAAGCCCGCCTCGATGCCGCCCTCGCCGTCGAAGCGGCAGAGGGCGACGGCGGTGTTGCGGCTCTCGGGGTGGAAGGGGTAGGCGGGCATGTCCGGGTCGGGTGCGAAGCCGTAGAGCTCCTTGCGGCGCCGGGCCCATGCGGTCAGTTCGGCGCTGGAGCGGCTGCTCGCGTCGGGGGTGAGGGCGCGGGTGACGGTGACGAAGTTGCCGAGCCCGTGGAAGATCGGCCGGCCGCGGTGGACCTCGATGCCGCGCATGATGTGGGCGTGATGGCCGAACACGGCGTCGGCACCGGCGTCGATGGCGGCGCGCGCCACCGGCCCCTCGTACATGGCGACCGCGGCCGGGGTGTGTCCGACGCCCTTGTGCAGTCCGACGAGGACGACGTCGGCCCGCTCGCGCAGGTGTGCCACGTCCGCCTGGAGGGCGGCCAGGCTGTCGGGGTCGGCGAAGGTGTAGGTCCTCGGCGGTCCGCCGGGGCTCGCGTGGTCGAGTTCGTAGTGGGTGAGGACGTGGACGTAGGCGCAGCCGGCCTTGCGGGAGGTGGCCCAGGACTCGCGCGGGCCCACGCAGTTGTAGGACAGCACACCGATGCGCAGTCCGCCGCGTTCGACGACGGCGGGGGCGCGGGCCTCGTCGAGCGTGGCGCCCGCGCCGACGGGCACCAGGCCGGCCCGGCGGGCGTGGGCGACGGTGTCGGCGACGCCCACGTCACCGGCGTCGTAGACATGGTTGCCGGCCAGGGTGACGACGTCGAAGCCGGCGTCGGCCAGTGCGGTCAGGGCGGCCGGGTCGGCCGGGGGCGCGGGTACGTCGGTGCTCTGCTGGACGGTGGTGGTCGAGTGCGGCACCTCCACGTGTCCGACGGTGACGTCGGCGGAGGTGAGCAGGGGTGCCGCGGGGGCGAGGAAGGAGGCCGGGTCGGGTTCGTCGAGGATGAGGTCGCCGACCGAGGCAACGGTGATCACGTGAGGTGCTCCTGTGGGGGTGTGAGGCTGTCGCGGTGCCGGGCGAGGAAGGCTCGCAGGCGTGCGGTGCGCGGGGTGGTGAGCATGTCCTCGGGCGGCCCGCTCTCCACGATCCGGCCGGCCTCCATGAAGACGCAGCGGTCGGCGACCTCCTTGGCGAAGGCGATCTCGTGGGTGACGACGACCATGGTCATGCCGTCGGCGGCGAGGCCGCGCATGACGGCGAGGACCTCGTCGACCAGTTCGGGGTCGAGGGCGCTGGTGGGCTCGTCGAAGAGCATGACGCGGGGGCGGGCGGCGACGGCGCGCGCGATCGCCACCCGCTGCTGCTGGCCGCCGGAGAGCTGGCGCGGGTAGTGGTGCGCGCGGTCGGCGAGACCGACCCGCTTCAGCAGTTCGTGCGCCTCGGCCTCGGCGTCCTGCCGGGTGCGGCCGTGGACGCGTACGGGGGCCTCGGTGATGTTGCGCAGAACGGTGAAGTGCGGGATGAGGTGGAACTGCTGGAAGACCATGCTCATGCGGCTGCGCTGGGCGGCGACGCGGCGGGCGCCGAGCGGCCGCAGGGTGCCGCGGTGCCGTTCGTGGCCGAGCAGTTCGTCGTCGAGGTAGATGGCGCCGGCGTCGATGGTCTCGAGCTGCTGCACGCACCGGATCAGTGTCGACTTCCCCGAGCCGGAGGGGCCGATGACGGTGACGACCTCACCGTCGGCGACGTCCAGGGTGACGCCGTCCAGGGCGACGTGGTCCCCGAAGGTCTTGCGGACGCCCCGCACGCGCAGGGCGGGCTCACCGGTCATGCGGACGCTCCGTTCTTCGGACGGCGGCCCCGGGCGGCCGGGGTGTGACCGCCCGTCGCGTGGCCGCGGGAGAAGTGGCGCTCCAGCCGGCGCTGTCCGACGGTGAACAGGGTGACCACGACGAGGTACCAGAGGCAGGCCACGAGGAGCAGGGGGACGATCTGGTAGGTGCGGTTGTAGATGACCTGCACCGAGTGCAGCAGATCGGCCATGGCGATCACCGAGACCAGCGCGGTTCCCTTGAGGACGCTGATGAACTGGCTGCCGCTGGGCGGGATGATGACGCGCATCGCCTGCGGCAGCACGACCCGGAAGAACGTCTGGGCCGGAGTGAACCCCATCGCGCGGGCGGCGTCGCGCTGGCCCTGTTCGACGCTGAGCAGTCCGCTGCGGATGATCTCCGCCAGGTACGCCGACTCCACCAGTGACAGGCCGACCACGGCCGCCGTGACGGGGGTGATGACGTCGTTGGCGTTCCAGGAGGCGAACGCGGGGCCGAAGGGGATGCCGATCGAGATGCGCGGCAGGAGGTAGGCGAGGTTGAACCAGAAGATGAGCTGCACCAGGGGCGGGATGCCGCGGAACACGCCGATGTAGAGGGCGGCCGCCCAGCGGACCGGCGCGAAGTCCGAGAGCTGGGCCGCCGCCAGGGCCGCGCCGACGACGGAGCCGATGGCGGTGGCGGCGACGGCCAGCCACACCGAGGTACCGAGGCCGGAGAGCACGCTGGGGTCGAAGAGGTTGTCCGCGACCACGTCCCATTCCAGCCGCGGATTGGTGAACAGGAAGCGGAGGAGCAGCGCGGCCACGACGGCCAGGACGACACCGGCCACGATCCGCCAGGGCCGCACCCGCCGCGCCGCGTGGGCGACGTCGTCGGTGCCGGGGCCGACGTCGGTTTCCTTCAGGGAGAGGGATCCGGACACGGCTCAGCCCTCTTCGGCGGCGATGTTCAGGACGGGCTTGTCGACCATGACGTCCGTCAGCCCCCAGTGGTCCATGACCCGGCGGTACTCACCGCTGTCGAAGAGCTTCTGGAAGGCCTTCTGGACCACCGGGCCGAGGCCGCTGTCCTTGGGGACGAGCAGGGCGAGGTTGTCGACGGTGGCGCCCTGCGCCTCGTTCTGCGTGACGTAGACGTACGTGTCCGACTGGGACTTGGTGACGTCGATGGCGGCGGCCTGGGTCATGCCGGCGGCGTCGGCGCGGCCCGACTTGGTGGCCAGCAGGGTGGCGTTGGTGTCGTCGAGGCCGATCGACCGCGCGGGGTCCTTGCCGTGGGCGGTGCAGTAGGCGGACAGCTTCTTCAACTGGCCCTCGACGATGCTCGACTTGACCACGGCGACCTTCTTGCCGCACAGCCCGGCCGCCGAGGAGACCTCGCCCTTGGAGCCCTTGGGCAGGACGTAGGAGGTGCGGCTGGTCATCCAGGTGATGCTGTCGAACTGGCGCTCGCGCTCGGCCGTCGCCTCCACCGGTCCGTTGAACGCCTGGTAGCGCCCGCTGAGCATCCCTTGCAGCGCCGCGGGCAGGTTGCTGACGATCGTCACCTCGGTGCGCACTCCGAGCACCTGCCCGAGGGCCTTTTGCAGGTCGCGGTCGATGCCGGTGACCGTGCCGTCCGCGCCGACCGACCGGAAGGGCGGGTGCGAGTCGCCCGCGAAGCGCAGGACGCCCGAGTCCTTCACGGTCTTCGGCAGTGCGTCGTGCAGCGCCGGAACCTTGGCGGCGGACGGTGAGGAGCTTGCCTCCTCCCCGGAGGAGCCGCAGCCGGCGAGGGCGAGGGCGGAGAGCAGCGCGGTGGTGAGTGTGGCAGGTGTTCGCCACCGGCGGTGGGATGAGGAGTTGCGCATGAAGGCATTCCCTTGCATGAAATGAGATCCGCACCATTGTCGGTATCGCTGCCGAGCGTCGCACGAGGTGTCACCTATGGCAAGGGTCGTGCGATACTTTCGACCGACCCGAATGGTGCGCGAGAATCCGAGGTGTCATGGGCAAGGACCCGTCGAAGGCCGAGCTGCCCCGGGACCGGAGCGGGGCGGAACCCCAGCTCCTGCTGACCTCCCTGCTGGGCGATTTCTGGTACTGGCGCGACGAGCACATTCCGGCGACCGCGCTGGTCAGACTGCTTGCCGACTTCGATGTCACCTCGGACGGCGCCCGGGCGGCGATGCGCCGCCTCGTGGCCCGCGGACTGCTGGACACCTCACGCAGCGGACGCACCACGGCGTACGGCATCCCCGCCCGTACCTCGGAGGTGATCGTCGAGCGTACGCACCGCATGCTGACGTTCGGCACCGTCGCCCCCGAGTGGGACGGACAGTGGACGGTCGTCACGTTCTCCGTCCCCGAACAGGACCGCGGTGTACGCACCGCGCTCCGTTCCCGGCTGCGTCTGCTGGGGTTCGCCGCGCTCTACGACGGGGTGTGGGTGTCACCGCGCGATCTCGGCGGGGACGCCCAGGAGCTGCTGCGCGAGCTCGGCATCAGGACGGCGACCGTGCTGCGCTGCACCCAGGTGCCGGGCGGCACCCCGCAGGGCTCTCTCGCCTCCGCCTTCGACCTGACGGAACTGGCCCGCGAGTACCGGGAGTTCGCCGAGCGCTACGAGCCCGTGCTGAGCAGCCTCGACGCCGGTCTCATCAGCCCGGCGCAGGCGCTGCGCACCCGCACCGAACTGCGGGTCGCCTGGCGGCGGTTCCCGGAGACCGATCCGGACCTCCCGGCCGCGCTGCTGCCGCCCGGCTGGGACCGCCCGCGCGCCCAGCGGGTCTTCGTGCAGATCTACGACCGCCTGGGCCCGCTCGCCGAGCTCCGGTTCCGGCAGATCCTCGCCACGGTCTCGCCCGAACTGGCGGAACTGGCCACCCACCACGACACCGCCGCCATAGCGGAGCTGTACGCCTCCCTGGGCGACCGCAAGGCGCACGGCGACACGCCGTTCGAGCAGGCCGCGCGGGCCCGCAGGCTGGACGAGGTGTCACGGGCGAAGCGGTAGTCGTTTTCGCGCCCCGGGTCCTCCGCGCCCCGGGTTTTTCGCGCCCCGGGTCCTCCGCGCCCCGGGTTTTTCGCGCCCCGGGTCCTCCGCGCCCCGGGTCCTCCGCGCCCCAGCTCGCCCGGATGCCGCCCGTCGCGCGTCCCGCCCGCCGGCCGCCTCAGGACAGCGACCGGTGGGCGCTCTTGAGGTAGTCGCGGAAGCGCTCGACGTCGGCGGGCTCCAGCTCGCCGACCATGCGTTCCTCCAGCAGGCGGGCCTCTCCGGCGTACCGCTCCAGCAGCCGGCGCCCCGCCTCCGCGAGCAGGATGACCTTCTCGCGCCGGTTGCCGGGGTTCGGCTCGCGCCGGACCAGCCCCCGGCTCTCCAGCGCACGGACCATGTCGGCCATGGACTGTGCCGTGACGAACGAGTCCCGGGCGAGCTGCGCGGCGGACACCCCGTCGCGCCGCTCCAGCACGGTCAGCGCCGTGTATTGCAGCGCGGTCACCCCGGCGGGCTTGAGCAGCTCCTCCAGCCGAGCCCGCACGACGAGTTCCGTCCGCTTGAGCAGATAGAGCAGCGAGGGGCTCGCCTCCACGCCGTCCGCCACCGCGGACCGGCTCGTCTCCGTCATGCCGCGCCTCCCCCGGCAGTCACCTGCCTCGTTCCCTGACCACGTCGAGACGCCCACCCTAAGCCATTGACAGGAATCCTGTTGAACGAGAACACTGAGCGAACCAACAGGAATCCTGTCGATCAGGGAGAGAGAGCGCCATGGATCTGCACGGAAAGGCCGCCGTCGTCACCGGGAGCGGGCGCGGGCTGGGGCTCGCCTACGCCCGGGCCCTGGCCGCGGCCGGCGCCTGTGTCGTCGTCAACGACGTGGACGCTGCCGCGGTCGACGCCGCCGTCGCCTCCCTCACCGCGGAGGGCGGCCGGGCGGTCGGCGTCGTGGCCGCCGTGGGCGACAGCGAGGCCGCCGAGCGGCTGACGGAGACGGCCGTACGGGAGTTCGGCAGCCTGGACGTCCTCGTCACCAACGCCGGCATCCTGCGCGACCGGGTGCTGTGGAAGATGACGGACGACGACTTCGACGCCGTCGTCAGGGTCCATCTGCGCGGCACCTTCACCTGTGCCCGCGCGGCGGCGGTACGGATGCGCGAGCAGGGCACCGGGGGCCGGCTGATCCTGATCTCCTCCCCCGCCGGCCAGCGCGGCAACTTCGGCCAGACCAACTACGCCGCCGCCAAGGCCGGGATCGTGGCGATGGCCCGCACCTGGGCGCTGGAGCTGGCCAGGGCCGGCGTCACCGTCAACGCGGTCGTCCCGGTCGCCGCCACGGAGATGACCAAGACCATCCCGGCCTTCGCCCCGGTCCTCGAAGAGGCCGAGCGCACGGGCGCACCCCTGCCGGACTGGCTGCGCAAGGACGAGGGCCTGGGCACCGTCGAGGACGTGGCGGGCCTGATCACCTTCCTCGCCTCCGACGCGGCCAAGGACATCACCGGCCAGGCCATCGGCATCGGCGGCGACCGCCTGGCCCTGTGGTCCCACCCCGCCGAGAAGACCGTCGCCTTCGCCGACGGCGGCTGGAGCGCGGACGCCCTCGCCGAGGGGTGGTACGACGGTGTCGGTGCCGAGCCCGAGACGTACGGCATCCCGGCCCCCAAGGCCCCGGAGGCATGACATGAGCGACCCGGTCCTCGACGTCGACGCCCTGACCGCCATCGACGTCCACACCCACGCCGAGATCTCCCGGTCCGGCCACGGGGCGCTCAGCCCCGAACTGTTCGGCGCCTCCGAGGAGTACTTCAAGGCGCACGGCCACCGGCAGCCGACCATCGACGAGATGGCCGGGTACTACCGCGAACGCCGCATGGCGGCCGTCGTCTTCACCGTGGACGCCGAGCACGCCACCGGCCACCCCCGGATCTCCAACGAGGAGGTCGCCGAGAACTGCGCCGCCCACCCCGACGTGCTCATCCCCTTCGCCAGCGTCGACCCGCACAAGGGCCGGGCGGGCGTCCGCGAGGCGCGCCGGCTGGTTCAGGAGCACGGGGTGCGCGGCTTCAAGTTCCACCCGAGCATCCAGGGCTTCTCCCCCGACGACCGGATGGCCTACCCGCTCTACGAGGCGATCGAGGAGCTCGGCGTGCCCGCGCTGTTCCACACCGGGCAGACCGGCATCGGCGCCGGGGTGCCCGGGGGCGGCGGCATCCGGCTGAAGTACTCCAACCCGATGCTCGTCGACGACGTCGCCGTGGACTTCCCCGAGCTGCGGATCATCCTGGCGCACCCGTCGTTCCCCTGGCAGGACGAGGCGCTGGCGGTCGCCACGCACAAGCCGTACGTGTACATCGACCTCTCCGGCTGGTCGCCGAAGTACTTCCCGCCGCAGCTGGTGCGGTACGCCAACTCGCTGCTCAAGGACAAGGTGCTGTTCGGGTCCGACTATCCGGTCATCACCCCCGACCGCTGGCTCGCCGACTTCGAGAAGCTCGACATCAAGCCCGAGGTGCGGCCCAGGATCCTCAAGGACAACGCCGCCCGTCTGCTCGGCCTGCGCGAGGAGTGAGGGAGACGCCGTGTTGAACCAAGGGATCGGTTCCTGGCCGGCGCGCCGGGCCCGCAAGACACCACAGCGCACGGCGATCGTCCACGGGGACACCCACCTCACCTACCGCGACCTGTACGCACGGGTGCTTCGCCTGGCACACGCCCTGCGCGCGCTCGGCGTCGCCCGCGGCGACCGCGTCGCCTACCTGGGCCCCAACCACCCGGCCTTCCTGGAGACGCTCTTCGCGACCGGCGCGCTCGGCGCGGTCTTCGTCCCGCTCAACACCCGGCTGGCCGCACCGGAGCTGACGTACAACCTGTCGGACTCCGGCAGCACCGTGCTGGTGCACGCCGCCGAACAGGCCGGGACGGCCGCCGCGGCCTGCGCGGACACCCCCGCCCTCCGCCGCATCACCCTCGGCACGGGCGGGGACGACGACGCCCTCGGCTACGAGGAACTGCTGACCGGCGGGCGCACGGACCCCCTGGACGAACCCGTCGCCCCGGACGACCCCTGCATGATCATGTACACCTCGGGGACGACCGGCCGGCCCAAGGGGGCGGTGCTCTCGCACGCCAACATCACCTGGAACAGCGTCAACGTCCTGGTGGACACCGATCTGACCGGCGACGAGGTCACCCTCGTCGTCGCCCCGCTCTTCCACACCGCCGGGCTCAACATGACGTGTCTGCCGACCCTCCTCAAGGGCGGCCGGGTGGTGCTCCACGAGGCCTTCGACGCCGGGCGCGTCCTGGAGGCCGTCGCCGCTCACCGGGTGACGTACATGTTCGGCGTGCCCACGATGTACGACGCCATGGCCGCGCACCCGCGCTGGCGGGAGACGGACCTGTCCAGCCTGCGCTCGGTGAGCTGCGGCGGGGCGCCGGTGCCCGCGCGCACCATCGCGACGTACCTCGCGCGCGGGCTGGCCTTCAGCCAGGGGTACGGCATGACGGAGGCCTCGCCCGGCGTGCTCTTCCTGGACCGGGAGCAGGCCTCCGCCAAGGCCGGGTCCGCCGGTGTGCCGCACTTCTTCACCGACGCCCGGGTACGGGCGGCCGACGGCGGCCCCGCCGGGCCCGGGGAGAAGGGCGAGGTCCTCGTCCAGGGGCCGAACGTCATGTCCGGCTACTGGGGCCGTCCCGAGGACACCGCGGCGGCCTTCACCGAGGACGGCTGGCTGCGCACCGGTGACGTGGCGCGGACCGACGAGGACGGGTACGCCTACATCGTCGACCGGGTCAAGGACATGTTCGTCTCCGGCGGCGAGAACGTGTACCCGGCCGAGGTGGAGGACGCGCTGCTCGGTCACCCCGCCGTCCGCGAGTGCGCGGTGATCGGCGTGCCGGACCCCGTCTGGGGCGAGGTGGGCCACGCGGTCGTCGTCCTGGAGCCCGGCGCCGACGCGGCGGCCGACGGCTCCGAGATCCTGGACCGGCTGCGCGGCCGGCTCGCCAAGTACAAGATCCCGAGGACCGTGGCGTTCGTGGACGCGCTGCCGCGGACGGCCTCGGGGAAGATCGTCAAATCGGCCGTGCGGAAGGCCTACGCGCCCGGCCCGGCCGACCGGCCCTGACCAATCCCTCCCCTTCCTGCGACTCCCTCCCCTTCCTGCGACGAAAGGCAGCACACCATGTCCGCCACCACCGCCAAGGGCCTCGACGGCCTCCTCGCCCTCGCCGGCCGCGACCTCGGCCGTACCGACTGGCTGGAGATCACCCAGGAGCGCGTCAACACCTTCGCCGACGCCACCGGCGACCACCAGTGGATCCACACCGACCCGGAGCGGGCGAAGGAGGGCCCCTTCGGCGGTCCCATCGCCCACGGATACCTCACGCTCTCCCTGATCATCCCCCTGTTCGGTGATCTCCTCGAGATCGAGGGCACGTCCATGAGCGTCAACTACGGCCTGGAGAAGGTCCGTTTCCCGAGTCCGGTGCCGGTCGGCGCGCGCATCCGGCTGCACGGTGCCGTCGACTCCGTCGAGGAGGTCAAGGGCAACGGGGTGCAGATGGTGCTGACCTTCACCGTCGAGGTCGAGGGCAGCCCCAAGCCGGCGTGCGTGGCCCAGGCGGTGTACCGGCACTACGCCTGATCGCACGTCGCACGACGGCCGGGGCGGGGGCGCTACTTCTTCGGGAGGCGGAAGCGGCCGAACGTCTTGGTGAGGGTGTCCAGCGGTGAGCGGTCCGCCTTGGCCGTCCCGGTCGCGGGCGGCTTGGGCGTGCCGCCGCCGGTGAAGTCGGCCAGGGCGGCCTGTGCCGCCTCGGCCGCCTCCTTGTAGAGGTCGCAGGACTTCGTCATGGCGTCGAGCGCCTCGGCGTACTTGACGACCATGGCCTGGGCGTGGACCAGTTCCTCGTCCCGGGTCAGCAGGTGCCAGCCCTGGCGCAGCCGGGCCAGGGCCCGTTCGGCGTCCTCGGGCAGCGGCCGGGGCAGCGCGGCGAACTCCGTGAGGGTGCGCAGCAGGTCGGTGGGTTCGGAGCCGTCCAGGAAGACGCTGTGCACGGTGAACCGCTCGGCGTCGTACTCGGGGCTTCGCGGCTCCGCGGGCAGGACGACGGCGCCGCCGCGCGGCATGCGCACGTTCAGCTCGCGCTTCATCTCGAAGTCGGCGATCTGTGCCTGCTCCGGGGTGGCCCGGTGCTCGACGACGCGGTGCCGCAGGCTCGGCGGCAGGAAGACGGAGAGCGGCCGCTGTCCCCGCGCGTCCGGCGTCATGGCCTCGTGCACCACGACGTGGACGAACCAGCTCCCGCGCACGCAGTCCCGCAGCCGGTGGCGCAGCGCGTCGCCGTCCTTGGGCAGGTGGTTGACCGTGCGCAGTCGGACGTCCGGCACGGTGTCGTGGTCCCAGGGGACCTGGTCGCTGTCGGGCCAGAACATGGTGGCGGGCGAGGGCCAGTGCGGGTTCCAGGCGCGCTCGGCCTCGGCGGCCAGCACCCAGGTGACGCCCTCGCCGTCCTTGCGGCGGCTCTCGGGGTCGTACGTGGTGAGCTGCGCGCGGACGGTGACGTCGTCGGCGACGCGCCAGCGGGCCTCGAAGAGGCGGCGGGCCGACGGGCCGGGGTCGGCGGCGGCCTCCCGGGGGTGCAGGACGGTGGAGCGGGCCGCCTCGACGGGGTCGAGGTCGAGGAAGTCGTCGAGCACCCCGGCCGCCTTGAGGGCGATCAGGTTGCGGCGGACGTCCTGCTCGGGCTCGTGCCCGGGGTGGCGGCCGCGGGCCAGCCACACGGTGGCGGGGACGAGCGTCTCGGAGCTGTTGTTCTTGGCCATGGAACCGTTCTGTTCAGAACCCGGGGTACTCCTCCAGTATGGTCCCCGCCGAACGAATGCCCACGCGGGACCCGCGCGAAGGGCCCGCGTTTCAGGGCGCCTGCTGGACGTCTCCCCGCGTGGAGGAGGCCACCGTGTCCCCGTGGGCGAAGTCGCCGGGCGGGATACCGGGGTGGTGGCCCAGACGGTGGCCGGGCGCCGGCCCGGCCGTCGTCGCGGCGGTGGGGCCGAGGGTGAGGCGGGAGACGATGCGGTAGCGGTCGCCGCGGTAGAGCGAGTGGACGTACTCCACGGGGCGCCCCCGCACGTCCGACGTGAGCCGTTCGAAGAGCAGCGCGGGGGACAGCTCCGGCACGTCGAGCAGCTCGGCCTCGGCACGGGTGACGACGGTCGGCTCGATGCCCTGCACGGCTTCGCGGACGTGAACGTCGTGATGCCGGCGCAGGTGCTCGTAGAGGTCGCCGCTCTCCAGTTCCTGCGGGGTGAGCCCGGGCACGAGATCGGCGCGGATGTGCAGGTGCTCGATGGCCATCGGCTCCCCGTCGACGAGGCGGAGCCGGGCCACGTACACGATTTTCGCCGCGGGTGAGAGGCGCAGCCGGTGGCCGATGCGGGCGCCCGCCCGGATGGTGGTGAACTCCAGCAGCCGGCTCGTCCAGGCGCCGTCGGCCTGGGGCACGGTCATCGTCTGTTCCTGGGAGACCAGCTCCTGGGTGATCTTCTCCGGTGCGACGAACATGCCCCGTCCGTGTTCGCGGACGAGAAGCCCGGCGGCGACGAGTTCGTCGACGGCGGCGCGCAGCGTGGGCCGGGACACCCCGAGGCGGGCGCACAGGGTGCGCTCGGAGGGGATCGGGTCGCCGGGGCGCTGGGACTCGATCAGCTCCAGGATGTGGTCGCGCACCAGCTCGCGCTTGAGCACCGGTCCCGGCGCATCGTTGTCCGCGTCGGCGTTCACGTCACTCCCCCGTTCCGTACGACGTCCGTACGCCGTCCGTACGTCGTCCCCGCACGACGTACGCACGACGTCCGTACGACCAGTTGCCTGACCAGTTGACCACGGGCCGCCCGAGATCCACAACTATTCGCTGTTCGTCGAGGGTTGACGGCCGCATTGGTCTATGCCACCTTTCTCCACCAGCAGAGGTCATCTGACCAGTTCGCCAACTGGTCAGATACGACTCCAGGCGCGACTCCCAGAGGTGACCCGTGAAGCACCGCTTGCTCGCCGGCCTGTCGCTCGTCGCGGCCGTCGGAATCAGTGCCTGTAGCTCGTCCGGCTCCGACGGGGGTTCCGGGGACGGCGGGCGGACCACCATCGACGTGTGGCTGATGCGCGACAGCGTGTCCGCCGCGTTCCAGAAGGAGTTCGAGAAGGGCTTCGAGAAGGCCCATCCCGACATCGACGTCCGGGTGCAGATCCAGGAGTGGGACGGCATCGGGGAGAAGGTCACCGCCGCGCTGGCCAGCAACGACGCCCCCGACGTCATCGAGACCGGCAACACCCAGGTGGCCCAGTTCGCGGCGAGCGGCGGTCTGCTGGACCTCAGCGACAAGGTCTCCGACCTCGGCGGCGCCTCCTGGCTCAAGGGCCTCGCCGAACCCGGCGCCTACGAGGGCAAGCAGTACGGCATCCCCTACTACGCGGCCAACCGCGTCGTCATCTACCGCAAGGACCTGTTCGCGAAGGCCGGCGTCGACGCCTCGAAGATCAGGACGCGCGCGCAGTGGATCGACGCGACGAAGAAGCTGGACAAGGGCGGCCGGCAGGGCATCTACCTGCCCGGACAGAACTGGTACACCCTCTCCGGCTTCGTCTGGGACGAGGGCGGCGACCTCGCCACCGAGTCCGGCGGCAGCTGGCACGGCACCCTGGACACGCCGGAGGCGCTGCGCGCGATGGCCTTCTACGAGAAGCTCCAGGCGCTCGGCAAGGGCCCCAAGGACTCCGACGAGGCGAACCCGCCGCAGGCCGAGGTGATGGCCAAGGAGCAGGTCGCCCAGATCATCAGCACCCCGGGCGGCGCCAACGTCGTCACCCAGAACGCTCCCGCCCTCAAGGGCAAGCTGGGCTTCTTCCCCATTCCGGGGAAGACGGCCGACACCCCGGGCGCGGTCTTCACCGGCGGCTCCGACCTGGTGATCCCGGTGGTCTCGCAGCACCACGACGCCGCCTACACGTTCGTCAAGGAACTCACCGGCGACGCCTGGCAGAAGAAGCTCGCGGCCGCGATGAGCTATGTGCCGAACAAGACGACGCTGACCGCGGCGGTCGCCGGTGACCCGGGTGCCTCCGCGATGGCCGTCGGCGCGGCCCAGGGGCACGCCACGCCCAACACACCGGGCTGGGCCGCCGTCGAGGCCAAGAACCCGATCAAGGACTACATGACGGCGGTCCTCACCGGAGGGGACCCCGCCCGCGAGGCGAAGAAGGCGTCCGACGCCGTCACCCGGGCCATGAAGTCCGGCACCTGAGCCGCCCGCCCACGACCCCCGGCCGCCGACCGCCGGCCGCCCGGTGAAAGGAGTGCGCTCATGTCGGTCGTCCGTGAGCGGACCGTGCGCCACCGCCCCCTCGTGCCGCCGCCCCGCCCGCCGGGCCCCGCCCGCCGCACCACCATGGCCGGCGTCTGGCCGTATCTGCTGATCGCGCCCGCCGTCCTCGGCATGCTGTACCTGCTCGTCTATCCGCTGGCCCGCGCGGTGCTGATCTCCTTCCAGGACTTCGGCCTCCGTCAGCTCATCCTCGGCGACGCGCACTTCGTCGGGCTCGCCAACTACCGCACCCTGCTGACCGATCCGCGGTTCTGGACGGTCGTGCGCCGGACGTTCCTGTTCATGGCGGTCAACGTCGTCCTCATCATGGTGCTGTCCACGCTGGTGGCGCTGATGATCGAGCGCCTGGGCCGCCGCTGGCGCACGGCGGTGCTCAGCGCGCTGGTGCTGGCCTGGGCGATGCCCGTGGTCGCGGCGACGACGGTGTTCCAGTGGCTGTTCCACTCACGGTTCGGCATCGTCAACCATGCCCTGACCGGGCTCGGGTTCACCTCGTTCAAGGACTATCCGTGGCTCGCCCACGGCCCCGCGGCGTTCGCGATCCTGGTGGCGCTCGTGGTGTGGCAGTCGGTGCCGTTCGCGGCGATCACCCTGTACTCGGCGCTCACCACCGTGCCCTCGGACCTGTACGAGGCGGCGCGGCTGGACGGCGCCTCCGGTGCCCGTATCTTCCGCTCGGTGACCCTGCCGATCGTGCGGCCCCTGTTCATGCTGGTGCTCTCGCTCGAAGTCATCTGGACGTTCAAGGCGTTCGCGCAGATCTGGGTGATGACCCGGGGCGGCCCCGGCGACGCCACCACGATCCTGCCGGTGTACGCCGTGCAGACGGCGCTCAGCCAGCAGCGCTACGACCTCGGCTCGGCGGCGTCCATGCTCACGGTGCTGCTGATGTCGGGCGTGCTGGTCCTCTACTTCCGGCAGATGTTCCGTCAGGAGGCCGAACTGTGAGCAACCAGCGGGCACTTCGCCGTCTGCCGCTGCACGTGGCCGCGACCGTGACGGTGGTGGTGTGCCTCTTCCCGGTCTACTGGATGATCACCACCGCGTTCACCCCCAACCGTGACATCCAGTCCGCCCACCCCCGGCTGGTCCCCCGCACCTGGACGCTGGACCACTTCCGGCGGGCGGTCGACGCGGACGGCTTCGGCCTGTTCTGGCGCAACAGTCTGCTGGTGACGCTGGGCACGGTGCTGCTCGCGCTGCTCGTGGCACTCGGCGCCTCCTTCGCCGTGGCACGGATGCGCTGGCGGGGCCGGCGGCAGTTCATGCTGGCGGTGTTCGTCGCCCAGATGGCGCCGTGGGAGTCACTCATCATCCCCGTGTACATCATCGCGCGGGACACCGACATGCTCGACCGGCTGCCCACCCTGACGCTGGTCTACTTCATGATGACCCTGCCGTTCACCATCGTCGTCCTGCGCGGCTTCCTGTCCACGATCCCGCCCGAGCTGGAGGAGTCCGCCCAACTCGACGGCTGCACACGGCTGTCGGCGTTCCGGCACGTGGCCCTCCCGCTGCTCGCGCCCGGGCTGATGGCCACCTCCCTGTTCGGCTACATCACGGCGTGGAACGAGTTCGCCTACGCCAACTTCCTGATCATCAAGCAGCAGGACCACCGCACGCTCCCGGTGTGGCTGTCCTCGTTCCACAACGTCTTCGGCACCGACTGGGGCGCCACCATGGCCGCCTCCACCCTGTTCTCGCTGCCCGCCCTGGTGGTGTTCCTGCTGCTGCAACGGCATGTCACGTCCGGCTTCGCGGCCGGCGCGGTCAAGGGCTGATCCGCCGCCACACCCCGCCCCCACTTTCGTCCCCTCCGGAGGACAGCAGTGCCCGCATCCCGACGCGTACTGATCCCCCAGCCCACCCAACTCGCCCACCGGCCCGGCTTCTTCACCCTGCGCCGGGACACGTCGCTGCGGATCTCGCCGGGCGCCGAGCCCGCCGCCGCGCTGCTGCGCACCCTCGTCGGCCCGCCCACCGGTCTCACCTTCCCGCCCTCCCCCGACGGCCCCTTCGTCCTGGCGCTCGACCCGCAGCTCACGGGGCTCGGCGCGGAAGGGTACGGCCTCACCGTCGCTCCCGACGCCGTACTTCTGCGGGCCGGCCAGGTCACCGGGCTGCTGCGCGGCATCCAGACGCTGCGCCAGCTGCTTCCGGTGGAGGCCCTGTCCGGGCGCCCCTCGCCGGGTGCCGCCCGGCGGCTGCCCTGCGTGGAGATCACCGACGTGCCCCGGCACCCCTGGCGCGGGTTCATGCTCGACGTGGCCCGGCACTTCCAGCCGGTGTCACTGCTGCGCCGGTACGTCGACCTGCTCGCCCTGCACAAACTCAACGTGCTCCAGCTGCATCTCACCGACGACCAGGGCTGGCGGATGCCGGTGGCGGCGTACCCCCGGCTCACCGAGGTGGGCGGGCGGCGCGCCGAGTCGATGGTGGGGCCCGCCGGGTCCACGGTCTTCGACGGGGTGCCGCACGAAGGCGCGTACACCCGCGAGGAGCTGACCGGCCTCGTCGCCCACGCCGCCGCGCGCGGGGTCACCGTCGTACCGGAGATCGAGATGCCGGGGCACTCCCGGGCCGCGATCGCCGCCCTGCCCGAGCTGGGCGCGGTGCCGGGCCGGCGGGTGGACGTGTGGACGGAGTGGGGAGTGTGCGACACCGTCCTCGGCGTCCACGAGCCGGTGTTCGACTTCGCCCGCACCGTCCTCGACGAGGTCCTCGACATCTTTCCCTCCCCCTACGTCCACCTCGGCGGCGACGAGTGCCCGACGACCGAGTGGGCGGCGAGCCCGGTGGCCAGGGCGCGGGCCGCGGCCGAGGGACTGGCGGACACGGAGGCGCTGCACGGCTGGTTCCTGCGCCGCGTCGGCACGCATCTGCTGGAGCGGGGCCGCACCCCGATCGCCTGGGCGGAGACCGGCGAGGGGCTGCCCCCGGAGTTCACGGTGATGACCTGGCGCGAACCCGAGCACACCCGCATCGCCCTCAAACGCGGGCACGCGGTGATCAGCGCCCAGCACCGTGCCGCCTACCTGGACTACGCCCAGACCGGCTCCTCCGCCGAACCGCCGGCGCAGCCCGGCGCCGTCGTCGACCTGCGCGCGGTCCACGAGCACGCGGTGCCGGAGAGCACCGGCACGACCGGCGAACTCATCGGCGTGCAGGCCGCGTTGTGGACGGAGTTCGTGTCCGCCCCGGAACACCTCGACCACCTCGCCTTCCCCCGCCTGTGCGCGTTCGCCGACCGGGCCTGGTACGGCGCCGCGTCCTGGCCCCACTTCCACCACCGCCTCACGGCGCACGCCCCGCGGCTCGCCGCGCTCGGTGTGCGCCACGGGCCGCTCCATCCCTCTCTCCCCGACCCCCACAGTTCCGGAAAGGAACAGTCATGAGAAGGACGACCCCCGGCAGATCCCTCACCTGTGCCGTCGCCGCCGTGCTCGGCGCCGTGGGCCTCGTCGCGCTCCCCCCGAGCGCCGGCGCGGCCACCAGCGGGGTGAGCGTGCAGTACCACACCGGCTCCACGGGTTCCGACCAGGCGGAGCCGTGGCTGAAGGTGCGCAACACCGGGGACGCGGCGGTGTCCCTGAGCGCGGTCAAGGTGCGCTACTACTTCAAGGCCGACTCGGCGTCGGCGGGTTACCGCTTCGCGTGCTCGTGGGCGGTCAAGGGCTGCGGCAACGTCACCGGCACGTTCGGCACGCTCGCCCATCCCACCGCCGACGCCGACCGGTATCTGGAGATCGGCTTCACCTCCGGCGCGGGCACGCTCGCCCCGGGCGCCGACTCCGGCGATCTGCAACTGCGGTTCTACCGTTCCGACTGGCAGCCGCTCAACCAGAGCGACGACTACTCCTTCGGCGCGGGCCAGACGTCGTACGCGAACTGGTCGAAGGTCACCGCCCAGGTCGGCGGCGCGACGGTGTGGGGGACGGCGCCCGAGGGCAACGACCCCGGTGACCCGGGCGATCCTGGCGACCCCGGTGACCCGGGAAACCCGGGGAACCCCTCCGCGGGGACGGCGCTGTTCGACGACTTCAACTACTCGGCGTACAACGACCCGAAGATCTCGGCCAACGGCTGGAGCGTGCGCTCCAACTCCGGCGGCCCCGGCATCCCGGGGGCGACGTGGGCCCCGGAGAACGTCACGTTCTCCTCCTCGGGCGGCAACTCCGTGATGAACCTGGAGACGTCCACGGCGGGTTCGGGCGGGAACACCGAGCAGACCGAGGTCCTCACCAAGGCGCTGAAGTTCAAGAACGGTACGTACGCGGCGCGGGTGCGCTTCAGCGACGCCCCGAAGAGCGGGCCGGACGGGGACCACCTCGTCCAGACGTTCTTCACCATCAACGACCTCAAGGCGCCCATGGCCGACGACTACTCGGAGTACGACTTCGAGTACCTGCCCAACGGCGGCTGGGGCGAGTCGTCGAACATCCTGTACACGACGTCCTGGGAGACCTACAACCCGGACCCGTGGCAGGCGGTGAACCAGCACACGGAGGGCCGGCAGAGCTACGACGGCTGGCACGACCTTGTGCTCACCATCGACAACAGCGTCATCCGGTACTACATCGACGGGCAGCTGTTCGGCACGCATGACGCGCAGTACCTGCCCGAGCGGCCCATGTCGATCAACTTCAACCAGTGGCTGATCGACTTCGGCGGGCAGTCGAGCACGAGTGCGCGGGCGTACGACGAGAAGATCGACTACGTCCTGCATGTGAAGGACCAGGTGCTGACGCCGGCGCAGGTGGCGGCGAAGGTCGCCGCGTACCGGGCGGCGGGGACGGCGTTCGAGGACACGGTGCCGGGGGCGTGACCGGCGGGTGACGCCGGGACCCGCGCACGCGGTGTGCGCGGGCCCCGGCGGCGGAGCCGTGTGGCCACGGCCCCGCGCCCTCTACAGGGCGCGCCCCGCCGCCGCGAGGCCATTACGTGCCGGCACGTCGTGATTGCTCGCGCGGTTCCCCACGCACCTGACGGGGCGCGGGTGCCGGCATCGGACGGCGGCGGCGTTCCGCGGCCGCCCCCCGGCGGGCCAGTGCCGCCGCGCCGACCGGTACCGCGTCGGGACCGAGGCCGGAGCGGACCAGGCGGATCGGGTGGCCGCTGACCGGGGGTTCCTCGGCGAGCCGTGCGCGGATCACCGGTTCCAGCAGGTGCCAGGCACGGCTGACGCCGCCGCCGATCACCACCGTGGTGATGTCCACCAGCCCGGCGGTCATGACGACCGCCCGGGCGAGCCCGGCACCGGCGGCGTCGTACACCGCGCGGGCGTCCTCGTCACCGCGGCCGGCCGCGTCCGCGACCTCGTGCGCGGTGAGCGTACGACCGGTGCGGTCGGCGTACCGGGCGGTGAGCGAGCGGCCGGAGGCCAGGGTCTCCAGGTGGCCGCGGCCCCCGCAGGTGCAGGGCAGCTCGCCGAAGCCGGGGATGTGCCCGATCTCGCCGGCCGCGCCGTGCGGCCCGGTGAACAGACGGCCGCCCGTCCACAGGGCGCCGCCCACCCCCGTACCGAGGGTGATACCGAGGACGTCCGGTTCGCCCCGGACCGCGCCCGAGGACGCCTCGCCGCGCAGGAAGGCGTTGACGTCGTTGTCGAGGTACGCCGGAACGCCGAGGGCGTCCGCGACCGCGGCGGTGACCGGGAAGCCGGACCAGTCGCGGAAGGAGTCGCTGGCGACCAGGATGCGGCCCTCGGCGGAGTCCACAAGACCGGCCGCGCCGACGCCGGTTCCGGCCAGCCGGCCGGGCGTGCTCCGCAGCAGCGGGGCCAGCGCGCCGAGCGCGGCGTCGATCATCGCCCGGCCGCCGTGGGCGGCCGGCGTGGTGGTCTCGGCCCGGTCCAGGACCGTGAGCGTCTCGTCGCAGAGGACGACCTGGGTCGTGGTGCCGCCGATGTCCACACCGGCGTACAGGATGCGGTCGCTCACGCCCCGCCCTCCGTACGTCCGGCCGCGAGGGCGGCCAGGCGTTCGGCTCTGCGGGCGCGCTGGACCACCGGGTCGGGGACCGGGGCGGCGGCCAGCAGCCGTCGGGTGTAGTCGGTCTCCGGGTGGAGCAGCGTCTCGCCGGTGGCACCCTGCTCCTCGATCCGCCCGGCCCGCATGACGGCGACCCGGCGGGCGAAGTGCTGGACGACGGCGAGGTCGTGGGAGACGAACAGGCAGGCGAAGCCGAGGTCGTCCTGGAGTTCGGTGACGACCTCCAGGACGGACTCCTGGACGCTCACGTCGAGCGCGCTGGTGGGTTCGTCGGCGACGAGCAGCCGGGGTTCGAGCACGAGGGCGCGGGCCAGGCTGACCCGCTGGCGCTGCCCGCCGGACAGCTCGCCGGGGGCGCGGCGGGCGAGTGCGCGCGGCAGCCGGACCCGTTCGAGCACGTCCTCGACCCGGGTTCGCCGCTCCCGCCCGGACAGCTCACGACGGTGCACGCGCAACGGCTCGGCGACGCACTCGCCGACGGTCATCCGCGCGTCGAGCGAGGCGACGGGGTCCTGGAGCACCACGCCGATCCCGGCACGCAGTTCCCGCCGGGCGCGGGCGCGGCTGCGGGCGAGGTCGGCACCGAACAGGGAGACGGTTCCGGAACTCGGGGTGATCAGCCCGAGCGCGACCCGCGCCGCGGTGGACTTCCCGGACCCCGACTCCCCCACCAGCCCCAGGGTCTCCCCGGGCCGCACGACGAACGACACCCCGTCCAGCGCGCGCACGGCACGCCTGCCCCGGCCGAACACGACGGAGACGCCGTCCAGTTCGACGACGGGCGCGCCGTCCGGTGCGACGGCGGCCGGCCTCCCGGCCCGGCCGCCCTCGGCCACGGGCCTGCCGTCGGGGCCGCCGGCCGGTTTCCCGGGGCCGCCGCCCGCGCGCAGCGCCGCGCCGCCCGCAGCCGCGGCGCCGTCCCGGGAGTGCGCGGCCCCGGCTCCCGGGCCCGCGGACTCGCCGGCCGACCGGGCGGGCTCCTCCTTTTGACGCACGCCTTGACGCACGTCCTGACGCACGTCACCGGTCGCGGGCGCCGCGGCGCCCGCGAGGTGCGCGTCGGTGCTCCGGCGCCCGCCGCCGGCCGGACCGCCCGCGCCCTCCGGGCCCCGCCCGGCACCCGGACCCGGCACCGCACCCGCGGGCGGCTCGGCGTCCGGGCCCGGACCGGCGGTCGTGCGGGCCTCGCCCGCCGCGCCCCGGTCACCGGCCGGTGCGACCGACAGTCTCGGGACCGCCGCGAGCAGACGGCGGGTGTAGTCGTGGGTGGGGCGGAGGAGGACGTCCTCCACCGAGCCGGTCTCGACTATCTTGCCGTGGTACATCACGGCGACCCGGTCCGCGAAGTCCGCGACGACGCCCATGTTGTGCGTGACGAGCAGCACCCCCGTGCCGGTCTCGGCGGCGAGACGGCGGAGCAGGTCGAGGATCTCGGCCTGCACGGTGACGTCGAGCGCGGTGGTCGGCTCGTCGGCGATCAGCAGGGCGGGGTCGTTGGCGATGGCCATGGCGATGACGACCCGCTGGCGCTGGCCGCCGGACAGCTGGAAGGGGTAGGCGGCCGCGCGCCGTTCCGGCTCGGGGATGCCGACCCGGCGCAGCAGGTCGACGGCGCGGGCGGCGGCGTCCCGCGCGGAGACGTCGTGGTGGTTGCGGATCACCTCGGTGATCTGTCTGCCGATCCGGGTGAGCGGATCGAGCGCGGTGGCCGGCTCCTGGAACACCATGGAGACGGTCCGGCCGCGCAGCCGGGCGAGCCCGGCCTCGTCCGCGCCGACGACATCGGTACCCGCGACGGCGGCCCGGCCGGTGGCGCGGGCGTTGCCGGACAGCAGCCCCATCGCGGCGAGCGCGACCGTGGACTTGCCCGAGCCCGATTCGCCGACCAGGGCGAGGGTCTCGCCGGGCCGGACCCGCAGGGACACGCCGCGCACGGCGGGCACCTGCCCGGACTCGGTGGTGAAGACGACGCCGAGGTCGTCGAGTTCGAGTATCGGCTCGGCGGCCGCGGCGGCGCCGTTGCGGTGGGCGGCGGTCATCCTCGTCCCCTCACGTCGAATGCGTCACGGAGCCCGTCCCCGATCGCGTTGAACGCCCACACCACCAGGATGATGGCCAGGCCCGGCGGCAGGATGAGCCACCAGTAGCCGGAGTAGGCGGCGTTGAGCCCCGCCGAGAGCATTCCGCCCCAGTCGGTGGCCGGCGGCTGCACGCCGAGGCCGAGGTAGGAGACGTAGGCGACGAGGAGGATGGCGTCGGCGATCTGGAAGGTGGTGGCGACGACGATGGTGGAGACGGAGTTGGGCAGGATGTGCCGCAGGATGGCGCGGGCGTGCGTGCCGCCGATGGCGCGCAGGGTGAGGACGTAGTCGCGGTTCTTCAGGCTCAGGGTCTCGGCCCGGATGAGCCGGGAGGGCACGAGCCACGACACCAGGCCGAGGATGAGGATCATCCCCGGCAGGCCGGGTGTGGTGATCGCGGAGACGACGAGCAGGATGAACAGGGCGGGGATGGCGATGCCGGCGTCCACGATCCGCATCATGACCGCGTCGATCCATCCGCCCGCGTACCCCGCGGCGGCGCCCCACAGGGTGCCGATGACGGTGGCCAGGATGCCGGCGGCGAGGCCGACCACGAGGGAGACCTTGCCGCCGTACATGAGCCGGCCCAGTTCGTCGTGGCCGACGGCGTCGGTGCCGAGCCAGTGCGCGCCGCTGGGTGAGAGGTTGACCTGTCGGAGCGCGGTGTGGGTCTGGTCCGTGGAGTACAGCAGCGGGCCCACGAAGCAGAACAGGACGAAGAGGACGACGATGCACAGCCCGGCGACGGCGAGCCGGTTGCGCAGGAAGCGCCGGACGGCGAGCCGGACGCCGGAGGCGGCCTCGGCCGGGGTCTCGGTCGCGCCGGGCAGTTCGGCCGGCTGGAGGATGGCGCTCATGCCCTGCCTGCCTTCACTCGGGGGTCGATGATCCGCTGGACGATGTCGGCGAGCAGGGTGCCGACCACGGTGGCGATCGCGATGACGAGGACGCAGCCGAGCAGGACCGGGTAGTCGGAGGCCTGCGCGGCGGACCAGAACAGCAGCCCCATCCCTGGGTAGTTGAAGAGTTGCTCCACCACCAGCGCGCCGCCGAAGAGGACGGGCACGTAGTAGCCGAGCATGGCGACCACCGGGGTCAGGGAGTTGCGGAAGACATGCTTGCGGAGGATGGCGCGGGAGCGGGCGCCGCCGGCCCGCGCGGTCCTGACGTAGTCCTCGGAGAGGTTCTCCAGGGTGGCGGCGCGCATGTAGCGGCTGAACACCGCGATCATGGAGGCGGCGCCGGCGACCACCGGCAGGACGAGTGCCCGCGGGTCGGAGAACACATCGGCGAGGGAGTCGCCCTGGGGTGCCTGGGAGGGGAACCAGGGCAGTACCTGACTGAACACCAGGACGAGGATCAGTCCGAGGAAGTAGACGGGCGTGGAGTAGGCGATGAAGCTCAGCGTGGTGATGACGTAGTCCACCGGCCGGTTGCGCCGCACGGCCTGCCACATGCCGAGCGGGATCGCGAGGAGCAGCCCGATGACGGCGGACAGCACGGTGAGGACGAGGGTCTTGGGCAGCCGCTCCTCAATGAGCTGGGAGACCGGCGCGTTGAGGGTGTACGAGGTGCCGAGGTCCCCGTGCACCAGCTGATCGAGGTAGTAGAGGTACTGGACGGGCAGTGGCTTGTCGAGGCCCTGTTCGTGGTTGAAGCGGGCGATCTGCTGGGCGGTGGCCTGGGGTCCGAGGATGCCGCGGGCGGGGCCGCCGGGCAGGGCGTGCAGCAGGGCGAAGACGACGATCGTCACGATGACGACGACGGCGAGTGCCTGGAGGACGCGTCTGACGAGGAACGTGGAAGTGCTCATGTGGTTTCCGGTCGCTTCGGCTCAGGGGTGCGCGGGGTCACCGGCCGGGCTCACTTGCCGGTCCACTTCCACATGGCGGGGTGGAAGTTGGCGAGGGAGTCCTGGGCGAAGCCGCCGAGGCCGTCCTTGACCACGGAGACCTGGTAGTCGGGTTCCGGGAGCCAGATCACCGGGAGGTCCTTGGCCAGTGCGGCGCTGTACTCCTGGACGGCCTCGGTGGATTCGGAGGTGGTGGTCCGGCTGATCAGCTTGTCCACCGCGGGGTTGGAGTAGCTGCCGAAGTTGGAGCCGCCGCCGGTCTGGAAGAGCGAGTCGCCGCTCGGGTAGGCCGGGAAGTACCAGCTGCCGGCGGTGCCGAAGAAGGACAGCTGCCACTTGCAGCCGGAGTCGCCGGGCTTGCACTGGCCGGACTGCGAGAGCACGGAGTTGACCGGGGCGGTCTTGATGGAGAACTTGATGCCGGTCTTCGCGAAGGAGGACTGCAAGGCGCTCATCATGTTGTCGGTGACGGCCGAGCCGGACTGCGAGAGCACCTGCATACGGAACGTGGTGCCCTTGTCGACGCCCTCGCCGCACTGGTCGTCGCCGCTGCCCGGGTCCGTGCACACCATGGTGCCGCCCTGCTCGGTCCAGCCGTGCGAGGTCAGCAACTGCTTGGCCTTGGCGGTGTCGAAGGGGTACGGGTTGTTCTTCTGCACCGGGGAGACGAAGTCGGAGGTCTGCCCTTGCGGGATCGGGCCGAAGGTGGGCACGGCCGTGCCGTTGAAGATGACCTTGGACAGGCTCTTCTGGTCCACCGACATCTGGATCGCCTGGCGGGCGTAGAGCTGCTTGAAGACGGCGCCCATGGCGGGGTTGTTGAAGTTGTAGGGCATGTAGGTGATCGCCCAGCCCGCCCACGGCTTGATGCCGTAGCCCCGGGCCTTGAAGGAGGCCTCCTGGCCGAGGTCGGTGGCGTTGATGTAGCCGTAGTCGACCGTGCCGGCCCGCAGCGCGTTGGCCTCGGCGTCGGTCGTGGTGAACGGCAGGAGGTTGACGGTCTTGATGTGGGCCTTGCCGCCGCCGTCGTACTTGGCGTTGGCGGTGAGCCGGACCTTGCCCGCGGTGGAGAAGGAGGTGAGGGTGTACGGGCCGCTGACCGTCTTCCAGAGCGGGTCGCTCGCGTAGCCGGAGATGTTCTTGGCGGCCTTGTTGAGGTAGGCCCACACCTTCTTGGCGCCGGCCGCGGTGCGGTCCTGGTCGGAGACGGTGGCGGAGTCGCTCGTCCTGTCCCAGACGTGCTGCGGCATGGGGCGGATCATGCTCAACTCGTTGGCGAGCATCCACTGTTGGTTGTACGCCTTGTCGAAGGTGAGGGTGAAGTGCGTGTCGTCGACGGTCTTGAATGAGGTCCAGTTGTCCGGTGCCTTGCCCGGGCTGTAGCTTGCCCAGTCGGCCTTGTTCGCCTTGACCAGGTTGAACCAGAACTCCACGTCGCGCGAGGTGACCGGCTTGCCGTCGCTCCAGTGCCGGCTGCCGAGGGTGATCGTCACGCTTCGGTTGTCCTTGGCGAACCGCGCCGCCGTGGCGAGGGAGTTGTCCTTGTTCCAGCCGACCTCACCGGTGGAGCCGTCGTAGGCGATGAGCGGCTCCCAGAGGACCTGGGATATGGAGGAGTTGTTGGTGTTGAGGTGCGCGGCCGTGCCGATCGGCAGGATCCAGTTCGGCGTGAAGTTGGCCGGGAGCGCGTAGTTGATGCTGTCCGCCGAGTGTCCGCCGGACGACGAGTCGCCGCCCCCGGAACAACCGGTGAGCAGAGCGCCGGAGATGACGGCGGCACCCGCGACCAGGGCCCAGCGGCGGCCGGTCGCCGTGCGAGCAGGGAACATGACTCTCCTCGAAGTGGAAGGACCCGTGAGGGGCCCCGGCGACGGCCGGGGCGGGCGCCGCGGGGACCGGCGCTGCATGCACGACAGTCAACGTCCCACATGCCGAACGAACAAACAAGGATCGGTAAAAACTAAGTTTCTGCGGGCTCGGCGGAACTCCGCCGGGTCCGCGCCCGGCGGCGAAATACCCGGTTCTGCTGGGCTTTCGTCCGCTACGCACCCTCGTTTCGCTGCCCGGAAGACGGTTCCCGTCCGCGTCTCGCGGGCGTACTGTCTTCGCCACACCCACCGTTGCGGAAGTTACTTCGTCCATGACTGAAATAAGTGCGCGGAACCGCCGGCCCGTGAAGGGGAAGTCCGTGAAGGGGAATTCCCCGCTCGCCGCCCGGGTCCTGGAGCTGGTGGCCTCGGGCCAGGCCTCCTCACGCGCGGAACTCGCCGCCCTGCTCGGCGCGGCCCCCTCGACCATCTCCCTCACCGTGGGGCAGTTGGTGGAGCGCGGGCTGATCGCGGAGGAGGGCACCCACTCGTCCACCGGCGGGCGTCCGCGCAAGGTGCTGCGCCTCGGCGGAACCGACGAGTTCGCGGTCGCCGCCGACCTCGGCGGCCGGCACGCCCGGATCGGCGCGGTGCTGCCCGGGGGACGCCTCGACCGGGTCACCACCGTGCCGTTCGTCATCGCCGACGGCCCCGAGGAGGCGCTGCCGCGGCTCGCGGACACCCTTCAGGCGCTGGCGGAGGAGCAGGGCCTCGACCGGCTGTGCGGTGTCGGGCTCTCGCTGCCGGGACCGGTCGACGCCCGGTCCCAGACCGTCATGCTGCCGTCCCGGATGCCGGGCTGGAACCGCTTCCCCGTCGCCGACTGGCTGCGGGACCGCTTCGGCGTGGCGACCGCCGTGGAGAACGACGCCAACTGCATGGCGATGGGCGAGCACACCGTGCGGCCCGCCGAGCACCGCCAGTCGATCATGGTGAAGATCGGCTCGGCGATCGGCGCCGGTGTCATCGTCGACGGCCACCTCTACCGGGGTGCCACCGGTGCCGCCGGCGACATCACCCACATCCGCATCGACGGCGCCGCCGACATCCCCTGCTCGTGCGGCAAGACCGGCTGCCTGGAGACGGTGGCCTCCGGGGCCGCGCTGGTGCGCATCCTGCGCGAGCGCGGCGCCGACGTCGACAGCCCGGAGGACGTGGTGCGGCTCGCCGCCGACGCCGACCCCGAGGCGACCCGCGCGGTGCGCCGGGCGGGGGAACACCTCGGGCAGGTGCTCGCCGCCAACGTCAATTTCTTCAACCCGGACGCCGTCTACCTGGGCGGCATCCTCTCCACCCTGGAACCCTTCGTCGCCGCCGTCCGCAGCCGGCTCTACGAGAGCTGCCATCCGCTGGTCACCGAGCACCTCACCATCGAACGCGCCCGCCTCGGCGCGGACGCCGGTGTCGTCGGCGCCGGACAGTTCGCGCTCCAGCGCGCGATGGCCGACGCCCTGCGCGGCTTCGGCGCCGGCGGTTCCGGCGCCGGGCGGCCCGACCGTCTCGCGCCCCGCACCCCCTGAGCCACCCACACCCCGTACGGAGAACCATGTCGGAAACCCCCGCCGCCCCCGCCCCCGTCACCTCCGCCCGCCCCGTGATCGCCGTCGCCGGGCTCGGCATCGAGTCGTCCACCTTCTCCCCGGCCCGCACCGAGGCCGCCGCCTTCCACCCCTCGCGCGGCGACGGGATATTCGACCGCTACCCCTTCCTCGCCCCGGGCGAGGAGCTGCGCGAGGCGGCCGACTGGCACGGGGCGCTGGTGGGCAAGTCGCTGCCGGGCGGCACGGTCACCGCCGCCGCCTGGACCGCGCTCACCGACGAGCTCATCGACCGCCTGGCCGCGCTCCCCCGGCTCGACGGCCTCTGGTACGACATCCACGGCGCGATGACGGTGGAGGGCGTGGACGACGCCGAGGCCGTCCTGCTGGAGCGCGTCCGCGCCACCGTGGGCCCCGACGTCCTGGTCTCCACCTCCATGGACCTGCACGGCAACGTCTCCCGCGCACTGGTCCACCGCAGCGACCTGATCACGTGTTACCGGAAGGCCCCGCACGAGGACCACATGGAGACCAAGGAGCGCGCTGTCCGCAACCTGGTCGGCCTGATCGCCTCCGGCGGTCCCCGGCCGGTCAAGGCGTGGGTGCCGGTGCCGGTGCTGCTGGCCGGGGAGCAGACCTCCACCCGCATCGAGCCGGCGCGGAGCGTGTACGCGGCGGTCGACGAGGTCGAGGCCCTGGACGGCGTCCTCGACGCGGCGATCTGGGTGGGGTACGCCTGGGCCGACGAGCCCCGCAACCGCGCGGCCGTCGTCGTCACCGGAAGCGACCGGGACGCCGTGGCGGCCGGCGCCGAACGCCTCGCGCGCGGCTTCTGGGACGCCCGCCACGACTTCGGCTTCGTCGCCCCCACCGGCACGTTCGACGCCCTTCTCGACGAGGCCCTGGACTCGCCGGACCGGCCGTACTTCATCAGCGACACCGGCGACAATCCGACCGCGGGCGGCGCCGGCGACGTCACCTGGGGGCTGACCCGGCTCCTTCGGCGCCCCGAGTTCCGGAAGGACGACGGTCCGACGGTGCTCTACGCCTCGGTGCCGGGCCCCGCCGCCGTGGACGCCGCCGTCGCCGCCGGGGTGGGTGCCACGGTCACCGTCACCGCCGGGGCGGAGGTGGACGACCGGCACGCCGGGCCCGTCACCCTCACCGGCGTGGTGCACGCGATCCGGCACGGCGACCGGGACGCCGGGACGGAGGTCGTGATCCGGGTCGGCAGCGTGTACGCGACCCTCACCCGGCTGCGCAAGCCGTACCACCACGAGCACGACTTCACCGACCTGGACCTCGACCCCCGCTCCGCCGACCTCGTCATCGTCAAGATCGGCTATCTGGAGCCGGAACTGTTCGCCATGGCCGTGGGCTGGAAGATGGCGCTCACCCCCGGCGGCGTCGACCAGGATCTGCTGCGGCTCGGCCACCACCGCGTCCGCCGCCCCCTGTTCCCCTTCGACCGCGACATGCCCGACCCGGACCTGACGGCGCGGATCATCCCGGCCTCCGACCTGCCGCTCACCGGGGAGGACGAGTGACCGGCGCCCCGCTCGGAGCTCCGGCAGGTGTTCCCCGCGCCGCCGGGACCGCGCCCGTGTCCCTGGAGATCGCCGTCACCTCCCCGGCCGGAGCCCGGACCGCCCGTGCGCACGGCGCCGACCGGGTCGAACTGTGCACCGGGCTCGAACTGGGCGGCCTGACCCCGTCGGCGGCCACGGTGGAGGCGGCCGCGGCCGTCGGACCACCGGTGCAGGCCCTGGTGCGGTGCCGCCCCGGCGACTTCGTGTACGACGCGGAGGAGATCGCCCTCATGGTCGCCGAGGTCCGCTCCGTCGTCGCGTCCGGCGCCGCCGGAGTGGTCGTCGGCGCGCTCACCGCCGAGGGCACCCTCGACACCGACGCCGTCGCCCGCCTCGCGGACGCCGCCCACGACCGGGGAAGCTCCGTCGACGTCACCCTGCACCGGGCGGTCGACCAGTCCGCCGACCCGGTCGCCACCGCCGCACTGCTGCTCCCGCTCGGCGTCACCCGGGTGCTCAGCTCGGGGGGTGCGGCCACCGCGGCCGAAGGGCTGGCCACGCTGACCGGGATGGTCGCCGCGGCCCCCGGGCTCCAGGTCATGGCGGGCGGCGGCGTACGCGTCGACGACATCCCCGCGCTGGTCGGCGCGGGGGCCGCGGCGGTGCATCTGTCGGCCAAGAGGCGCGCCGAGCCCCGCCGCGCGGGCGGCTGGACACCGCTCGGCGCCGCCGGAACCTCCGCCGACGAGGACACCCACTTCGTCACCGATCCGGCCCTCGTGGCGGCGGCCCGGCGGACGCTGGACGGGACGGCTCGGGCGCGGTGACGACGACGGCTACGCCGAGGGGCTGCCGTACAGCGCGGCGAACACCCCTCGCACGGAGCCGCCGGACGGCGGCTGCCAGCTCGCGGTGACGTGACCGGCCGCCTCCGGGAACGCGGAGGGCGACTCGGCCGGGGTGGGCCGCAGTACCCGGTGCAGGTGCAGCGTCGTGCCCTGCGGCGCGGTCAGTACGGTCCGCTCCGGTTCGTCGGTGACCGTGAAGCCGGTGGGGAGGGGCCCCTCGGCGGGGGAGACGAGTACGTCCGGGTCGGCGGTGTCGCTGACGCTCTGCATCTGCGGTCGCGCCCGCCCTTCGAGCAGCGCCGTCAACTGGCGGACCCATACGGGGTCGTGGCAGCCGTCGTAGACCCAGCGCCGTCCGAGGACTCCGTGTTCGGCGGTGCCGATGAGCGCGTGCTCCACGCCGTCGAGCGGGGCGCCGCGGTAGGTGAGCGGTACGAGGTAGGGGACGGGACGCGCACCGGCGGTGTCGGTGACCACCATGAACTCGATGCCGACCTCGCCCTCCGGATCGTCCAGCCGGAAGCCGCCGGCCTTCGCCGGCTCCGGCTCCGGGGCGCCCCCTTGGTACCAAGGCCGGGAGGGCAGCCAGGAGGTGAGCAGTTCCAGCTTGGTGGGGCTGAGGGTGGTGCGGTGGATGACGGACATGCGGGAGCGTGCCTTCCGGTCGGGTGCTGGTGTGCGGTGGGCGGGTGGAGCGGTCAGTGCGGCGCGGACGGTGCCCCGGTGTCCAGCAGGGCGAGGAACGCGGCGGCGGCGGGTGACGGCGGCAGGCGGCTCCAGATGAGATGTTCGACGCGGACCGGGCCGTCGGTGAGCGCGACGCACCGCACCCCGTGCAGTTCGGCGGTGAACGGCTCGGGCAGCAGGGCGATGCCGAGGCCGTGGCGGACCATGCGGACCATCAGTTCGACGCCGGACACCTCGAAGGCGACCTCGCGCCGCAGCCCCGCCGCCGCGAAGGCCCGGTCCGACTGGGCGCGCGCGGCGCTGCCGTCCGCGAAGTCCACGAACACCTCGTCAGCGAGGCGGCGCAGGTCCAGCTCGTCCTCCGCCGCCAGCGGGTGACCGGGGGCGACCACGGCGACATGCCGGCCCTGGGCGAGCTCCCGGTTCCGCACGCCCTGCGGCCGGAATCCCGACGGCACGCCGAGCAGCGCCGCGTCGAGCGTCCCCTCGCGCACCTGCTCGACGAACCGCTCGCTGGAGCCCGTGCGCAGGCTGATCCGGACGTGCGGACAGCGCAGGCGGTAGTCACGGAGCACCGCCGGGAGGTCGACGGCCGCGACGGTGGGGATGGAGCCGAGGGTGAGCGTGCCGCGTATCTCGCCGGTGGCCGCCGCCACCTCCGCACGGGCCCGCCCGGCCGCCTCCAGGGCCTGCCGGGCGGCCGGCAGGAAGGCCGCACCGGCGGGGGTGAGCCGCACCCGGCGGCTGGTCCGCTCGAACAGCCGGGCGCCCAGCTCCCGCTCCAGCTTGGCCACTTGGTGGCTGAGTGCGGACTGCACGACGTGACACCGCTCGGCGGCGCGGGTGAAGCCGCCGGTCTCGGCGACCGCCACGACGTAGCGCATCTGCTGGAGGTCCATGCGACTGATCGTGGAACACGATGGATCGGATGACAAGCATGTGTTGGACCGATGGACGGCCGCGCGGCCATGCTGAACCACGGCGGCACACTTCCGCCGTCACCGTTCCGGCGTCCCACTCTCACCCGGGAGACTTCCATGCGTGTGATCGCCTTCGACCACCTCGTCCTGAACGTCGCCGACATCGAGCGCTCACTCGCCTTCTACACCGGCCCGCTGGGCCTGAGCCCGGTCCGGGTGGAGGAGTGGCGGGCCGGCCGGGCGCCGTTCCCCTCCGTGCGGATCAGCGCGACCAGCATCATCGACCTCGTCGAGGCGCCCGCCGGGCAGCCGAAGGGCCCGTCCAACGTCGACCATCTCTGTCTGGTGGTCGAGCCGCTCGACTGGCAGGAGGTCGTCGACTCGGGGGTCTTCACCGTGCTGGACGGGCCCGGCGAACGCTTCGGCGCCCGGGGCACGGCCCTCTCGCTCTACGTCGAGGACCCGGACGGCAACACGGTGGAGCTGCGCTGGTATCCGCAGGACGCCTGAGCGCGGCCCCACTTCGGCCGCGCGTCCTCACGCGGAGTCGCGCACGACCAGCTCCGGGGCGAAGACCACCGACGCCGGTTCGGTGCGCTCGCCGCGTACGTGCTCGTCGAGGAGGCGGGCCATCCGGGCCGCCATGTCCTCCACGGGCTGCCGGACCGTGGTCAGCGCGGGGCGGGACGTCCTGGCCACGGCGGAGTCGTCGAACCCGACCACGGCGACCTCCTCGGGCACCCGCCTGCCGTGCTCGCGCAGCACCTCGCAGGCGCCCTGCGCCATCAGGTCGTTGGCCGCGAAGACACCGTCCACCTCGGGCACCTCGGCGAGCAGCCGCGCCATGGCGGCGACGCCGCTGTCGTGCGTGAAGCCGCCCTCCGCGACGGGGACCGTTCCGTGTCCCGCGTCGGCGAGTGCCTCGCGGAAACCGGCGAGGCGTTCCCGGCTCGCGCCGACGTCCAGCGGTCCGGACACGGTGGCCGGCCGCCGGCAGCCGCGCGCCAGCAGATGTGCGGCGGCGAGCCGGCCGCCGGCGCGGTGGTCCAGGTCCACGTGGCTGAGCGGCACCTGGCGCGCCGGCCGCGCGAACAGGACGGCGGGCAGGGCCTGTTCGGCCAGGAGCGCGGGCAGCGGATCGTCGGCGTGGGTGGAGACGACGAGTGCCCCGTCGGCGCGGCCCTGCCGCAGATAGGTCAGGACCTCGTGCCGGTCCTGCGGCGAGTCGGCGAACATCAGCACCGGGTACATCGAGTGCGGCCGCAGATAGCCGACGACGCCGGCCACCACCCGGCCGAAGAAGGGATCGGTGAACACGCGGGCGGCGAACGCCTCCTGGGTGTCCTCCGGGGGCTCGCCCGCCCCGGACACCACCAGGGCGACGGTCTCGGCGCGCCGCGTCACCAGCGAACGGGCCGCTCGGTTGGGGGCGTAGCCGGTGCGGGCGATGGCCCGGCGCACCACGTCCTGGATCGCGGGGTCCACATTGCGGATGCCGTTGACGACCCGGGAGACGGTCGCCCGGGAGACCCCTGCCTCCCGGGCGACATCCTCCAGCGTGGGAGCCCTCCTGCTCATGTCACGCACCTTAACCGCGTGACGATCACTTGGCACAGAGCGCTCCCCGGCCCGCCTCTCAGGCGTAGACGCCGAACTCGTACAGCGAGTAGCCGTAACCGGTGCCGCGTGCCGTGCCGTTGACGCGGACGTAGCGGCCGGTGCCGGTGACGTCGAAGTCGTCGACGCCGCCGTTGCCGTCCGTCACCGTGCGCACGGTCCGCCACGACTGCCCGTCGTCGGAGGTCTGGACGGTGTACGCCTTGGCGTAGGAGGACTCCCACACCAGTTGTACGTGCCGGAACGAGGTACGGGTGCCGAGGTCGACCTGGAGCCACTGCGGGTCGCTCCAGTCGCTGGCCCACCGGGTGGCGGGGTCGCCGTCGACCGCGTCGGCGGCCGTGCAGGGGCAGTCGCCGTAGCTCGGCTGGAAGGAGGAGGCGGTGGCGGGCCTGCGCAGCGCCAGGTTGGTGCCCCCGACCTCGGGCGGGACGACCCGGATCGAGCGGGTCTCGACGCCGACGTTGCCGTGTCCGTCGGTCGCCTTGACGTACACCTTCCAGACGCCGGGCCGGTCGGGCGCGGTGAAGGTGAGCCGTCCCGCGCCCGGGCTGGTGAACGGCAGGGAGTTCAACTGCTTGCCGCCGTCCAGGTAGTTGCTGTTGTCGAGGACCTCGTAGGTGAGCGGGTCGCCGTCGGGATCGCTCGCCCGGACGTCCAGGGTCACCGCGCGTCCGGCCGGCACCGCGCCCGCGCCGCCCTCGACGGACAGGTCGCCGATGACGGGCGGGGTGTTGTCGTGCGAGGTGTCCTGGCCGTAGGCCCGCTTCACCGCGTAGTACGACAGCCGTTTCTGGCCGGCGGGCAGCAGGTTGAACCAGATGCCGCCGAAGTCGTACTCGGTGCCGTAGTGGAACATGGTGGCGCCGAGCGCGACGCCCTGGTGTCCGGTGACGCAGCCCCATGCCTTGGTGTAGCCGTCGGCCTTGGCCTGGTCGCCCGGCTCCTGCGGGACGCCGTTGGCGTCGTCGGGCACCTCCCACTCCCCCGCCGGACCGGTCTCGGTGACGATGTAGGGCTTGGTGTAACCCCCTTGCTCCCACGCGGCCTTCACATCGCAGACACCGTTGTAGGAGTTGACGGCGTACAGGTCGAGGTCGGGCGCGTTCTTCTTGTAGTACGGCCAGGCGCCGACCCAGGCGTCGGTGGAGGTGACCGGGTGGTCGGGGTCGACGGCGTGGATCTTCTTGGTGATGTCGTTGACGAGGGTGGTGTAGGCGTCGCGCTGGCGCTCCAGTTCGGCGCCGCTGTAGCAGTTCTGAAGGCCGAGCACGGACTCGTTGCCGACGTCCCACATGAGGACGCCGGGGTTGTCCTTGTAGGTCCGCACCCACTGGAGGAACTCGTCGAGCACCTGGTTCTTGTACGTGGTGTCGTTGAGGTAGTCGACACAGCCGCCGGAGCCGGGGCCGCCGCCGGGCTGGAGCCAGAACCCGGCGACGACCTTGATGCCGTGCGCGGCGGCGGCGTCGAACAGGGGCTTGCTGGAGGCGTCGGTGCCCCAGGTGCGGATGGTGTTGACGCCCATGGACCGCAGATCGGGCAGGTACTTCTCGGCGTCGGCGACGGCCGGGCCCCAGGTGAGGCCCTTGACCTGGTAGGGGCTGCCGTCGACGGTGAGCTGCCAGTGTCCCTGGGAGCCGGTCACCTTGACGACGCTGCCGGCGGCGTGCGCCGCGGTCGCGGGGAGTGCCGCCAGGGCGCCGGCCAGGAGGGCGCCCACGGTGAGGGGGGCGAGGAGGCGGCGGGTACGGGTGCGTGGTGGGGTCACGGTGTCCTTCTCGGGGGCGTGGTTACGGGAGCCGGTAGTTCTCGTCGAGTGCCGCTCCCGCCTCCGGGTGCGTCTGGTCGTAGCCGCGCGCGTCGCACTGGAGTCCGCCGACGAGGCAGTGGTCGACCAGCGCCTTCAGCGTGGCGTCGTCCCAGGCGTTGAAGAAGTCGTAGTGGAAGCTGTGCCCGGAGCCGCTGGCCAGCGTGACCCGCGACATGTCGCCGTTGACCGGGAACGCCATCTTGAACTCGATCATCGGCAGCGCCACCGGGTGGTCGGCGGGGCAGATGTTGTCGTTGGTGCCGGGCTTGACCACCGGGTAGGCCATGTGGCTCTTGTGGTCGGGTGTGTCGAGGTACCTGCCGTCCCAGCAACTGGGAGCCTGGAAGCGGATGTTGAGCTGGACGTCGGCACGGTTCGGGCAGTTCGCCGGGAACTCGGTGTTGAAGTAGCTGTCACCGCACTCCCAGCCCTCGACGAAGCCGGGGTGGTCGCGGAACTCGGCGGCGCTCTGCATCGGGCTGCCGACCACGAACCGCAGTCCCTTGGGGAAGGGGCGGACGCTGGTGTAGTCGGTGACGGCGGCCTTGTAGTAGATCGTCTGGGGGCCGACCGGGAGCACCGGTTTCCCGTCGTTCAGCAGGGTGGGCATCCAGTAGCCGGAGAGGTCGCCCGGGGCCTTGCAGGTGGTGCCGCCCGCGGCCAGTGAGGCGGTCGAACTGTAGGCGTCGGTGGTGGTGTTGCCCATGAACGTGTGGTCGTGGGACTTGCCCGGCTGCTGCGGGAAGACGATGGGGTCGTCGGGCGCGGTGTGGGTGACGCCGCAGTTGGCCTGGAACTCGTGGAAGTAGCGGTGCGGCGGGTTCTGCGTCGACGGGGTGACGCCGGTGACCGGCGGGTCGGCCGGGATGTAGCCGTCGCCGTCGGGGTCGTCCGGGGAGGAGGCGGTGGACTTCATGGACGCGGCCATGGCGTGGCCGGAGTCGCCCGCGCTGCCGGAGTGGGCGGCGGTGTGCGATGCGGGGGCCGTCGTGCCGGGGGCCGTCGTGCCGGGGGCCGCCGCTCCGGCGGTCGCGGCGATGCCGCCGGCGCCGAGCGTGGCGCACAGCAGCGCGCCCGCGATCAGCGTTCCGGAGAGAACCTTGGATCTGCGTGGCATGGAAACCTCCTGGGTGGGGGTGAGGGAGGTCGTGATGGGTCGTGATGGGTCATGGGGTCGCGGGGGGGCTGGGGAGCGTGGGAGAGGCCGGGAGAGACTGGGAGAAGCTGGGAGAGCGCTCTCCCACGCACGGAGTGTCCGGGCGTTCATGACAACGTGTCAAGAGACGCGGCAGAAGCTGTGGCAGCGGGAGAGCCCGCGGGCGCGGCGGCCACCGGGGCGTTGTCAGTGGTGGGTGGCAGCATCCGGGGCATGACGGAGACCACGCACTTCGACTGGCGGCCCTTCCTGCTCAAGTGGAGCGGGGAGTGGGCGGATTCCCTGGACGGCGAGAGTGAGGACGAGGACGAGGAGGCCGCCCGGCAGGCGCGGTGGCTGGGGTTCCCGCCCGCCTCCGAGGAGCGGATCACCGCCATGGAGGCGCGTCTCGGCCGTCGGATGCCTCCGTCGTACCGGGAGTTCCTCGCCGTCACCGACGGCTGGCGGCACGCGGGCGGCTTCGTGTCCCTGCTCGCGGGCACGGCCAAGGCCCGCTGGCACGACAACGACTCCGGACTCGCCGACGACTTCGAGGAGTACTTGGAGGAGGACGCCACTCCCCAGGAACGGCGGGAGGCGGGCATCTGGCGGAGCGGGCTGCAACTGGACGTCGACTCGGACGCGCTCTACGTGCTCATGGCCCCCGAGGACGTGGACGAGGACGGCGAGTGGGCCGTGTACACCTGGGCCGGCTGGCGCGCCGCCCCGCCCACACGTCACGCGGGCTTCTGGGAGTACATGCGCGACATGCACCGGGAGTTCCACAGTCTGCGGGCGCACCGGGCGCACCGGGCGCACCGGGCGGACGGCGAGCCGGAGTTCGTCAACGACACGACACGCGAACTCGACGCCGCGGTGGAGGAGGCCCGGCTCGACGCACTGCGCGGGAACTGGGAGCCGGCCCTGCGGGCGCTCGACGAGGCCAAGGAGTACGGCAGACCGCGGGCCACCGGACTCGGCGACCAGATACGCCGCCTGCTGGGCCGCACGTACATGGTGTACTTCGACGGCCTCGTGACGGATCCGAGGTACGCGCCCGAACTGCTGCCGCCGCTGGTGGGCGAGCAGGCGGCGACCTCGTACCGGGACGACTCCACGCTGAAGCACCACCTGCGCGGCGGCGACGAGGAGTTGGTGTCACGCGCCTACGCGACGCTGGAGCAGGTGCGGAACGGCACGTATCGGTACACGCCGGGCGGGCCGTTCGGTGAGGCGGTCGAGCGGGCGCGGGAGCTGGCGCGGTGGGGCGACACCGACGAGGCGTGGCGGACGCTGATGCGCGCCCTGCCCCTGTGGGAACCGCTGGGACCGGACCACCTGGCACCGCTGGCGTGGGTGGCAGATCCGCTGCTCGGCCCCCTGCTGACCCCGGAGCGGGGCGAGGAACTGCTGTCCACGCCGAGAGGCGGACAGCAGGGCGCGGCTCCGTCACCGGCGGCCGGGACGGACCCGGGCGGCCTGGCGTGGCTCGCGGAGCCGGGCCCGGGCAGCCGGCGCACGGCCTACCGGTTCGTACTGGTCGAGGGCGTCGGACCGGAGGACCTGCCCGGGCGCCTCGGCGACGAGGGCGCCACGCTGAAGGAACCCATGACCCTGTGGGACGCCTGCCGGGCGCGGGACAACAGAACCGAGTTCTCCTCCTACGACGACAAGGCGGTCATGGCCGTCGGCAGGGCGGGCCCCGGCTGGAGCTTCGCCTTCGACGCGGAACCCGCCCCGTTCGACGGGCAGCGTTTCGTCTCCCCGGCGGGCGCGGCGAGCGAGGGGACCCGAGCGGTGGTGGTGTGGGGCGGGCTGAGGGCGCGGCACGGGAAGCCATTCTTCCATCTGTCGGTGGCGCGGGACGGCATTGAGGACTACGCGTTCACCTACGAGGGCGGGGAGATCCGTACGAGCGGCGCGATACCGGAGGCCCTGGAGCCGGGCCGGTTCTTCGCGCAGCCGGGGGTGGACTCCGCAGTGGAGCAGGCGCTGTTGGCGGCGGTGGGCGAGGAGTTCGGCGTCCGGCTGCCGCGTCGGGCCCTCGTGCACAGCCGGATGCACACCTTCACCACCCGCTCGTGGACACGGCCTCCGGCGGACGGAGAGAGGTACGCGGTGGTGCGCCACGGCTGGGGCCCGGCGCTCGTGGCGGACGGCGACGGACCCGGCGGTACCGCGCGCGGAGCCGTGGGCCGGCCGGCCGACGGAGCGCGGTGAGGCAGACCTGTGCCGCGCCACCGTATGCCCACCCGGTTGCCGGTGACCGGTGGCGGGCCGGTCAGTCGCGGACGTCGAGGGGCCTGCCGAGGCAGGGGGACAGCAGTTTCCGGTAGCCGGTGGACGGCGGCAGCCCCAGCTCGCCACGCAGCCGGCGACGGTACGCCTCGAAGTGCCGCAGCGCTTCGGTCGTGTTGCCCTCGGCGAGGTGGACCGCCGTGATCTCGCGATGGGCGCTCTCCTGCAGTGGTTCCGCCTCGACGGCCGCCATGGCGTACATCAGGGCCGTGCACATCCGGCCCTGGTGACGGTGGCGGCGGCTGACGGCCTCCTAGGCGTGCAGCCGGGTCTGGTGGAAGTGCTCCCGCGCGTCCAGCAGCCACTCCTCGGGCCGGCCGGGCAGCAGTTCCTCGCGCAGCAGCGACGGGATCTCCGGGTCGGGCGGTGCGTCGGCGGAGTCGCTCGCGAGGGCGACGGCGTTCCGTGCGGCGGTGTGCGGGTCGACATGCACCCGCTCGGCGACCGACAGCCGGGAGGCGTCCAGGTCGACCAGGCGCTCCTCGTCGCCGCGGCGGGAGATCAGCGCGCTGAACGTCTTCCTCGTCGGACGCACCCTGCTGACGTGACCGGCACCGGGATGCGCCCTGTCGCGCCGGGGGCCGCCGCGCCGCTCACCAGGGCACGGTCGCGCCCGTCCGGTCCAGATAGGCCAGGCCGGGGGTGCCGAGCCGGGAGAGCAGGACGTCGACGATCAGGGGGGTGCTCTCCTCGAGGGTGTACGGCGCGTCGGGTCCGCCGAGCGCGGTGCGGATCCAGCCCGGTGCCATGAGGACGAGGGCGCGGTCGGTCCCGGACTGCCGGACGGCGAAGCCGCGCATGAACATGTTGAGGGCGGCCTTGCTGCCCCGGTAGACCTCGCGGCCGCCCTTGGTGTTGTGGGTGATGCTGCCCTGCCCGGAGGACATCGCCCCGATGAGCCCGGTGTCGGACACGAGATCCTCCAGCGCCTCGATGACGCGCATCGGGCTGAGGGCGTTGGTGACCATGATGTCGACGAAGTCGGCCGTCGGTACCGCGCCGATCGGGGTGTCCACGTTGTTGGTGGTGCCCGCGTTGACGAGGAGCAGGTCGAGACGGCGTGGGGCGAGGCGTGCGTGCAGGGGTGGCAGGTGGGCGGGTTCGTTGATGTCGAGGTGTTCGACGGTGACGCGCCCGCCGGACCGGTCGGCGAGGTCGTGCAGGGGTGTGCGGGCGGTGGTGTCACGGACCGTGCCGATGACGTTCCATCCCCGCTCCAGGAGTTCGGCGGCGATCGCGTGGCCGAGGCCGCGCGAGGCGCCGACGACGAGTGCGGTGGGCGCGTCCGGGCTCTGCGGGTTCCGGGGGCTCCGGGGGTTCTCGGTGGTCGACGGCATGAGGTGTCCTGTTCGTTCGGCAGCCGGTGATATGCGGCCAGTCTGTGCGCGTCCCCGTCGCCGGAACGAGCCGGAGGAGCACTTCTGTAGGATTCCCGTCATGCCGGGTGCCTCCATGTCGGAATCCTTCGCCGTACAGCCCGAGGATGTGCGGATCATCCGCGCATTGCAGATCGCTCCGCGGGCGTCCTTCGCCGCGATCGCGGGCGCGGTCGGTCTCACCGAGAGTGCCGTCAACCGCCGGTACCGGCGGCTGCGCGCCGAGGGTGTCCTGCGGGTCGCCGGGGTGGTCAATCCGGGGGCGCTGGGGCAGAGCAGATGGCTGGTGCGGCTGCGCTGCCGGCCGGGCAGTGTCGCGGCGATCGCCGAGGCGCTCGCCGGGCGCGAGGACGTCAACTGGGTGGCCCTGAGCGCGGCCGGTTACGAGATCACCTGCGCGATCCAGTCACGGAGCCGCGAGCAGCGCGAGGAGCTGCTCGGCCGGCGGCTGCCGCGCACGGCGGCGGTGCTCGACATCAACGCCTTCGCGATGCTCCGTCAGTTCCTGGGCGGACGCGGCCACTACTGGGCGGCGCTGGACGGTGTGCTGTCGCCGGAGCAGGAGGCTCTGCTCGGCAGTAACGGCTCTCCCTTCGCCGAGGTCCCCGTCGTCGCCCGTGAGCCGGTGGTGCTGACGGCCGGGGACGAACGGATCTGCGTGGCCCTCGCGGTGGACGGCCGGGCCAGTCTCGTCGACCTCGCCGCGGCGGCGGACTCCACGCCGGGGCGGGTCTCCCGCCGCCTGGACGCCCTGCTGCGGCGCGGGGCCGTCCACATCGACGTGGAGATCGCCGCGGCCGCCCTCGGGTATCACGCGCGGGCCAATCTGTGGCTGCGGGTGCATCCGTCGGCGGTGAAGGAGGTGGGGCGCGCCCTCGCGCGGGAACCGGGGATCGCCTTCGCCGCGGCCGTCTCCGGGCCGTCCAACGTCCACGCCGTGGCGCACTGCCGGGATCTCGACGAACTCTTCGAGTTCACCTCGGACCGCGTCGGCTCCCTGCCCGGGTTGCAGAGCATGGAGGTCTCCCCCGTGCTGCGGCACCTCAAGCAGGCCGGCACGCTGCTCTCCGGCGACCGCCTGGTGGGGCCGTCGCACGGGCGCCGCACGTGAGCGCGGGCGTCGTAGGTGAGCACGGCCGCCGTACATGAGGCGGGGTGCGCCGGCGGGCCGGCTCGCCGGGGGTCACCGCACGGCGGCGCGGCGGCGGCGCTGCGGGTCGGCCAGGATCCCGGCCGCGTAGCCGGTGTCCTCGGGGTTGAGGTCGGTGCCCGGTGCGACGACGCGGTCGATGCGGTCCAGCAGGGCGGGCTCCAGGACGATGTCGGCGGCGCTCAGCTGGCCGTCCAGCTGTTCGGCGGTGCGCGGGCCGATGATCGCCGCGGTGACCGCGGGGTGGGTGGTGACGAAGGCGAGGGCGAGCTGGATCAGCGTCAGACCGGCCTCGGCGGCGATGCCGTCGAGCGCGGTGACGGCGTCGAGCTTGGCCCGGTTGCCCGGGATGCCGAGGTCGTAGTGGGAGAGGGTGGTGCGGAACGGCATCGTGCGGGTGCGGTGGCTGGTCGGGCCGGCCGCGTCCCGGCGCGGACGGCCGGAGAGCCAGCCGCCGGCCAGCGGGCTCCAGGTGAGCACGCCCATCCGGTACGTCTCGCAGGTGGGCAGGACGTCGGCCTCGATGCCCCGGGCCAGGAGGGAGTACGGCGGCTGCTCGCAGACGAAGCGCTCGCGCTGCCGTCGTTCGGCGGTCCACTGCGCCTGGACGATCGCCGAGGGGGCGAAAGTCGAGGAGCCGGCGTAGCGGATCTTTCCCGCCCGGACGAGGTCGGAGAGGGCGCCCAGGGTCTCGTCGAGGTCGGTCGCGGGGTCGGGCCGGTGCACCTGGTAGAGGTCGATGTGGTCGGTGCCCAGGCGGCGCAGGCTCGCCTCGCAGGCCTTGACGATCCAGCGCCGTGAGGCGCCGCGCTCGTTGCGGCCGGGGCCCATGGGGCTGGACACCTTGGTGGCGAGGACGACGTCGTCGCGCCGTCCGGCGATCGCCTTGCCGACGATGACCTCGGACTCGCCGCCGGAGTACACGTCGGCGGTGTCGACGAGGTTGACGCCCGCGTCGAGCGCCGTGCGGATGATGCCGGCCGCGTCGTCGTGGTCGGGGTTCCCCCACTGACCGAACATCATCGCGCCCAGGCAGAACGAGCTGACCTGGACGCCGGTACTGCCCAGCGTGCGGTACTGCATGGCGTGGACCCTCCGGTGGCTGCGGTGGCGGCACGGCAGTGGCAGATGGCCGGCTGCTACCGTGACACCCAAGCGGAGTCGGCTCCGCTTTTGAGCCGTCACACTAAGCGGAGCCGACTCCGCATAGCAAGCCGGACGTCGAGCGAGAGCCGTGAGCGGGGAGCACCCGCGTGTCGAACGAGAGCCCAGAGGGAGAACACCCGCATGTCCGAGTCATCCGGCCGGCCGGTCCGTGCCGACGCACGGGCCAACGAGGACAAGCTGCTGGCCGCCGCCGCGAGGGCCTTCGCCCGGGACGGCGCCGCCGCGACCCTGAAGTCGATCGCCAAGGACGCGGGCGTCGGGATCGGCACGCTGTACCGGCGCTTCCCGACCCGCGAGCAGCTCGTCGACGCGACCTACCGCTACGAGACGGCCCGGCTCGCCGCCGGGGCGCCGGACCTGCTCGCCGGACTCCCCGCCGACCGCGCCCTGCGGACCTGGATGTCCCGCGTACTGGACTACCTCGTCGCCAAGCACGGCATGGCCGACACCCTCAACGCCCTCCTGCGGGACGACGAGCGCCTGGGCTCCCGCACGCGCGAGCAACTGACCGGCGCCATCGAGGAGTTCCGCCTGGCGGGCGTCGCCCAGGGAGTACTCCGTGACGACGTGCCCTCCCCCGACATCCTCATGGCCCTCGCGGGCGTCACCCTGGTGACCGGCGCCCCCCACCAGCGCGCCCAGGCCGAGCGCCTGCTCGACCTGCTGCTGGCCGGCCTGGTCCGATGATCCCCGCCTCCCCGCGCCCCCTCCCCCGCGGGACCACCGCACCCGCGCCCGCCACGCCCACGCAGACCAGCCCCGCCCACTGCACCGCCCCCAGGTTCTCGTCGAGAACGAGCACCCCGGCGAGGCCCGCACTCGCCGGTTCGAGACCGGCCGGCACACCGACCGTCCGCGCCGGCAGCCGCCGCAACGCCGCCAGTTCGAGCGAGTACGGGACCACGGCCGAGAGCACCGCCACCGCGATCCCGGTCAGCGGCGCGGACGAGGGTCAGCAGGCGCATCCCCTCTGGTGACGGCCGCGTGTGCGGCCGCCGGTTTCACTCCGCGCGTCGTCCACCGGGTGAAGGAGTGGTACGCGGTCTCCGCGCTGGTCGCGGAGGGGCTCGGTGTCTGTCTGGTGCCCCGGATCGTGCCGCTGCCCCGGCACCCGGTCGTCCGGGTGCCCCTGGTGGGCGAGCCGGTTCCCGTACGGCGGCTGCTGACCGCCGTACGGCGTGGCAGCTCCGGCCATCCGCTGGTCGCCGCGGGGCTTGCGGCGCTGGAGGACGCGGCCGCGGCGCACCGCTCCGGCGGTGGCTGACCGTCGGCTACCGGCGCGGGCCCGCGAGGGCGTAGGCCGTCGTGCCGGTGAGGGTGAGGGCCGCCGCCGTCCAGGTGGCCGCCGTGCTGTCGGGGGGTTGCAGCAGCCAGGTGGCGGCCCGCATCGGTGTGCCGGCCGGGGGCGGGGCGAAGAGGGTGAGGGCGAGCCAGGTGAACGGCAGGGCCCAGGCGTACTGCGCGCCCGTGAGTGCCGCGCCCAGGGCGGCCAGTCCCAGCAGGCCCGCGGCGTCGCGGAGGACGAACGCCGTGGTGGCCGGGTCGCCGGCCGCCGGCACCGCGCCGACGGCCGCGGCGGCGAGCAGCACATGCGCGGCCCGGCGGGGGGCCCAGCGGATCGCGGCCGTCCGGTCCAGTGCGAGGTCCTGGCCGCCGAGGCCGACCGAGGCCGCCATCGCGCCGGTGGCGAGGCCGAGCAGAGGCAGTCGCGGATCCCCCGCCGGGTCCTGGTCGAGCGCCGACACCGCGAGGGCGCTCACCAGCAGGACGGCGAGCGAGGCCGGCACCCGGCGCGAGCGTGCGTACAGCGTCAGCCATCTCACCGGGACCCGCCCCCCTTGAGCGCGTCGAACGCGTCGCCGTGGCAGGAGAGCGCGGCGGTGCGCATGGCGTTGACGCGGGTGAGCTGTTCGGCCCGGGGCAGTGCCTCGAGCTTCTTCCACACCGGGCGGGCCTGGGCGTCGACCTGGCGGCGCAGGTTCTCCGACTCCCCGGCGGGGAACGGTTTCAGGTCCCCGAGGACCCACCCCACCGCGACCGCCTGCGCGTACAGGTCTCCGCCGACGCTGCTCCAGCCGACGGGGGTGCACCCCGGTGCCATGCCCTGCGCGATCAGGGCCCGGGTGAGTTCCTCGCCCTTCGCCTCGCGGACGAGGTCGTCGTCGAAGCCGAACAGCACGGTCTCGCGGGACCACCGCGGGGTGGTGCCGTCCGGCGGGACGGCGGTGTTCTCCCGGACGGTGTCCGGGGCGCGGTCGCCCAGGGAGCGGTGCAGCAGGCGCAGCGCCTCCTTGCCGGGGCCCGCGAGGTCGTCCAGCCGCGTGCGGTGCGCCCTGGCCACGCACACCGGTCCGTCGCACACCGGTGCCGCGGCACTCGTGTCGACGACGTACATCCGGTGCGGGTCGGAGGGCAGGACGAGCAGGGCGAGCACCGCGCCCGCCAGTGCGGGTGTCACGGCGAGCAACCGGGTGCGCGCGGTCGTGGCGACCAGCAGGGCGAAGCCGGTCGCGGCGAGGCCGAGCAGCCAGAGCGTCTGGCCGACGTGCACGGCGGCGGAGAGCGTGACGAAGACGCTGTGCACCTCGTCCACCGTCGGTGACAGCAGGGAGACCCGTTTCGGCTCCGAGCCCGTGACGCCGGCCGAGGTGGTCGTCTGCGTACGCCCCAGGGAGGCGTTCATCAGGACGGTGAACGCGAAGGCCGCCATGGCCAGTGCGGGCGGCGTGATGACGGAGGGCAGGGTGCGTGCGACGCCCATGCCCAGGACGGCGCCCGCGACGAGGAACAGCACACCCACCAGCGAGATCGGCAGCCACCGCAGGTGCGTGTAGTCGCTGTGGCCGAGCACCTGGACGCCGCCGACGAGGACGAGGACGGCGGAGGCGCAGACGAGGGTGAGCGCCGTCGCGCCGGTCAGCACGGCCGCGCGGTGCCGGGCGGGCCTGGGGGTGCTGGTCAGCAGCTCGGGCATCCCCGCGCGGTGGTCGCGCAGCCCCTGCAACGCGCCGAGGCCCACGGTGAGCGGCCAGAGGTAGAAGAGGAGGGCGCGGCTCCACAGGGCCAGCGACGTCCACTGGGCCGTCCACGCCGTGCTCCCCCGCCACCAGGAGCCGTCGATCAGGTACAGGAACGCGAGCGCGCCCGTGAGGACGACGGCGCCGGCCCAGGGTGCGACGGAGCGCCTCAACTCGGTGCGCAGGACACGGGCGTTCACCAGGAGCCTCCTTCCCGGCCGGACTTTCCGGACCTTCCCCGGCCGGAGTCCAGCAGCAGCGCCGAGTAGCCGCGTTCCAGCGGGCTGTCGCCCACGTGTTCGGGGCCGCCGGCCGCGGCCAGTCCGTCCGGGGTGCCCTGGAAGACCAGCCGTCCCTCCGCGAGGAGCACCACGTGGGTGCAGGCGGCACCCACGTCCTCGACCAGGTGGGTCGAGACGACGACGCACGTGTCGGCGCCCAGTTCCTGGAGCAGTTCGCGGAACCGCAGCCGCTGCGCCGGGTCCAGGCCGACCGTCGGTTCGTCGAGGAGCAGGACCGCCGGGTCGTTGACGAGGGCCTGGGCGATGCCGACCCGGCGCACCATGCCGCCGGACAGCGTCCTCATCCGGGCGTCCGCGCGGTCGGCGAGACCCACGCGCTCCACCGCGCGCTGCACAGCGGCGGGGATGTCCGCCTTGGGGACCTCCTTCAGCCAGGCCATGTACTCGACGAACTCGCGCACCGTGAAGCGCTTGTAGTAGCCGAACTCCTGCGGCAGATAGCCGATCCGCCGGCGCAGCGCACGGTGTTCGCCCCTGCCGCCCACGGACTCGCCGAGCAGTTCCAGGGTGCCGTCGGCGGGGCGCAGCACGGTGGCCAGCGCCCGGATGAGGGTGGTCTTGCCCGCGCCGTTGGGGCCGAGCAGACCGTGCACGCCGGTGCCGAGGGACAGGTCGAGCCCGTCGACCGCCATGCGTTTCCGGCCGGCCCTGACCTTCAGTCCGGCGGCCCGGATCTGCCAGGCGTACGCCGTGGGGGCGAGATCGGCCGCGCTCACTGCGGGCGTCATACGGGGGTTCCTCCTTGTTGCCGTCGTCGTCGATGTGGTCGTGATCGCTGTCGTCGTCATCGGTGGGCCGCCAGTTCGGCGTACGCGCTTCTGCGGGCGAGTACGACTGCGGTGCCGAGGGCGAGGAGCAGTGCCCACACGGGCAGCGCGTCCGTCCCCAGGGCGGCGGTGGTACGGCCGGCGGCCAGGGTCGGCGCCGCGATCACGGCGGCCCACACGGCCACCAGGGACACCGCGGCACGGGTCACGCCGATGACGCCGCCGAGCGCCAGGGTCGCCGTGGTGAACGCCAGACAGGGCAGCAGCCACTGTCCGGCCGTCACCCCCGTCGCCCCTCCGCCCACGAGCAGCGCGGGGACGACCACGGCGAGCACGGACGCGGTGCGCCGCAGCACGAGCCGCAGTCCCGCCCTCGGCACGGAGGCCGTCAGCTCGTACGCCGGGTCCAGGCCGCGCGACCACGACGCGGCGACGCCGAGTACGGGCAGGACCGGCGCCAGCAGCAGGACGAGCGGCGCCTCGCCGGTGCCGGTGCCGATCCGGTCGAGCAGCAGCGCGAGCAGGGTCACGCTCACCACCATGGCCAGCCACGGCACCATCACCGGTGTCATCCACCGTGACAGCAGGGCGGACCACCGCCGCCGGTACGGCATCACGGGCGTGGCGGCCAGCCGGGGTTCGAGCCCCGACCACACGGTGTCGACCAGTGCCGTCACGGCCGGGGACCGTGCGGCCACGGCGTCCGACAGCCGGTCGCGGCAGACCCGGCACCCTTCCAGATGGGCCTCCAGGGCCCACACCTCGTCGTCGGCGAGGGCGTCCGTGACACCGCGCGCGTAGGCGTCGATGCTCCGTTCCGACGCGTGTTCCCCACTCATGTCAGTGCCTTCCGCATCGCGAGCCGGGCCCGGCGGGCGCGGGTCTTGACGGTTCCCTCGGGCAGCCCGAGCAGGACCGCGGTCTCGCGGACGGACATGCCGTCGAGCACCAGGGCCTGCAACACCTGCCGGAGCTCCGGCGCGAGGCACCGCAGCGCGTCCCCGACGTCGCCGCCGACGGTCGCCGCGAGCGCCTCCTCCTCGGCGGCGGGCGCCGCGGTGCGCGGGGCGGCGGCGGGCGGCGGCTCCGCGTGATGGGCGCGGCGCCGGAAGGCGTCGACGAGGCGGCGCGCGGCGATCGTCCACAGCCAGCCGACGGCCGTGCCTCCTGCCGCGCTCCCGGTGAACGCGCCCGCCGCGCGCCAGACCGCGAGATACGTCTCCTGCATCACCTCGGCGACGATCTGCTCGTCCGCACACCGCCGGCGCAACCGCACCGCCAGCGACGGCGCGGTCCGCCGGTACAGCTCCTCGAACGCGCCCCGGTCACCCCTGGCCACGAGCCGGACAAGCCCCTCCTCGTCCAGCTCGCCCGGTGTCTTCCTTCCTGATCTCACGCCTTCTAGACGCGGGGCGGCGGCGACAGGTTTTCCCTCCCGAGTGATGCCGGTCACATCGCCGGAGTCACGTCCCCGGGCGGGTCACGCCTCGGCGTGTGTCACGTCTCCGCCCCGGTCACGACTGCCGCAGGTCGATCACGTACTTGCCGCGCACACCGCCCGCCTCGAGCCTGCGGTGGGCCTCCGCGATGTCGGCGAGCGGGAGGACCGTGTCGACGACCGGGCGGATGCTGCCCGCCTCGACGAGCCGCGTGAGTTCGGCGATCCGTTCGGCGGACGGGTTGTTGCTGAAGCACTTGAGGCGTCGGGGCGAGACGGCGGCCCGCAGGACGAGGCCGAGCATGGAGCCGATGAGGTGCTCCGCGTCGAAGGCGAGGGCGACCATGCGGCCCCGCGGAGTCAGCAGCGCCCGGTAGGCGCCGAGGTCCGTACCCACCACGTCGAGGACGACGTCGAAGCGGCCGAGGTCCGCCGGGCGGGTCGTGCGGTAGTCAAGGACGGTGTCGGCGCCGAGCTCCTTGACCAGGTCGAGGTTGCGGGCCCCGGCGAGGCCGGTGACCTCGGCACCGAGCGCCTTGCCGAGCTGGACGGCGACGCTGCCGACGCCCCCGGCGGCTCCGCGCACCAGCAGCCGTTCGCCGGCGGCGAGGGCGGCCTTGTCCGTCAGCGCGGTGACGGCCGTGGTGCCCGACACCGGCAGCGCGGCCGCCTGCGTCAGGTCCAGGTTCTCCGGTGCGCCGGCGAGGCGCCGCTCGGGCACGACGACGTACTCGGCGACGGCCCCGAACGTCATGTGCGGCATGAGCCCCCACACCGCGTCGCCCGCCCGCCGGCCGTCCACCCCGTCGCCCACCTGCGCGACGCGGCCGGCGAAGCCGGTTCCCGTGCCGCGGGGGAAGGACGCGCGGCCGACCCGGCGCAGTCCGCCCGCGCGCAAGAACGTCTCCGCCGCGCACACGCACGCGGCGTGCACCTCGACGAGCACCTCTCCCGGTCCGGGCCGGGGCGTGGGCACCTCCACGATCCGTAATACCTCGGGGGGTCCGTACCGGTCGTACCGCACCGCACGCATGGCATCTCCTCGCCCTCACGGGACATAAGTGGGGTGGGACCCCACTCCCGGTCCGCTAGGCTACCGGGAGACGTGCCCCACTTGGCAAAGGCGGGAAGTGACCGTGCCCGACACCGCAGCGCGACGGCCCCTGCGCGCCGACGCCCGGCGCAACCACGAGCGCATCGTCGCCGCCGCCCACGAGGCGTTCGCGGCCCATGGAGCCGGTGCCTCGCTGGAAGAGATCGCCCGCCGGGCGGGGGTCGGCTCGGCGACCCTGCACCGGCACTTCCCCTCCCGGTGGTCGCTGCTGGACGCCGTCTTCCGCGACCGCGTCGAGGCCCTCTGCGCCAAGGCGCACCAGTACGCGCGGGAGAGCGAACCCGGCACCGCCCTCTTCTCCTGGCTGCGGGACTTCAACGCCTACGCGGCCACCAGCCGCGGTCTGGTCGCCTCGCTCGTGCACGACGGCCGGGACCCGGGGCCGGTGCGGCAGCAGGACGGCTGCATCACGATGATCACCGCCGCGGCCGGCGAACTGCTGCGCCAGGCACAGCGGTCGGGCGCGGCCCGCCCCGGCATCCGCATCGAGGATCTGCTCGCACTCGTCAGCACCATCTCACTCGCCACCGAGCACCAGGACGACGACGAACAGGCGCGCCGGCTCCTGGACATCGCGATCGACGGCGTGCGCGCGGAGCACCGGGAGCACTGACCCACGCCGGGACGACCCGGTCACCGGGCGGCGCTTGACCCTCACACCGTGTCAGGCGGTCCACTCGGAGACATCATGTTCACCATCGGAGACTTCGCCCGGCACGGCCGCGTCTCGGTCCGGATGCTGCGTCACTACGACGCGACCGGTCTGCTGTGCCCGGCCCACGTCGACCCCGTCAACGGCTACCGCCACTACACCGCCGGCCAACTCGCCCGCCTCAACCGGATCGTCGCGCTGAAGGACCTCGGCTTCACCCTGCGCCAGGTCCGGGACATCGTCGACGAGAAGCTGGGCGCCGAGGAGCTGCGCGGCATGCTGCGGCTGCGGCGGGCCGAACTGGAGGCCGCCGTGGCCGAGACGCGGGCGCGGCTGGTCCAGGTCGAGGCGAGGCTCCGAGCGATCGAGAGCGAGGGGCACATGCCCACGAACGACGTCGTCCTCACCGCCGTCCCCACCCTCCGGGTGGCGGAACTGACCGCGACCGCCGCGAGCTTCGGGCCCGAGCACATCGGCCCGGTCATCGGCCCGCTCTACGACGAACTGTTCCGGCGCCTGGAGGCGGCGGGCGTCACGCCGACGGGGCCCGGTGTCGCGTACTACGAGGACGCCCCGGAGGGCGGCGGCCGGATCACCGTCCACGCCGCCGTCCAGGTCTCCGCCCCGCTCCAGGACGGCGACTTCCGGATCCTCGACCTCCCTGCCCTGGAGCAGGCGGCCACCATCGTCCACCGCGGCTCGATGGACACCGTCCTCTCCACCGCCCAGACCCTGGCCCACTGGACCGACGCCCACGGCTACCGCCCGACGGGCTACCCCCGCGAGATCAACCTGGAGTGCCCCGAGGACCGCGACGCCTGGGTGACCGAACTCCAGGCCCCGGTGACGCGGACCTGACACCAGGGCCCCACGGCGGGCGTGGCGACGGCACCCCGCCGCGCCCGCCGTCACCAGAGCCCGTAGGGCTCCCTCGCCGCCGCCCGGCGCAGAATTCCCCGGGTGGAGCCCATCCCGTACCTGTCCACGTCGCTGGAGAGCGCGGCCGCGTCCAGGAGCAGCGGCCGGATGTCGACACCGGCGTCCCGTGCCTGTGCGCACAGATCGTTCAGGTCGACCATCATGTCCCGGGTGTCACCGCCCTGGTCCTGGACGGACAGCTCCAGCAGACGCCGCGTGAAGCCCTCGGCCGTGGGTGTGAAGGGCAGCGACGTCGCCCAGCGGAAGGAGTCGCAGCGGGCGAGGAGCGCGCGCAGGGCCGCCCGGGTGTCCTCGTCGCCCTCCTCGTAGCAGCGGAGCACCTCCCGCAGCGCCGTCTCGGCCTCGGCCCTGACCCCCGCCTCGTCCAGCGGGTGCGGGGCCTCCCGCATGGCGCGCGGCCATTCCGGGTCGGTCATGTCCACCGGTCGCGTGGCGATGGGCTCGATGCGGGCGTCGATGAGCGCGACCCGTTCCGCGAGCTCGGTCATTTCCCTCAACCACGCCTCCCCACCCCTGCGTTCGCCGGACATGGTGCGGCGCTGTCATGCCCAGTCCTCCCCTGTCGCACGCCCTCTCAACCGTGCTTCGTCCCGCGCCGTCGGTGCGTCCACGCACTGTTTCGGGGTGGGGCGATGGTGTCTAGGATGCGGAAGTCGTCACAGTGGCCCGGAACGGATCCGCCCCATGGCCCGCGCGCAGATGACCGCACCCGTCCGCTCACGTCGGAAGGCACCCCCATGCGTCCACTGTTCGCCCGCGTGCTCCACCCCGCCCGGACCCGCCGCACCAGACGTGTCGCGGCCGCGCTGGCCCTGACCGTCGCCTCGTCGGTCATCGCCACGTCCGCGACCACCGCGGCCGCCCCCGCCGAGGCCGCCGCCGGCCAACACGGCCGCGACCACGGCTGGTTCACCTCGTGGGCCACCTCCCAGCAGCACCTGTCCGGCACCCCGCTGCGCGAGCGGTCCGTGCGCATGATCACCCACCTCAGCCAGGGCGGTGACGCGCTGCGCGTGCGCGTCCAGAACACCTTCGGCGACACCCCCCTCACCGTCGACGCGGCCACGGTGGCCCGCACCACCGGCAAGAGCGCCGCGACGGAAGGCACCCCACGCACCGTCACGTTCGACGGCCGGCGCACGGTCGTCGTCCCGGCCCACGGCGAGGTGTGGAGCGACAGCACCCGGCTCACCACCAAGGCCCAGGGCGACGTCGCGGTGTCGCTGTCCGTCTCCGGTACGGCACCCGCCGGCCGGCACGACAGCGCGTTCCGCACCAACTACCTCACCCCGCCCGGCTCCGGCGACCACACCGCCGACGCGAGCGGTGCGGCGTACACCGAGAAGACGGAGTCCACCTACCTGGTGAGCGCCGTCGACGTGCACAACACCCGGCTGCGCGGCACCCTCGTCGCCTTCGGCAGCTCGGTCGTGGACGGCACCGGTTCCACCAGCTGCGGCCCGGGCTGCGAGCGCCCGGGCGAGAACCTGCGCTGGACGGACGACCTGGCCCGGCGCATCACCACCGAACTCCCCGCCTCGCGTCAGTTCGCCGTCGCCAACGAAGGCATCGGCGGCACCACCAGCGCCGCCACCTGCCCCGGCATCGGTGACTCGCTCCGCGGCCTGGACGCCGCCTCCCGGCTGGAGCGGGACGTCCTCGCACTGCACGGAGTCACCGGCGTCCTCTACTACTACGGCACCAACGACCTCGCGGACGGCTGCGACGCCGACCAGACCCTCGCCAGCTACCGCGAGGTCTTCCAGCGGCTGCGGGACGCGGGGATCAAGGTGTACGTCACGCCCATCACCCCCCGCCCCGGCTACAGCGACCGGAACAACCGCGACCGGCACACCGTCGGCACGTTCGTGTCGACGTGGAACAACTGCACCGGCACCTGCGACGGCGTCCTCCCCTTCGACCAGGTGCTGGCGGACCCGGTGAAGCCGAACAGCATCGACCCGGCGTACGACCTCGGCGACGGCATCCACGCCAACATCGCCGGCCAGCAGGCCCTGGCCGATGTCATCTCGCTCCCGATGCTCGCGGCTTCGGCCCGCCGCTGACGTCCTACCGCGCGGATGCTCCGCCCGGCTCCCTGGTCTCCAGGCGGGCCCGGGCGATGGCACCGTCGCCCCCGTCGCCGGCGAGCGCCCTGCGCGCCGCCGCCCAGGCCGCGTCGTCGATCCCGAGGGCGTGGCGCAGATAGGCCCAGGTGACGCGCTGGAGCAGGGCGACACGCACGGGGTCCGCGTCCGTCGTCTCGGCGGCCTCGTAGCCGGGGATCCCGCCCAGGGAGTGCTCGGCCCCGACCAGAGTGAGCAGACTCTTCCCGCCCGGGCTCATGGTGTAGGCGTCCGTCATCCAGTCCGGCCCCCGGTGGGACAGCGGGGAGTCGTCCCGGTCGCCGGCGACGACCAGGGCCGGCGTCGTCATACGGGCGAAACTCGGGTTGAGGAAGGGGAAGTTGCCGGCCGCGAAGGGGGTCAGGTCGGCGCCGCCCTTCCCGGCCGTGGCGAGGAGGACGCCCGCCCTGATCCGCGCGTCGGACAGGTCGTCCTCCTCCTTCCCGGTCACCGGGTCGAGGACGCGCAGACCGAGGAGGTTGCCGGTCGTCTGGCCGCCGAAGGAGTGCCCGGCCGCGGCGACACGGTCCCGGTCGACACGTCCGCGGAGGCCGGGGACGGCGGCCTCCAGCACATCGAGGTGGTCCAGGACGCGCTTCATGTCCTCGACCCGGATCCGCCACAGCCGCGGTGTGCGGGGGTCGTCCTGGGGCAGGCCGACGGTACGGGAGTCGAGGTGAGTGGGCTGGATCACCACGAAGCCGTGCGCGGCCCAGAAGTCGGCCAGCGGCCCGTAGCCGTCCAGCGAGGAGCCGTAGCCGTGGGAGAAGAGGACGACGGGAAGTGCGCCCCCGGTCACCGGCGCGGAGATCCTGACTCGCAGATCGATACCACGGTCGGGCGATTCCAGCGTCACCGGCTTGACCGAGACGACGGGGACGGCGGCGGTGAGGTGAGCATCGATTGCCGACATAGCGGACATGTCGTTTTCGGGCACGGGAAGATCCTCTTTCGGAGGGTGGAAGCAGAAGGGGAGGCCGCCGGACGGGCAGGGCACTGCCCCGCCCCGCACCCCAACGGGGGCGGATGCGGCGAGGACTACGCTAAAAGCTCACGTCGACGTCAGGAGCAAGCCCCGGCGTCCGTCCGCCCCGGAGGCATCGATGCGCATCGGCGAACTCGCCGCCCTCACGGGCGTCAGCGTGCGGGCTCTGCGGTACTACGAGGAGCAGGAACTGCTCGCCGCCGAGCGCGGTCCCGGCGGCCGGCGCCGGTACCCGGACGACGCGGTCGACCGCGTCCGGCTGATCCAGCGGCTGTACGCGGCGGGTCTGTCGAGCCGGACGATCAGGGAGCTGCTGCCGCGCGCGGCGGACGGCGAGGCCACACCGGAGCTCCTCGACCGGCTCTCCGCCGAGCGGCGGCGGCTCGACGGGCGGATCGACGACCTCGTGAGCACCCGGGGCGCACTGGACGAGGTGATCGCCCTCGCCACCGACAGCCGGCGGACGGGCCGCCGCTGCCCCCAGCACTGACCGCCGCCGGCGCCCACCTCACCGACCGCCGCGGCCCCGCACCACTCACCACCACTGACTGCCGCGCGAAGATCCCGCGCCTACCAGCCGGACGGCTTCACCGTGCCCATGACCCGGTCGACGGCGACCTCGATGACCACCCGCTCGGGGTTGGGCCGCGGCGGCTTGTACCGCTCGGCGTACCGGTGTTCGGCCTCGGCGACGGAGGCGGCGTCGTCGCGGACGACGGCGACCCCCTCCAGCGTGCACCACCGGCGGCCGTCGACCTGGCTGAGGGCGACCCGTGCGCCCGCCGCACCGGCGGCGAGGACGTTGCGGACCTTCCTGCTGCCCCCGCTGCTGATGACCCGCGCGGTCCGCGTCGCGGGATCGTAGGTGACGCCGACCGGCACCTGGTGCGGTGTCCCGTCGGGACGCGGGGTGACGAGGAAGCAGACCCGGCGCTCCTGCCAGAACGCGTCACCGGGTGCGGACGGGCTGTCGGCGGACACGTGATCTCCTCGTGCGAAGGCGAGCGGTACGGCGGGCGGTGGACCGCCCGGCCGCCCCGGGGACGACCGCACTCATCCTAGGAGCGCCGGGAACGGATCCGTCCCGCCGCCCGGCTGTTTTAAAGTGACGTCGACCCATACCGGTGACCCGACCTGTGAGGTGAACGCCAGCCATGCCGGCCGAAACGTTTGAGTTCCAAGTAGAGGCCCGTCAGCTGCTCCAGCTGATGATCCACTCGGTCTACTCGAACAAGGACGTCTTCCTGCGCGAAATCGTCTCGAACGCCTCCGACGCACTGGACAAGCTGCGGCTGGAGGCGCTCCGCGACGACACCCTCGACGCCGACACGAGCGATCTGCACATCGAGATCGAGACCGACCCGGACGCCCGGACGCTCACCGTGCGGGACAACGGCATCGGGATGTCGTACGACGAGGTCGGACGGCTCATCGGCACCATCGCCAACTCGGGGACCGCCGAGTTCCTGCGGGAACTGCGCGAGGCCAAGAAGAGCGCCGAGGAAGGCACCAAGGAGGGCGGCGGTGACGCCGACGGCGCCGAAGGGCTCATCGGCCAGTTCGGCGTCGGCTTCTACTCCGGCTTCATGGTGGCCGACGAGATGACCGTGGTGACCCGCCGGGCCGGCGAGTCGCAGGGCACCCGCTGGAGTTCGCGCGGCGAGGGCACGTACAGCCTGGAGAAGGTCGACGAGGCCCCGCAGGGCACCGCCGTCACCCTGCACCTCAAGCCGGCCGACCCCGACGACCAGCTCCACGACTACACCTCCCCGTACACGATCCGCGAGATCGTCAAGCGGTACTCCGACTTCATCACCTGGCCCATCCGGATGGCCGGGGCGAAGACGGAGGGCGGCGAGGCGGGCGAGGACGGGGACGCGCAGGCCGCGCCCGAGACGCTGAACTCGATGAAGGCGCTGTGGGCGCGCCCGCAGAACGAGGTGTCCGACGACGAGTACCACGAGCTGTACAAGCACATCGGCCACGACTGGCGTCCCCCGCTGGAGACCATCCGCTTCCAGGCCGAGGGCACGTTCGAGTACCAGGCGCTGCTGTTCCTCCCGGAGCACGCCCCGCACGACCTGTTCACGCGCGGCTACCGGCACGGACTACAGCTCTATGTGAAGCGCGTCCTCATCATGGACGACTGCGAGGCGCTGCTGCCGTCCTACCTGCGGTTCGTCAAGGGTGTCGTGGACGCGCAGGACCTCTCGCTCAACGTCTCCCGCGAGATCCTCCAGCAGGACCGGCACATCCGCATGATCCAGCGGCGGCTCACCAAGAAGGTGCTGTCCTCGCTCAAGGACATGAAGGCCAAGAGCCCCGAGCGGTTCGCCACGTTCTGGCGGGAGTTCGGGACGGCGGTCAAGGAGGGGCTGGTCACCGACTCCGACAGCCGGGACGCGATCCTCGCCGTCACCACCCTCGCCAGCACGCACGGCGAGGAGCCGACCACCCTCCAGGAGTACGTGGAGCGGATGCGGGACGGCCAGGACGACATCTACTACATGACCGGCGAGTCCCGGCAGAGCATCGAGAGCTCTCCGCACATGGAGGCGCTGCGTGCCCGGGACGTCGAGGTGCTGCTCCTCACCGACCCGGTCGACGAGGTGTGGGTCGACACCGTCGGCGAGTTCGAGGGCAAGCGGCTGCGCTCGGTCGCCAAGGGCGAGGTCGACCCCGTCCCGGACGAGAAGAGCGAGGAGGAGCGCGAGAAGCAGGGCGAGGAGTACGCCGCGCTGCTCGGCTGGATGAAGGAGCAGTTGGCGGCGGAGGTCAAGGACGTCCGGCTGTCGGCACGGCTCACCACCTCCCCCGCCTGTGTCGTCTCCGACTCCGACGACCTCTCCCCCGCGCTGGAGAACATGTACCGCGCGATGGGCCAGGAGGTGCCGAAGGTGAAGCGCATCCTGGAACTCAACGCCGGGCACCCGCTGGTGAGCGCCCTGAACCGGGCGTACGGGGAGCGCGAGGACCGCGGCGGTCTGGTGGAGACCGCCGAGCTGCTGCACACCCTGGCCGTGCTCGCCGAGGGCGGCCGGCCGGAGGAGCCCGGACGGTTCGTCAGGGCGGTGGCCGACCGCCTGGCGCACACGCTCTGACACCCCGGCCGGTCGCCTCGCGAACGGGCGCCGGCACTCCTGCCCGTTCCGTCCCGCCCGCCGTACCGGCTCACCCGGTACGGCGGGCCCCCGGCCCCCCCCGCCGGCGGGGGGGGGGGGCGGCCGGACGGCGAGCGGGCAGGGGCGGGGGCGCAGTGCGGCGCGGTAGGAGCCGTCGTAGAGGTTGCCGAGTTCGGCGCGGACGAAGTGGCAGCGGCGGACGGTGCCCTCGCCGTCGACGGAGATCACCGACTCGCCGGTGCGGCAGGGCAGTCCGGCGCTGGCGTGCGGGTGGCGGCTGTAGGGGAAGAGGGGGTCCAGGGCCGTCCAGAGGCCGGCCTCGGCGTCGGTGTAGGTGTGGTCCTCGGCCGCGTTGATCCACAGGTAGACGTGGTCGGGCAGGTCCGCGCGGAGCCGGCGGGCGGCGTCGAGGTGTGCGGGCAGGCCGACGACGCCGACGCTGAACCGGACGCCCCGGTCGGCCAGTTCGCGGCACTTGCCGAGGAAGCGGTCGTAGGGGGTCTGGCCCGGGTGGTACGTGCACCACAGGGCGAGGGTGTCGGGGTCGGCCCCGGCGAGCCAGTCGGTGCGGCAGCTGAGGTTGGTCTGGATGGCGACGCGGCGGATGTGCGGCAGGTGCGACAGTTCGGCGAGGGTCCGCCGGTACCAGGAACGGACCAGGCCCTCTCCCCACGGGGTGAACAGCAGGGAGAGGCGGTCGTCCTTCTGGTCGGCGGCCCAGTGCGCGAAGCGTTCCAGGGCGGCGCGGTCGGCGCGGAGCTGGGCGGTGGAGTCGCGGCGCTTGGCGAACGGGCAGTACGGGCAGTCGTAGTCGCAGGAGGCGAGCGGCCCCCGGTACAGGACGGTCAGGTCCATGGGCGGCGGGTCACTTCCTCTCGTACGCGGCCATGGCGGCGCGCACGGCCGGGGAGAACAGCAGCGGTCCCACGGCGTCGGAGTGGGCCAGCCCCTCGGGCGTGAGACGCAGCCGGCCGTCGGCGGCGGAGAGCCAGCCCCGGTCGGCGAGCACGTCCAGCTCGGTGCCGAAGTCGTCGGCGGGGGCCTGTCCGAAGCGGGTGCGGTAGTCGCTCTCGGTCATGCCCTCGGCCTGGAGGAGGGACTGAAGGAGGTGCCGGCGGCGGGCCTCGTGGGCGTCCATCCGGTGGCCGACCTCGGCGCGGGTGAAGTCCTCGGTGGCGACGTAGTCGTCGATGATGCCGCGGATGGCGTGCATGCCGACGGCGTAGTCGAAGGAGTAGTGGAGCCCGGCGGTGTACGAGCGGGCGCCGCAGCCGAGGCCGATCATGCCGTCGGTCTGGCAGGCGTAGTCGTCCGCGCCCTGGGACGGGGCGTCCGCGCGGCGGAACATCCGCATGGACTGCTGGGTGTAGCCGCGGGCGAGCAGGTGGTCGCGGCCGGCGCGGTACAGGCGCAGCCGCTGGGCGTCCCAGGCCGGGTCGCCGCCGGGTCCGGAGAGGGCACGGTGGCGGTCGAGGCCGGTGAGGGGGCGGACGTAGAGCGGGTAGAGGTAGAGCTCCTCGGGGTTCCAGGCGAGGGCGGCGTCCAGGGACTGGCGCCAGGTGTCCTCGGTCTGGCCGTCGATGCCGTAGATCAGGTCGATGTTGAGCACCGGGATGCGGGCGTCGCGGATCCGGCCGAGTGCCGCCTCGACGTCGGCGCGGCGCTGGGGGCGTACGGCGGCGCGGGCCTCGGCCTCGACGAAGCTCTGCACGCCGAGGCTGAGCCGGGTGGCTCCCCGGGCGGCCAGGACGGCGAGGCGGTCGGCGGTGGCCGTGGCGGGTGAGGCCTCGACGGAGAGGGGGATCGCGTCCAGCCGGGCGCCCATGCGCGACTCGGCGATGTCGCACAGGCGTTCAAGCTCGCGCGCGGTGAGGAAGGTGGGCGTTCCGCCGCCGAACGCGGCGGTGGCGAACCGGATGTCCTCGCTGTCACCGAGCGCGTCGCGCACGGCGTCGGCCTGGCGTTCGAGGGCGTCCAGGTAGGCGCCGGTGAGTCCGTCGGGGGCGCCGATGCGGGTGAAGAGGTTGCAGAAGCCGCAGCGTACTTCGCAGAAGGGGATGTGCAGATAGAGGGAGAGGGCGCTCTTGTCCTCCGCCGCCCACAGGGACGTCAGGGTGGGGCGGTCGGGGAGCCGGCGGTAGGCGCTCTTGTGGGGGTAGGCGTAGACGTAGTGCTGGTAGGGGGTGTCCGGCGGTGCGGTAGTGGCCGGGGTCGTGAGGGTCGGGGCTGTCGTCATCGGTGGGCCTCGGCGGGGTCGAGGAAGAAGTGGGCGTAGGGCACGGTCCACACACAGGGGTGGCCGAGGCGGTGACCGGTGTAGCCGTCGTCGCCGTAGGCGGTGCCGTGGTCGGAGCAGACGATGGCGAAGCATTGGCGGCGGGAGGCGGCGGCCGCGAACAGGCGGCCGATGTGCCGGTCGACGTACTCCAGGGCGGCGGCGTGCGTCCGCCGGGTGTCGCCGGCCTCGCGGGTGGCGCCGGGCAGGTGGAACCAGTTGGGCTGGTGCAGCGCGGAGACGTTGACGAAGAGGAACAGCCGCTGTCCGGCGGGGAGCCGGGCGACGACCTGCTCGGCCCGGTCGATCTGGTGCTCGAAGGAGTGGGGCGAGGTGACGCCGAACTCCGGTTCCCAGTGCGACTCCTGGAAGAGGCCGGGGAGCACGGAGCCGAGCGGGCCCTGTCCGTTGAAGAAGCCCACGCCGCCGACGCACACCGTGCGGTAGCCCTGCCGGGCCAGTCCGGAGACGAGGTCGGGGGTGTCGTAGACGAAGGTGCCGGGCGCGGTGCTCTCGCTGCCGGCGAAGCTCGCCGCGAACAGCCGCGGATGCGGGCCGGGTCCGGCCGGGGTGGGCAGGAAGCCCGCGAAGATGGCCTGGTGGGAGGCGTAGGTGAAGCTGCCGGGCGCGTGCCGCTCCTCCCAGCGGCCGCCGGGGAGGTGGCGGGCGAGGTTCGGCAGCCGGCCCTGTTCGGCCAGTTCGACGGCCACGTCGTGGCGCAGGGTGTCGAGGGTGACCAGCAGGATGTCGTGGTCGCCGACGATGGAGTTCATGTCGGGGGACGGTGGGCCGGGCGGACCGGGTGTGGCCGGTGGGCCGGGTGCGGTGGGTTGGTGCATGGGTGGTCCTGTTCGTTACGGATGTCGCAGGTGTTGCGGTTGTGGCGCGCTGTGGCGGGTGGTGCCCGCCGGGTCCTGGGTGCCGTGGCCGTGCAGGGCGGCCGCGACCTGTGCCGCGTACGTGTCGGCCCCCTCCGCGCCGCTGCCGGGCAGACCGGTCAGCCCGGGCAGCAGGTCGCCGAAGGCGTTCACCTCGCCGACGAAGGCCCTGCGCCAGCCGATCGCGGGCAGCAGGTCCACGCCGACGCACAGGGTGCGCGGGAAGCAGGCCGCGGCCCGCTCGCACACCTGGAGCAGGTCCACCCAGCGGGCGCCCGCGGTCTCCACCGCCTCGCGCACCGCGTCGAGATCCCCGCGCCGGCCGCCGAGGTGGAGGTTGGTCATCGGGGTACGGCTGGTGCGGACCACGGCGTGGGTGGCCCGGCCGGCCACCACGACCACCCTCAGGTCGGCCGCGCGGCCCTGCTGGGAGGCCTTGGGCAGCCAGCGTTCCAGGTGCAGCCCGTCGGGTGCGAGGGCGTCGACGATCGCGGCGATCTCCTGTTCGCTCTCGTAGCGGCGCACCTTGAGGGAGTTGTAGAGCCGGCCGTCCGGGGTCCGTTCCACCGAGGTGGTGGCCCGGATCCGGCCGCCGCCGCCCGTCTCGACGGCCAGGACCCCCGAGGCGGACGAGCCGTGCGCGAGCTTCACGAACGCACGCGGCATCCGGTGGGCGCGCATCAGCGACCGCACGTCGTCCCAGCCGCGCACCGGGGCGGCGTCCGGGCCCGCTCCCGAGGTGGGCGAGGCGGGGACCGGAACACCGGCCGCCCGGAGGACGGCGTGGCAGCGGCGTTTGTCGAACAGCACCGCGAGGTCGCCGGGGTCGTCCAGGCGGACACCGCCGCGCAGGGTGCCCACCGCGGCCGTGAAGCGCGCGTACCAGCGGGCCGAGCCCTCCACACGGGCGGGATCCTCGACGTCCCGCAGCAGGCGGTCGGTCTCGGGGTCCTCGCCCGGCGAGTCGAGGCGCACGATCTCGTCGGCGGCGAAGTCCGCGCCTCCCTCGCGCAGCACGTCGAGCCACGGCACGACGCGCGGACCGGGCAGCCCGGCCGCGCGCACCGCCTGCGCGAACAGCGTCACCCGGCGGTTGCCGGGGTTGCCGATCACTGTCAGGCGCCGGCCGTGCGGCGGCGGCACGGCCGATGACCCGGCCGGCGGGACCGCGGACGGCACCGGGCGCACCGTCCGCCGTCCCGCCACGTAGGGGAGGCTCATTCGCCCACGGCGATGTAGCGCCACACGGTGCCGTCGTCCTCCGTGTCCTCGTCGGCGTCGCCCCGTTCCAGTTCGAGCTCCACGCCCGCCGGCTCCAGCACCTGGCGGAGGCGGTCCCGCATGGGCTCGCTGAGGTAGTTGTGGTGCAGGTCGAGCCTGCGGAGATGGGTCAGCGGCTGTCCGCCGAGGAGCGCGGCGGCGCCCTCGTCCGTCAGTACGCCCATGGACATGTCCAGCACCTCGAGCCGGGCCACGACCGGGGCGGCCGCGACGGCCGCGGCCACCGCGTCCTGCATCTCGCTGTTGCGCAGGGCGAGATGGCGCAGCTTCGGCAGGCGCGCGCCGGAGAGGATGGGCTCCAGGTCGGTGACCTCGCTGTCGCCGCTGTAGTCGGGGGTGCCGAGCCACAGGTCGAGGTGTTCGAGCGCGGGCAGGTCGCTGGCGCCGATCCCCCGCACCACCACGGCGGGCAGCCCGCCGGCCTGCGCCTGGAGCCGGCGCAGGCCCTCGTGGCGCAGCGCGGTGAACTCCAGTCCGGTACCGCCGCGCACCCCGAACTCCTCCAGCGCCGGGTAGGCGGCGAGCAGCGGGCTGACGTCGTTCTGGTTGATCCACGATATCTCGGCCTCCTCCATCGCGATGTCGCCGAGGAAGATCGCGCGCAGCGCCGGGAAACGGTCCCGCGCGGCCACCAACGCCTCGATGACTTCGGAGGAGTCACGTTCGTACGGCTCCGACCAGGAGCCCACGATCAGCGCCCGTACACGGGTGGTGTCGACGCCGGCGCAAAACCGCCCGAACGCCTTGGGCCACTCCTCGTCCACCTCGTACACGCGGCTGCTCACGCGCCATGCGACGGAGTCGGCGGCGGGCAGGCCGTCCAGGGGCTCGTCGGGGGCCGGGAAGTCGTGGGCGGGCAAGCCGTACAGCGTCTCGATCTCGTCGGCGTCGTACACGCGCATGCTCCTTGGCAGTTGATTGAGCGGTCTCGCGATTGCCGCAGTTCTACCAAGAGCCACTGACACTCGCCGTCGGCGGGGCGGACGGACCCCGGTGCGGGGGCGGATCGGGCGGCGGTGCGGGGGGCGTTGTCAGTGGTGGGTCCTACGGTGTCGTTCATGAGGCCGGTGCGCGGTGCACCCGGCCGGAGGGGAGAGCCATGTACCGGCAGGGAGACGTACTGATCGTGCCCGTCGCGGAGGAAGCGGTCCCGGCTCATGTGGCCCACGCGCCGAGGGAGCGGCGGGACGCGCGGGGCCGGCTCGTGCTGGCGCTCGGCGAGGTCACGGGACACGCCCACGCGGTCGTCGGACCGGGCGAGTTGATACGCGAGCCGGGTCCGTTCGGGCCGATGCTGCTGCATCTGCCCCGGGGCGGCCGGGTGGTGCACGAGGAGCATGCGGTGATCACGCTGCCCGAGGGCTGGTTCCGGGTCATCAGGCAGCGGGAGTACGTGCCCGGGTCCGTGCGCATCGTGGCGGACTGAGCGGGTGCGCGGCGCCGGCGCGGAGCGGACGGACGCGGGTGTGGGCGCCGGCGCGGGGCCGGAAGACATGAGGGACACGACGATGAGCGGGAGCGGAACGGACATGAGCGGGGCGGGCATGAGCGGGGCGGGCATGGACAGCGGGGCGGACGGGAACGGCGTGACGGCCGCCGCCGGGACGGAGCCGGAGAACGGCGGCGCCGTGAACGCGACGTCGGCGGACGACGGTTCGGCGGACGCCACTTCGACGGACGACGGCTCCGTCGACGGCCTGGGCACGTGGCGCGCGTGGGCGCGGGCCACCGTCCCCGCCGACCGCGCGGCGGCCGAGGCGGGCGTCCGGGCGGCCTACCGGGAGGCCGGGCTCCCCGAGCCCGAGCGGATCGTGTGGGCCGGGTCCCCGCGCGCGGCCGTGTCGTTGATACGGGAGCTGACCGACCGGGGCGCCTGCGTCCGGGACGCGGTCCGTGACGCCCCCTGGGCCGCCGAACGCGCCCGGCTGCACGCCGAGTTGGGCGCCGGCGGCTGGTCGGAGCACTGGGCGGCGACGGGCGGCCGGCTGTGGGAGTCCACGCAGGCGCTGGTGGACCGGATCAGGACCGGGGTGCTGGAGGATCTGGCCGGCGGGACGACGGGCAAGGAGGCGACGGCGATACGGCTGCTGCTCCTGGAGGCGGTGCTCGGGCAGCACGACGCGCCGTGGCTCGCCGCGTTCGCCCCGGCCGGCGGCCCGTTCGAGGCACTGACCGAGGTGTGCCGCGGCGCCGGCTGGTGGTGGCCGTACGCCCGGGTCGCCGTGATGTCGGAACGGCCCGTGTCGCTGCACCAGGACGAGGCGGGGCGGCTGGACAACGGGGAGGGCCCCGCCCTGGCCTACCCGGACGGCTTCGCCCTGCACGCCTGGCGCGGCATGCCGGTCCCGGCCGACTTCCTCACCGAACTGGCGACGCTGACGCCGGTACGGATCCACAAGGAGGAGAACGCCGAACTGCGGCGCGTGATGCTGGAGTACTACGGCTACGACCGCTACCTCAAGGACTCCGACGCCAAGCCCCTGCACCGCGACGAGACCGGCACCCTGTGGCGCATCGACCTCGTAGGTGACGAACCGCTGGTGATGGTGGAGGTGCTCAACTCCACCCCCGAGCCGGACGGCACGCACCGCACCTACTGGCTCCGCGTGCCCCCGAGGACCCGCACGGCGAAGGAGGGGGTGGCCTGGACGTTCGGTGTCGACGCGGAGGTGTACGCGCCGTCGCAGCAGACCTGACGCACGGTCAGCCCGGGGCGCCGGGCGGCCGGCCCCCGTCGGCGAGAAACCGCGAGATCAGCTCGTACAGAACCCCGGGCCGTTCCAGATGCAGGTCGTGTCCGGTGCCGGGGACACTGACGGACGTCATGTCGGGGCGCTGCCGCAGCAGTTCACCGATCTCCGCGGGCGCGAGGAGGCTCGACCGGGCCAGGACGAGCAGGGTGGGGCAGGCGACCCCTCGCCACTCGCGGGCGAAGGAGCGCCTGGCCGGTTCAGTCAGTGAGCCGACCATGACATCCCGGTCGAAGCGCGGCCACAGCAGTCCGCCGCGCCGCTCGAGGCCGTCCGCCCAGCCCTCGCCGACGGGCCCGCCGCCGAAGAACCGGACCGCTGCGTCGCGCGAGGAGAAGGGCACCGGCCACGAGTCCAGCCACGCCCCGATGCGGGCCGGGGCGTCCGGGTTCGGCTCGCCCGCTCCGGCTTCGACGAGGACGAGCGCGCGGACCAGTCCGGGATGCCGTGCGGCGGTGAGGACGGCCGTGTGCCCGCCGAGCGACTGACCGACCAGGACGGGTGAGTCCAGGCCCAACCGGTCCGCCACGGCGACGACATCCGTGACGTACGCGTCACGGGAGACGTCCGGCGGGAGGCGTTCGCTCGCGCCGTGCCCGCGCTGGTCCACCGCGACGACCCGGTGCGTGGCGCTCAGCCGCGCGGCCAGGGCGTCCCATTCGCCGGCGTGGCCGGCCAGCCCGTGCAGCAGCACCACCGGCGGTCCGCCGCCGCCCCAGTCCCGGCAGACCAGCCGTACGCCGTCCCGGACGACCGTGCGCTCCGTCCACGTCATCCCCGCCCCCCTTCCTCACCGTCCCGTACCCCTTTCCCTCAGCCCTGTTCACGCAGGCCCGCGACGAGGAGGCGGACGAGCAGTCGCGCGTCGTAGTCGGGGTCGCGCTCGGCGCCGATGCAGAGGTTGCCGATGCCGTGCAGGAACTGCGGCGCGTCGAGGCCCGGGCGGATCTCACCGGCGGCCACGGCCGCGTCGAGGAGGTCCGCGCACACCGGCAGCAGCCGGTCGAGGAAGTAGGTGTGCAGGGTCTCGAAACGGGTGCTGTCGGTGCGCAATGCGGCGGCCAGGCCGTGTTTGGTGACCAGGAAGTCGACGAAGAGGTCCACCCAGCGCGCGAGGGCGGCGTGCGGTGTCGGAGCGGAGGCCAGCAGGGCCGGTCCGGCCTCGACGCAGGCGTCGACCTGGTGCCGGTAGACGGCGATGACGAGGTCGGCCCGGGTGGGGAAGTGCCGGTAGAGCGTGCCCATGCCGACGCCGGCCCTGGCCGCGATGTCGCGCACGGGCGCGTCCACTCCCGAGGCGACGAAGACCTCGGCGGCCGCGTCCAGCAGCGTCTGCTCATTGCGCCGGGCGTCCTTGCGCCTGGCCCCGGCCACCCGTGTGGCGCCGTCGTTCACCGGGGCGCTCCCTTCTCGCACATCGGCGGATCGCGGGAACATTGCGAAGCGGAGCAACGTTCCGTATCGTGAGCGGAGCAACGTTCCGCTTCTGCCCATCCTGGCAGCCGCAGGGCGTGGCGTCCATCCGCGCGCCCCGGCGCTCCCTGGGGACGCCTCACTCACCAACGCATACCGAACGGAAGGCTCGACCCATGCCGAACACGGCCGACCTGCGGGAGACCGCTCCCCCGCCCACCCCTGTGGTCTCCCTGCGCCCGGTCCTCCTGCCCGCCCCGGGACGCGGCGACGACCTCCAGGTCCGCGTCTCCGCCCCCGCGAGCGGCGGTGACCTGCCGATCGTCGTCTTCTCGCACGGCTTCGGCGGATCGATGAACGACTACGGTCCGCTGGTGGACTACTGGGCCGCCTCCGGTTTCGCGGTCGTGCAGCCCACCCACCTCGATTCCCGGACGCTCGCCCTTCCCCCCGAGGACCCCCGCACGCCGCGCATCTGGCGTCACCGCATCGAGGACCTGGTCCGCGTGCTGGACCACCTCCCCCTGCTGGAAGCCGCGGTGCCGGGCCTCGCCGGGCGGCTCGACCACGGCAGGATCGCCGTGGCCGGCCATTCCTGGGGCGCTCAGTCGGTGAGCACCCTGCTGGGCGCGCGCGTCCTGGACGACGAGGGCGTGCCCGGCGAGGACATGACCGACGGCCGGGTCACGGCGGGCGTTCTGCTGGCGCTGACCGGCCTCGGGGACAGTCTGACGCCGTTCGCCGCGGAGAACTTCTCCTTCATGAAGCCCTCGTTCGACGGGATGACCGCGCCGGCCCTCATCGTCGCCGGGGACAACGACCAGTCCCTCCTCTCCACCCGCGGTCCGGACTGGTTCACCGACCCCTACGTCTACAGCCCGGCCCCGAAGAGCCTGCTCACGCTGTCCGGGGCGGAGCACTCGCTCGGCGGCATCTACGGCCAGGAGGTGACGTCGACGACGGACGAGAGCCCCGCGCGCGTCGCGCTGATCCAGCGGCTCACGACGGCCTTCCTGCGCGACGCCCTCGTTCCGGGCGACACCGGCTGGCAGGCGGCGGCCGCCGCGCTGGAGGAGGGGCGAAACCCCCTGGGGAAGCTGGAGAGCAAGTAGTACGGGCTGCCGCGCCGCCACGCCGCTCGCGGGCCACACACTCCGGGAGCGGCGTGCGGCAGTCGGGCAGCAGGCACCGCAGCCGTTTCATGGGCGCGCTGAAGGCGGGCAGGCGCAGCGAGGTCTGGCGACGGTTCCCGAACGTGGCCGGCAGGACCAGGGGACGGACGAAGGAGCCGCATCGCATGGCCGAGGGCGGCCGCGCGCACGCGTTGCCGGTACGGCATACGATGCTGCTCATGACGCAAGACCAGGACAGTGACGGCGATCTGGACAGTCTGGTGCGCAAGCGCATCCGTGCCCTGCGCCTGGCCCAGGGGTGGTCCCTGGAGGAGCTGGCCGCCCGGGCCAGGCTCAGCCAGTCCACGCTCAGCCGGATCGAGACCGGACGGCGGCGGCTGGCCCTGGACCAGCTCGTCACCCTCGCCCGCGCGCTGGACACCTCCCTCGACCAGCTGGTCGAGACCGCCGTCGACGACGTCGTCTCCCACCCGGCGATCGACGCGGCCCGCGGGCAGCTGAGCTGGCCGCTGAAGGCGCAGCCCGGCGTGACCGTCGTACGGCAGCGCATGACCAACCCCCCGCCCGACAATCCCTCCCGGATGCGGGCCCACCCGGGCCACGAATGGCTCGTCGTGCTGTCCGGCACCGCGACCCTGCTGCTGGGCAACCGGCGGCTGCGGATCGAGACCAACCAGGCGGCGGAGTTCCCCACGATGCTGCCGCACGCGATCGGGGCGGAGGGCGGACCCTGCGAGGTCCTGGGCATCTTCGACCGCGACGCCCGCCGCGGCCACCGGCGCGGCGAGGGCACCGACCGGCCCACGCGCCCGTCGTCCTGACCGCTCCTCGCCGGGCGCGCCCTGCCCGGCCTCTCCTGGCCGCCGCCCGTGACCTACCGCTTCCTGCCGACCGCCTCTCGCCGCCCGCTTCTTGCGCGTCCGGCAGCACGGCCCGCCTCTTCCTTGCCCAGGCGGGGAACGGCCGGACCGTACGCGGCCGGGCCGCTTAGCGTGGCGGTATGAACCACCCTTCCCCGCACGCGACACACCACCACGCCGACCGCCACGAGCACGAGCACACGCACGACTCCGACGACCAGTCGGAGCTGCTCGACCTGGACGCGGAGGTGCTCGCCGGCCACCTCGCCTCCCTCATCGACTGGCTGCCCGTCAAAAGCGGCCCCCGCCGCATCGTCGATCTCGGCTGCGGCACCGGCGCCGGCACCTTCGCCCTGCTCGGCCGCTTCCCACAGGCGGAGGTGACGGCCGTCGACACCTCGGCCGCCCATCTGCACCGGCTGCGGGAGAAGGCGGCCGCGGCGGGCGTCGCCGACCGGGTCCGCGCCGTCACGGCCGACCTCGACGCCGCCGACTGGCCCGACCTGGGCACTCCCGACCTGGTGTGGGCGTCGGCCTCCCTGCACCACATGGCCGATCCGGAGCGTACGCTGCGCCGGGTGCACGCCCTGCTGGCCCCGGGCGGGCTGCTGGCGGCCGTCGAACTGGCGGGTTTCCCACGGTTCCTGCCCGCCGACGCCCCCGAGGCGGCCCCGGGCCTGGAGGACCGCTGCCATGCCGTGCTCGACCGCCACCACGCCGCACACCTGCCCCACCGCAACGCCGACTGGGCGACCCTGCTGGCGGGCGCCGGGTTCACCGTCGAGGACGAACGCACCCTCGCCGTCGACCTGAGGCCGGGCACGGACCTCCCGGCCGGCGACGACGCGGTCGCCCGTTACGCGCTGGGCAGTCTGCGCCGGATCCGCGACGGTGTCGCCCCCGAACTGACGCCGCGGGACCTGGCCGCGCTGGACGAACTGCTCGCCCCGGACGGCCCGCAGGCCCTGCTGCGCCGGAACGACCTCGGGGTGCGCACCACGCGCACGGCCTGGGCGGCCCGCCGCGCCGCCTGAGCCGCCTGAGCCGCCTGAGCCGCCACCAGGGTGACGAACCGACCGCGGCACAGGACGTGTCGGGGAACGCCGACGCTACGGCGTTCCCCCCGCTCCTGGTAGTGCCCGCTGTACCCCGAGGTGGGCAGTGCGTGGGTTGGTGGGCGCGGGGGCGCGCGCGGGAGTCTGAGGCCATGACACGACGCACGGCCATCCTCATTCCCTCGGCACTCCTCACCCTCGCCACCCTCGCCCCGGCCACACCGGCCCTTGCGGACACGGTGACCCACTCCCCGGCGCGGGTCTCGGTGGCGGACACGGCCGGCTCCGGCCGGGCCGCCGACCCGGTGGTGCGGGGCATCGAGCGCAGCGCCCGCACCCTGCGCACCACCGACCCCGAGGACAGTCTGCGGGACCTGCGCGCGCTGAGCCCCATGATCGGGAACGCCGAGGTGGTGGGGCTCGGCGAGGCCACCCACGGCTCCGGCGACTTCTTCCGCATGAAGCACCGGGTGCTGCGCTACCTCGTCCAGGAGAAGGGCTTCCGCGCCTTCACCCTGGAACTGCCCTGGAGCAGCGGGCTGCGCCTCGACGACTACGTGGTGCACGGCAAGGGCAACCTGGAGGACATCGCGCACGACGAGTTCCAGGGCTCGTACGACCTCTGGAACAACCAGGAGTACCGCGACCTCATCGAGTGGATCAGGGACTACAACGTCCACCACCCGCACGACCCGGTGCACTTCGTGGGCGACGACATGGGGTACGCGGGTCCCGAGCTGTACGACCGGATCACCGACTACGTGGCCGACGCGCACCCGGAGCTGCTGGACCGGGTCACGTCCCTCTACGCGGGCCTGAAGCCCACGACCGACGCCGCGACGTACGGCGAGCAGTACCTCGAACTGTCCCTGGCCGAGCGCAAGGACCGGGCCGAGCGCACCGGGAAGGTGCTCGACCTGCTGGCGAAGCAGCGCCCGGGGCGCGGCGCGGACGCCCGCGCCCAGCTGTGGGCGGTGCAGAACGCCCGGGCCGTGCACCAGATGGCCGAGGTCTTCTCCTTCGACATGAACGACGACGCCCAGGTCGTGGAGATGATGAAGTACCGCGACCGGACGATGGCCGAGAACACGCTGTGGTGGCACCGGCACACCGGCGACCGGATCATGCTGTCGGCGCACAACACGCATGTGTCCTACGACTCGTTCGACCCGCGCTATCCCAAGACCGAGGGCGCGTTCCTGCGCGACGCGCTGGGCACGGGCTACGTCAGCATCGGTTTCACCTTCTACGAGGGCAGCTTCAAGGCGTTCGGCACGGACGACGGCGTGGTACGCACCCGCACGGTCGGCGGCGCGCGGCCGGGTTCGAACGAGTACACCCTGGACGAGGCCCGCCAGCGCGACTACATCCTCGACACGCGCACCGCCCCGCCCGCCGTGCGCGCCTGGCTGGACCAGCGGCACACCACCTACAACATCGGCGCGGGCTGGCCCGACACTTACCAGTACCAGATGGCGCTCGGTGAGGCGCACGACGTCCTCATCCACCTCCACGAGATCCACGCCACCACGTATCTCGGCGCTTCCTGACGCACGGCGGGTGCGGCCCGGGCGGCGCGGCCCCGTCAGAGCGGGCGGGGCTCGTTGCCCGCTTCGTCCTCGTGTCCGGGGTGCGGAAGCGCGGGGCTCCGCCAGCCGAGCCGCGGGTCCGGCGCGGGCCGGCCGGCGCCGCCGGCGAGGTCCCGGATCTGGATCCGGACCGTGTGCGCCTCATGGAGGTTCAGCCGCACGGTGTCGGCGTCGGGCGGTGCGGGCGCCGCCGGCCGCAGGGGCTCCACGGCCTCCTGGTGCCGCATCCCCGAGAAGGGGTTGCGCCAGAAGTGCGAGCGCGGGCTGCGCCAGCCGTAGCGCAGGGCGAGCAGCCGCAGGGAGATCGCGAACACCGACGCGCCCACGGCCGTACCGACATCGAGCAGTCCCGCGAGGTGGAGGACGGCGGTCGAGCCCGCTCCCACGAGGGCGGGCAGTGCGTACAGGTCACGGTCCCAGCGCAGCAGGGACGGCACCTCCATGGCGAGGACACTGGCCAGTACGCCGCCGCCGACGGCGCTCGCGGCACCGAGGGTGACGGCGGCGGGGAGGTTGAAGCCATGGACGAGTGCCTTGATGGTGCCGGTGACGCTGAACAGTCCGAGGGCGCCGGCGTCGGACACGTCGAAGATGATGCTCTTGCTCACCAGGAGATCGTCGTAGAGCCGGTGGCCGAAGTAGACGACGGCGGCTGCCACGAAGGGGGTGAAGTAGTAGCCGAGGTCGGTGAAGGCGGCCGGCGGCACCTGGAGGACGAGGTCGCGGAAGAGGCCGCCGCCCAGTCCGGCGGCCTCGCTCAGGATGACCGTGCCGAAGACGTCGAAGTCCCGTCGTACGGCGATGAACGCGCCCGACAGGGCGAAGGCGAAGATACCCAGGAGGTCCATGACGTACTGGGTCGCGCCGCTCAGTTCGTTGATCGGCATCGGGAGGGGCCTCCGGGGCGGGGTGAGCAGGTGCGAGAGGTACGGCGGACGCCCTGCCCGGGACGAGGCACCGCTGGGGCGTCCGAGACGACAGACGTCTCCTGTGGCGGTCAAGTTCCCATACCGGCGCGGGAGTTACGCACTCGTGTCAGCCCCGCGCCGCCTCGTTGGCGGCGACGGCGCGCTCCAGCAGGGCGGGGTCGGCCAGGGGGCGGGGTGGCGCGGCATGAAAACGAGACGTCGTCGAAGGCCCGGGCGAGGTGGCCGTCGTGGAGTGTCGCGGCCGTCAACTGGCCCGGCGCCCGGTGCTGTCGGCGGACCCGGCGGACCTCCCCGGGGCACCTCGGCGCCGGTGAGCGCGTCGTGGCGGGGGGGGGGGGGGGGGGGGGGGGCCGGGGGGGGGGGGGGCGGGGGGGCGGTATATGGCCGCCGTCAGCTCCAGCGGCTGGGAGTACTGGTTGAAGGCGAGCTGCGTCGCCACCAGGACCGGGGTGGCGTCCGTGATCTCCAGCAGCTCGCGCTCCACGTCCGTGGGCTGCCGTGCCTCCACCGAGTAGTCGGCGACGCGCGGCAGTTGGGGCGGGTCCGCGCGGCGCAGGGTGGCGAAGAGGGAGTCCTTGGAGAAGTCCGTCTCGGCGAGCAGCGGGCACAGCCCGAGGGGCAGCCGGTTGTGTTCCAGTACGACGACACGGTCGTCCAGGTAGCGGACGCGGCGCATCTCGAACAGGTCGGCGCCGGGGCCGATGCGCAGCCGCTCGGCCTCCCGGACGGTGGCCGGACGCACCTCCGACTCCAGGACCTCGGCGCGGATGCGGAAGCCGTGCTGTTCGGCGTAGTCGGCGAAGCCCTGCACCGTGCGGCCCCCGGCGGGGCCCGTGGCGCCCGTGGGGCGGCGCGGTGCGGACAGGACGCGGGTGATGCCCTCGGCGAGGAACCAGCCGCGGGCCGGTGCGGAGGCGATGACGTCGCGCGAGGCCAGTTCGTTGAGCGCCGCGCGCATCGTGACGCGGGAGACGCCGTAGCGGGCGGCCAGCGCGCGCTCCGAGGGGAGGCGGTCGCCGGGCCGGGCGCCGTCGCCGGAGATGTCCTCGAGGAGGCGCGCGGCGACCTGGGCGTACAGCGGGAGGGCGTCGTTGCTGAGGAGTCCCTGCGGGAGGGCGGAGTCCGAGGCGGCCATACCAGTACCGTACCAGTGAGTTGCCATACCAGATATATACCAGAGTCAGACCATTGACGACCAGTTTTCAGGCCAGTATCGTTCCAGTTGGCTTCTCCCGGGGCGATTCGGCGGCATTCGCCGGTCACGCCCGACTTGTGCGACCGTGGGGTGAATCATGAGCAGTGCCTTGGACGAACTGGTGCGGCACCAGAAGGGTGGTGACGCACGGGGGATCACATCGGTCTGCTCCGCCCATCCCCTGGTGATCGAGGCGGCGGTGCTCCAGGCGCTGGAGTCCGGGGGCGAGGTCCTGGTGGAGGCGACCTCCAACCAGGTGGACCAGTACGGCGGTTACACCGGCATGCGGCCGGACGGCTTCCGCTCCCTGGTGCTCGGCATCGCCGAGCGGCTGGGGCTGCCCGCCGACCGCGTCGTCCTCGGCGGCGACCACCTGGGCCCCAACCGGTGGCGCGCGCTGCCGCCGGAGGAGGCCATGCGGGAGGCGGAACAACTGGTCGCCTCGTACGTACGGGCCGGCTTCACCAAGATCCATCTGGATTGCAGCTTCTCCTGCGCCGGTGACCCCGCGCCGCTGAGCGACGACGTGGTCGCCGACCGGGCCGCCCGCCTGGTCGCCGTCGCGGAGGCGACGGCACGGGAGGCAGGGGCGGATGAGGCCGCCGCGCTCCGGTACGTCATCGGTACCGAGGTCCCGGTGCCGGGCGGCGCCCACGAGACGCTGGACGGGGTCCGTCCCACCACGGCGGACGCGGCCCGGCTGACGCTCAAGCGTCACCACGAGGCCTTCGCGGAGCACGGGGTGAGCGGGGTCTGGCCCCGGGTCATGGCGCTGGTCGTCCAGCCGGGCGTCGAGTTCGACCACCTGAAGGTCGTCGACTACGCCCGGGAGCGCACCGAGGAGCTGCGCACCGTGCTGGACACCGAGCCCGGCATGGTCTTCGAGGCCCACTCCACCGACTACCAGACCCCCGAGGCGCTGGCCGCGCTGGTCGAGGACCACTGGGCGGTGCTCAAGGTCGGCCCCGGCCTGACCTTCGCGCTGCGCGAGGCGCTGTACGCGCTGGCCGGCGTCGAGGAGGAACTGGTCGACGCCGCGCGCCGCTCCGGCCTCCCGGAGGTCGTCGAGCGGAGGATGCGCGCCGAACCGTCCTGGTGGGAGGGGTACTACGAGGGCGACGACCTGGAGCGGCGGCTCGCCCGGCGCTACAGCTACAGCGACCGGGTCCGCTACTACTGGCCCGACCCCGCGATAGAGGAAGCCGTGACGGCCCTCTTCGACAACCTCTCCGCCACCGGCATCCCCCTGCCCCTGCTGAGCGCCCGGCTGCCCGAGCAGTACCGGCGCGTGCGGGCCGGCCTGCTTCAGGCGAGCCCGCGGGCCCTGGCCGTCGACCGCGTCCGTGACGTCCTGCGGGACTACGACCGCGCCTGCCGCACCACCACACGCCACGACAAGGAGTACGCGTGACCACCACGACCGACACCCTCCCCTCCCGCCAGGACGGCGCCGACCACACGGTGGCCGAGATCGGGCAGCAGCCGCGGATGTGGCGCGAGGTCGGCCGGATGCTGACGGACGGCCGGCCGGCGCTGGACGCCTTCCTGGCGCCCTTCCTCGCCCGCGCGGACCTGCGGATCGTGCTGACGGGGGCCGGCACGTCGGCGTTCGCGGGGCAGCTCGTGCGCGGGGTGCTGGCCCGCCGCACCGGCCGCCGCGTCGACGCCGTGGCCACCACCGACATCGTCTCCGACCCCTGGGGCGCCTTCGGCGAGGACGTGCCCACCCTGCTGGTGTCCTTCGCGCGCTCCGGGGACAGCCCCGAGAGCGTCGCGGCGGCCGAGCTCGCCGGCCGGTGCCTCACCCGGGTCGGCCATCTGGTCATCACCTGCAACAGCGAGGGCCAGCTCGCCCGCGAGCACGCCGCGAACCCCGACTCCCACGTGCTGCACATGCCTGCCGCGTCCAACGACCGCGGCTTCGCCATGACGTCGAGCTTCACGTCCATGGTGCTGGCGTGTCTGCTCGCCTTCGGCGCCGTGGCCGGCGAGGAGGAGGTCGAGACGCTGGCGAAGGCCGCGGAGCACCTCACCACCGGCGGTCTGGACGACGGCATCGACGCCCTGGTCGCCCGCCGCCCCGAGCGGCTGGTGTACCTCGGCAGCGGTGCGCTGAAGGGGCTGGCGGAGGAGTCCGCGTTGAAGCTGCTCGAACTGACCGGCGGCGCCGTCGTCGCCTCCTCGGAGTCGGCGCTGGGCTTCCGGCACGGCCCGAAGGCGGTCCTCAACGACCGCACAGCGGTGCTCGTCTACGTCTCCAACGACCCCTACACCCGCTCCTACGACCTGGACATCCTGAGCGAACTGCGGGCCGGTCTGCCCGAGGGCACGGTCATCGCGGTGGCGGGCCGCCCGGACGGGCTGCCCGAGGACGGCACCTGGCTCGTCCCCGGCGCCGGGGCGGTCGAGGACGCCGCGCTGGCCCTGCCCGCCGTGGTGTGCGCGCAGCTCATCGCGCTGCGCTCCTCCCTCGCCCTTGGGATCCGCCCCGACAACCCGTTCCCCTCCGGCGAGGTGAACCGGGTGGTGCAGGGCGTGACCCTGCACCCGCTTCCGGAACGCGGCAGCGACCGTGCGTGACGACGACGTGCACACCGAGCCGATGCGCACACCGAGCCGATAGGAGGAACGACGATGTTTCTGGGTGTGGATGGTGGAGGCACGAAGACCGCCTTCTGCCTCGTCGACGGCGCCGGAACCGTCCGGGCCGAGGCCCTCGGCGACGGCGCCTACTACTTCGCGGAGAACGGCACGGGCGGCGTCGACCATGTCGTCCGGGTGCTGGAGAAGGGCATCGCCGCGGTCTGCGCCGAGGCCGGCATCACGACGGACGGCATCGACTACGCCTTCCTCGGCCTGCCCGGCTACGGCGAGGCCCCCCGCGACCTGCCCGCACTGGACGCCGCCCCCGGCAAGGTCCTGGGCAGCGACCGCTATGCCTGCGACAACGACATGATCTGCGGGTGGGCGGGCTCCCTGGGCGCCGTCGACGGCATCAACGTCATCAGCGGCACCGGCTCCATGGTGTACGGCGAGCGGAACGGCCAGGGGGTGCGGGTCGGCGGCTGGAGCGAGCTGTTCAGCGACGAGGGCTCGGCCTACTGGATCGCCGTCCAGGGGCTCAACGCCTTCACCAGGATGAGCGACGGCCGGCTGCCGGAGGGCCCCCTGGCCGACGTGCTCCGCACCCACCTGGAACTCACCGACGACCTCGAGGTCATCGACGTGGTCCTCAACCGCTGGCACGGGCGGCGCAGCGACATCGCCGGACTGAGCCGCAGCGTCGCCAGGGCCGCCGAGCTCGGCGACGAGGCCGCCGCCGGGATCCTCGCCGGGGCGGGCCGGGAGCTGGCCGCGCTCGTCGGCACCGCGCGGCGCCGGCTGGGCTTCGCCGCCGACGAGACGGTCCCCGTCTCCTACTCGGGCGGGGTCTTCGGCTCCGCCGCCGTCCGGGACGCCTTCACCGCCCGACTGCGGGACGGCGCCGGGGCGTACGACCTGCGCACGCCCCTGTTCACCCCGGTGGTCGGGGCCGCGCTCTACGCGGCGAAGCGGGCCGGGACCCCGCTGGACACCGCGGCACTCACCGCTCTGCGCACCGGCGCGGGCGCTCACCCCACGGAGGACAGAGATGACGTCTTCTGACCTGGCCGGCGCGACCGGCACCTCCGACAGGAGCCGGAGCTGGATCGTCTACGCCGGACTGCTGGTGCTGTTCTGGGGCGTCTGGGGGGCGACCTCCAGCCAGCCCGTCGAACGGTACGACTACCCGGACGAGATGATCTACATCATCTGGGCCTTCACGATGCTCGTCCCCGCGGGCTTCGCGCTGCGGCGTGAGCGCTTCGACCGCCGTCCGGTGGCCGCCGTGTACGGTCTGCTGGCCGGACTCACCGGCGCCGGCGGGCAGTTGCTGCTCTTCCAGGCCCTCGCGGACGGCCCGGCCTATCTGATCTTCCCGGTGGTCTCGCTCTCGCCCGTCATCACCGTCCTGATGGCCGTGGCGCTGCTGCGGGAGCGGATAGCGCGGCTCGCCGTGGTCGGCGTGATCGCCGCGACGATCGCGATCGTGCTGCTCAGCATCCCCTCCGGGGCCGGCGGGGGCGTCGACAGCGGCTCCTGGATGGTGCTCGCCGTCATCATCTGCGTGGCGTGGGGCGCCCAGGCGTTCTTCATGCGCAAGGCCGCGCTCGCGGGCGTCAACGACGCCACGACGTTCGGCTGGATGACGATCAGCGGTCTGGTGCTGGTCCCGGTGGCCTATCTGATGATGGGCAGCCTGCCGTCGGCTCCCTGGCAGGCCCCGGCGATCACGGCGGGGACCCAGGTCCTCAACGCGGTGGGCGCGCTGTTCCTCGTGATGGCGCTCAGCCGCGGCAAGGCGAGCGTGGTGGCGCCCATCACCAACGCGCTGGCACCGGTCCTGACGATCGTGCTGTCACTGATCATCTACCAGACCCTGCCCACGATATGGGGCACGATCGGCATCGTCCTCGCCCTCGCCGGTTCGACGCTCATGGTCTACACCGACGAGAAGCGCGAGGAGAGCACCGTGGCCCCCGGGGCGACGACGGGCGTGTCCGGCTAGACCGGCGCCCGCACCCCCTGCCCACCCCGTCTGCCGTCAGAGGAACACGAACATGCCCCTGGTCCCCACCGGAGAACTGGTCGCCCGGGCCGCCGCCGCCCGGCGGTGCGTCGCCGCCTTCAACGTGATCACGCTGGAGCACGCGGAGGCGATCGCGGACGGCGCACAGGCCGCCGGACGTCCGGTGATACTCCAGATCAGCGAGAACGCCGTGCGCTACCACGGCGGCCGGCTCGCGCCGCTGGCCCGTGCCACCGCCGCCGTCGCCGAGGCGAGCGAGGGGGAGGTGGCGCTCCACCTCGACCACGCCACCGACATGGAACTGGTGCGCCAGGCCGCGGACAACGGCTTCTCCTCGGTGATGTTCGACGCGGGCGCGCTCCCCCACGACCGCAACATCGCCGCCACGGCCGAGGCCGCCCGGTGGGCGCACGGGGCGGGACTGTGGCTGGAGGCCGAACTCGGCTACGTCGGCGGCAAACCGGACGCCCCCGCGAGCGCCCACGCCGCCGGGGTGCGCACGGACCCCGGCGAGGCCGCCGACTACGTGGCACGCACCGGCGTCGACGCGCTCGCGGTCGCCGTCGGCAGCAGCCACGCGATGACGGAACGCACGGCCTCCCTGGACCACGGGCTCATAGCCCGCCTGCGCGAGGCGGTGCCGGTCCCCCTGGTGCTGCACGGCTCCTCGGGCGTCCCCGACGAGGACCTCCGCGCGGCGGTGGAGGCGGGCATGGCCAAGGTCAACATCGGCACGGCCCTCAACGTGGCGTTCACCCGGGCGGTGCGCGACACCCTGGCCGCCGCCCCCGCCCTGACCGACCCCAGGAAGTACCTGGGCCCGGCCCGGGCGGAAGTGACGGAAACGGTCACCACCCTGCTGTCGGTGCTGTCCGCACCCCGATAACGGGAACCCCGGGCTCAGCCGCGACGCACCCGCACGCGTCTTTCCCCACCGCGGACCACCCGGCCCCGGCCGTCACCAGACCCGGTACGTCCGGCCGGTCTGCGCCCCCTCTATCGAGCGGACGTAGGCCGTCGCCACACGGGCGACCGGGGCCGGTTCGATGCCGGGGAAGAAGGGGCCGTAGAGCTCCAGGGACTCCTCGACGACGGTCGGGCTGACCGCGTTGATCCGCTGCGGCGGCAGTTCGAGCGCCGCGGCGCGGACGAAGGCCTCCACGGCGCCGTTCGCCGCCGCGGCGGCCGCGCTCGCGGGTACCGGCTGTTCCCCCAGGATGCCGCTGACCAGGGTGAAGGAGCCGTTCGGCGCCACGTGCCGGGCGCCCTGGCGGACCAGGTCCAGCTGGCCGAGCACCTTGCCGCGGAAGGTCGCCACGACGTCGTCGGCGGTGAGTTCGCCCAGCGGCCGGAACACCCCCTCCCCCGCCGCGACCGCCACCGCGTCCAGCGGGCCGGCCGCCGCGTACAGCCGGGTCACCGCCTCGGGGTCGGTCACGTCGGCGATCAGGTCGCCGCCGGACCGGCCGACGCCGATCACCTCGTGCCCGCGCTCCACCAGTGCCCGGCGCACCGCGCCGCCCAGCGTGCCGCCCGCGCCGATCAGAAGAATCCTCACGCTCGCTCCACCGTTTTCCATGGCCGTCGAATCCGCCTGTGTGCCCAGGGGCGTTCCCCCTGGTGTCTGCGACGCTACGGACGCCGGTACCGCGTACGGAAATGCCGTTCGGGCAGGGTCTATGCTTGGCGCGCATGGATGATGTGGAGCTTCGCCACCTCCGTGCGCTGGACGCCGTGGCCGAGGCGGGCACCGTGACCGCGGCGGCGGCCCGGCTGCACATGACCCAGCCCGCCCTGTCCCGCACCCTCGCCCAGTTGGAGACGCGCGTCGGCGTGCGGCTCGTCGACCGTTCCAGCCGGCACCTCGCCCTCACCTCCGCCGGGACCACCCTGCTGGGGCATGGGCGGGCGATCCTCGCCCGTCTCGACGCGGCGCTCGCCGACACCCGGACGGTGGTGCGACCGCTGCGGCTCGGTTACACCTGCGCGGTGCTGGGGCGGCAGACCGTGCCGCTGCTGCGCTCGTGGCGCCGTACGCACCCGCGGGTCCCGCTCGACGTGGTCCGGCAGGACAACAGCACCGCCGGGCTCGCCACCGGCGACACCGATGTGGCCGTGCTGCGCACCCGCCCCGCCGGCCCGCTGTTCCACACCGAGGCGCTCTACACGGAGGACCGCGTCGCCGCCCTCCCCGACGACCACCCGCTGGCCGACCGGGAGACGGTACTGATGGCCGAACTCACCTCACGTCCCGAAACCACCTCCCGTCCCGAACCCACCTCCCGGTCCGCCCTCGCCCAGGGCCTCCCGTCCGACCTCCCGCTCGCCCTGTGGCCCGACACCGGCACCGCCGCGCCCGAGTTGTGGCCCCCGCGGCAGCGGCCGGCCCGCACCGTCGAGGTCGGCAACGTGGACCAGTGGCTCAACCTCATCGCCACCGGCGGGGCGTTCGGCCTCGGCACGTCCGGCACCGCGCAGAGCTTCAGCCACCCGGGGGTCCGGTTCGTCCCTGTACGCGACGCCCCCGCCGCCACCGTCTATCTGGCCCGCCCGGCCCACCCCACGCATCCGCTCACGGAGGAGTTCGCCGCGGCGGTCCGGGAGACCGTGAGCGTCTGAGCACCACGGGCCGCCCGCCGCGGGCGCGCGCGGAATACCCGTGGAGCGCGGCCGGTTGGCCCGGCATGGCTACCCTGGGACTCATCGGCAGCGGACGGATCGGCAGCACCCTCGCGCGGCTCGCCGTGGCCGGTGGACTGGACGTCGTTCTCAGCAACTCGCGCGACCCCGGCACCCTGGCCGGCCCGGTCGCGGAACTCGGCCCCCGGGCCCGGGCGGCGACCCCCGCCGAGGCCGCGGCGGCGGGCGACTGGGTCGTGGTGAGCGTGCCCGTGAAGGCGTACGGGGCTCTGCCGCGCGAGCCCCTGGCGGGGAAGACCGTCCTCGACACCGGCAACTACTCGCCGCAGCGCGACGGCGGGATCGAGGCCCTGGCGGACGGCTCGGTCACCAGCGGCGAACTGCTCCAGCGTCACCTCGGCGAAGCGGCGCACGTCGTCAAGGCGTTCAACAACATCCACCACCAGCACCTCGCCGTCCTCGGCAGGCCGGCGGGCGCGCCGGACCGCAGCGCCCTCCCCCTCGCCGGCGACAGCGCCGAGGCCAAGCGGCACGCGACGGAACTGCTCGACGTCCTCGGCTACGACGCCGTCGACGCGGGACCGCTGGCGCGGGGCAGGCTGTTCGCCCCGGGCACGCCCGCGTACGGGGCCCCGTACTCGGCGGCGCCCCGTGACTCGCTCGGCTCCCTGGCGGCCGGTCCCGCCTCGGCCGGCTTCCTGTCCCTGGGAGCGGGCCCGGCCTCGGCCGCCGAGATCCGCGCACTGCTGGCCGAGGCCTGACGGGCGCACCTCAGCCGACGACTCCACGGGCGCGGCGGGTCCTGCGCGCCGCCCAGCTCAGCTCGGCGACCACCAGGGCCCCCGCGGCGAGCACCACGACCGCGGCCACCTGCAACGCCGTCTGCGCGCTCGCGGTGTAGGCGGCGACGATCGCCCGGTGCCGCCCCGGCGCGGCCGCCAGTGCCTCGGCGACACTGCCCGGCGTGTGACCGGGAGGGAAGGCACCGGGCGCCCGGCCCGGCAGCTCGTGGACGAAGCGCCCGGTGAGGACCGTGCCGATCACCGCGACACCGAGTGCGCTGCCGAACTCCCGTGTCGTCGCCTGAAGTCCGCCCGCGACACCGGCCTGTTCGCGCGGCAGCGCGCCGGCGATCGCCGCGGTGAGCGCCGGCAGCGCCAGGGTGACGCCGGTGCCCACGACGACGAGCCAGAGCGCGTAGGCGGCGTAACCGGCGTCGACGGTGGCGGCGAGCCCGAGAAGGCCGAGTCCGGTGACGGCGAACGAGGCCGCCGGCACCGTCCGGTCGCCGAACCGCGCGACGAGGGCGGGCACGTACCGGGTGCCGGCCACCATCGGAACGGTCATCGGCAGGACGGCCAGCCCGGTCCGCAGGACGGAGTACCCGCGGCCGTACTGCATCAGTGAGGCGTTGAGGAAGAAGAAGCCGAACATCCCGAAGAAGACGACCAGCATCCCCAGACAGGCGGCGCGCAGGGCCGGCACGGCGAACAGCCGCGGGTCCAGCAGGGGCTGCCGCACCCGCAGTTCACTGGCCGCCCACAGCCCGTACAGGACCAGGGAGCACCCGAAGGCACCGAGCACCACGCCACTCCCCCAGCCCTGTTCCGGCCCCTGGATGATGCCGAGCAGCAGGGCGAGGGTGGCCAGGGTCAGCAGGGCGGCGGCGCGCAGGTCCAGGTGGCGCCGGCCGCGCGGGCTGCGGGGCGCCGCCACCGCCACCCACAGCGCGCACAGCAGGGCGAGGGGTGCGACGGCCGCGAAGAGCAGCCGCCAGGACCCGGCGCCGAGGACGGCACCGCCGCCCACGTTGCCGATCATTCCGCCCAGCCCCGACATGGCGGCCCAGACCGCGATCGCGCGGGAGCGGCGGGCCGGTTCGGTCGCGTGCAGCAGCACGGCGAGCGCGTTGGGCAGGACGCAGGCGGCCCCGATGCCGGTGACGGCGCGGCCGACGAGCAGCACGCCCACACCGCCGGCGGCGGTCGAGACGACGGCCCCGGCGGCGAGGACCAGCAGGCCGCCGAGCAGCACCCCCTTGCGTCCCACCCGGTCGCCGAGGGCGCCGGCCGGGATCACGAGACACGCGAAGAGCACGACGTAGCTGTCGACGATCCACAGGAGCTGCGCCGACGAGGGGTGCAGGCTCCCGGCGGCGAGCGGGGGTATCGCGAGGTTGACCGCCGCGACGAAGCCGACGACGAGGACGGTGCACAGGCAGACGCAGGCCAGCACGTTCCGCGCCCCACCCCCCGGGGCGGCGCCGGACGGCACCGCCCCGGAGGCCGGGGACCGCGGGGACACGAGGCCCCCCGGCTCAGGCGAGGGCATAGGCACCGCCCTCGATGTCCTCGACCAGGGTCGGCCCGGTCGGGGTCCAGGACAGCGCCGCGCGGGTGAGTTCGCTGGACGCGGTCATGGTCTGCGCGAAGAAGCCGCCGACGAACCCGAAGTGCGCGCCGGCGTCCTCGGGGGCGACTCGCACGACCGGGACGCCGAGGGAGCGGCCGATGGCCTCGGCGATCGCCCTGGTGGTGACGGCCTCCTCGGCGCTGACGTGGAGCCGGGCCCCGGCGGGGGCCTTCTCCAGGCCGAGCCGGAGGAGCCGGGCGGCGTCCGAGCGGTGTACCGCCGACCAGGTCGTGGAGCCGTCGCCGATGTACCCGGAGACGCCCTGCTCGCGGGCCGCGTCCGTCAGGAACTTGACGAAGCCCCAGTCGCCCGCGCCGTGCACGCTCGGCGCGAAGCGGGCGACGACCGTGCGCACGCCCTGGCGCACGTAGTCCAGCGCGAGGTTCTCGCTGCCGCCCCGGTTGGAGCCGGGTCCCACGGCGGGCGAGACGTCCGTCTCCAGGACGGGCCGGCCCCGGTGGAGGCCGGAGAGCACCGACGCGACGACGAACGGGCGGTCGCTGCCGGCGAGTTCGCGGGCCAGGGTGTCCACCGAGTTGCGTTCGGCGCGGTCCGACCCCGCGGGGTCGGACCAGTCGTGCTTGTTGGCCAGGTGGATGACGCCGTCCGCCTCCGCCGCTCCCCGGCGCAGCGCGCCCGGGTCGTCCAGGTCGCCGCGCAGGACGCCCGCTCCCTTCCGTTCCAGTGCCCGCGCGGACCTCTCCGAGCGGGCGAGGCCGACGACCTCGTGACCGGCGGTCAGCAGGTCGTCGACGACGGCGGATCCGATCCAGCCGCTCGCTCCGGTCATGAACACACGCATGCGTGTGGCCTCCTTCTCGCCCTCTCCGGGGCGGTCGCAGCAGGGACGGCACCCCGAATCCGAGTTACGGAGCACCGTGTCCAGAAAGCTAATACGAGACACCGTGTCCATGTATAGAATTCCGGGGTGACGGAAGCAGCGAAGAAGGCCAGGGCCGGGCAGGGCGCGGACGGAACCGGCGCGAAGGAGTCCGGCACCGGCGGCCGGCCGCGCAGCGAGGAGGCGCGCCTGGCCGTGCTGCACGCCGTCGACGACCTGCTGCTGGAGGTCGGCTACGCGGGCGTGACGATGAAGGGCATCGCCGAACGGGCGCGGGTCTCGCGCCAGACCGTCTACCGGTGGTGGTCCACCAAGGCGGAGATCCTCTTCGAGGCCAGCGTCAACGACGCCGCCGAGGAACTGGCCGTCGAGCCCACGGACGACCCCGTCGAGGATCTGACGGCATATCTGGAGGCGCTGGCCCGCTTCCTCGCCCACTCGCCGGCCGGTGCGGCGTACCGGGCGCTCATCGGGGAGGCGCAGGGCGACTCGGCCGTCGCGGCGCTCCTCGCGCACAAGGACATCCTCGGCGACAGCGCCCGCGCCGTCGTCCGGCGGGTAGTGGGGAAGGGGCCCGGTGCGCTCCCGCTCGACCAGGCCACGGCGCTGCTGGTGGGGCCGACGTTCTTCTGGATCCTCAGCGGCCGCGACCCCGGCCGGCTCGTCGCACGCGAGCGGGCCGAGGCGTTCCTGCACGAGGTCCGGGCCGGGGAGATCATGGGCACGGCGTGAGACCCGGAGGGGAAACGGAGGAGCGTATGGACGCGACGGTGGAATGGGTGGACGCCCGGTGGAGGTACCCCGACGACGGGGCGCCCGTGGCGGCGGCGGTGACCGGTACCTACCCGCCCAGGGAGGACGGGGACGGCCCGGACCACCCCGAGGACTACTGGATCGTGCTGCCGATGCACTTCGAGCGGCGCCACTTCGCCGGGGACGGCACCGAGCACCACGACTGCTTCGTCGACTCCGACGGCGTCATCCGCTTCCCGTACGGCGGCCCGCCCTGCGAGGAGCCCGTCACCCACTGGGCCGCGCTGCCCACCCTGCCCGGTCTGTCCGTGCATCTGGTACTGGGCGAGGCGGCACCGGTCGTGGTCCGGGAGACCCTGGAAGCCGGCGGCGGCATGGGCGGGAACGGTCAGCCGCGCTGATTCCCCGGTCCGGGCACCCTGCCCCGGACCACCGCGAACGCGGGAGTGCCCTGCGTGTTCTGCGCGCTCCGCAACGCGGCCATGGCCTGGCGGTGACGGTCGGAGAGGCGGTAGACACCGTCGTCACCGAGGGAGCCGGAGTCGAGGTAGTCGTCGAAACCCTGGTTCTGGATCGCCAGATTGCCGAGGACGGAGGCGAACGCGTCGGGGACGGCCACGCGGAACGTGCGGCCCGGCTCCTCCTGGACGTCGATCAGGAGGAGCGTGCGCTCCTCGGCGGCGAACGTCTCGCGGTCGGCGACGACGAGCGCCGGATACCGGCTGCCGTCCGGGACCAGGGCGAGCAACTCCGGTACGGACAGGCCCTCGTGGGCCCGGTCCGCCATGACCGTGAGCCAGCTCTGCTCGATCTCCTCCAGCAGCGCCTGCCACGCCGCGTCGTCGGTGAAGTCCGTGCGCAGCAGCGGGGAGAGGTCGGTCCCGCTCAACGGTGCGGTGCTCATGTGTCCTCCGGCGTCCGGGAAGCCCCGAGTGTACACACGGCCCGCATCGCGGCCCTGCGGTCCGTGCGCGCCAAATGGCCGTCGGCGGTGTGCCGTTGGCGTTCCCTCTGCCGCGGCGCCGTGCGCGTTGTCCCCGGTTTCCCGCGGAATTGTTCTTGATCGGTAACAGCGGGATCCCCGGGGCCCGTTCTGCCGTCTGCTGGGGTGCAACGGGAACGACGAGGACAGCAGGAACGGAGCGGCGGACATGAGCAGGCAGGGTGGACGGGGTTGGCACGGCCGGGTGCTCGCGGCGGCGGTCGGGGTGACGGCGGCGGTCACGGCCACCGCGCTGTGGACCGCGGGGACCGGCTCGGCCGAGGGGCACGGCGTCGCGGCGCACCCGTCCGCCACCGCCGACAGCGCCCCGAAGAAGGTGTCGGTGGAGATCGCCCATGCCTCGGACAAGGGTGACCGCGGCGTCAACATCACCATCGACGACGGTCCCGACCCCACCTGGACGCCGCAGGTGCTGAAGGTGCTGAAGGAGAACGGGGTGAAGGCCACCTTCTGCATGGTCGGCACCCAGGCCCAGGCCCATCCGGACCTGGTGAAGGCGGTCCTGGCGGACGGGCACCGGCTGTGCGACCACACGGTGTCGCACGACACCACCATGGACAAGAAGTCCGAGGCCTACCAGTCGCAGCAGATCCTGGACGCCGAGAAGATGATCACCAAGGCGTCCGGGGGCGTACGCCCGCAGTACTACCGGGCGCCGGGCGGCGCGTTCACCCCCTACAGCCGCAACCTGGCCGCCTCCCGGGGGATGCGGCCGCTGGGCTGGAACGTCGACACCAAGGACTTCGAGCACCCCGGTACGGCCGCCATCGTCGCCACCGTCAAGCAGGAGATCTCCAACGGTCCGACGGTGCTCTTCCACGACGCGGGCGGCGACCGTTCCGAGACCGTCGAGGCGTTGCGCGAGGTCCTGCCGTGGCTCAAGCAGCAGGGGTGCAGCTTCGGGTTCCCGGTGCGCTGAGCGGGGCGCGCCCGTCGCGCACCCCCCTCGCTCACCCGTCGCGCACCCCTCACTCACCCGTCGCGCACCTGCCTCAGTTTCCCGTGCCGAGTGCGGCCATGAAGGCGGACGGGTAGCGGTCGCCGCGGGCCGCGCCCCGGGGGACCGCCCGCTCGATCGCGGCCAGGTCGTCCGCGGTGAGGTCCACCTCCAGTGCGGGCAGCGCCTCGGCCAGCCGTGGGCGGGTGCGCGCGCCGACGAGCGGCACGATGTCCTCGCCCTGGGCGGCCACCCAGGCGATGACGAGCTGGGCGACCGTGCACCCCTTCGCCTCGGCGACCGCGCGCACCGCCTCCACCAGCGCGAGGTTGTGCTCCACGTTCCCGTCCGCGAACCTCGGGCTGTGGGCGCGGAAGTCGCCCGGGCCGGCCCGGTGGCCGGCCTTCCAGTGGCCGGAGATGAGGCCCCGGCCGAGGACGCCGTACGCCGTCATGCCGATGCCCAGCTCCCGCAGCGTGGGCAGGATCTCCGCCTCCACCCCGCGGGAGAGCAGCGAGTACTCGATCTGCAGGTCGGCGACCGGATGCACGGCGTGCGCCCGGCGGATCGTGGCCGCGTCCACCTCCGAGAGGCCGAGGTGGCGCACGTAGCCGGCCTCGATCATCTCCTTGATCGCGCCGACCGTCTCCTCGATCGGCACCTTCGGGTCCAGCCGGGCCGGGCGGTAGAGGTCGATGTGGTCGGTGCCGAGCCTGGTCAGGGAGTGGGCGAGGAAGTTCTTCACCGCCTCGGGACGGCAGTCCTGCGTGCCGGGTCCGGGCATGGGGCCGCGCAGTTCGCCGAACTTCACGCTCAGCAGGTAACTGTCCCGGTCCCGGCCGCGCAGTGCCTCCGCGAGCAGCATTTCGTTGTGGCCCATGCCGTAGAAGTCGCCGGTGTCGATGAGCGTGACGCCGGCGTCCAGTGCCGCGTGCACGGTGGCGACGCTCTCCGCGCGGTCGGTCTCGCCGTACGGTCCCGACATGCCCATCGCGCCCAGGCCCAGCGCGGAGACGGCCGGGCCGGTGCTGCCCAGGGTTCGCGTCTGCATCGTGTTCTCCTCACGTCGTCGGTGCACTGTCCACTGTGGCCGTGCGCGGCGGGACGCGGGAGCGGAGCGCCCATCGTGGGAGAGCCGCTCCCTGGATGGCATCGCCCGCCCGGAGGGACCATGGACGGCATGGAACGTGAGCAGCTCGCCGACTTCCTGCGCCGCCGCCGGGAGGCGATCCGCCCGGCCGAGGTGGGGATCACCGACGGCCCGCGCCGCCGTACCGCCGGTCTGCGCCGGGAGGAGGTGGCCATGCTGGCCGGGATGTCGGTGGACTACGTCGTACGGCTCGAACAGGGCCGCAGCAGTCAGCCCTCGCCGCAGCTGCTGGGCGCGCTGGCCCGGGCGCTGCGGCTCTCCGACGACGAGCGCGCGCACCTGTTCCATCTGGCCGGGCACCCGCCGCCGCCCGCCGAGGGGGTGGCCCGGATGGCCCGCGCCGGGCTGATCCGCATGCTCGACCTGCTCGGCGACACGCCGGCGCTGGTCATGTCCGACCTGGGCGAGATCCTCGCCCAGAACCGGATGTCGGTACTGGTGGCCGGCGACCGCACGGGGCTCACCGGAGACCGGCGCTACCTCGCGTACCGCTGGTTCACCGAGCCCGCCGAGCGGACGGGCCGGCCGCCCGGGGAGCGCGCGCACCACGCCCGCCGGCTCGTGGCCGACCTGCGCGCGGCGGCCGGCCGGCGCGCCGGCGACCCGGCGGTGGCCGGACTCGTCGCCCGGCTGCGCGCGGCGAGCCCCGAGTTCCGCGAACTGTGGGAGGCCCACGAGGTGGCGGTACGCCGCGCCGACCGCAAAACCCTGCTGCAACCGAGGGTGGGCCCCCTCCTGATGGACTGCGAGACCCTGATCACCCCGGACCAGAACCAGCAACTCCTGGTCCTCACCCCGGCGGACGCCGAAACCCGCGAACGCCTGGAGCTGCTGCGCGTCCTGGGCGTGGAGGAGTTCCCGACGAGGTCCTGAACGGGGCGCGGGGCGGTGCCGATGGGCGGCTCCACCGCGTGGGCGCGAGAAGGCCCGGGCAACCGCTCCGGCCCGCCGGCTCACAAAGCGATCAACCCCGCCGCCGTCTCCCCGAAGCCGCAGGCATCGAGGTAGAACCCCCGCAGGGGCTCCTCGAAGTCGACGTGCAGCCACTCGCACCCGGCCGCCCGCGCCCGCTCCGCCGCGACGGCGACGAGCCCCGCCCCGACCCCCGCCCCCCGATGCCCCCGGCCGACCACCGTGTCCAGGAGGAACGCGTGGGATCCCCCGTCCCAGACCACGTTGACGAACCCGATCAGTGATCCGTCCCGCCGCGCACAGACCCAGCCGAGGCTGTGGCGCGCGAGCCGGCCACGCCAGTCGGTGTCGTCGACGGCGTGCCCGAAACCCTCGGCATGGAGCGCGTTGAGGGAGGCGTTGTCGAACGCGCCCCGCCACTCGTACTGAACGACTGTCACGCCGATGAGCGTAAGCCACGCTCGCCCCTGGCCGGGCGCCGATTCAACCGCGCGGCAGCAGCGCGCGGGAGAGCGCCGCGGTGGCGAGCAGCAGCGCCGCCACGGCGAGCAGCCCCACCCGCATGCCCGGCAGGGAGAACGTGCCCCCGGAACCGGCCACCAGGCTGCCGAAGAGGGCGACGGCGAGGGCACCGCCGGTCTGGCGCAGGGAGTTGAGCAGCCCCGACGCGGTCCCCGCCCGCTCGCCCGGGACGGCGTCCATCAGCAGCGCGGTGAGCACGGGCACCACCACCGCCCCGCCGATGCTCAGCGGCAGCAGCAGGACCAGTACGAGCCACACCGGGGTGTGCGCCGCCAGCGGCAGCATGGTCAGCATCGCCCCGGCGAAGACCAGTTGCCCGGTCACGAGCACCGGCCGCCGCCCGTACCGCTCCGCCAGCCGCGGCGAGAGGAGGTTGCTCGCGGTCACCACCACCGACATGGGCACGAACATCAGCCCGGCCGCGGTCCCCGACATCCCGCGCAACTGCTGGTAGTACAGCCCGAGGACGAAGATCCCGCCGTAGAAGGCCGCGTTGAGCGCGAACCCGACGACGAGCGGCACGGACACCCGGCGGTCGGCCAGCATGCCCAGCGGCACCATCGGCCGGCGGTGCCGGGCCTCCACCGTACGGAAGGCGACGGCGGAGACGACGGCGAGCGCGGCGGCGCCCAGCACGGGCGCGCTGGTCCAGCCCAGGTGGCCGCCCTCGATCACGGCGAACGCCAGTCCCGCGAGGGCGAGTACGGCGGTGAGCTGGCCGCCGGGGTCCAGGGCCGAGGGCCGGGACGGGGAGCGCGGCACCCGGGCCAGCAGGCCGAGGATCACCACGCCGACCGGGAGGTTGAGGAGGAAGACCGCCCGCCAGCCGGCCGCGTCGGTGAGCAGGCCGCCGAGCACCGGGCCCGCGGCCATGGCCACCGAACCGCCGACCGTCCACACCGCGAGGGCGCGGGCACGGGCCCGGGGGTCGTCGTAGGCCTGGCGGATCAGGGCGAGGGAGGCCGGCATGACGACGGCGGCCGCGGCGCCCTGTGCCACGCGCGCGGCGACCAGCGCGCCGATGCCGGGCGCGAGGGCGCAGCCGAGGGAGGCGAGGGTGAACAGGGCGACGCCCCAGGTGTACGCGCGACGGGCGCCGGCCCGGTCGGCGAGGGCGCCGGCGGAGAGCATCAGGGCCGCGAACATCAGGGTGTACGCGTCCACCACCCACTGGAGTCCGGCCATGCCGCCGTGCAGGGAGTCCCCGATCGCGGGGAGGGCGATGTTGACGGCCGAGACGTCGATGGTGATGACCGTGAAGCCGAGCAGCGAGGCGAGGAGGCCCGCTCCCCGGCCGTGACCGCCGGGCGAACGGTCCGGGGGCCGTTCCCGTGGTTCGGGCCCCGGGGGCGGGGCCTCGTCCCCGGCGGGCGTGGCGGCGGGCGGGGGCACGGCCGGGGAGTGGGTGGGTACGGAGGGCGGGGTGGACGGCATGGTGGCTCCTCTGGCGGCCGGTCGGCGGGTACGGACGTGCGTGCGGTGCACGGTTGCGGGAGCGGCGGGCGGCCTCGGACCGCCGGGGACGCGGTCCGGTGTCGCGCACCCCCTGGGCCCCGGCGGCCGGGCCGCCCGCTCCGGGGTCAACTCTGCGCTCCCGCGCCGCCGTCCGGCAGACCGCGCCGTTCCCGGGGTGCCGCGTTCCTGGCCCTGACACGGCCCCCCACGCACCTCTCCCGCCTGCGACAATGGCCGGATGGCAGCAGTGGACGCGCGGGGCACCGAGCTCGGCAGATATCTGAAGGCCCGCAGGGCACAGGTGCGCCCGGAGGACGTCGGGCTCCCGGCCGGGGCGGGACTGCGCCGGACGCCGGGGCTGCGCCGGGAGGAGCTGGCCGCGCTGGCCGGGGTCAGCGTCGACTACTACATCCGGCTGGAGCGCGGCCGGGAGACCAACCCCTCCCCCGCCGTCGTGGACGCCCTCGGCCGCGCCCTGCGGCTGCGCGGCGACGGCTACGAGCGGCTGCACGAGCTCGCGGAGCTGGCCTCCGGACGGGCCGGGGAGCTGCCCGCCTCCGCGGACCACACCGTGCGCGACTCGGTGCTGCGGATGCTGGAGTCGGTGCGCCCGCTGCCCGGGTACGTGGTGAGCCGCTACAACCGGGTGCTGGCCGCGAACCCGCCCGGCCGGCGGCTGCTGCCGGGGCTGTGGGACTGGCCGGAGGAGCAGCGCAACATCACCCGCTACCTCTTCCTCCACCCGGTCGGCCGCACGCTCTACGAGCCGTGGGAGGACACGGTGGCCTCCTCGGTGGCGCATCTGCGGGCGGTCGCGGGAGCCGATCCGGACAACCCCGAGCTGACCGCGCTGGTCGGCGAACTCACCGTGAAGTCACCGGACTTCGCGCGGCTGTGGGAGCGGTACGACGTCTGTGAGCGCGGCGGCGGGCAGAAGTGCTTCCGGCATCCGCAGGTCGGCGCGATGACGCTCACCTTCGAGGTGATGCGACTGGCCCGGACGGGCGGCCAGCGGATGGTGGTCTACCAGGCGGTGCCGGACACGCCGGACGAGCGGGCCATGCTCCGCCTGGACCCCGCGGACGCGCGGGACTACGCGGAGGCGCGGTAGTGGCCCGGGGTGCTGCCGAAGTGGCGTTTGAAGGCGTGTGAGAAGGCGAAGGGCGAGCCGTAGCCGACCTGCCGTGCGACGGCGGCGAGGGGCTGGTCGCCCGACCGGAGCAGCCGGGCCGCGCTGGTCATCCGCCACCAGGTGAGGTAGGTCATGGGCGGCTGCCCGGTGAGCGCGGTGAAGCGCCGGGCCAGGGTCGCGCGCGAGAGGCCGACGCGGGCGGCCAGTTCCTCCAGCCGCCAGGGGGCGGCGGGGTCGGTGTGCAGCGCCTCGAGGACCGCCGCGACCTCCCGGTCGCGCAGGGCGCGCGGCCAGCCGCCGTCCGGATGGTCGTCGAACCAGGCGCGCGCCATGTAGACGAGCAGCAGGTCGAGGAGACCGGAGACGACGGCGTCCCGGCCCGCCCGGCCGCCGCTCACCTCGCTCGCGAGCAGGTCGACGGCCGCGCGCAGCCCGGGGTGGCGGCCGGGCCCCGCGGGCAGATGGACGACGTCGGGGAGCGCGGCGAGCAGGGGGTGGCCGCGGGTGTGGTCGAGGCGGTACTTGCCGCACAGGAACTCGGTACGGCCGTCCGGGTCGGCCACCGCCCCGTCGAGCGGGACCGCGCCCTCGGCCCGGGGCGCGTGCGAAAGGACATGGGCGCTGCCGTGCGGGACCAGGACGACGTCCCCGGTGCCCAGGGGCGCGGGTTCGGCACCCTCGGCGAGCAGCCAGCCGGTGCCGCGCAGCAGGACGTGGAAGCCGGCGCCCTCGTAGCGGTCGAACCGGTAGCTCCAGGGCGGGTCCACCCGGAGCCGGCTGGAGGAGGGCCGGCCGGTGCGCATGGTGGTGATCACGTCGCTGAGTACGTCCACGCTTCCACCGTAGCGGAGGGGCGCGAGCACCGGAACGGGCAGCGGTGAGACGCTCGCGCAACGAGGTGATTCATTCACGCATGGATCGGCTCACCGGGGTGTCCTAGCGTGGCCGTATGCAACGTTTCCTTCTCGGCGAGGTCGAGGTCACCAAGGTGGTCGAGTGGCAGGGCGAGATCGCGCCCGCCCGGTTCATGGTCCCGGACAGTCCGCCCGAGATCTGGCGGGACAACGCGTCCTGGCTGGCGCCGGACCACTGGCGGCCGGAGACCGACGCGTACCACGGTTCCGTCCAGACCTGGGTGCTGCGCAGCGAGGGCAGGGTGATCCTCGTCGACACGGGCGCGGGCAACGACCGGACCCGGCCGCAGGTGCCGCTCTTCGACCATCTGCGGACGGACTTCCTGGACCGGCTGGCGGAGGCCGGTGTCCGGCCCGAGGACGTGGACGTCGTGATCAACACGCATGTCCACTACGACCATGTCGGCTGGAACACCCGGCTGGTCGACGGCGCCTGGGTGCCGACGTTCCCGAACGCCACGTATCTCATCCCGAAGACCGACCAGGTGTACTTCGACCCGCGCAACGCCCACCGCCGCCCCGTGCCCCGGGACGAGTACGAGCAACGGCGGCGCGAGGGCAGCCACTTGGTGTACGCGGACAGCATCACGCCGGTCCTGGACCGTGCCGTGCTGTGGGAGGGCGGGCACCGTGTCGACGCCCATCTCACCCTGGAGCCCGCGCCGGGACACACCCCGGGCTCCTCGGTCGTGCGGCTGTCCTCCGGCGGCGACCGCGCCGTGTTCGTCGGCGACATGCTGCACAGCCCCGTACAGATCCTCGAACCGGAGTACAACAGCTGCTTCTGCGAGGACCCCCGGGCGGCGGCCGCGACCCGCCGCGCTGTACTCGAACGCGCCGCCGACCGACACGAACTCGTCGTCCCCGCCCACTTCGCGGGACCCGGCGCGGCCGAAGTCCGCCGCGACGGCACCCGCTTCGCGATCAGCGGCTGGGCCCCCGACGGCAACTGACGCCCGGCCGGCCGACGGCGCGGGGCGCGCCGCGGGGGGGGCAATGCGCTTGAGTGGGTGTCATCCCCCCCACCGCGGCCGCACCGTAGCGACCGCCGGCCCTGTCGGCTGCTGACGGCCGTCCGGCCCGGTGAGGACGCCGCCCGCCTCCCGGGGAGGTCAGGGCGGCGTCACCCGTAGCGCCAGCAAGGCGATGTCGTCCGTGCTGTCGGCACCCAGACCCAGGAGCAGTTCGTCGCAGAAGACGTCGAGCGGTTCACGGGCGAGGGACGCGGTGCACTGGCGCAGCCGGGTCATGGCGTCGTCGAGGGACTCGCCGCGCCGTTCGATGAGGCCGTCGGTGTACAGCAGCAGCGTCGAGTGCGGCGGCAGCGTCTCGCGGCCGGTGGGACGGGGCAGTCCGGGGTCCATGCCGATCAGCACGCCCGCGCCGGCGTCGAGGAACCGGGTGTCGCCCTCCTCTGTCGTCAGCAGCGGCGGCAGGTGACCGGCGGTCGCGTAGCGCAGGCTCGCGGTGCCGTCCGCCGAGGGGTCCCCGTTGAGCACGCCGTAGATGCAGGTGGCGGTCGCCTGCCGGTACAGGGTCTGGCTGGCGAGGTCGAGACGGCGCAGTACCTCTCCGGGCGGCTCCTGGCGGTCGACGGCCACGCCGCGCAGCATGTTGCGCAGGGCGCTCATGGCGACGGCGGCCTTCAGGTCGTGCCCGGTGACGTCGCCGATGACCAGGACGGGGTCGCCGTCGGGCAGCACGAAGGAGTCGTACCAGTCACCGCCGACGTGGGCGGTGGCGGAGGACGGCGCGTAGCGGGCGGCCAGTCGCAGGTGTCCGAGGTCGGGAAGCTCGGGCAGCAGGGAGCGCTGGAGGCGTTCGGCGATCTGCCGGGTCTCCTGGTAGAGGCGGGCGTTGTCCACGCCGAGCGCGAGTCCGCCGGCCACGTCCGTGAGGAGCGGCAGGTCCTCCTCGGTGAACGGGCGATCGCCCCCGGTGCGGGCGACGGTGAGGGCGCCGAGCACCTCACGGCGGGCCCGCAGCGGTGCGATGACGGCGCTGTGCGCGCCCAGCTGCGCGAACAGCTCCAGTTGCCGGGCGTCCAGCGCGCTGGCGGCCCGGCCGGGCGGCGGGATCTCGGTGAGCAGCAGCGGGCCCGCGCCGCGCAGCGCCCGGGGCAGGGGGCCCTGCGCGGTCTCGGACACCGGTGGGAGCCTGCCCTCGTACGCGGCGGGCGGCAGCGCGGCGGCACCGCGGTGGACGACGCACACCCGGTCCACCTGGTCGCGCTCGTCGAGGAGGTCCACCGCGCACCAGTCGGCGAACCGTCCGACCAGGATCTCCCCCACCCGGCGCAGCCGTTCGTGCAGGTCGGGGGTGGCCGCGAGGGCGCTGTGGGCGTCCGCGAGCAGGGCGAGGCGCTGTAGCGCGGTGCGGGCGACGGGACCCCGGTGCTCCCCCACCGGCTCCCCGGCACCCGGTTCCGTCCGCCTCGGCTCCGGCTCGGGCGCGGGCCGGTGCCCGTCGCCCTCGTCGTACGCCGGCTCCAGGGTGCTGCTCCTGGGGATGAGCTGGGCGACGAACACGGTACGGCCGTCGGCCGCCTCCTGGGTCTGGATGAAGAGCCGTACGGGGACCAGCCGGCCGTCGCTGTGCAGGGCCGGGAGTGGTACGGAGCGGCCGAGGATGCGGGGCTCGCCGGTGCGCAGCAGGGCGGTGAAGGCCCGCACATGCCGGTCGCGCAGGTGTTCGGGGATGAGAGTGGTGAGGCGCTGTCCGACGAGGTCGTCGGGGTGCCGGCCCAGGAGGTCGGCGGCCGGTCCGTTGGCCGCGACGATGCGGTCGGCGTCGTCGGCGGCGATCGTCGGGACCCGGCTGCCCATGACCTGGCCGACGTCCCAGGGGGACAGCTCCGAGGGCCGGGCGCTGGGCTCCCGGGGGACCAGGGTCCAGGCCTCGGGGAGGCCGCCGGCGAGCTGGCCGGTGATCTCGTCGAGCAGCCAGCGGTGGAAGGCGCGCAGGTGCGGCAGGGCGGGCCGGCTGAGCAGGCGTTCCCGGCGTGCGGCGGTCTCGGCCAGGTCGAGCACCCGGCGCAGGGTGTGCACGGCCGGCGCGGCCTCGGGCGGGATGCCGAGGAGGAGGGTGCGGATGTCCGTGCCCGGGTACCGGCCCTCGGCCGCGGCCGCGACAGACGCGCTGATCATGTTGTTGGCGTCCTGGGCGGTGGCCAGGTCCCGGGGCGCCACGCCGTACCGGTCGCCGGTGGCGGCGGCGAGCGCGAGTTCGCGCAGGAGGGCGCGGCGGTGCGCCTGCGAGGCGGAGTAGAGCGCGAACGGCAGATCGACCAGGGTGACGGTGCCGTCCGGCCCGGAGGCCGGTACGGAGAAGCCGGCGGCGGGCGACACCGGCGCACTCCCCTCGGGCAGCAGTTCGAACCAGACCGTCTTGCGCTCCTCGTCGGTCTCCACGCCGTGGCGGGTGGTCAGCTGTTCGACGAGGGCGAGGCCCCAGCCGGTGGCCGTGTAGGGGTGTTGCTGCTGGGACACCAGGTACCGGTCCGGCCGCCGGTCGGCGACCCGCACCTGGACGGTTCCGCCGGTGGTGCGCACGTCGACGTCGGCCTCGGTGCGCGCGTGCAGCACGACGTTGGTCACCAGCTCGCCGGTCAGCAGTTCGGCGGTCCGGGCCGGTTCCGGCGCCACCCCCGCCGCACCCGCCAGCGCGGCCCGCACGAACCGCCGGGCCTGCGTGGCGCTCTCGGGCCGGGGCGGAAAACGCCGTGCCCGGTGCCGGTCGTCAGGGGTGCTCATGTCCCCCAGTGTGCGGCACACCGGAACGGGCGGCTCCGGTCACGGCGAGCCGGGCGAGGGTGGGGCGGCAGATCTTGCCGGTGGGGCCGAGCGGCATCTCGGGCACCCGCAGCAGCAGTTCGGGCAGTTTGCGGCGCTCCAGTCCGCACGCCCCCTCCAGGAAGCCGGTGAGGTCTGCCAGGGTGACCGGGGGCACGCCCGGCGGCTCCCGCACGCAGGCGCACAGGCGTTCGCCCAGTTCGTCGTCGGGTACGCCGACGCAGGCGGCCTCGGCGACCGAGGGATGGGCGGCGAGCGCCTGTTCGACCTCGGCGGGGCTGATGTTGTACCCGCCGCGTACGACGATCTGCTTGAGGCGGCCGAGCACATGCAGCCTGCCGTGCGCGTCGAGGCGGCCCCGGTCGCCGGTGCGGACCCAGCCGTCCGGGGTGCGGTAGCGTGCGTCGAGGTCGGGCGCCGCCACGTAGCAGAGCGGGGTCATGGGGCCCCGGGCGTGGATCTCGCCGGTGCCGGCGGCGACGCGGATGTCGGTGACGGCGGGGTCGGGCAGTCCGGTGCCGGTCTCCGGGGCCAGGCCGGTGGCGGCGGTGTGGCAGTTGACGCCGTCGGAGGAGCCGTAGACGGTGACGACCGGCCGCCCGAAGCGGCGCGCGCAGAGCTCCGCCGTGGCCCCGGGGAGGGCGGCGCCGCTGGAGACGAGGGCCCGCAGCCCGCTCAGGTCCTCACCGGGCGCCGGGGGCTGTTCGGCGAGCCGGCGCAGCATGGTGGGGACGCCGAAGACGTGCGTCGGGCGGTGCGCGGTGAGCATCCGCAGCGCCTCCCCCGGGTCGAACGCGTCCTGGACGAGCAGGGTGGCCCCCAGGGCGGCCACCGTCACGGAGGTGCCCAGTGAGCCGAAGGAGGAGGCGAGCGGGACGAGGACGAGGTTGCGCATGCCGTCCGCGTCGCCGCCGGCCAGGGCGCGCAGATAGTTGGCGCGGCCGCCGGCCATCGCGTTGTGGGAGTAGGCGACCATCTTCGGTTCCGCCTCGGAGCCGGACGAGACGAGGATGCGCGCGGGCGCCTCGGCGTCCACCGGCCGCGGCCGGAACGGCTCGCGCGACGGGGCGGTGAGACAGACGCCCGCCGGGTGGTCCGGCTCGCCCCAGGTGAACACCGCCTCCAGGTGCGGCAGGCGCGCGTCCGGCACGGCGTCCCGGGCGTCCTCGACGATCACCGCACGGGCCCGGGAGCGGGCCAGGAGGCTCGCGGGGCCCCGGCTGCCGTGCCCGGGCGGGTAGGGCAGGGCGACGGCGCCGAGCGCCGCGACGGCCAGTTCCGCGGCCACCGCGCGGCGCCCGTTGGGCACGCGGACGGCGATGACGTCCCGCGCGCCGAGCCCGCGCTCGGCCAGCCGGGCGGCGAGGTGGCGCACGTCGGCGTCCAGGCGCGCGTAGTCCAGGGTGCCCTCCGTGTCGACGACGGCCGTACGGGTGGGGTGGGCGCGGACGTGGGCGGCGAAGAGGGAGTAGAGGTCACGGTCCGGGCAGTGGCCGCGTACGACCCAGGAGCGGCGCAGCGCGGCGGGCACCAGGTCGCGGATCTGCACACCGGCGGACGAGGTCCACACGGAGGCCGGCACACGGGTCATGCGAACTCCCAGGGGGCGCGGGGGAAGGCGTACGCGCCGGTGCCGAGCGCGGGCGCGAGGCGCGGGTCGCGGGCGAGGGCGGCGAGGTCGGTGCAGACGGGCATCGCCGTGACGCCGTGTCTCGTCAGCATGGGCAGCAGGTCGGCGCCGGGCAGGGTGCGGGCGCGGGCGGCCGGGTCCGTGGTGGGTCCGGCGCCCAGTGCGCGGGCGACGCGCTCGGGGTGGGCGCGGGCCTCGGGGCCCAGCCACAGGTGGCCGTCGCCGGTGGCCAGCGGCCGGTCGTACGGGCCCCAGCGGGTGCGCCGCTCCCCGCGCGGGACGAGCAGGGAGGCGGAGTACAGCGAGGAGTCCGCGCGCCGCCCCTCTCCGGTGCGCGCCCGCTCCAGCAGCGCCGCGAGCACGGCCTGGGCGCAGAGCAGTCCGCCGAGGACGTCGGTGAGGGTCATCAGCGACGGCGCGGGCGGTTCGTCGGCGGGCCGGAGGGCGGCGGCGAGACCACTGTGGGCCTGGACGAGGTAGTCGGTGCCGAGCGGGGGGCGGGGGCCGAGGGTGTCGCCCCAGCCGGAGGCCCACGCGTACACCAGCGCGGGCCGTGCGCGGCACAGGTCGTCGGCGTCCAGGCGGAGCCGGGCCGCCTTGCCGGGGGCCCAGTTGTGCAGGAAGACGTCGGCGTCGCGGACGAGGTCGCGGACCTCCGCGCGGCCCGCGGCCGTGGTGATGTCGCACTCCACGACGGTCTTGCCCGCGTTGAGGGCGGCGAACCTGGCCGAACAGCCGTCCGCCATGGGCGGGATGCCCCGCATGGGGTCGCCGCCGGGGGGTTCGACGCGGATCACCTCCGCGCCGAGCAGGCGCAGGATGTGGCCGGCGAGGGGGCCCTGGACGCGGCGGGTCGATTCGACGATGCGAAGGCCGGTGAGGGGCGGGGTGGGGTGCGATGGGGTGGGCCGGGGGGTGCCGGCGTGTCCCGGGAGCGGGGTGAGTGTCCACGGGGGTACGTCGGTGGGGGGTGCGGGGTGCTCCCGTACGGGCAGGAGGCTGGCGCCGGATGCGGTGGCGGCTGCGTGGAGTTCGGGGTACGGGGTGCGGTGGACGGCCTCCGCGAGGGCGGTCGGGAGGGGATTGACCGCGGTGCCGAAGCGGGTCTGGAAGGGGCGCCAGCCGTTCTTCACGGCTTCCGGTGGGGCACCGAGCCGTCGCCAGAAGCCGATCCAGGGCTCGGCGTCCAGGGCTTCGAGTTCGATGCGGGTGCCGTCGGCGGAGACGAGGGCGTGGGCGTGTGGGGGGTTCTTCGCCCCCGCCGCTCCTGCCCTTCCCGTCCCCGGGGGATGCGCCCCCTGACCCCCGGGGGACGCGCTGTCGGGTGCGGGTGGGTTCGTGGCTGCTCGCGCAGTTCCCCGCGCCCCTTCCAGGGGGGCGCTCGCCGCGCGTTCCCCGCCACCCGGGCTACCGGGCGCCCCCTCCCCCGCCGTCGCCGCCGCCAGGTACTGGGTGACGGACATCAGCGCGGCCTGGGCGACCGACGTGCGCACCGCGCGGACGCGCGCGCCCCTCGCCCGGGCGAGCAGGGCCGCCGTCGCGCCCTGGGCGGCGAGGACGCCCGCCACCGTGGACGCGTAGTCCACGGCCAGCGGCACCGGCTCGCCGGCCGCGCGGCCGTGGACGTGCATGAGGCCGCAGGCCGCCTGGACGGCGCGTTCCTCGGACAGGGCGAGGTCCAGCGGGCCGGCCCAGTCGACGGCGCAGCCGACGGCGGCGGTGTCCCGGTCGCCGACCAGGGCGAGCAGCCGCCCGGCCACCCCTGCGGCCACGGGCGGTCCGGTGACGGCGGGGTGCGTCATCGGCCGCGGCCGCCGTCGGTCGGGGGGCGGCGGGCCCGTACCGAGTACATGACGCTGGATGAGGCCCGGAAGGAGGGGTCGCTCATCAGCGCGCGCACGCGGTCCAGTTGGGCCTCCGTCATGCCCGCCGCCAGGAGTCTGTCCCGCAGATGGTGGGTGTGGTGGAGTTGCAGCCGCAGGCCGGGCGAGTCGGCCGTGCGCAGTTCGAGGCGCGGCCTGGGGTCGATGTCGACGAGTCCGGCCGCGCGCATCGCGGCGGGGACGTGCCGGCCCCACTCGGGGTCTCCACCGCCGGCCCGCATGACGGCGCACTTCGTGGCGAGGAATGTCTCGTACAGCCGCGCCGACTCCTCGTCGGGGGTGAGCAGCGGCGGCTCGTACGACGTGTCGAACTCCTCGATCAGCAGCCGGCCGCCCGGTTTCAGGGCGCGCACCAACGTGTCCAGGACGGCGAGCCGTTCGGGTACGTGCTGGAGGACGAGGCGGGCGACGACGAGGTCGAAGGCGGCCTCCGGCAGCGGGTCGGTGACCACGTCGTGGCGCAGGACGGTCAGACCGGGACGCCGCGGGATGTGGTGCGGTTTGACGTCGGTGGCGACGACCTCGCCGTCCGGGGCGACACGGTCGGCGAGCCAGCGGGCGACGCTGCCGCCGCCGGAGCCGATCTCCAGGCAGCGCCAGCCGCGCGTGACGCCGGTCTCCGCGAGCCGGGCGAAGGTGGCGGCGTCGTAGGCGTCGGCGAGGCAGCGGTGCTGTTCGCGGCTGTGCACGCTGTCGTTGTCGAAGACGTAGCCGGGGTCCTCGACCGGGTGTGCGAGCATGCGGTGGTTTCTTCCCTTCCTCGATGCGGGTCCCTTTTCAAGAGACCTCGCTGCGGCCCTTGTCAAGAGACGTGGCTGCGGCCCTCGTTCACGTCCAGCGGCCCGAGCCGCTGGTTCCGGCCGTCCCCGTGAGCTGCCGCAGCAGTGCCGTGCGGCGGACCTTGCCGGTGTCGGTGCGCGGGACCTGCTCCCAGCTGAGGGCGACGGGGTCGGCCAGGGGCGGCAGTCCGTGCGTCGCGGTGCGCCAGCCGTCCTCGTCCAGGCGGCCGTCGGGTGTGACGACGACGGGCAGGGGCGGGCCGTCGGTGCCGGTCAGGACGACGCACTCCAGCGCCCCCGGCAGCCGTTCCTCCAGCACGTCCTCGGTTTCCAGGCAGCTCAGTGCGGGCCCGTGGTCGACCTCGCGGTCGAGCAGTTCGACGCTGCCGTCGCGCCGGACGACGCCGATGTCACCGGTGTTCCACCAGGTGCCGAGCTGTTTGGCGGACCAGCGGGCCTCCTCGCCGACATAGCCGAGGGCGCGGGCCCCGGTGCGGGCGAGGACGAGTCCGGGGCGGCCCCGGGGCACCGGCCGGAAGGTGTCCGGGTCGACCACCCGCAGCCGGGTCTTGACCGGCACCGGCCGGCCGAGGTTGCGGCTGCCGGGGCCGCGCCCCTCGTCGGTGCTCGCACGGGTGTGGAACCGGAACGTGAGCGGCCCGGTCTCGGTCTGGCCCCAGCCCTGCATCCACAGCGGGGCCCGGTGCCGGCTGGCCGTGAGGTAGGCCCGGACGGTGGGCGGGTGCACGGCGTCGTAGGTGCTGGTGAACAGGCGGGTGTCGCGGAAGGGGTTGTCCAGCCGCTCGGTGAGGGGCCGGAAGCGGACGTAGGTGGCGGGCATCGCCTCGACGACGGTGGGCGGGTGGGCGCGCAGCAACGGGTCGGCGAGGTCGGGGTCCTGGCCGGTGACGACGACGATCTTGGCGGGGGCCAGGCAGAGCGCGCTCGCGGTCCAGCAGAACGTCCGCCCGTGGGCGAAGGAGTTGGCGTTGAGCAGTGTGTCGTCGCGCCGGACGCCGATGCGGGGGTAGCGGACGCTCTCGAAGCGGGCGAGTTTGCCGATGATCGTACGGGTGGAGTGGATCACGAGTTTGGGGACGCCGGTGGTGCCGGAGGTGTGGTTGATGACGAGCGGCCGGTCGTCGCCCCGGCGGACGGGGGCCGGCGCGGGGTGGCCGCGTACGTCGTCGGGGCCGAGCGTGCCCGGTACGCCGGCGTCGGGGTCCAGGACGAGGGTGGTGGTGGCCGCGGCGGTCGGGTCGGTGTCCTCGCGGCGGGCGCGTTCGAGGACCCGGGCGGTGGTGACGAGGAGGGCCGGGGAGAGCCGGGCAAGCAGGGTGACGAGCGCCTGCCCGGACAGGCGCGCCGAGAGCTGCGCGGGGACGGCGCCGATGCGCACGGCGGCGCAGGCGAGCAGGTCGTAGTCCCAGTGGTTCTCCTTGACGATCGCCACCCGGTCGCCGGGCCGGACCCCGGCGGCGGTCAGCTGTCCGGCCGTCTCCCGTACGAGCGAGGCGAGCCCGGGCACGGTCCAGTGGGTGCCGCGGTCGGGGGCGAGGTCGAAGGGGCGGTCGAGGTGGACGGTGGTGCGGTTGCCGTGTGCGGCGCACTCGTCGAACAGGACGCCCATGTCATGCGGTTTCACGGACCTCGCTCCTCGGGGCGGGGACGGCCGGGCGGGCCGTGCGGACGGTGGTGGGGGCGGGGCGCAGCCGGCTCAGCACGCGGGAGGCGGCGAGCGCCCCGGAGCGGACGGCGGCCTCGCTCGCGGGGCGCAGCATGACCCAGTCGCCGGCGTACTCCACCGGGCGCGCGGGCCGGGCCAGGAAGCCGGCCCGGCGGCGCAGCGCCTCGGGCGTGGCCTCGGGCAGGCCGTGGGCGAAGGTGTGCACGAAGTGGCGGCGGGTTGCCTCACGGAGGCCGGGGAGGTAGCGGGTGGCGGCGTCCACGAGCCGGTCGGTGGTCTCCCGCTCGGAGGCGCCGCGCAGTTCGGGGATGCGGCGCGGGTCGGCCATGAGGGTGAGCAGGCCCTTGCCCGCGGGGGCGCGGCCGGGGTGTTTGGCGTGGTCGACGAGGATGCCGGAAAGGGTGTCGTCCTCGGCGTCCGGGGTGAGGAGCGCGTACAGGGGGGTGGGCGAGGCGGGGGCGAGCGGCCGGTCGAGCAGACAGCTCACCTTGAGGGTGGGGGTGAAGGTGCAGGCGGCCAGGTGGGCGCGTTCGTCCTCGGGGGCGGTGGCGTGCAGCCGGGCGGCCACGGGCGCGGGGACGCACAGCACGGCGGCGCGGGCGGTGACGGTGCCGTCGGGGCCGTGCAGCCGGACCCGGTCGCCCTCGGTGACGACCTCGTGGACGGGGCGGGCGGTGGCGACGTCGAGGCCGTCGGCGAGCCGGCGGGCGAGGAGGTCCATGCCGTCGTGGTAGGTGCGCCAGGTGGAGACGGGACCCACCGAGTGCATCAGGCCGATCAGGGGTGCGGCGGCGGAGCGTGCGGTGTCCCAGCCGAAGAAGCAGCCGGCGACGGGCTGGAGCAGATAGTCGTGCAGGTCCCGGTGGTAGCGGCGCGCGAACCGGGCGACGGTGCGGTCGCCGGCGGGGGTGCGCTCGGGGTGGTCGCCGTCGAAGGCGCGGCGGTGCAGTGCCGTCCAGGCGAGGAAGCGGGCGAGGTCGGCGCGGGCGCGTGGGGAGAGTCCGGCGCCGGTCAGGAGGGCGGAGGGGTCGGCGACGCCGGGGTGGGCGCGGCCGTCCCGCCAGACGCCGATGGCCCGGCCGATGCGCGGCACCTCCCGTTCGGTGACGCCCAGCCGGCCGAGGAGTTCCCAGGTGGCGCGGTAGCCGCGGGTGGGGATCTGTTCGGCGCCCTCGTCGATGACGTAGCCGTCGTGGCGGAAGGAGTGCATCCGGCCGCCCACGTACGGCCGTTCCTCGAAGACACGGACCTGGAGCCCGGCCCGCCGCAGTTCGTGCGCGGTGGTCAGGCCCGCGACACCCGCGCCGATGACGGCGACGTCGAGATCGGGGCTCATGCGACGGCCTCCGCGCCGGCCAGGAGGTTGGCGGCGATCAGCAGGAGGAACCCGACGCGGTGGGTGCGGAAGCCGATCCGGCGGGCCCGCATGATGTCTCCGGTGCGGAAGCCGACGAGGTACTGGCGGGTGCGCAGGGCGGTCACGGGCAGCATCAGCAGGACGAACCACCAGGGGGCGAGGCCGGTGGCGGAGGCGGCCGCGCCGAGCAGGAACTCGGCGGCGGACAGCGCCCCGACGAAGACGGCGTTGCCCCTCGGAGAGGTCAGCGCGGCCACGGTGGGGCGGCCCACGGCACGGTCGCCGGGGATGTCGTTGGTGTTGGAGTAGACCCCGAACATCAGCGGCCCGAAGCCGAACAGGACGGCCTGCACGAGCAGGAACCCGGAGAAGTGCCCGGCGGCGAGCCCGTAGGTGGCCATCACCATGCCGACGCCCAGTCCGCAGATGAACGCCTCCTGGAAGCCGTGGTAGCTGATCTTCAGGCCGTAGGAGTACTGCAACGACACCACGAACAGGGCGGCGAGCAGCACCAGGGTCCAGGTGGGCCGGTGCGGGGCGGCCAGGCCGGCCGCGGCCCACAGGGCGGCGCCGACGACCGCGGTGGCCAGGGCGAAGCGCAGTGCCTGGCGTACCGTCAGCGTTCCGGCGACCAGCGGTTTGCGGCGTTTGTTGCGCAGGGGGTCGTCCGGGCCGTAGTTGGCGATGTCGCTGCCGTCGCGGTAGCCGGTGACGTCGTCGAGCGCGACCATCGACATGATCACGAAGACCGAGCCGAGCAGGAACAGGCCCGAGGCCGTGAGCTCCCCGGCGGTGAGCCGACCGGAGGGCAGCAGGAGCGCCGACAGGGCCACGGCAATGGCCGGGTAGTAGTCGTAGACGTCGAGCTTGCCCAGCCGGGCGTAGGTGCGGAGCCGGCCCTCGGCGGGCGGGACGGTGGCGGCCGGGATGTCATTGAGGTCTGAATCATTGGCCGGAGAATCACCGACGCGCACATCCTTGGCCGGAGAATCACGGATATCCGAATCGTTGGCCGGGGAATCACTGATGCGGTAATCACTGGTCACAGAATTCACTCCGGGTACATGCCGTCGCGGGCTGAACGGCGTTCGCAGAATTCCGTCCGGAATGCCGACAAGCACTTTATGGCCGGGGCGGGGCGGCTTCGCACCGAGGTCCGGAAGTGTTCCTCCCAACGAGTGACGGCAGCCACCCCCCGAAGCCGTTCCCGGGGCCCCACGAGGCCGCCGCAGGGCTTGGACGATCCACCAAGACACACCAGTTGAAGAGGGAAGACGCCCGGAGGGCAAAGGTTCCCCTCTCGCACGCCCGAGCGATCTCGCACCACCCCCCGCTCACTCGTACGGGCTATCCGTCGCCGGGCGAGTTCGGCACGCGAATGCCTGGGTAATTCTGCGTTCGTACGATTCACCCCCCATGCCGCACGGCGGCGGAGGAATGGGGACGCCACGAGGAAAACGGTCCCGAATTCGCTCCCCGCCGTGCGGCGAGAAGGAGAGAGATGTCCCTCAACCCCGTCCAGAAGAAGCGGCTGGAACAGCGCTTCGACCTGTACGACACCAACGACGACGGACGCGTCGACCGCGCGGACCTCGAACGCGAGGCCCAGCGCATCGTGCGGGCCTTCGGCGAGCACGAGAGCTCGCCCCGGGCCCAGGCGCTGCTGCACGCCTACCCGCAGATGTTCGACTACCTGGTCGCGCGGGCCGGCCTCGGCGCGGGGTCGTCCATGACCAAGGAGCAGTTCGTCAACGTCGCCGGGCAAGAGATGATCCAGCACGGCGCGGCCGGCTTCGGCAGGGTGCTGCGGCCCAGCATCCGCGCCATGGTCGACCTGTGCGACACCGACGGCGACGGGCAGGTCAGCCCCGCCGAGTTCGGCAAGTGGCTCGAGGCCATCAGCGGCGACATCGACGCCGAGGAGGCCTTCCGCGCGATCGACGCCAACGGCGACGGACAGCTCACCGTCGACGAGCTGGTGACGGCGGTCGGCAACTACCACGAGGGCAAGCAGGACGCTCGCCTGCTCGGCGTCTGACCGGGACCGGAGAGCGGACGAGCCGGACGCCTCCGGGCCCCGCGGCGCGCCTCGAAGGCCGTCGTCTGCTGTGGGCCCGGGGCTGCCTGGCGGTCCTGGCGCTCGGCGAAGGGCTGCCGGGTGCCTGGGCGCTGTTCCTGCCGCGCCGCTTCTACGACGCCTTTCCGCTCCCGGGCCACCCCTGGGTGGCGCTGTTCCCGCCCTACAACGAGCATCTGGTGCGCGACTTCGGCGGTGCCGTGCTCGCGCTCGCGGTAGTGCTCGGCTGGGCCGCGTGCGTTCCGCAGCCGTGGCTGGTGCGGGGCGCGGCGGTGGGGCTGCTCGCCTTCTCCGCTCCCCATCTCGCCTACCACAGCGCGCACTTCGGCCGCTCCCACGTCACCGAGGTGCCCGCGCAGGTGGTCTCGCTCGCGCTGCCCCTCGTCCTCGCGGGGATCGCGCTGACGGCGACGGTACCGCCACGACCCCGTGCGGGCCGGCGCACGCCCGCCCGTACGGAGCTGCGCACGGTCATCCGTGCGCCTCATCGAGAAGACCGACGACGAACACCGGAAGAAAGAGGATCCACCATGTCCCCCACCGTCCAGGAAGAGCGACTCCAGCGGCGCTTCGAGCTGTGGGACCGCGACGGCGACGGCCGGATCGACCGCGGCGACTGGGAGCACGAGGCCCGCCGCATCCTCGCGTCGTTCGACGAGTCCCCCACGTCGGACAAGGGCCGGGCCCTTCTCGACGCCTACGTCGGGATGTGGAACTACCTCGCCGGCCACGCCCAGCTGGGCCCGAACGGCTCCCTCGACCGGCAGAAGTTCCAGGACCTGGCCGACCGGCAGATCCTGGCGCGGGGGCGGTCGGGGTTCGACGAGGTGGTGCGGCCCACCATCACCTCCATCCTCAACCTCTGCGACAAGGACGGTGACGGACAGGTCAGCCCCAAGGAGTTCAAGCTCTGGATCAAGGCCACCGGCGCCGACGAGTCCACCGCCGACACGGCGTTCCGGGCCATCGACGCCAACAACGACGGGCAGCTCAGCGTGGAGGAGCTGGTGCAGGCCGTGCACAAGTACCACGCGGGCGAGCTCGACGTCGCCCTGCTCTGACGGCGGCACCGCGGGCCGCGCCGGGAACGGTCCCTTCCCCGCCGGGGAGGGGGCCGTCCCCCGCCTCGCGCCGGCCCCGGCCGCGCGCCGCTCCCTGCCGCGTACCACCACCGGCCGCCCGCCGGCCCGTTCCCGTACGGACACCCCCGCCGCCGACCCCGAGGACCCATGGACTTCACCGCAGCCGGCCCCGTCACCGGCCCGGCACCGGACCGCACCCGCCCGGTGCCGTTCTTCAGTCAGGCCGCCTCGTTCGAGGACGCCTGGCCCGACATCCGCGCCCGCGTCACCGAGGTGATCGACGACGGCAAGTACTCGCACGGGCAGCAGGTCGGAAACTGGGAGGCGGCGCTCGCCGAGTGGACCGGCGCCCGCCACTGCGTGGCCGTCAACAGCGGCACCGACGCGCTCGTGCTGCTGCTGCGGGCCTGCGGGCTCGGTCCGGGCGACGAAGTGGTCGTGCCCGCGTTCAGCTTCATCGCCACCGCCTCCTCCGTCGTGCTGGCCGGGGGCCGGCCGGTCTTCGCCGACATCGACCCGGTGACGTACACGCTCGATCCCAAGTCCGCGTCGGACGCCGTCACCGGGCGGACCACGATGCTCATGCCCGTGCACCTGTTCTGTCAGCTCGCCGACATGGACGCGCTGGCCCGGGTGGCGGAGCGGCACGGGCTGACGCTGGTCGAGGACAGCGCGGAGGCGATCGGCATGCGCTGGAACGGCGTCCACGCGGGGCTGCTGGGGGCGGGCGGGGTGCTGTCCTTCTTCCCCACCAAGACACTCGGCGCGCTGGGGGACGCGGGTGCGATCCTCACCGACGACGCGCGGATCGCCGAGGCGGCCTCCGCCCTGCGCCACCACGGGCGCACGGGCCGTACGCTCGCGCACTTCCCGGGCATCTCGCGGGCCACCGAACTCAACGGCGTCAACAGCAAGATGGACGATCTCCAGGCAGCCGTCCTGCTGGGCAAGCTGCCCCGGCTCGCGGCCGCCGTCCGCCGCCGGGCCCGGCTGGCGGCGGCGTACACCGAGCGGCTGCGGGACGTACCGGGGCTGCTGCGGCTGCCGACCGTGGCCGCGCGCGAGGCGGACACCAACGCCGTGTTCTACGTCTACCTGGTGGAGGCCGAGCGGCGGGACGCGCTCGCCGCGTACCTCGCCGACCACGGCGTGGGCACCGAGACGTACTACCCGCTGCCGCTGCACCTCCAGCCGTGCTTCGCCGAACTCGGCTACAAGCAGGGGCAGTTCCCGCACGCCGAGGCCGCGTGCGCGCGTACCCTCGCGCTGCCGTTCCACCCGGACCTGACGACGGCCGACATCGACACGGTGTGCGCGCTGGTCCGCCGCTTCTTCACCGGGAGGACCGCATGACCGTGACCCGCGGGAGGACGATCCCGTTCTTCGCGCCCGATCTGTTCGAGGAGGACCGCGAGGTGCTGCTCGACCTGGTGCGGCGCACCGGTACGGTCGCCGGGCAGCGGTTCATCCTCGGCGAGCGGACCGCCGCCTTCGAGGAGGCGCTGCGCGGCACGGTGGACGGCGCCGAGGTGGTCGCCTGCTCCAGCGGCACCTCCGGGCTCGGTCTGATCCTCACCGCGATGGGGGTGGGCCCCGGGGACGAGGTGGTCGTCCCGGCCTACGGCTGCGCCCCGCTCGGCAACACGGTGGCCAACCTCGGGGCCACTCCCGTCTTCGCGGACATCGACCCGGTGACGATGGTGGTGGATCCGGCGGAGGTGGAGCGGGCGATCGGTCCGCGCACGAAGGCGGTCATGCCGGCGCACATGTTCTCGGTGATGGCCGACATGCCCCGGATGCGGGAGATCGCGCGGCGGCACGGCGTACGGCTGGTGGAGGACTCGGCGGTCGCGCAGGGCGGGGTGCTCGACGGGCGGCCGGCGGGGACGTGGGGCGAGGCGGGGGTGTTCTCCTTCGTCCAGGTGAAGACGTTCGGCACCGCGGGAGAGGGCGGTGCGGTGATCACACATGACCCCGAACTGGCGCGGGTGGTACGGGCGTTGCGCAACCACGGCCAGGAGGGGCCGCGGTTCGTGCACCAGCGGGTGGGGCTCAACAGCCGGTTCGACGAGTTGCAGGCGGCGTTCCAGCTGCACCGGCTGCCCGGGCTGCCCGCACGGCTGGAGCGCCGCGCCCGTATCGCCGCGTACTACACCGAGCGGTTCGCGCCGCTCGCGGAGCGGGGTGTCGTGCCCCCGCCGCCGGGGCGCAACGGCCGCTGCTACTACGTCTATTCGGTGCTGGCGGACGAGCGGGACGCGCTCAAGGCGCATCTGGCCGCGCACGGAGTGGCCAGTCACGTCTACTACCCGCTGCCGCTCCCCCACCAGCCGGCCTTCGCCCGCTTCGCGCCGCCGGGCCGGGAGTGGCCGCACGCGCTGGCGGCGAGCCGCCGCCAGCTGGCCCTTCCCGTCAACCCGCATCTCACGGACGCGGAGACCGAGCACATCGCCGACGCGGTGTGCGCGTTCGCGACGGGGCGGCGCGCGGCATGAGTCACGTCGTATCCCTCCGGCCGGAGGGTTCACAGCACATGGGCCGTGCCGTCGCGCAGCCGGCCGCGGGTGTCGAGCAGCAGCGGCGCCCAGCCGGGCAGCCGCTCCACGGGCAGGACGCCGTGGTCCTGGAGCAGGATGGTCAGATCGGCCTCGGCGGCCGCTTCCCGCAGCCGCGCTGCCGAGGGGACGGGCTCTCCGTCGACGGTCCAGGCGTCGGCGAGCGGGTCGTGGTAGCGCACGTGCGCGCCGGCCTGGCGCAGCAGCCGGGTCAGGGGTGTGGCCGGCGTGCAGCGCAGATCGCGGCTGTCCCGCTTGTACGTGACGCCCACCAGCAGCAGTCGTGCGCCGCCCAGCTCCTTGCCCGCGCCGTGCAGCAGTTCGCCGGCCCGGTGTACGACGTGTGCGGGCATGGCGGCGTTGACCCGCTGGGCCAGTTCGACCAGATGCAGCGGGCGGCCCGCGGTGCGGGCCCAGTGGGTGAGGTAGGCGGGGTCGACGGGGATGCAGTGTCCGCCGACGCCCGGGCCGGGGCGGAACTGCTGGTAGCCGAAGGGTTTGCTGGCGGCGCAGTCCAGGGCGTCCCACACGTCGACGCCCAGCGCGCGGCCGGCGACGGCGAGTTCGTTGACGAGGGCGATGTTGACGCTGCGGTAGACGTTCTCCAGCAGCTTCGCCAGTTCCGCCTCGCGGGCGGAGCCGGCCTCGACGACGCGGTCGCACAGCTGTCGGAAGAAGCCGGCCGCGGCGGCCGTACAGCTCGCCGTGCAGCCGCCGACGACGCGCGGGGTGTTGCGGATGCCGAAGCGGCCGTTGCCCGGGTCGATGCGTTCCGGGGAGAAGGCCAGGGCGAAGTCCGTTCCGGCGGTGAGGCCGGAGGCCTCCTCCAGGAGGGCGCGCACCACGCCGTCCGTGGTGCCCGGATAGGAGGTGGACTCCAGCACGACGAGGGTGCCGGGTTTGAGATGGGCGCCGACGGCGGAGGCGGCCCGCCGCACATGCGACAGATCGGGCTCGCCCGCGTCGTCCAGCGGCGTCGGGACGCAGATGACCGCGGCGGTGGCCTCGGCCAGTAAGCCCGCGTCGGTCGTGGCGGTGAATCCGGCGGCCGCCATCCGCGCGAGATCGGCGTCCGTCACGTCCGGCACATGGGAGCGGCCGGATTCGAGGGCGGCGGTCACGACGGGATTCTCGTCGAGGCCGACCACACGCATTCCGGCCGCACACGCCTCACGCGCCAGCGGCAGCCCCGTGTACCCCAACCCGACGACCGCGACAGTTTCCACCGCACTACTCCCTCCGCCCAACCCGGACCGAACGTCTCCTCGACCACTTTAAGCAGGTCAGCGCGGTCAGATGTCAGTCAGGAAAGCATGTCACCCGGAATAGTGAAAAGAGTACGGAGTGAGGTCATATTGTCTTCCTGACCCGCCCGGAAATATTTCGTCGCCTTATTCGGTATCCGGAATCCCACCGTTCTCCGTCGTATTCATCCGTTCAGGAAACCCGGCGCGAAGGCCGGTCGAAAGGGGTGGCACCGTCATGCTGCGCACACTGCTCCTCGGGCTCGGACGCGCCGGGGCGGGACTGCATCTGCCGGTCCTCGCCCGCGCGCGGGCCACGCATCCGGAACTCTTCGCCGGGCGGCCCGTCGTCGGCGTCGATCCGGGTCCCCGGCCGGTGCCCGGCGGCGGTCCGCCCGGGCCCGGCGCGGACCGGCTGGTGGTCGCGGAGTCGTTGCAGCGCGCCCGCCGCCATCTCGACCCGGCCGCCACCGTCGTCCATCTGTGCACCCCGCCGGCCGTGCGGGCCGCGCTCCTGGAGGAGGCCGCGCAGCTCGGCTACCGGCGGTTCGTGGTGGAGAAGCCCCTCGCCGCCGACCGCACGGCGCTGCGCCGGGTCCTGGACGCCGTGGACCGCCACGGCCTGCGCGTCGAGGTCGTCGCCCCGTGGCTGCACAGCGCGCTCACCGACCGGCTCGCCACGCTCCTGCCCACCGTCGGGGAGGTGCGCTCGGTGACCATCACGCAGGACAAGGCGCGGTTCCGCCGCTCGCTGACCGGGGGCAGCCACACCCACGCCTTCGAGGTGGAGGTCCCGCACGCGCTGGGCGTGCTGCTGCGGCTCCTGGGCGACGCCGAGGTGCGCGAGGCGTCGTGGACCGATCTGCGGCTGGGCGAGCGGGTCGTGCCGCACATGGGCGGCGCCCGACTGACCCTGCGCCACGGCGGCGGGGCGTCCGGCCGCGTCCACTGCGACCTCACCTCGCCGGTGCGCCGGCGCCGCATCACCGTGGACGCGGCCGACGGCGTGCGGCTCGTCGGCCACTATCCCGTCGCGCAGGACGACGACGTGGCCCGGCTCGACCTGTGGCGCGACGGCCGCCGGGTGCGGGAACTGTTCGAGGACGACGCCCTGCACCGGTGCCTGGTCGCCGCCTACCACCGGTTCGCCGGGGACGATCCGCCCGGCACGGCCGGCGGCCTGGGGGTGCACGCGCGCACCGTCGAACTCCTCGACGACGCACGGACCATGGCGGCGGGCGAGGCCCTGACCTCGTTGCCCGGTCCCTTCTCCCGGGAGGCCCGCCATGCCGGCTGACCCCCGCCCGGCCCCGGGCCCCGTCACGACGGCCCCCGCCGCCCCGCCGCCCGGCATCCGCTACGCCGGCATCGGCGACGAGGCCGCCCCCGGCCTCGCCGGACAGCTCGCCGCCCTGCGCGAACTGGGCTGGACGGCGCTGGAGTTGCGCGGTGTCGACGGGCGTGCCCTCGCCGATCTCGACGACCGCGCGTTCGGGCGGCTCGCCGAACGGATCGCCGCCACCGGCACGGAGGTGGTCTGCGTCGACTCACGGATCGCCGACTACAACCGGCCCGTCACCGGCCCCTTCGCGCGCGACACCGACGAACTGCGGGTGCTGGCCCGCCGCTGCGCGGTGCTCGGCACCCGGTACGTCCGGGTCATGTCGTACCCCAACGACGGCCTGGGCGAGGCGGAGTGGGCCCGTCGGGTACGGCACCGGATGACCGTACTGGCCCGGCAGGCCGAGGACGCGGGGCTCGTCCTGCTGCACGAGAACTGCGCCGGCTGGGCCGGCACCCGTGCCGAACGGATGCTGGACCTGCTGCACCACGTCGACAGCCCGGCGCTGCGGCTGCTGTTCGACATCGGCAACGGCGTGCCGTACGGCTACGGTTCGGCGGCCCTGCTGGACGCGGTCGCCGCGCATGTCGAGCACGTCCACGTCAAGGACGCCGTACGCACCCGGACGGGCGAGGTGGCCTACGTGCTGCCCGGGCACGGCCACGCCGAGGTGCGCGAGTGCCTCACCGCGCTGCTGCGGCGCGGCTGGCGGGGCACCTGGTCCATCGAGCCGCACACCCATCTGCGCCCGCACGACGGCACCGACGCGCGCGGCGACAGCGGCGCGGCGGCCTTCGTCGCCCACGGGCGGGAACTGGAGCGGCTGGTGGCCCGCGAGGTCGCGCCCGCCGTCCACGGGGGCCGGCATGACTGACACCTCCCGTCCCCCGAGGGCCCGGCTCACCGGCGAGGACCACGCCCTGCTGCTGCGCCTCCTCGGCATCCCGACCGCCGGCCCGCTGGAGACCGGTGACACCGGGGCCGTACGGCTGTGGGAGGCCGGGCGCGCGTACGCGGCGGCGGCGCGGCGGTTCGGCATGTCGGTGGTCCGGCATGCGGCGCCGCCCGGGACCGTACTGCTGCGGGACGACGTGCCCCTGCCGGTCCGGGAGGCCGCCGCGGACCCCGCCTTCCTGGTCTGCCAGCCGAGCCTCGTGCTGCGCCTCGGGCCGCCCCGGCTGCCGCGCGCGGCGACCGTGATGTTCAACGTCCACCTCGACACGGTGGCCGGCTGGTGGCCGCCCTCGTTCGACGGGGCCCGGTTCGGCGGGCGCGGGGCGATCGACGCCAAGGGGCCGGCGGTCGCCCTGCTGGCCGGCATCCGGGCGGCGCGTGCGGCGGAGCCGGCGGTGGGCGGGCGCATCGGGGTGCTGGTCCAGGCGGTGGCGGGCGAGGAGGGCGGTGCGATGGGCACGTTCGGCACCCGTCCGCTGGTCGAGCAGGGCTTCGTCGGACGGCTCAACGTGTTCTGCGAGCCGACCGGGCACCGGTATCTGACGCGGTCGACGGCCGGCATGACGGCGTGTGTGCGGGTGCGCGGCGAGGACGCGGTCGACGACCGACCCGAGGCGGGCCACAACGCCACCGTGCTGCTGGGCTTCCTCGCCCACCACCTGGCGACGGTGCTGCCCGACCGGGCCCTGGGCACGCGGGTCTGCGTGGCCGGGCTGCACACCGGGGAGCGGCACAACAAGGTGTACGGCAGCGGGCAGTTGCTGCTCAACCTCGCCTACGCCGACCGGGAGCGCGGGCGGGCGGCCGAGGCCGCGCTGCGCCAGACGCTCCGCGAGGGCCTCGCCGCCTTCCGCGCCACCGCGCACGGGCGCCCCCACCTGGCCAGGACAGCCGACGACGCCGACGCGATCACCTCACTGCGGTGGCTCAAACGCGGGCTGCCCACGCTCACCGGCCCCACCGGCGACGCCGGCTGGGCCGAGCGGCTGCTCGCGGCGGAGTGCGGGCTGTCGCCATGGCCCGCCGACGAGCCCGCGTTCACGTGCGACGCCCTGTGGATGGGCGGCGTGCCCGACACGTACACCGCCGTCCTCGGGCCCGGCGGTCTGGACACCAACCGGGCGCACGCGGCGGGCGAGTACGCCGACCTCACCGAACTCGACCGGTACGCCGGCGAAGTGGCCCGCATCCTCGTCGCCTTCGCCCGCGGGCCCCGGAACGAGGAGCAGCCGCCGCCCACGCCCGGGGTGCCCCGGAGCCGTACGCCCGTCGATCCGGCGACCGACGACCCCAGTCCGCGCACACGTTGAAAGGCAGGACGCCATGACCACCTCCCGTTCCGGGACCACCGCCGTCACCCCGAAACCACGCCCGGCCGAGGTGCCCCCCGTGCCACTCGCGCCGGACTCGTCGTACGGCGGCGACGTCCGCGTCCCGTACGACGGTCTGCGGGACTTCGTCACCGGGGTGTTCCGCTCCCGGGGGCTGCCCCCGGGCCGGGCCCGGCGGGCCGCCGAGGCGTTGTGCCACGGTGACCTCACCGGTTTCACCACGCACGGCGTCACCAACCTCGCCCGGCTCTACCTCCCCCTGCTGGACGGCGGCCGCTGCGATCCGCGCGCCGAGCCGGAACTGCTCGCCGACAGCGGTGCGGCCGTGCTGCTCGACGCGCGGAGCGCGCTGGGGCTGTGGTCGGCGACCGAGGCGATGAAGCTGGCGGTCGAGCGCGCCGGGGTGCATGGTGTCGGGCTGGTCTCGGTGCGCGGCGGCACCCACTTCGGGTGCGCGGGCCACCACGCGCTGCGCGCGGTGGAGCACGGCATGATCGGCCTGGCCTCGTCCAACTGCGGACGGCAGCGCCTGGCCCCGCCGCCGGGCGGCGCCGCCCCGATGCTGGGCACAAATCCGCTGGCGCTGGCGGCACCCGGGGGCGCGCACCCGCCGTTCGTGCTGGACATGAGCACGACCGTCGTACCGACCGGCCGTATCCGCGCCGCCGCCCGCGCGGGCGAGCGCGTCCCGGAGGGCTGGCTGGAGGACGCGGACGGCGCGCCGGTCACCGACCCGGCGGCGTACGACCGGGGCGAGGCCCGGCTGCGCTGGCTGGGCGGCTCCCCGGAGACGGGCGGCCACAAGGGCTACGGGCTGGGGCTGCTCGTGGAGGTGCTCTCCGCGCTGCTGCCGGGCTCCGGCCTCGGCCCGCACCGCGACACCTCAGCACAGCCCGACGACGACGTCGGCCATCTGCTGCTGGCGGTGGCCCCCGGTCGTCTGCGCGCCGAGAGCGACTTCCTGGAGGCGGCCACCGGCCTGTTCGGCGCGCTCCTGGACTGCCCACCGGCACGGACCGACGAACCTGTCTCCTACCCGGGCCACCGCGAAGAGCAGCGCTCCCGGCACCGCCGCGCACACGGCGTCCCGCTCACCGCCACCCTGCACCGCGAACTGCGGGAGGTGGCGGACCGGTTGGCCGTGCCCTTCCCCGCACCGGTGCCGGACCCGGCCGGCCCCGCCGACCCGAAGGGGGGCCCGGCATGACACCACCGCGTCCCCCTCTCCGCGTCGGGATGATCGGGCTCGGGGTCATCTCCCGGTTCTATCTCGCCGCGCTGGAACGTTCCCCGGACGTGGAGCTCGTGGCCGTCTGCGACCGCGATCCCGCCGCCCTCGCGGGGCTGCCCGCGCATCTCGAACGGCACACGGACCACCGCGGGCTGCTGCGGGAGGCCGAGGTGGACGCCGTGGTCGTCAATGTGCCCAATGACGCGCACTTCCCGGTCTGCCGGGACGCGCTCGCGGTGGCGCGCGCGGTGTGCGTGGAGAAACCGCTGGCGACCACGGTGGCCGACGCGCGGACGCTCGACCGGTATGCCCGGGAGCGCGGGGTGCCGTTGTTCACCTCGTTCCACCGGCGCTACAACGATCCCGTCCGCGCCCTGCTGCGCCGGCTGCCGAAGGGCGTACCGGTGGAGTCACTCACCGTCCGCTACAAGGAGACGATCGAGGAGCACGCGGGCCGTGACCGCTGGTATCTGGACCCCGACCGCTGCGGGGGCGGCTGTCTCGCGGACAACGGGCCCAACGCCCTCGATCTCGTCCGCCTCTTCCTCGGCGAGGACATACGCGTGGAGGACGTGGACCTCGACCGCGACGCGCAGGGCGTCGACCGTGCCGCGCGGGTCTCGCTGCGGGCGCCCGTGAGCGGCGCGCGGGCACGGGTGGAGCTCGACTGGTCCTACCCCGGCGAGCGCAAGACGGTCGAGGCGCGGCTGGCGGACGGCCGGGGGGACGTGGCCGACATGCTCGCCGGGCACACCGAGTTCAAGGGGTCGCTGTGGCACGAATACGTCGGCGTGCTGCGGGAGTTCGTACGCGTGGTGCGGGGGGACAAGGGCCCGGAGGCCGGAGGCCCCGCGCCGGACGGACTGGCCGTCGCCGAGCTGGTCGCCGCCTGCTACGCGGCGGCGGACGGTGCCCCGGACCGAGAGGAGACACCCGCGTGAACCCCGCGGAGGACGGTGCCAAGCGCGTCGTCCACGGCCCCCTGGTGAAGGTTCTCACCCACCGCCTCGACCGGCGCGGGATGTCGCTGGAGCCGTACGCCAGCCGGTGTGTGCGGCGCGGCGAGGTGCACGAGCTGGTCACCACCGACCACACGGACACCTCGGCCGGTGCCCGGGTGGACCGGGTGGGTTTCCTCGGCTTCGTCGAACTGGCCTGCGCCGGCGTGCTGGACCGCGGGGACACGGTCCTGGCCGGGGGCCTGCCGATCGGCACGGTGCTCGGTTTCGACGCCTGCCACTTCCCCAACCACTACAACATCCTCATCCGCGCCCCCCGGCCCGTGACGGGCCTCGAACTGTCACTGGCTCCGGAGACGGAGATCCGGTTCGAGTGCGCCTCGTCGCGCGCGCCGGGGACGGCCGCGGACGGGCTCAGCGCGCTCCTCGGCTGAGGCCGGTGTCGACGAGGGCGGCGAAGGAACGGTCGCCGCCGTAGTCGAGTTCATGGCGTTCGAGCACCCGGGAGCCCGGCAGCAGATCGAGGAAGTGGCTCAGCGGCCGCAGCCGCGAGAACCGGCCGACGGGGACGGCCGCGTGCTCGTACTCGATGAGCAGGAGCTGCCGGGTGCCGAGGGACAACGTGCGGAAGAGGGCGGCCAGTTCGGCGTCGTCGAGGAGGTGCATCAGCACCCACACGCACACCGTCACATCGGCCGGGCGGCCCACCAGCCGGTCGACCTCGTCCAGGGTCAGGTCCTGGGCGCGGAGCCGGTGGAGCGTCACGTTGCCGAGTCCGGCGCAGGCCGCGCGGGCCGACTCCAGCATGCCCGGTGTCATGTCGAGCGCCGCGACCCGCCCGGCCGCCGCCGCGAGGGTGGGGGTGAGCCGGCCGATGCCGCAGCCGATCTCGACGACCGAGCCGATACCGTCGGGCAGTTCCTGTCCCGCGCGCTTCAGCAGCCGGGCGAGCGTGCGCCGGGTCTCGTCGGTGACCGCCTCGCCGAGCTCGGGCGGCTGCTGCGCGCGCATCACCCGCGCGAGCCCGTCACGCCGCGCACGCGCGCGCCATTCCTGGGCGATCTCTTCCGGGGAGGGGGGCGTGGTGTACGTCATGTGGAGATCAACGACGTTCGCCCCGAAAAGGAACCGGACATCGTTCCCCGGCAACGTCCTTGACGTGCACACCTCTTGACCGACCGATTGGTTCAGTCCAATAGTGGGGAGAGCGCTCACTCCCCTTGAGAGCGCTCTCACCCACGGCACTCTCCACCCCACACTCACTCCCCAGGAGCCCGTCGTGCTCTCCCGTCGTGCCCTTCTCACCGCCGCGGTGGCCACCGCCGCCGCGCTCCCCCTCGCGGCCGCCGGCACCGCCAGCGCCGCCGCCAACCTCCCCCTCGTCCTGGCCAACAACTCCGGCAGTTCCGCGCAGGTGTACGCCTACGTCACCGGCGCCGACACCTCCGGCTGGCCCGGGTTCGTCACCGCCGACGGCACCTTCCACCGGCTGGCGGACGTCTCCGCCGTGCAGACCCCCACGCCCGACTACTCCATCGCCCTCGGCGGTTCGGGCTCCTCGCCCGTCCGGCTGACGCTGCGCGACTACGTCATCGGCGGCCGGGTCTGGTTCTCCGTCGGGAAGAAGATCCAGTTCTTCGTCAACCCGGCGAGCCTCAACGGGGGCAAGCCCGGCCTCGTACAGCCCGGCTTCACCAGCAACGACCCCAACTGGACCACCAACTGGGGCTTCGCCGAGTTCACGTACAACTCGGCCAATCTGTACGCCAACATCAGCTACGTGGACATGGTCGCCCTGCCGATCTCGATGTCCACCACCGGCGCCGCCGGCAACCAGTCGGTGCCCGCGCTGCCCTCGACCGCGCTGGCCAGCATCGCCTCGGGCCTGCGGTCGCAGCACTCGGCGGACGGGGCCCCGTGGGACCGGCTGGTCGCCACCGACTCCTCCGGCGCGGTCCTGCGCGTCCTGGCCCCCTCGCACGCCCCGGCGGACTTCGGCTCGTACTGGAACCCGTATCTGACCCGTGTGTGGGACTACTTCCGCAGCAACACCCTCACCATCGACGGCCAGGGCTCGATCGGCGCGTACTCGGGGCGGGTCAGCGGTGACGTCCTGACCTTCTCGGGGCTCAACACCAACGGGGTGCCGTTCACCAAGCCCTCCGCCGCCGACATCTTCGGCTGCGCGAGCGGCCCGCTGTACAACTCCGGGGCCGACGCGCGCGGTGCCGTCGCGGCCCGGCTCGCCGCCGCCCTCAACCGCTCCGACCTGCTCGTGCCGGGCGGCGCCAACCAGCCGAGCGGGGTGCGGCCCGACCAGTACTACACGGAGTCGATCACCAACCACTACGCCCGGCTGGTGCACAAGTACTCGACCATCGGCTACGCCTTCCCCTACGACGACGTCGGCCCCACCGGCAGCGCCCCGGTCGACGGGCACCTCCAGGACCCGGCGCCCACCTCCTGGACCCTCACCCTGGGTGCCGGCTCCGGGAACTCGGGCGGGGGCGGGGACAACGGCGGGGGCGGCGGCACCAGCGCCTACGCCACCGTCCAGGCGGAGAGCTACAGCTCCCAGAGCGGCACCCAGACCGAGAGCTGCTCCGACAGCGGGGGCGGCCAGGACGTCGGGTACCTCGCGGCCGGTGACTGGCTGAAGTACGCCTCGCTGGACTTCGGCAGCTCCTCCCCCACACAGTTCGTGGCCCGCGTCGCCTCCGGAGTGGGCGCCGGGGTGAGCGGGGCGATCCGGGTGCGGGTGGACAGCGCGACCGGGCCGCAGATCGCGGAGATCGACCTCGGTGACACCGGCGGCTGGCAGAGCTGGCGCACGATCCCGGCCAACGTCACCCGCTCGGTGACCGGCGTGCACGACGTCTACCTCACCTTCGCGGAGAGCAGCGCGGATTTCGTCAACGTCAACTGGTTCACGTTCACCAAGTGAGGTGAGCCGGCGGAGGAGACGGCGGCCGGCCGGTTCCCGCGCACACATGCCGTGTGCGGGGAGCCGGCCGGCCGTCGTGTGTCCGCCGCGCCGGTCAGGCGGGCAGTGTCCACTTCTGGGCGGCGCTGCCGTTGCACTCGTAGAGCTGGAGCTGAGTGCCCTCGGTGGTGGCCGAGTTCGGCACGTCCAGGCAGAGCCCGGAGTTGCCGTTGATCAGCTGCCCCGAGGAAGTCGCCCGCCACTGCTGGGCGTTGGTCCCGTTGCAGGTGTACAGCTGCACCTTGGTGCCGTTGGTGGTGCCGCTGCCCGCGGCGTCCAGGCAGCCTCCCTTGACGCGCAGCGTGCTGTCGGCGGCCACCGTCACCGTCTGGGCGTCACTGCCGTTGCAGCCGTAGAGCTGGATCGGCGTGCCGTTGGCCGTGGCGCCCGCCTTGTCGTCCAGGCAGAGCCCGGAGCCGACGCCCGCGGTGACGGCGCCGGAGCGGGCGGCCGGAGCCGCGGGCAGGGTCCACTTCTGGGCGGCGGTGCCGTTGCAGTCGTGGATCTGGAGGTGGGTGCCGTCGGTGGTGGCCGAGTTCGGATCGTCCAGGCACAGACCGGAGTTGGCGTTCACGAGCGAGCCGTCGGCCCCCGCCGACCAGACTTGCGCGCCGGTGCCGTTGCACGTCCACAGCCGGACCGCGGTGCCGTTGGTGGTGCCGCTGTTGGCCACGTCCAGGCACTTGCCGAGCGCGCGCAGGGTGCCGTCACCGGCGACCGTCCAGTCCTGGGCGTAGGTGCTGTCGCAGCCCCAGAGCTGTACGGCGGTGCCGTCCGCGGTACTGGAATGGTCGACGTCCACACACAGGTCGGAGCCGACACCCGCGGTGAGAGCGCCGGCCCGCGGGCTCGGCGGGGCGACGACGGAGCCGTGGTAGGAGGGCGGTGCCGCGCTCGCCGTGCTCGCCCAGGAGGTGTTGGCGGTGGTGCCGAGGCGGTAGGTGAGGGTGCCTCCTTCACTGAGGGCGTCGGTGGGTGCGTACGCGTTGTTCCAGGCCGAGCCGTCGAAGGTCGCGGACTGCACGTAGGGCGCGTTGTCGGCGGCGCCGTCGCCGTTGATCGTCAGCGTCCTGCCCGAGGGCAGGGTGACGACGGCCTGCGGGAACAGCGGGGAGCCGAGGGCCAGATCGTCGGTGCCGGGGGTCATCGGGAACATGCCGAGCGCCGACCAGACGTACCAGGCGCTCATCGCGCCGAGGTCGTCGTTGCCGTCGGCGAGACCGGCGGGGGTGTTGGCCCAGATCTGGTCCTGGACGGAGCGCACGGTGGCCTGCGTCTTGTACGGCTCACCGATGTAGTCGTACTCCCAGGGCAGTTCGATGCTGGGCTCGTTGCCGACCCAGGCGTAGCCGTTCGCGCCGGTGTAGCTGCGCAGCACGGTGTCGAGGTAGTCGCTCATCACGGCGTCGCCGCCCTTGGCGGCGGCCAGTCCGGCCACGTCGAAGGGGACCATGCCGGTGTAGATCCAGGAGTCGGCCTCGACCATGTCGGTGCCACTGGTGGGGTCGAAGCCGCCGGTCCAGGTGCCGTCGGCGTTGCGCGGCTGGACGAAACCGGAGGCCGGGTTCAGCGTGCCGCGCCAGTCCTGCGCGCGGTTGGCGTACGTGCGCTGGTCGGCGGTGGCACCGAGCGCGCCGGCGAACGCGGAGAGCGCGAAGTCGGCGGTGTTGTACTCCAGCGTGGTGGCGACGGGGCCGTAGAAGTTGCAGCAGCCGTAGCTGCCGTCGTGCGGCTCGTAGCCGGGGGTGTCGAGGTAGTTCAGGCCCGGCCGGTCGTTGTTGGTGGTGCTCGCCTGCTTGACCAGGCCCTCCAGCGCGGCCGAGGTGTCGAAGTCGCGGGCGCCGAAGGCGTGGTAGTCGGCGATGATGGCGGCCGCCGGGTCACCGACCATGACGTAGGACTCGCCGTTGTTCTCCGACCACTTCGGGAAGATGCCGGTCTGCCGGTAGTCGTCGACCATCGACTGGGCGGTGTCCGAGGCGACTTGGGGACTGACCAGCGCCTCCAGTTGTGCCTGGGAGCGGTAGATGTCCCAGCCGGAGTAGTTGGCGTAGGCGGCGTCGTGACCGGAGTCGACGGTGTGTGTCCTGCCGTCGAAGCCGTAGTACTGCCCGTCCGTGTCGCTGATGACGTTCGGGTGCAGCAGCGAGTGGTAGAGCGCGGTGTAGAACATGGTCTGCTGGTCGGTGGTGCCGCCGGAGATGCCGATCTTTCCGAGCGCGCCGTTCCACGCTGTGTGGGCGGCGTTCCGGGTGGCGTCGAAGTCCCAGCCCGGCGCCTCGGCGGTGCGGTTGGCGACGGCGCCCGCCACGGAGACGTAGGAGACGCCGACCTTGGCGCGTACGGCCTGGCCGGACGTGGTGTCGAAGGTGACGCGGGAGTTGGCGCCGGAGGTGCTCTGCGCGGTGAACGGCCGGTCGAACACCATGTCGAAGTAGACGGTGTAGGTGTTGCCCGCACCGCAGAACTTTCCGCTGGTGACCTGGCCGCTCACCTCGGTGCTGGAGACGGCGGTGAACTTGGTGTTCGAGCCGCCGTTCTGGCTGCTGCCGAGCTTGAACAGCAGGTTGGCCTGAGCGGTGGAGGGGAAGGTGAAGCGGGCCATGCCGCTGCGGGTGGTGGCGGTCAGCTCGGTGGTCACCTTGTTGTCCAGGGCCACCTTGTACGAACCGGCCGTCGCGGACTCGGCGGAGTGCGCGAAGGAGTCCCGGGCGCCGTAGTCGACCGCGCCCACGGTGGGCAGCACGGGTATGTCACCGGCGGCGCCGCAGCCCGGCCCGGCGATGTGGGTGAGGCTGAAGCCGGTGATCGAGGAGTCCTTGTACTCGTAGCCGCCGCCGGGCGGCCGCGAGGGGGTGTCCGGGCTCCACTGGACCATGCCGAACGGGACGTCGGCGCCGGGGAAGTCGTTGGCGTCGTTGGACGTGCCGATGAACGGGTTGACCAGGCTCGCGGGGTCCGTGACGGCCGCCGCCCCGGCCGCCGCCGTCTCGGCGGACACGGCCGAGGCCTGGACGGGCACCGCGAACGTGGCGACCAGGGCCAGGCCGGCGCCCGCGCCGGTCAGGGCGACGAGGCGCCGCCATCGCGGTGGGCGCGGTCGCGGTGCGGAACGCCCGGCACCGGTCAAGGGGGATCTCATGAACCGCCTCCTGTGGAGAGGGATGAGGGGTGGGGGGTGGCCGTGCGGGCCGGGCGGGGAGCCCTTCTGACAACGTTGTCGAAGCGGCGTCCGCCGGGTCGGCGGGCACGGGGGCGGGGGCAGGCGCCGGGCTCTCGGGCCGCACGGGGGTGCGGGTCCGGGGTGGGGACGGATGCCGAGGAAGAAGCGCTTTGCCACGCTAGAAGTTGATCATGAGCATGTCAACAGCCTGGACGTGTGCGACTCCCCGGGGACACTGCGGGCCCGAGTAGCGTGGTGAAGCGGGGGGTGAGGCAACCGGAACGGCGGCCGCGGTCCCGGCACCGCACGAGGAGGTACCCATGGCAGGCAAGAGGACGGTGCACGTCCGCCGGGTCTACGAGGACCCCGAACGGGGCGACGGCGCCCGGGTCCTGGTCGACCGGATCTGGCCCCGGGGCATGAGCAAGGAGCGGGCCCGGCTGGACGAGTGGTGCAAACAGGTGGCCCCGTCGACGGAACTGCGCAAGTGGTACGGCCACGACCCGGACCGCTTCGAGGAGTTCGGCCACCGCTACCGGGCGGAACTGAAGGACGATCCCGAGCGGGCGGACGCCCTGGCCCACCTGCGCGACCTGGCCGCCGACCGGCCGCTGACGCTGCTGACGGCGACGAAGGACCCCGCGATCAGCGAGGCGCAGGTGCTGGCGGGGCTGCTGCGGAAGTGAGGGCGGGCCCGGGCGCCGTGAGCGAGCCGAGGCCCGGCTTCGGCCAGAGCCAAGCCCCGGGCCCGGGGCTTGGCTCTGGCCGTTGGCCCGGGTTCGTGCCCGGGCCCGGGTCTGGGCCCGATGAGCGGAGGCGGGCCGGGCCCGGTCAGCGGCCCCGGATCCGGGCAGCGGCCCCGGATCCGGTCAGCGGCCCCGGGCCCGGGCCGCCCCGGCGGCGCCGGCCCCGGCTCAGCCGGCCGCGGCTCAGCCGGACGCGGACACCGCGAGCGGCTGGAGCCCCTTGCGGCGCAGCACCTGGGTCACCAGGAGGATGACGGCCTCGGTGGCGCGCGCGGTGGTGATGTCGCCGAGGTCCTCGATCCGGTCGGCCTTCCAGCCCAGGTCGCCCAGGAGCCGGGCCACGGTGTCCTTGGCGTCCTGGTCGTCGCCGGAGAGGTAGACGGTGGGCGGAGTGGCAAGGGACTCGGGCGCGGTCATCACCGCGTACAGCATGGTGTTGAGGGTCTTGACGACACGGGTGGCGGGCAGTGCCCGCTGGAGCCGCTCGCCGAGGCTGCCGTCCGGGTACATCAGCTCGCCGGGCAGGCCGTCCGGGCCGTGCTGGGTGGCGTTGGAGACATCGACGAGGATCTTCCCGGCGAGTTCGTCCCGCAGCTCCCCCAGCCGGGCGAGGGCGGTGTCGCCGGGCGTGGCGTTGATGACGACGTCGCCGGTGGCGGCGGCCGTGCGCTGATCGGTGAACCGGACGCGGGGGCCGAACTCCTCGGTCCGGCCGGGGAGTTGCGCGGCGGGGTCACGGCGGCCGACGACGACGTCGTGACCGGCGTCGGCGAGCTTGCGGGCCAGGTTGGTGCCGACGCGTCCGGCGCCGAGGATGCCGAGGGTGGTCATGCGCGGTGCTTCCTTGTCCGTTGTGGGGTCTGTCGTCGGGTCACTTGACGGGGGCCAGCGCGTCGGCGACGGCCTGGTGGACGCCCGGGGCGGCGGCCAGGAAGTCGCTGTGCGCGGGCGTCCAGGGGGCACCGTGGGTGTCGGTCACGACACCGCCGGCCTCGGCGACGAGGAGAGCCCCGGACACCAGACCGGAGCGTACGTCGGAGTGCTGCCAGAAGGCCTCCATGCGGCCGGCGGCGACATGGATGAGCTGGAGCGTGGCTGGCACGGAGACCCGGACCACCAGACCGGCCGTCAGCAGGGCCGTGACCGACTCGCCGATCCGGCGGAAGGTCTCCCGGTCCTCGCCGGGCTTGGCCTGCCCGGTGCCGACGAGACCGGCGCCCAGGTCGGTCTTGGCGGAGACGCGCAGGGGCTCGCCGTTGAGGTGGGCGCCGTTGCCCGCGAGCGCGGTGTAGGTGTCACCGGTGAGCGGCAGGTGAACCACCGTCAGGACGGGACGGTTGTCGCGCACCAGGGTGGCGGTGACCGCCCAGTCGGGCATGCCGTGGACGTGGTTGATGTTGCCCTCGGCCGGGTCGACGACCCACCACTCGCCGTCCGGCAGCGCCCCGCCCTCGAGCTCGTCCTCGGCCCACCGCGAGCCCGGGCGGGCGTCGAGGAGGGGCTGCTTCAGGACGGCGAGGACGGCGTCGTCGTTGGCCTGGAGCTCGTCGATGATCTCCTTCAGGCTCAGGGCCCGCGCGTGGGTGGTGTAGCGGTCGCGCAGGGTGGCGCCGGCCGACTCCACGGCGGTGCGGACCTCGCCCAGCAGAACCTCGTCGATACCGGCGGTCTTGATCGCGGACATGGCGGACTCCTGTACGTCGAAGGGGAAGTGAGGCGGTCCCTCGGCGGTGGGCCCCGATGAGGGACCCGACGGAGGAACCGCCGCCGTCGCCCTCACTCGCTCGGGCGAAGCGGCCTGCACACGACGTTAGGGAACCCGCGGATTAACCACAAATGCATGTTCGTCATCCCTATGCTTACTCACATGCAATTGGACTTGAACCTGCTCACCGCCCTCGACGCGCTCCTGGAGGAGGGGAGTGTCGCCGGGGCCGCCGCCCGGCTGCATGTCACGGCTCCCGCGATGAGCCGTACGCTCGGCCGGATCCGCAAGGCGACCGGCGACCCGGTCCTCGTCCGCTCGGGGCACACGATGGTCCCGACCGCCCACGCGCTGGCGCTGCGGGAGGAGGTCCACGACCTCGTGCACCGCGCCCACGCCGTGCTGTCCACCCGCCGGGAACTCGAACTGGACACGCTGGAGCGGGTGTTCACCGTGCGCTGGCACGACGCGCTCACCGCCGCCTGCGGTCCGGCCCTGGTGGCCGCGGTGCACCGGCAGGCACCGGGGGTGCGGCTTCGGCTGGTGGCGGAGGCCGCCTCCGACACCCCCGAGCTGCGGCGCGGAGAGGTGGACCTGGCGTCCGGGACCGCTCCGTCGGCGCTGCCCGACGTCCAGAGCCTGCTTCTCGGCGAGGACCGCCTCGTCGTCGCGCTGCGCACCGGGCACCCGCTCACCGCGCGGCCGCTGACCGCCGAGCGGTACGCCGGCGCCGAGCACCTGACCGTCTCCCGCCGCGGCCGGCTGCACGATCCGGTCGACGCGGCGATGGAGGCTCTCGGGCTGCGGCGGACGGTCGTCGCCGCGGCTCCGAGCGCGGCGACGGCCCTGCAACTGGTCCGGGAGACCGATCTCCTCGTCGCCGTTCCCGGCACCGTCTCCCGTACCGCGCTCGACACGCTGGGGCTGACGACGCTCGCGCTGCCCGTGCCGATGCCGCCGATCCCGGTGCACCTGCTGTGGCACCGGCGTCACGACAACGACCGGGCCCACCGCTGGCTGCGGGAACAGGCGTGCGCGGCGGTCGGGGCGGTGCTGGGGCTGCCGCCGGCGGGGGTCCCGGCCGGGACCCCGTCCGGGGCGCTGTCCGAAGCGCCGTCCCCGTAGGCGTTCACGTGGCCCGCGAGCGCATCACGGCCGTCCCGTGGGGTACCCACCGCCTCTGTGACACAGGAGTGAGGAGGGTCCCATGGGCATACTCAGCAAGGCTGCCGTGACCACCTCGGTGACCAAACCGGTGCTGACCGCCAAGACCGTCACCCGGGCCGGAACCCGGGCCGGGAAGTCCGTTTCCGCCTGGTCGCTCGGGCTGGCCGGAGCCGTGGGCGGTGAGGACGCCGTCGATGTGCTCACCCGGCAGCACCGGCAGATCAAGCTCGGCTTCCTGCGGGCCGCGCTGCCCGGGCCGCCGCGCCGCCGCAACTTCGACCGGCTGATGCGGCTGCTGGCCATTCACGAGGCGGCCGAGGAGGCGCACGTCCATCCGCTCGCACGGCGGGTGCTGCGCCACGGCCGCGAGCTGACCGCCCGCCGGCGCCACGAGGAGAAGGAGGCCAAGCGGCTCCTCGTGGCGCTGTGGCGTACCGGCCCGGACGGCCCCGGCTATCTGCGGCGCCTCGACGAGGCCCGGCGCGCGGTCACCCGGCACGCGGCGCGCGAGGAACGCGAGGAGTTCGCCGCGCTGCGGCGGGCGGTGCGTCCGTCGCGGCTGCGGTTGCTGGGCAGCGAGGTGAAGCTGGCCCAGGTCTACGCGCCGACGCGGCCCCACCGGTGGGTCAACAACGAGGTCATGAACAAGCTGGCGGCGCCGGTTCTCGGTCCGGTGGACCGGGTACGGGACGCGGTCCGGCACCGGGTGATGTCCTGAACGTCAGGACCGGGCAGGGCGCCTCATAGCTCGGGGGTACGCGTTGTCCGGCGGCTGCGGGCTGCGTGGTGGCTGGTCGCGCAGTTCCCCGCGCCCCTGGCGGGGGCGCGGCGAGCCGCGCACCCCGAAGGGGCGCGGGGAACTGCGTGGGCGACCACGACGCATCCGCAGCCGCCGACGCACAGAAGCCCCCGAGCCGTGAGGCGCCCAAGGAGACAGCTCGCCGCTGCTAGGTCATGTCCGTAAAGTCAGGGGAGCCAGAGTCGTAGGCAGGCGAGGGTGACCATGGCTTCGTAGTGGCGGGCGAGTTTGTCGTAGCGGGTGGCCAGGGCCTTGTTGTGCTTGAGCTTGTTGAAGCAGCGCTCGACGACGTTGCGGCGTCGGTAGGCGGTCCGGTCGAGTCGGCAGCGACTCTCGCCTCGGCGGATGCGGCCGTTGATCTGGTCGATCCGTTCCGGAATCACCGTTTTGATGCCCCGGCGGCGCAGGTAGGAGCGGATCTTGGTGGATGAGTAGCCCTTGTCCGCGACGACGCGCTCGGGCCGTGTCCGGGGGCGGCCGGGCCCGCACCGGCTGACGTTGATGCGGCCCATGACATGCTCGAACTGGGTGCAGTCGTTGACGTTGCCGGCGGTCAGGGTGAAGGCGAGTGGCCGACCCTGTCCGTCGCAGGCCAGGTGGATCTTTGTGGTCAGCCCGCCGCGGGACCGGCCGATCGCCTCACCCGGCCGGATCGAGTGCCCCCTTTTCGGGCCCCGGCCGCGTGCTGGTGGGCACGCACGGTCGTCGAGTCCACGCACACGACCGTCCAGTCGACCGC
>NZ_JOHS01000008.1 GCF_000725625.1 Streptomyces sp. NRRL F-6676
CCCTCATCCCCTCCCCACCCCGCCCCAGCCCCCCGGCACCGCCAGTTCCGTCTCCAGTTGGCGGAGATGGGCGCGGACCGCCGGGGTCGGGCGCAGCGCGGCCAGCGCGCGCCAGATCTCCAGGTCGTCCTCGCCCCACGCGGCGTGGGCCCAGCCCGCGAGCAGGTCCGGGTCGCGCCGGGCCAGCAGCGCCGTGCGCAGCCCGTCGGCGAGCCGGCGCCGCAGCCGGACCACCGCCGGTGCCTGCGAGGCGGGCAGCAACGGGCCGACGTAGGCCGGCACCGCACCGGCCACCGCCCCCGTCTCCAGCCGACGCTCCACGACGGTGACGTCGGACTCGACTGCCGCCGTCAGCCGGTACGGGCGCGAGGCCAGCAGCCCCGGCCCCAGGATCCGGCGCAGCCGGGCCAGTTCGGCGCGCAGTGTCACCGGTGTCACCGACTCGTCCTCGTACAGCGCGCACAGCAGCTCGTCACCGCTCAGCCCCTCCGGATGCCGGGCCAGCAGCACCACGATCTCGCTGTGCCGCCGGCTGAGCCGCAGCGTCCGCCCGCGTACCCGCAACCGCGCCTCGTCCCGGCCCAGCGCCGACAACTCGGCCGTCCCGGCGGCCGGCCCCGGCGGCTGGAGCAGGGACAACTGGGACTCCGCCGCCCGGGCCACCGCCTGCACGAAGCCCAGACTGTGCGGATGCGCCAGGCCGTCCCCGCCGGTGATGTCGACCGCGCCGAGCACCCGCCCCGTCCGCGGATCGTGCACCGGTGCCGCCGCGCACGTCCACGGCTGCACCCGCCGGCTGAAGTGCTCGGCGGCGAACACCTGCACCGGCCGGTCGACGGCCACCGCCGTCCCCGGTGCGTTGGTGCCGACCGCGCTCTCCGCCCAGCGCGCGCCCGGGACGAAGTTCATCCGGTCCGCCCGCCGCCGCGTCACCGGGTGCCCCTCGACCCACAGCAGTCTGCCCTGCGCGTCGCACACCGCCAGCAGGTGTTCGCCGTCCGCCGCGAACGACCCCAGCAGTTCCCGGAACAGTGGCATCACCGCCGCCAGCGGATGCTCCGCGCGGTACGCACCGAGGTCCGTCCCGGACAGTTCCACGTCCGCCGTGCCGTCCGGCCCCACCCCGGCCCGCGCCGATCGCCGCCACGAGTCGGCCACCACGGACCGCACCGGCCGCGGCACCGTGCCGGCCTGCGTGAACGTCTCATGGGCCCGGCGCAGCGCCCGTACCCGCTCGACGGGGTCGGCACCCGGTTCCAGGGCCACCCAGGGATCGGTCAACTCGGCCTCCCGGAAGGCGATGCGCGGCGGTACGGCGTGGTGCGGGGAGACAACGGGACGGTGCGGCTGGGCACATCGTCACTCCCCGACCGGACGCCGACAACCGTTTCGACGCGCATCCCTTCGAACGGGCGGGATCCGGCCCCGCCGGGTGGACGCCGGGTGTCAGGCGTTGTTGACGAGTCTTATGTAGCGCCTCCAGTCCCAGTCGGGTCCGGGATCGGTGTGGTCGGTGCCGGGCACCTCGTAGTGCCCGATGATGTGCGAGCGGTCCTTCGGGATGCCGTACGCGTCGCACAGCGCGGCCGTGAGGCGGGCCGACTCCTCGTACAGCGCGTCGGTGAAGTACGCCGGCTGGTCCACCCAGCCCTCGTGCTCGATGCCGATGCTGCGTGTGTTGTAGTCCCAGTTCCCCGCGTGCCAGGCGATGTCGTGCTCCCGTACGCACTGCGCCACATGTCCGTCGGCGGACCGCACGACATAGTGCGCGGACACCTGCTTCTTCGGGTTCTGGAAGATCTTCAGTGTGTCGGCGTAGGTCTCCTGGGTCACATGGATGACGACGTGGTCGACCGGGTAACTCGTCGGGCGGCCGGACGCGGTGTAGTTGGAGGTGCTCGCGGGGGCCCATTCGGCGCCCGGGTAGTCGACCGCCCGGACGCGTGCGCCCGCCGGCGGCGCGGGGAGCAGCGGTTGGGCGACGGCGGCGAGCGCGGCGCTCTTCAGTAAGAGCCGCCTGCCCACGAGCGGAAGGCCTCGTTCCATGGTCGGGTCCCTTTCCGTGAGGGGCGAAGGATGCGGGAGCGAGACCCGCCCGACGGTTCCCTGCCGGGCCCGGGCGCCTCGCGTGGAATCACGGTACGGCGCTTCCCGGGAGGACGGAGGAACGGCACGGGAATCGGTGGACAACCCGCGAGTTGTGGATAACTCCGCCACTCACACGAGTGAACGAGACACCCGGCCGGCGCCTTTGGCGCGTGCCTACGCGCGTTCCGCCACCGCCGCGGGGTCGTCGAGGACCGCCCGGGCCACCGAGTGCGCCGCCCCCAGCAGGGGGCCTTGCGGGCCGAGCCGCGAGACGGTCACCGGGCACGCGGATCCCGCCGTGCGGCGGTTCAGTTCCCGCTCCAGCGAGGGCAGCAGCCAGGGCGCGAGATGGGACAGCGCACCGCCGAGCACGACCGTCCGCGGGTCGAGCAGATTGACCGCGCCGGTCAGCGCGATGCCGAGCGCGGTGCCCGCCCCGCGCAGCGCCCGCCGTACGGCGGCGTCCCCCGCGGCCGCACGCTCGCCCAGCAGCCCGACCCGGTCCTCCCGCGGCTCCAGTCCGGCCGCCCGCAGCACCGCCTCCTCACCCGCGTACTGCTCCAGACAGCCGCGCCCGCCGCACACACAGGCGGGGCCCTCCGGACGCACCGGCACATGCCCCAGCTCCCCGGCGAACCCGCGCGTCCCCCGCAGCAGCCGCCCGTCCACGACCACCGCGCCACCGATACCGATCTCGGCGGACACGTGCAGGAAGTCGCGGGGCGTGCCGTCCCCGAGCCAGAGTTCCGCGAGGCTGCCGAAGTTGGCCTCGTTGTCCACGGTCAGCGGCAGCCCGGCGGGCAGCAGCGGGCCGAGGTCGAGTTCCCGCCAGCCCAGGTTGGGGGCCCGCACGACGGTACGGGCATCGGGGGCGACCAGGCCCGGCACGGCGACCGCGAGTCCCGCCGCCCACAGCCCCTCCGTCTCGGCCTGCGCCACGACCTGCCGCACCAGCGCGGTCAGTTCGCCGAGCACCGGCTCCGCGGGACGGCCGCGGTTGGTGCCGTGACGTATCGCCCGGGCCCGTACCTCGCCGCGCAGGTCCACCGCGCACACCGCGAGGTGGTCGACACCTATCTCCGCGCCGATGCCGGCCGGACCGCGTCCGCTGACCGCCAGGGCGGAGCCCGGACGGCCCACCCGGCCGGGGCGTTCGGGCCCCAGCTCCTCCAGGAGCCCGGTCCTGATGAGCTCGTCGACGAGCGTGGACACGGCCGCGCGGGTCAGACCGATGCGCGAGGCGACGGCGGCGCGCGACAGCGGCCCCTCCGCGCCCACGGTGTGCATCACGCGCGCCAGATTGCGCCGGCGCATGCCCGCCTGCGTGTCCGGCAGCCGACGGCCGGGACTGCTCGGGTGGGCCTCGTGCAGCGGTGCGGTCATGCCTCCCTCGTCACTTCGTCGGTCTGCCGGTCACGCCCGGCCCCTCCTGCGCGCACCGCCGGTCCGACGGCGGGCGCCGCACGGCACGGCTGCCCGCCCGGACCGTACGGCGCCGGACGGGTCCGCGCCCCGGTCGCTCAGCGCGACTCCGTCTCCAGCAGCGGAGCCGCGTCGGAGAGTACCCCGGTGATCCGTTCCATCGTCGCCTCGTCCCGCTCCACGGACTCCAGCACGGGCCCCCGGGCGGTGTCCCAGCGCCGGGCTACGGCCGCCGGGTCCTCGCCGGTCAGCAGCCCGGCCGCCTGGGCGGCGGCACCGAGCGCCACCAGCTCCCTGGCCTCGGGCACCTGCACCGGACGGCCCGACAGCCGGCGTACCGTCTGCTGCCAGGCCGCGCCCCGGGCGCCGCCGCCGATGAGGAGCAGCGGTGCGTCGCGGTCCGCGTCGTCGTCCAGGACCAGGTCCAGCGCGCCGAGCAGCGCGTGGACGGCGCCGTCGTAGGCCGCCTGGAGCAGCTGCCCGGGTGTCGTGTCGTGCCGCAGCCCGTGCAGCAGCCCGGAGGCGTGGGGGAGCGCGGGGGTGCGCTCGCCGTCCAGGTAGGGCAGCAGGGTGACGCCGGTGCCGGGTTCGACGGCTTCGCGGTCCAGGCCGAGCAGGGCCGCGATCCGGTCCACGGCGAGGGTGCAGTTCAGCGTGCAGGCCAGCGGCAGCCAGTCGCCGCGGGCGTCGGCGAACCCCGCCACCGTGCCGGTGGGGTCGGCCGGGCGGCGCGTCGAGACGGCGTACACGGTCCCGGAGGTGCCCAGGCTCAGCACCGGGGTGCCGGGCCGCAGGCCGAGGCCCAGTGCGGCCGCCGCGTTGTCGCCGGTGCCGCAGGCCACCAGGGTGCCCTTGGCGAACGGCAGGTCATGGCCGTCGCGCACGGTGCCGGCCACCTCTCCGGGACGCACCACGCGGGGCAGCAGCGCCGGATCGAGCCCCACGCGCGCGAGGATCTCCTCGTCGTAGCCCTCCGTCGCCGACGCCCACCAGCCCGTTCCCGAGGCGTCACCGCGGTCGGTGGTGCCCTCGCCCGTGAGGCGCTCGGTGAGGTAGTCGTGCGGCAGCCGCACGGCCGCGGTGGCGGCGGCCGCCTCCGGCTCGTGTTCCGCGAGCCAGGCCCACTTGGTGACGGTGAACGAGGCGCCGGGCACGCTGCCCGTGCGCTCGGCCCAGGCCTTGGGGCCGCCGAGCTCCTCCACCAGGCGGCGTGCCTGGGCCGCCGAGCGCACGTCGTTCCACAGCAGCGCCGGACGCACCGGCTCGCCCTGGGCGTCCAGCGTCACCAGGCCGTGCTGCTGCCCGCCGATCGACACGGCGGCGGCCTCGCGGGCCGCGTCCCCGCACTGGCGCAGCGCCTCGCCCAGCGCCTCCCACCACTGGCGCGGGTCGCTCTCACGGCCCGCACCGGAGGAGACGGTGTGCGGCGCCTGGCCGCTCGCCACCACCCGTCCGGTCGACGCGTCGACGACCAGCGCCTTGGTGGACTGGGTGGATGTGTCCACACCGACGACGAGCGGTCCCTCGGCTGCTGACATCGGGCTCTCCCTCTTCCCGCGGCTCGCGGGATCCGACCTGACCTGACCTGGCTGTCAAGGTGCCCCGGACCGGTGTCGGCCCGGGGGATGTCCGGCGTCTCCGGACCCCTGTACCGGAGACGGCACCCCCGGGTGTCTTCCCAGAGCTGCGATCGCATACTAATTTGTAAAGCGCCATGACGAATAGTCCCAGCAAGCAAGGAGCCGTGGCATGAACTACCAGCCCACCCCCGAGGACAGGTTCACCTTCGGCCTGTGGACCGTCGGCTGGCAGGGACGGGACCCCTTCGGGGACGCGACCCGCCGCGCCCTGGACCCGGTCGAGTCCGTGCAGCGCCTCGCCGAGCTCGGGGCCCACGGAGTCACCTTCCACGACGACGACCTCATCCCCTTCGGATCGAGCGACACCGAGCGCGAGTCCCACATCAAGCGCTTCCGGCAGGCTCTGGACGCCACCGGCATGAAGGTGCCGATGGCCACCACCAACCTCTTCACGCACCCCGTCTTCAAGGACGGCGCGTTCACCGCCAACGACCGGGACGTGCGCCGCTACGCCCTGCGCAAGACGATCCGCAACATCGACCTGGCGGCCGAACTGGGCGCGAAGACCTACGTGGCCTGGGGCGGCCGCGAGGGCGCCGAGTCGGGCGCCGCCAAGGACGTGCGCGCCGCACTCGACCGCATGAAGGAGGCGTTCGACCTCCTCGGTGAGTACGTCGTCTCCCAGGGCTACGACCTCCGCTTCGCCATCGAGCCCAAGCCGAACGAGCCCCGCGGCGACATCCTGCTGCCCACGGTCGGCCACGCCCTGGCGTTCATCGAGCGCCTGGAGCGCCCGGAGATGTACGGCGTCAACCCCGAGGTCGGCCACGAGCAGATGGCCGGCCTGAACTTCCCGCACGGCATTGCCCAGGCCCTGTGGGCGGGCAAGCTCTTCCACATCGACCTCAACGGCCAGTCCGGCATCAAGTACGACCAGGACCTGCGTTTCGGCGCCGGTGACCTGCGTGCCGCCTTCTGGCTCGTCGACCTCCTGGAGAGCGCCGGTTACGACGGCCCGCGGCACTTCGACTTCAAGCCGCCGCGGACCGAGGACCTCGACGGGGTGTGGGCGTCCGCCGCCGGCTGCATGCGCAACTACCTGATCCTCAAGGACCGCGCGGCCGCCTTCCGCGCCGACCCGGAGGTCCAGGAGGCCCTGCGCGCCTCGCGTCTCGACGAGCTGACGCAGCAGACCGCGGCCGACGGCCTCCAGGCGCTGCTCGCCGACCGGACCGCCTTCGAGGAGTTCGACGTGGAGGCGGCCGCCGCACGCGGCATGGCCTTCGAGCGTCTCGACCAGCTGGCCATGGACCACCTGCTGGGTGCGCGCGGCTGACCGCGCACGCCCGGGGAGCGGGGCGGGCCGACGCACGGGGTGCGTCGGACCGCCCCGGCCCGTGTCCGGACCGGCGCACGACGGGGTGAGCGGCGTGCGTATCAGGGGAGACTGAGGGATGCGGCTCAGGGATGTCTCAGGGGTGCGATCAGGGACGTGTCAGGGTCGCGGAAGGAACCGGACGAGGCCCGCGCCCGTTCTTCGGACAGAGAGCTGGAGCAGACATCCGAAGGCAGCTCCGGACAGGAAGTCCGGACGCGGTCCTCAAGGACAGGAAGCGGCGGCTGCCGTGCAGGAGGCGACACATGTCGAGAAACGCGAAGATCGCCGTGGGCGGGGTGCTCGTCGGCCTCATCCTGTGGATCTGGCTGCCCTGGTGGGCCGCCCTGCTGATCGTCCTGGGCATACCGGCGGCCGCGTACCTGGCCCTGGACCCCTCGCAGCGCCGCCGGCTGCGCCGCGTGACGCGCAAGGAACTCGGACGCTGACGGACATCCGGTGACGGCCGGCACGGGACCCGTGCCGGCGCCCGGCGTCCCGGGGCGGTTGTGGGCCGGGGCCCCGGTGTGGGGACCGTGACCGCGCGCCCGGCGTTCAGACCGGGCGGACAGCCATCTTGTCCAAAGCCTCCAGCAGGTGCGGCAGTTCGGGGCCGCGTCCCACGGGGAGCACCTCTCCGGGCTCGTCGTCCAGCAGCAGGAACGCCATGTCGTCCGTGCGGGCGACCAGGGACCATCCCGGACCGTCGGCGCGCAGGGTACGCGCGTCGTCGGACGCGAAGGAGGACCGGACCCGGCCCAGCGGCGGGGGAGTGTCCACATAGGCACGCGCCTCGGCGAGGACACGGCGGATCTCACGGGACCTGCTCCCCGGGGCCGCCCGCTCCTCGCTCCCGGCGGAGGCTTCGGCGCCGGCGTCACCGTGCACGCTCTCGGCCTCGGTCACGGCTGTACCGGGAGGCGTGGCCTCTTCGGCGCCGGGTGTTTCCCCGGTCGTCCCGGAGTCGTCCGCCGCGGCGTGCGCGTCCGGCTGTGCGGAGAAGGTCTCGTCGATCTGCGCGCGCCAGGCCGCCCACTGCAACGCGATCTCGTCGGCCCCGAGCCGGCGCTGCGCGGGACCCCAGGTGGTGGTGTCCGGCGGGACCAGCGGTGCCCGGTCCGTGAGCTCGGGCGGCGGATCGTGCGGCGCTGGCACGCCCGGTGCGGCCACGGCGACCGCGAGGGGCCAGCCGGGCAGCGCGGTGACGACCGACCGCTCGTCGGGCGACAGGTCGTACTCCATCCCGCAGTCCCAGGAGGAGATGGCGACAGCGACCAGCGACACGTCGTCGACGACGACCGTCCACCGTGCGCCCTCACTGTCCTGACCGAGCACGAGACCGTACCCGTCGACGAGGGGCGCCAGTTCCAGCGCCGCGCAGGCCGCCGGATAGTCGTCGCCCAGCACACTGGGAAAGTTCGCAGGCGTCAACAGGATCGCTGTGAGCACATACAGCGCATCGTCCTCGACAGTCACGACGTCCTCTTCCGTCCCGGCCATTGCCCTCCTCCTCTCCGCTCGCCCCTCGGCGCACCGCGCACCCTAATGCGCCCCTGACCCGGTTGTCACGACTGCGAAGCGCGCCCGGACTCGCGCGGGCACCGCCGTCCCGGTCCTGGTCAGTCCTCGCGCACGGCCAGCGCCAGGAATCGCGCGTCCTCGTCGACGTACGACGTCATGCGCCAGCCGGAACCCCGGAGAAGGGGCCCCAGATTGGCCTCGGCACGCAGATCCCCGGGCGTGATCCGGCGGCCCTGCCGCGCGGCGAGGGCCGCCCGGCCGATCGGATGGAAGAGCGCGAGGACGCCACCGGACCGCACCACACGCGCCAACTCCCGAAGGTTTCCAGCCGGATCCGGCAGATGTGCGACAAGGCCCGCGGCGAACACGGCGTCGAACGAGGCGTCACGCAACGGCAGCCGTGCCACGTCGGCGAGCAACAGCCTCCCCGCCCGGTCCCGCCCCGCCCGTACGGCGGCCTCGAGCATGGCCGGGGTCAGGTCGGCGCCCACCACCGTCCCCGTCTCACCCACCGCCGCCCTCAGCGGTGGCAGGGCCCGCCCCGTGCCGCATCCGGCGTCCAGCACCCGGTCACCGGCCCGCAGACCCAGGCCGGCCACGGCGGCGGCGTACGCGGGACCGTCGTCCGGGAACCGGAGGTCCCAGTCGGCGGCCCGAGCGGTGAAGAACTCCCTTACACGTGTGTGGTCGTCACTCATGCACGGCATGATTCCGCACGGAGGAGCGGCCCGCCGCTCGTGCCCGCCCCGCCCGCGGCCCCGCCGCCCTCCACGGCCCGGCCACCCGCCGCCGTCGGTCCTCGGTCATCTTCCGCGCCGTGCCCCGCATCCGCTTGCCCGCGCGCCACCCGTGGGGAAGGCTGACCGAACGGACCCCGGAGAGGGGGAGCCCGACGGGGGGAGCGTTCCATGGCGTACGACAAGAGGCTCGGCTGGCTGCTCGACGACCTGACCCAACGCGTCGAACACGTGCGCCACGCACTGGTGCTGTCCAACGACGGGCTGGTGACCAGCACGAGCACGGGGTTACGACGGGAGGACGCCGAGCACTTGGCGGCGGTCTCCTCGGGGTTGCACAGTCTGGCCAAGGGATCCGGCCGGCACTTCGGTGCGGGCGGTGTCCGGCAGACCGTGATCGAGTTCGACGACGCCGTCCTGTTCGTGACCTCGGCCGGCGAAAGCAGCTGCCTGTGCGTCCTGAGCGCCGCCGAGGCCGACGTCGGCCGCCTCGCCTACGAGGTGGCGCTGCTCGTCAACCGCGTCGGCGAACACCTCGGCGTCGACACCCGAGGGCCCGAGCGCCCGCCCGGCACCGGCTACTGAGCGCGCCCCGACGTCGTCTGACGGCCGCCACCGCTACGCCTCTGACCTGCGGAAACAATGCGCATGGCCGAGTTATCCACAGGCTCGCTCGGCGATCCGCGAACCCGGATACGGTTTTTCCCGAAGCGAGCGCACACCGGCGCGAGCAACGGCTCCACGGGGGAGAACCACCATGTCCGGCAAGACCATGACGCTCAACGACCCGCCCGCGTCCGTCTCACACGTGCACCCGGAACAGGCACATCCCGCACCACTGGGCAGCACCGTGACGTTCGCCCGGGCCGCGCGGGAACTGCAGCTGCGGCGCGGCGAGTTCGACCTGGCCGTACAGCTCGGACGCATCCGCACCGCGCCCGACGAGGGCAACGGGGGCGAGGACCGCCGGGTGCCCCGGGAGGAGATCGAGAGGCTGCGCGTCGAACCGGGCTTTCCCGAGGCGCTGCGGGAACGCGTACGCACCGTCGGCACCCGTGAGGGCGCCGAAATGATGGGAGTGACGGCGACGCGGTTCACCCGGTTCGCCCGGCTGGGCCTGTTCGTCCCGGTGACGTTCTACCTCAACCGCTACCGGGCCGTGGTCTGGCTGTACCTGGCCGAGGAGATCCGGCGGTTCGCCGCGGACGAGGCCCACGCCCGGCTGCTGACCGGCCGCACCCCGGAAGGACTGCGCGACCAGCTGGCGGCCGGCCTGGACCTGCGGCCCCGCAACTGGCGCGGCAGGCACCTCGGATTCCTGCTGCGCCGGACCGGGAACCCGTGGACGCGGGCGGGCGCGATGGCCTCCCTGCTCGATCCCCTTCTCGTGGCGGAGCTGGTGCCGGACCCCTACGAACGGGCGCACCTCAATCGCCACCGGCCCGACCGGTCCGCCCCCGTCGTCGCGGAGTCGCCGGCGGCCCGCATCACCGCGGACGTCATGACCGCCGGAGACCCCGACGAGATCGACTGGCTCCGGGCCTGCCTGGAACAGGAGCTCGCCGCGGCGCGGCGCCACCGGCCCGCCCCGCGTCCCACACCGCCACTGCCGCCCGGCGCGCCACCGGGAGCCCGGCACGGGCGGCGTCCGGACGACCCGGAGCGGGCGCGACGGCGGCTGCTGCGCTGGCCGGGGCGCGGCCGCGCCCGTCCCGGCGGGACGGTGCCCCGGGGGAGGGAACAGAGCGGCACACCGGCTACAACGCCCTGAAGAGACCCTCCTGGACCACCGACACCAGCATCCGCCCCTGACGGTCGTAGATGCGCCCGCGGGCCAGTCCCCGACCGCCCACCGCGATCGGCGACTCCTGGTCGTAGAGGAACCACTCGTCCGCGCGGAAGGGACGGTGGAACCACATGGCGTGGTCCAGCGACGCCATGTCGAAGCCGCGTGGCCCCCACAGCGGTTCGACGGGCAGGCGGACGGCGTCCAGCAGCGTCATGTCGCTCGCGTACGTCAGCGCGCAGGTGTGCACGAGGGGGTCCTCACCCAGCGGTCCGACGGCCCGCATCCACACCGCGCTACGCGGTTCGGCGTCCTTGACCTCCTCGGACGTCCAGCGCAGCCGGTCCACGTAGCGGATGTCGAACGGCTGCCGCCGGGCCATGCGCTCCAGCGTCTCGGGCACCGCGCCGAGGTGCTCCCTGACCTCCTGCGACACCGTCGGCAGCGACTCGGGGTCCGGGACCTCGCGCGCCGGAGGCAGCTGGTGCTCGAAACTCCCCTGTTCCGGCTTGTGGAAGGAGGCGGTCAGCGTGAAGATCGTGCGGCCCTGCTGCACGGCCGTGACCCGGCGGGTCGTGAAGGACCGCCCGTCACGGGAACGTTCGACCTGGTACACGATCGGCACCCCGGGAATCCCAGGGCGCAGGAAGTACGCATGCAGCGAATGCACCGGGCGCTCGCCGTCGGTGGTGCGGCCCGCCGCGACCAGCGCCTGGCCGGCCACCTGGCCGCCGAACACCCGCTGCAAGGACTCCTGGGGGCTGCGACCGCGGAAGATGTTGACCTCGATCTGCTCCAGATCGAGCAGGTCGACGAGTCGTTCCGCCGGGTTCGTGGTCATGGAACGCGCCTTTCCGTGCTCACAGCTGGCCGACGTCGGTGACCCGGATGACGGCGCGGCCCTCGGCGTCCGAGGCCGTCAGGTCGACCTCCGCGCTGATGCCCCAGTCGTGGTCGCCGTTGGGGTCGGCGAAGGCCTGGCGGACCCGCCAGATCCCGGCACCCGGGTCCTCCTCGATCATCAGCAGACGGGGGCCGCGGGCATCGGGACCGGTGCCCAGCTCCTCGTACTCGTCCCAGTACTTGTCCATCGCCTCGCCCCAGGCGTCCGCGTCCCAGCCGGCCTCGGCGTCCATCTCGCCCAGTTCCTCGACCTGGTCCAGCGCGGCCAGTTCGACCCGGCGGAACATGGCGTTGCGGACGAGCACCCGGAAGGCGCGGGCGTTGGCGGTGACCGGCTTGACCTGGTCCGCCTTCTCCTGGGCCTGCTCGGCGGTCATCTCCTCGGGGTTGGCGAGCTGCTCCCACTCGTCCAGCAGACTGGAGTCGACCTGACGCACCATCTCGCCCAGCCAGGCGATCAGATCCTCGAGGTCGTCGGACTTCAGATCGTCGGGGACGGTGTGGTCGAGGGCCTTGAAGGCGCTGGCCAGATAGCGCAGCACGATGCCCTCGGTGCGGGCGAGTTCGTACAACGACACGAACTCCGTGAAGGAGAGGGCCCGCTCGAACATGTCCCGGACGACGGACTTCGGCGACAGCGGATGGTCGCCCACCCACGGGTGGCTCTTGCGGTACGTGTGGTAGGCGTGGAAGAGCAGCTCCTCCAACGGCTTGGGGTACGTCACGTCCTGGAGCCGCTCCATCCGCTCCTCGTACTCGACGCCGTCCGCCTTCATCGCCGCCACGGCCTCGCCGCGCGCCTTGTTCTGCTGGGCGGCGAGGATCTGCCGCGGGTCGTCCAGGGTGGACTCCACGACGGAGACCATGTCGAGCGCGTAGGACGGCGACTCGGGGTCCAGCAGTTCGAAGGCGGCGAGCGCGAACGTCGACAGCGGCTGGTTGAGCGCGAAATCCTGCTGGAGGTCGACCGTCAGCCGCACGATCCGTCCGGTGGGGTCCGGCTCGTCGAGCTTCTCGACGATGCCGCCGTCCAGCAGCGACCGGTAGATGGCGATGGCCCGCCGGATGTGCCGCAACTGCTGCTTGCGCGGCTCGTGGTTGTCCTCCAGCAGATGACGCATCGCCTCGAACGCGTTACCGGGACGGGCGATCACCGACAGCAGCATCGTGTGCGTCACCCGGAAGCGGGAGGTGAGCGGCTCCGGCTGCGAGTCGATGAGCTTCTCGAAGGTCTGCTCGGTCCAGCTGACAAACCCCTCGGGCGCCTTCTTGCGCACCACCTTGCGGCGCTTCTTCGGATCGTCACCGGCCTTGGCGAGCGCCTTCTCGTTCTCGATGACGTGCTCGGGCGCCTGCGCGACGACGAAGCCGGCCGTGTCGTACCCCGCCCGCCCCGCGCGGCCCGCGATCTGGTGGAACTCACGTGCGCGCAGGGTCCGCACCCGGCTGCCGTCGTACTTCGTCAGCGCCGTGAACAGCACGGTACGGATGGGCACGTTGACGCCCACGCCCAGGGTGTCGGTGCCGCAGATGACCTTCAGCAGACCGGCCTGGGCGAGCTTCTCCACGAGCCGCCGGTACTTGGGCAGCATGCCGGCGTGGTGCACACCGATGCCGTGGCGTACATAGCGGGAGAGGTTGCGGCCGAACTTGGTGGTGAAGCGGAAGCTGCCGATCAGCTCGGCGATCTGCTCCTTCTCCTCCCGGGTGCACATGTTGATGCTCATCAGCGCCTGCGCCCGCTCCACGGCCTGCGCCTGGGTGAAGTGGACGATGTACACCGGCGCCTGGCGGCCGGCCAGCAGATCGGTGAGCGTCTCGGTCAGCGGGGTGTAGCGGTACTCGTACGACAGCGGCACCGGGCGGGTCGCCGAACGGACCACTGCGGTGGGGCGGCCGGTGCGGCGGGTGAGGTCCTTCTCGAAGAAGGAGACGTCGCCGAGCGTCGCCGACATCAGGACGAACTGGGCCTGCGGCAGCTCCAGGATCGGGATCTGCCAGGCCCAGCCGCGGTCGCCCTCCGCGTAGAAGTGGAACTCGTCCATCACCACCTGACCGACGTCCGCCTGCCGGCCGTCGCGCAGCGCGATGGACGCCAGCACCTCGGCCGTGCAGCAGATGACGGGGGCGTCGGCGTTGACGGAGGCGTCGCCGGTGAGCATGCCGACGTTCTCGGTGCCGAACAGCTTGCACAGCTCGAAGAACTTCTCCGACACCAGCGCCTTGATCGGCGCGGTGTAGAACGTGACCTGGTCCTTGGCGAGCGCCGCGAAGTGCGCCCCCGCTGCGATCATGCTCTTGCCCGAGCCCGTCGGGGTGGAGACGATCACGTTCGCACCCGAGACCACCTCGATCAGCGCCTCCTCCTGGTGCGGGTAGAGGGTCAGACCCCGTTCCCCGACCCACGACTCGAAGGCTTCGTAGAGGGCATCGGGGTCGGCGGTCCGCGGGAGCTGATCGATAAGGGTCACGCCCTCCATCTTGCCTGCCGACGGCGCCGTAGGGGGAATCGGCTGCGGGCTCGAAGATCGCAAACGCTACGCTGTGGCGCCGGCAGGTGTCGGCGCACACGCACAACTGGGCAACGGCGAACGAGAAATGGGGCGGGACGCGGCCATGATGGGACCAGCGCACTCACTGTCGGGGGCGGCGGCCTGGCTCGGCGTCGGCGCGGCGACGGCCGCCACCGGGCATCCGATGCCCTGGCCGGTGTTGCTGGTCGGTGCCCTGATCTGCGCGGGTGCCGCACTGGCCCCCGATCTGGACCACAAGGCGGCCACCATCTCGAGGGCCTTCGGCCCTCTGTCCCGCTGGCTGTGCGAAATCGTCGACACGCTGTCCCACACCGTCTACCAGGGCACGAGGAAGAAGGGCGACCCGAGGCGCTCGGGCGGTCACCGCACGTTGACGCACACCTGGCTCTGGGCCGTGCTGATCGGCGGCGGCACCTCCGTCCTCGCCATCACGGGCGGCCGCTGGGCCGTGCTGGGCATCCTCTTTGTGCACATGGTGCTGGCCATCGAGGGCCTGCTGTGGCGGGCGGCGCGCGGGTCCAGCAGCGATGTCCTGGTGTGGCTGCTGGCCGCGACGAGCGCGTGGATCCTCGCGGGGATCCTCGACGAGCCGGGCAAGGGCTCGGACTGGCTGTTCACGGCGCCGGGCCAGGAGTACCTGTGGCTGGGACTGCCGATCGTGCTCGGCGCGCTGGTCCATGACATCGGGGACGCCCTGACGGTCTCCGGCTGCCCGATCCTGTGGCCGATACCGGTGGGCCGCAAGCGCTGGTACCCGGTGGGTCCGCCGAAGGCGATGCGGTTCCGTGCGGGCAGCTGGGTGGAGCTGAAGGTGCTCATGCCGGCGTTCATGGTGCTCGGCGGGGTCGGCGGCGCGGCGGCACTCAACTACATCTGACCCCTGGCCCGCATCTGCCCCCGGCCACGGGCCACCGTCAGGCATACGGGGCGGAGTCCTCGTCGACGACGTGCACCGCCGCCTCCTCCGCGGACGCCGCGGCACCGTCGATGCCGACGTCCGTGGCGATCAGCCCGCTCTCCCCGTCCTCGTGCGCGCCTTCGTCGGGCGCCACCAGGCGGCCGGAACGGGATGTGCCCACCTCGTGGTCGACGGGCTCGCCGTCGCTGTCCGGTGCGTCACCGATACCGTCGCCGTCCACCGGCACCGGGTCGGGCAGCTCCTCGGCCAGCCGCTGCTCCAGCGTCTCGCCCCGTCGGCGCTCCGCCGCTGTCACTCCTGGGTGCTCCACCGCCCAGGGACGCTCCGGGGGCGACCAGCCCCGGTCCAGCGGATCGTCCACTCCGTCGGTCTCCAGGGTGTCCTCGACGTCGAGGAGTCCCGAGTCCTCCTGGATCTCGGATCCGTCGGGCTGGTAGACGTCGTCCCCCCATCCGTCGGCGCTGGACACGGGTACCTCCAAGGGGAGGGCAGCACGCCCGGGCCGCCCGGTGCGGCCGGAGGAGCGCACGTGCCCGGCACGGGCCAGGACGCCGGTGACCGTACGGCTGCGGCGCCCCCGCGACCCGTGACACCTTCCAGCGTTCCACCCCGGCTCGACCCGGCGCAAACGGCCGGTTCGGCGGAGCTGCCGCGAGCCCCGGCGGCGTCACGTGGCGCCGAGTGACACCACATGGCGCCATCTGGCACCGCATGATGCCATCCGGTGCCAGATGGTGCCATGTCGTGGTGTCGCCGGTGCGCGGCGGTCGATGGTGTCAGCCTGGCTCAGGCTGAATTTTTCCATGTATCCGCAGGTCGGGGCCGTCGATGGGGAGGGTGTGGCGCATCGGGTGCCACTCGGGCTTGCGTATGGCGCCAAAGTGGTGCCATCATGGCGTCATGGACCTCACTCCCTACGTCGACACTCTCCGCCGTGAACTCGCGGTGGCCGCCGAGGCCGGCGGCGAAGACGCCCGCGAGCTGGCCGAGCGGCTCACCGCTCCTCTGGAGTCGGCGACCCGTCTGACCATGCTCAACGTACTCTCGGCCGCGATGGACGAGATCACGCGGGAGCTCGCCCCCGGCTCGGTCGACGTACGGCTGCGCGGACTGGACCCCGACTTCGTGGTCACGCCACCGCCCGTCGACATCATCGCCGCGGAGTCGGCCGTCACCCACGCCGAACCGCTCAAGGCGCCGACGCCCGTGGAAGGGGACGAGGGCGGCACCGCCCGCGTCAACCTGCGCCTGCCGGCCCACCTCAAGGCGCGTGCCGAGGAGGCCGCGACCCGCGAGGGGCTGTCGGTCAACGCCTGGCTGGTCCGGGCCGTGTCGGCGGCGGTCGACGGTGGCGCGCGGCCGCGTACGACGGAGGGGACCCACATCGTCGGACAGAGCTTCACGGGCTGGGTGCGCTAGCCGCAGCCGCTCGCACCACAGGAAAAGCGCGACACCCACATCACGTCCCACCAGCGGGACGACCCGAGGAACCAAGAGGACGGAACAGCCATGCCTTCTTTCGACACCCCCGAGCCCGTCGCCGTCACCGCCCACGTGGGCGCCGGATCCATCCGGTTCGCCGCGGGCGACCGTTCCGAGACGGTCGTCGAGGTACTGCCCCGCGACCCGAAGCGGGAGAAGGACGCGAAGGCCGCCGAGCAGACCGAGGTCACCTACACGAACGGCACGCTGACCGTCAGGACGAAGGAGCGCCGCGTGATCGGGCCTTCCGGCCTCGTGGACGTGACGGTCGAACTGCCCGCGGGCTCCCGCGTCGACGCCACCGGCTCCTGGACCCAGGTGATCGGCGAGGGCCGGCTCGGCGAGGTTCGGGTGAAGACCTCGGGCGGCGACGTACGGCTCGACACGACGGGGCCCCTGCGGCTGACCGTTGCCCACGGATCGATCACCGTGGAACGGGCCGTGGGTGCGGTCGAGATCACCGCCAGCCACGGCAGCGTACGCGTCGGCACCCTCGAGGGTTCCGCCGTCCTGAAGAACTCGCACGGCAGCACCGCCGTCGGTGCGGCCCTCGGTGACCTGCGGGTGAGTGGCGCCAACGGCGACATCGACATCGCGCGGGCCGAGGGCTCGGTCATCGCGACCACCGCGCACGGCACCCTGCGCGTCGCCGATGTCGCCCGCGGCACCGTCCAGATGGAGACCTCCTACGGTGCCATAGAGGTCGGCATCCGTGAGGGCACGGCCGCCTGGATCGACGCGAGCTCCGGTTCCGGCCAGGTGCGCAACACGCTCACCGCCTCCGACGCTCCGGCGGAGACCGAGGACACCGTCAAGGTCCGCGCCCGGACCCGGCACGGCAACATCAACGTGCTGCGTGCCCGGGCCTGAGCGCCTGTTCCGCAGCCCCGCCTCGCACCTCCACCTGGCGCACGCGACCGCTCACCGCCCGACCGTTACCGCTCGCCCGCCACCCCGCCCGCCAGTTGCCCCAGCCTTCGAAAGGGAGGACTCCATGGCTTCTTCTGTCATGCCCACGTCCAATCGACCGGACGGTCCCCAGCCGGCCGCCGCCGTCTCCACCGTCGGTCTGCGGAAGTCGTACGGCGACAAGACCGTGCTCGACGGAATCGATCTGCGCATCCCGGCCGGGTCCGTCTTCGCTCTGCTCGGCCCCAACGGCGCCGGCAAGACGACCACCGTGCAGATCCTCTCCACGCTGATCGCCGCGGATGGAGGACAGGCCCAGGTCGCGGGGCACGACGTCGCCACGTCACCGGACGGGGTGCGCGCCGCGATAGGTGTCACGGGGCAGTTCGCCGCGCTCGACGACCTGCTCACCGCCGAGGAGAACCTGCTCCTGATGGCCGACCTGCTGCGCCTCGGCAGGCGTGAAGGGCGCACCCGCGTGGGGGAGTTGCTCCAGCGGTTCGGCATCGCGGACGTCGCGCACAAGCGGGCCGCGACCTTCTCCGGCGGTATGCGGCGCCGCCTCGACCTGGCGATGACGCTGGTCGGGGACCCGCAGGTGATCTTCCTGGACGAGCCGACGACCGGGCTCGATCCGCGCAGCCGGCGCACCATGTGGGACACGGTGCGCTCGCTGGTCGCGGGCGGTACCACGGTCTTCCTCACCACTCAGTACCTGGAAGAGGCCGACCAGTTGGCCGACCGGATCGCCGTGCTGGACGGCGGCCGGATCGTCGCCGAGGGCACCGCCGACGAACTCAAGGCACAGATCCCCGGCAGCCATGTACGGCTGCGGTTCAACGACCTCGCTGAGTACGAGCGCGCCACCGCCGTCTTCCCCGGCGCGGCCCGCGACGACGAGAACCTCGCCCTGCGCGTGGCCGGCGACAGCGGGCTCGACGCGCTGCGCGCCCTCCTCGACCGGCTCGACGCCGCCGGAGTACGCGCCGCCGACTTCTCCGTGCACACCCCCGACCTCGACGACGTGTTCCTCGCCCTCACCGGTGACGGCACCACCGGGACGGGCACCGATGCCACCACTCCGACTTCCGCGAAGGAGACCTCGCGATGAGCACCCTCGGCCACGCCGCGCACGACTCGATGACGATGCTGCGGCGCAACCTGAAGCACGCGATCCGCTACCCGGCCGTCGGATTCGGCAGCGCCATGACACCCATCCTGATGCTGCTGCTGTTCGTGTACGCCTTCGGCGACTCCCTCGGCGCGGGAATGGGCGGCGGCAGGGGCGCGTATCTCGACTATCTGACGCCCGGCATCATCGTGATGGGCGTGGCCGCCGGCTCGATGTCGACCTCGATCGCGGTCTGCTCCGACATGACCGAGGGCATCATCAACCGCTTCCGCACCATGAACATCACACGCTCGTCGTTCATGACAGGACACGTCCTCGGCAGTGTGCTGCAGACGATGATGTGCCTCGTCCTGGTCGTGGGCGTCGCACTCGCCGTCGGCTTCCGGTCCGACGCGAGCCTGCTCGAGTGGCTGGCCGCCGCCGGCCTCCTCGCGGCCATCGCGTTCGCGGTGACGTGGCTGTCGGCGGCGCTCGGCCTGATCTCCAAGACCGTCGAGTCGGCGAGCAACAAGCCGCTGCTGGTCCAGTTCCTCCCGTTCCTCGGCTCAGCGTTCGTGCCGGCCGACTCGATGTCGCCGGGGCTGCGCTGGTTCGCCGAGAACCAGCCCTTCACGCCGATGACCGAGACGCTGCGCGGGCTGCTCTCCGGCACGGCGATCGGCGACAACGGCTGGATATCCCTCGCCTGGTGCGCCGGCATCGCCCTGGTCGGCTACGTGTGGTGCCGCTCCCTGTTCAACAGCACCACCACGCGTTGAGAGGTCCGTGCCGTCGCTCCGGACCGCCGCGCACCGCCCCGGACCTCCCCTCCGATCCCGTCCCACCGGCGAAAGGCGGCCCTCCGTGTCATCCGTGCCAGGAACGCCACAGGGCCGCGTACGCCCCGTCGGCGGCCACCAGCTCCTCATGGCTGCCGAGCTCACTGATCCGGCCGTCCTCGACCACGGCGATGACATCCGCGTCGTGCGCCGTGTGCAGCCGGTGGGCGATGGCGACGACGGTGCGGCCGTCCAGCACCCGGGCGAGCGAACGCTCCAGATGGCGGGCGGCGCGTGGATCGAGCAGCGAGGTCGCCTCGTCCAGGACCAGGGTGTGCGGATCGGCGAGGACCAGCCGGGCAAGGGCGATCTGCTGGGCCTGGGCGGGCGTGAGGGCGAAACCGCCGGAGCCCACCTCGGTGTCCAGTTCGTCGGCGAGCGCCCGCGCCCAGCGGTCCGCGTCGACGGCTGCCAGTGCCGCCCACAGTTCCGCGTCCTGGGCGTCGGTGCGGGCGAGCAGCAGGTTGTCGCGCAGGGAGCCGACGAAGACGTGGTGCTCCTGGTTGACGAGGGCGACATGGGAACGGATCCGCTCGGCGGGCATCCGGGACAGTTCGGCGCCGCCGAGGGTGATCGCTCCCTCGCGGGGGGCGTAGATCCCGGCGAGCAGCCGGCCCAGCGTGGACTTGCCCGCGCCGGACGGTCCGACCAGGGCCAGCCGGGTTCCGGGTGCGACCGCCAGCGAGACCTGGTGCAGCACGTCGACGCCCTCCCGGTAGCCGAAGCGCACCCGGTCGGCCTGGATGTCCCGGCCCTCGGGCGACAGCGAACCGTCGCCCGCAGCCGGCTCGATGTCGCGGACACCGACCAGACGGGCCAGGGAGACCTGGGCCACCTGCAACTCGTCGTACCAGCGCAGGATCAGCCCCACCGGTTCGACCAGCATCTGCGCGATGAGTGCTCCGGTGGTCAGCTGCCCGACGTCGATCCAGCCTTTGAGTGCGAAGACGCCGCCGACCATCAGCACCGAGCAGAGGACCGTCGTATGGGTGACGTTGACGACCGGGAAGAGCACCGACCGCAGCCAGAGCGTGTACCGCTCCCACGCGGTCCACTGCCTGACACGCAGCTCCGACAGCGCGATCCGGCGTCCGCCCAGGCGGTGTGCCTCGACGGTCCGCCCGGAGTCCACGGTCTCGGCGAGCGCGGCGGCGACGGCGGCGTAACCGGCGGCCTCGGAGCGGTAGGCGGACGGCGCCCGCCGGAAGTACCAGCGGCAGCCGACCACCAGCAGCGGCACGGCGAGCAGCACGGCCGGCGCGAGCGGCGGTGCCGTCACGGCGAGGCCGCCGATCAGCAGCGCCGCCCACACCACGCCGATCGCGAGCTGGGGGACGGCCTCGCGCATCGCGTTGGCCAGCCGGTCGATGTCGGTGGTGATCCGGGAGAGCAGGTCACCGGTCCCGGCCCGCTCCAGGACCCCGGGCGGCAACCCGACGGAGCGCACGAGGAAGTCCTCGCGCAGATCCGCCAGCATCCGCTCGCCGAGCACCGCGCCGCGCAGACGCAGCTCCCGCACGAACACGGCCTGGACGGCCAGCGCCACCACGAACAGCGCGACGGTACGCGTCAGATGGATGTCACCGGCGTGCCCCGAGACCCGTTCGACCAGCCCGCCCAGCAGGTACGGGCCCACCATCGAGGCGACCACGGCGACCGTGTTCACCGTGATGAGCAGGAAGAAGGCCCGGCGGTGCCGCCGGAACAGTTCCAAGACGTACGCGCGCACGGTGGCCGGGGCGCCGACGGGCAGGGTGTGCGCCGTGGTCGGGGCCGCCGGGTCGTACGCCGGGGGCGCCACGCCGATCATGCGTTCTCCTCGATCTCTTCGCGTACGCCGTCCGCCCGCAGGGAGGCGTCTCCCGTGTCCGGCCCGGTTCCGTCCGGGGCACCGGCGTCCGCCTGGGCGGCGGCTTCCTCATCGGTCTCGCGGGTCACGACCGCCCGGTACCGGGGGTCGGTGGACACCAGCTCACGGTGCACACCGACCGCCGCGACCTCGCCCCGGTGCACCAGGACCACCCGGTCAGCCCGGTCCAGGAGCAGGGGGGAGGAGGTGAACACGACGGTGGTACGGCCGGCCCGCAGGGAGCGCAGACCCTCGGCGACCCGCGCCTCGGTGTGCGCGTCGACGGCGGAGGTCGGCTCGTCCAGTACCAGTACCTCCGGGTCGGTGAGCAGTGACCGGGCCAGGGCGAGGCGCTGGCGCTGCCCGCCCGACAGGGAGCGCCCGCGCTCGGTGATCCGCGTCTCCATCGGTTCCCGCGCGGACGGCGAGGCCTGCGCCAGGGCGTCCAGCACATCACCGCACTGGGCGGCGGCGAGCGCCTCCTCGCTGCCCACGAGACCGGAGGCGGGCACGTCGAGCAGTTCGCGCAGCGTGCCGGAGAGCAGCACCGGGTCCTTGTCCTGCACCAGGACGGCGGTGCGCGCGACGTCGAGCGGCAGTTCGTCCAGCGCCACGCCGCCGAGCAGCACCGACGTGCTCTTCTCGGCGGGGTGCCCGCCCAGCCGTTCGGCCAGCAGGCCCGCCGCGTCCGGATCCCCGCACACCACGGCGGTCAGCCGGCCGGAGGGGGCGAGCAGTCCGGTCGCGGGGTCGTACAGATCGCCGGAGGGCACGACGGCCCCGCCCTTTCCCTCGGCGTCGGTGGCCCGTTCCAGGGCCAGCACCCGGGCGGCCCGTTGCGCGGAGGGCCGGGAGAAGGAGTACGCCATCGCGAACTCCTCGAAGTGTTGCAGCGGATACGTCAGCAGCAGCACCGAGCTGTACACGGTGACCAGCTCGCCGACCTCGATCCGGCCCTCCCGCGCCAGGGCCACGCCCCGCCAGACCACCGCGATCAGCAGCAGTCCGGGCAGCAGTACCTGGATGGCGGAGATCAGCGACCACATACGAGCGTTGTGCACCGCCGCCCTGCGCACTTCCTGGGAGGCCCGGCGGTAGCGGTCCAGGAAGAGCTCCTCGCCGCCGATGCCGCGCAGCACCCGCAGCCCGGCGACGGTGTCGGAGGCCAGTTCGGTGGCGCGGCCGGCCTTCTCGCGCTGGACGTCGGCGCGCCGGGTGGCGCGCGGCAGCAGCGGCAGCACCGCGAGCGCCAGTACGGGTACGCCGAGGGCGACGATCAGGCCGAGCGCCGGCTGGTAGACGACGAGGGCCACGCACACCGCGGCCACGGTGACCGCCGCGGCGGTGAACCGGGAGACGGACTCGACCAGCCAGCCGATCTTCTCGACGTCGCCGGTGGAGACCGCGACGACCTCGCCGGCGGCCACCCGCCGGGTGAGCGCCGAGCCGATCAGGGCGGCCTTGCGGGCCAGTAGCTGCTGGACGCGGGCGGCCGCGGTGATCCAGTTGGTCACCGCGGTGCGGTGCAGCATCGTGTCGCCCAGGGCGATGGCCGCGCCGCACAGCGCCAGCAGACCGCCCGTCCAGGCCAGCCGGGTCCCCGAACGGTCGACGACGGCCTGCACGGCCAGGCCGACACAGAAGGACAGCCCGGAGACGGAGAGGAAATGCAGCAGGCCCCACAGCAGGCTCCGCACCTGCCCGCCGAGCTGGTTCCGGAAGAGCCACCACAGGAAGCGGGGACCCGAACGTGCGTCCGGCACGCCCGGATCGGAATACGGAAGGTCTTGGATCTGCATGACGTCCCAGCGGTTCGGGTGCGGCTCGGGCGGGGCGGGTGGTGCTCGGGATGCGGTTGCGGCTCCGGTCCGCCGCGGTGGACGGGCCGGGGCGGGCCGGTGGCCGGGTCCGCAGCAAACCGTGTCAGGTTCGCCGCGCGGAGTGCCGGAAAGCAAGGGGTTTTTCCGCGTCCCCGGCCCCGCTGTTTCCCGAAGCTGTCACAAGGCATCCCCAATCGGCCGACAAACGAGGGGCCGTGCGCAATCGTCCGGAAGACGGTGGGACGATGGACGGCATGCGAATAGGCGGTGTGAAGGATGCGGTACGGGCCGGGGTCGCGGCCGCGGCCTGTGGTGTCCTGCTGATGTCCCTGTCGGCGTGCGGCGGTTCGGACGGCGGGGGCAAGGCGAAGGCCGACGGTGCGGCGGCCGCCCGCACCGATCGGGCCAAGGCGCGTACGACTGACCTGAAGGCCATTCCGGACGTCGGCGACCGGCTGCAAAGCCGGATCCCGGCCACCTCCCGTCAGGTCGTGGCGGTCTACGGCGACGGCCGGAACGCGATCGGCTCCACGATCGTTCTGTACACCAAGCACGGCTCGACGTGGGACCAGACCCGCACCTGGCAGGGACACAACGGCAAGAAGGGCTGGACCACCGACCACCACGAGGGCGACAACCGCAGCCCCGTGGGGGTGTTCACGCTCAGCGACGCGGGCGGCGTCCTCGCGGACCCCGGCGCCAAGCTGCCGTACACCCAGTCCGGGTCCTTCCAGGCGCCGCACTATTGGTCGAAGTCGCACTGGCACGACTTCGACTACGTCATCGCCATCGACTACAACCGCGTCAAGGGCACCTCGCCGAACGATCCGACGCGCCCCGAGGGACAGTCCAAGGGCGGCAGCATCTGGCTGCACATGGACCACGGCAGCGGCACCTCCGCGTGCGTCAGCCTGTCCAAGTCCGGCATGGAGTACCTGCTGCGCACGCTCGACCCGGCCCAGCACCCGGTGGTGGTCATGGGCGACAAGGCCGATCTGAAGGCCGCCTAGCCGGCGTGCCCCGGCGGCGGCGCGGCATGGGCGCCGTCGCCGTGCCGGCCCTCAACCAGCGCGTCCAGCAGGTCCTCCAGCGCCGTGCGCTGATCGCCCGTCAGGGGGGCGAGGATCTCCTCCACCGCCGACCGCCGTGCCGCGCGCAGTTCGCGCAGCGACGCGAGCCCGTCGTCCGTGAGTTCGATCCGGGTGACCCGGCGGTTCGTGGGATCGGGCACCCGGCGCACCTTGCCGCTCGCCTCCAGCCCGTCGACCAGCGTCGTCACGGCCCGCGGCACGACCTCGAGCCGGGCGGCGAGGTCCGCCATGCGCGGCGGCTCACCGTAGTGCGCGAGAGTGCGCAGCAGCCGGGACTGGGCGGGGGTGATGCCCAGATTGCGCTGCTGGAGATGATGCTTCTGAATGCGGTGCACCCGACGGGTGAGCCGCATCAACTGCTCGGCGAGCAGCCCTTCGGCTTCGGAACGGTCGGACGGGCCCTCGTGGTGGTGGGACGGGCCGTCGTGGTCGGCGGGGCCGGACGTGGTCATGACGGAAACAATATCAGGACCAAGTTCATTGTGAGTATAGGTAACAGTGAGCTATGCTCCGTCTGTCATCGACGTCTCACCACCCGTAGGAGCCATGCCCCACGACGACATCACCTGGACCCCGTCCCCCGGCACCTCGACCGACCAGCCCCGGCAGGTGCGCCGCATCCTGAGACTCTTCAAGCCCTACCGCGGCCGGCTCGCGGTCGTCGGCCTCCTGGTCGGCGCCTCCTCGCTGGTCACCGTCGCGACACCCTTCCTGCTCAGGGAGATCCTCGACGTCGCGATCCCGCAGGGCCGCACCGGCCTGTTGAGCCTGCTGGCCCTCGGCATGATCCTCAGCGCCGTCGTCACCAGCGTCTTCGGCGTCCTCCAGACCCTGGTCTCCACGACCGTCGGCCAGCGCGTCATGCACGACCTGCGCACCGAGGTCTACGGCCGGCTGCAACGCATGTCGCTCGCGTTCTTCACCCGCACCCGCACCGGCGAGGTGCAGTCCCGCATCGCCAACGACATCGGAGGCATGCAGGCGACGGTCACCTCCACCGCGACCTCCCTGGTCTCCAACGTCACCAGCGTCGTCGCCACCGTCATCGCCATGGTCGCGCTCGACTGGCGGCTCACGGTCGCCTCGCTGGTCCTGCTGCCGGTCTTCGTCTGGATCAGCCGCCGGGTGGGCAGGGAACGCAAGAGAATCGCCACCCAGCGCCAGAAGCAGATGGCCGCCATGGCCGCCACGGTCACCGAGTCGCTCTCCGTCAGCGGCATCCTGCTCGGGCGCACCATGGGCCGCGCCGACTCCCTCACCCACTCGTTCGCCAAGGAGTCCGAGAGCCTCGTCGACCTCGAAGTGCGGTCGAACATGGCCGGACGCTGGCGCATGGCCGTCATCAGCGTCGTCATGGCCGCCATGCCCGCCTTCATCTACTGGGTCGCCGGCATCGCCCTCCAGATCGGCGGACCGTCGATCTCCCTGGGCACCCTGGTCGCCTTCGTCTCGCTCCAGCAGGGCCTGTTCCGGCCGACCGTCAGCCTGCTCGCCACCGGTGTGCAGATCCAGACCTCGCTGGCGTTGTTCCAGCGCATCTTCGAGTACCTCGACCTGCCCATCGACATCACCGAGCGGGAGAACCCCGTCCACCTGGACGAGGTCAACGGCGAGATCCGCTTCGAGGACGTCACCTTCGCCTACGACGACAAGGGCGGACCCGTCCTGCGGGACATCGACGTCCGCGTTCCGGCGGGCGGCAGCCTCGCCGTCGTCGGACCCACCGGCTCCGGCAAGTCCACGCTCAGCTACCTGGTGCCCAGGCTGTACGACGTCACCGGCGGCCGGGTCACCCTCGACGGCATCGACGTGCGCGACCTCGACTTCGACACGCTCGCCCGCGCGGTCGGCGTCGTCTCCCAGGAGACGTACCTCTTCCACGCCTCGGTCGCCGACAACCTCAGATTCGCCAAGCCCGACGCCACCGACGAGGAGTTGTACGCGGCGGCCAGGGCGGCACAGATCCACGACCACATCGCGTCCCTGCCCGACGGGTACGACACGGTCGTCGGTGAGCGCGGCCACCGGTTCTCCGGCGGGGAGAAACAGCGCCTCGCCATCGCCCGCACCATCCTGCGCGACCCGCCCGTGCTCATCCTCGACGAGGCGACCAGCGCCCTGGACACCCGCACCGAGCACGCCGTGCAGGAGGCCATCGACGCGCTGTCGGCCAACCGCACCACGCTGACCATCGCCCACCGGCTCTCCACCGTCCGCGGCGCCGACCAGATCGTGGTCCTCGACTCCGGCCGCACGGTCGAACGCGGGACGCACGAGGAGCTGCTGGCCCGGGGCGGCCGGTACGCGGCACTCGTCCACCGGGACGCCCAACTGGAGCCGACAGGATGACGATATGCCAGGTTTGTGGCGATGACCGGGTTACGGTGCCCGTATGCCGACGCACATCCCGCCATGGAATACGAGGAGCACGGTCCGTCTGACCCGCCGCGGCCGTGCCGCCCTCGTCGCGACCGGAGCCGTCCTCGCGGCCGCCGCCGTGGCGGTACCGCTGCTGACCCTGGGCGGCGGGGACCGGGAGCAGCGGCCCCGGACACTCGTGATCCCGGAAGGACGGCGGGCGAGCCAGGTCTACGCGGCCGTGGACAAGGCACTCGGACTGCCCGCGGGCAGCACCGCGAAGTCCGTGCCCAAGGTGGACCTGCAGCTGCCGGCGGAGGCGCACGGCAACCCAGAGGGCTACCTCTTCCCGGCGACGTATCCGATCGACGGGAAGACGACGCCGAGGTCCCTGCTGCGGTTCATGGTCGACACCGCCCACGACAAGTTCGACAGCGGCCGGAACACCGCCGGGGCACGGCCCACCGCGAGCACCGCCTACCGGACGGTCACCGTCGCGAGCATCGTGCAGGCGGAGGCCGACCGGAAGGCGGACATGGGCAAGGTGGCCCGGGTCGTCCTCAACCGGCTCCAGCGGGGCATGCCCCTACAAATGGACTCGACCCTCAACTACGCGCTGCACCGCTTCGCACCGGTCGTCTCCACGGCCGACACGAAGATCGACAGCCCCTACAACTCGTACCGGCGGATGGGCCTGCCGCCGACCCCGATCTCCAACCCGGGCGAGGACGCGCTGCGGGCCGCGCGGAACCCGACGCCCGGGGACTGGCTGTACTTCGTCACCGTCAAGCCGGGCGACACCCGCTTCACCGGGAGCTACGAGGAACACCGGCGGAACGTGGCCGAGTTCAACCGGCTGCGGGCGAGCGGCACGCCGTCGCCCACCGCGCCGCGCTGACGCGACCGCCGCATGCCGGCCCGAGTCCGGCCCACGCACGGCCAGCGCACGCCCACGCCCGGCTTGTGCCCGGCCCGGGCCGGTCCCGGGCGGGCGGCTCAGGCGGCTGCCGCTGGCTCCGCCGCCAGCAGTCGGCGGATGTCCCGGACCGCCGCCCGGCCGGCCCGGTTGGCCCCGATCGTGCTGGCCGAGGGGCCGTAGCCGACGAGATGGACGCGGGGGTCGGCCGCCGCGCGGGTGTCCTCGACGCGGATGCCGCCGCCCGGCTCGCGCAGCCGGAGCGGGGCGAGGTGCCCGACGGCGGCCCGGAACCCGGTCGCCCACAGGATGACGTCGGCGGCCACGCGCCGCCCGTCGTCCCACTCCACGCCGCTCTCCGTGATCCGGTCGAACATCGGCCGGCGGTCCAGGACGCCGTCGGCGATCGCCTGCCGGACCGCGTCGTTCAGCGGCAGCCCGGTCACCGAGACGACACTTCTCGGCGGCAGCCCCTGGCGCACCCGTTCGTCGACCAGCGCCACGGCCGCCCGCCCCAGGTCCTCGGTGAACGGAACGTCGCGGAAGACCGGCGGACGCCGGGTGACCCAGGTGGTCGCGGCGGCGTACGGGGCGATCTCCATCAGGTGCTGGGTCCCGGAAGCGCCCCCGCCCACCACGATCACCTGCTGCCCGGCGAACTCCTCGGGGCCCGGGTACTGGGCGGTGTGCAACTGCCGTCCGCGGAAGGTCTCCTGGCCCGGGTAGCGCGGCCAGAAGGGCCGGTCCCAGGTGCCGGTCGCGTTGATCAGCGCCCGCGTCGACCAGACACCGGCGGAGGACTCCACGCGCAGCCGGCCGCTCTCGCCCTCGCGTACGGCGCGGACGTCGACCGGGCGCCGCACCCGCAGATCGAAGGTGCGTTCGTATGCGGCGAAGTAGTCGGCGATCACCTCGGAGGAGGGGCGTTCCGGGTCCGCGTCCGTCAGCTCCATGCCCGGCAGCGAGTGCATCCCGTGCACCTTGCCGTACGTCAGCGAGGGCCAGCGGAACTGCCAGGCGCCGCCCGGGCGCGGGGCGTGGTCCAGGACCACGAAACCGGTCTCCGGCTCGAAGCCGGTGCGCCGCAGGTGGTAGGCGGCGGAGAGTCCCGCCTGCCCGGCACCGACGACCACGACCTCGACCTCGCGCACCCCACTGTCGTTCATGTTTCTACTAACCTCGTTCGGGGTGCCGCTCTTCCCGGCCCGTCCCGGCGGGCGAGCCGAGGGGTGTGAAAGCGTGCGCGCGGGTGAGGATGGGAGCATGCCCGATGCCTTCGCCACCCATGTTCTGCACGTGTCCTCCGGCAGCTCGGAGAGGGTCGTCGACCTCACCCGCGACTGCGAGGCCTTCCTGCGCGAGACCGCGGCGGGCCGCGACGGCCTGCTGAACGTCTTCGTCCCGCACGCCACCGCGGGCATCGCGATCATCGAGACCGGCGCCGGCAGCGACGACGACCTGCTCGCCGCCCTGCACACGCTGCTGCCCGCCGACGACCGCTGGCAGCACCGCCACGGCAGCCCCGGCCACGGCCGCGACCACGTCCTCCCGGCCCTCGTACCGCCCCACGCCACCCTCCCGGTCATCGACGGCACCCTCCAGCTCGGCACCTGGCAGTCCGTCTGCCTGGTCGACACCAACGAGGACAATCCCGACCGTCAGGTCCGGCTCAGTTTCCTGGGGTGACCGTCTGTGTGTGGGGGCGGGCGGCCTGGTGAGCGCTCCCTGCTGGGCGCGGCTGGTGCCCGGCCGTGCGTGGGGGCGGCCGGGGATGATTGGCTGGCCCCGGTAATCCGACGCCTATCCGGCCTGGCCGGCAGGAGGACCGCGCAACCATGAGCAGCTCTTACGCGTACGAGTACAAGGTCGTCACCTTCCGGGAGTCGTTGGTCGGGGACGCGTTGGACAGCGACAAGCTGGAGAAGGTGCTGAACAAGCACGCCGAGGACGGTTGGCAGCTCAAGGCCATCACCGCCGCCGACGTCAAGGGGCGCATAGGCCCCGGCGCCGTCGAGGGGCTGCTGCTGACCTTGGAGCGCCCGCGCGGCTGACCGGGGCGCTCCGTACGGTGCGGAACCGGCACAGTGCGGAACCGGCACGATGCGGTGCGCCGGTTCCCGGTTCCCGGTTCCGCGCCGAGCCGGCCGCCGCACCGCACCCGCACCGTGCCGGTTCCGCGGTGGTTCAGGTCGTGCGTCCGTGGAGGCGGTGACCGGCAGCGGCCCGGTCGTCCGCGTGTGCGGAGGCCATCCAGAGGTATGCCGACGCGGTCCACGTCATGCTGCGGTCGCGGAGGCCCGCGCCCGTCAGCGCGTCGAAGTTCTCGGCCATGCCCGAGGCCGCGCAGACCGCCATGAACCGGGACTCGATGTCGTCGGCCAGGCCGGGGTGCCCGCTGTGCCGGAGCCCGTCGGCCAGCAGCATCGTCGAGGGCGCCCAGACGGGCCCACGCCAGTAGCCGTCCGCCTCGTAGTGGGCGCTGCCCGGCGGCTCGGTGGCCGGGCCGTGCGGCGTGAGGTAGCCGCCGTCGAGCAGCCTGCGCACGGTGGTGTCGCGCACCTGCGGCGGGAGCAGGTCGCCGAGGACGAGGGGCATGAAGGTGAGCAGGCTGTCCGAGTCGATGGGCCGGCCGGTCAGGGTGGACCGGGCGATGAAGCGCTCACCCGTCCAGAACCGGTCGAGCAGGGTCCGCACGGTACGGCCGGCCCGTTCCGTCCACGCCGCCGCCTCGCCGTCGCGGCCGAGGCGCCCGGCGATCCGCGCCAGCGTCCGCATCTGCACCGCGAGGTAGGCGAGCAGGTCCGGGCTCTGCACGGGCACGCCGACGCCGAACGTGGTCGCGTTGTCCCACCCGGAGTCGTTGCCGTGGTTGTACGAGGGGATGCCGTCCTCGCCGTACACGCGCTGGGCGAACCACCACTCGGTCCACCGGCGCAACGGCTCGTAGAGCGCGGCGACGGTGTCCTCGTCCAGTCCGCCCCGGTCCATGAGGCGGGCCACCGACCAGCCGTGGACCGGGGGTTTGACGAAGTTCCGCTCGACGCCCGCGTCGTTGACGTAGTCGGGGAGGCAGCCGTGCTCGTCCTGGTGGTCGAAGACGGCGAGGAGCTGGCCGGCGGCGGCGCGCGGGTCCCGCCACAGCGCCATCGCGTTGAAGCAGTGGTCCCAGCTCCAGACGTTGGTCATGCCGATCTTGGACATCAGCATCGACTCGCGCCGCAGGACGCCGCCCGCCGGTACGAGCGCCGCCCAGGTGACGAACGCGGCGAGCCGGACGGTGGCATCGAGCGCCGGGTCGTCGCACGCGTCGCCGCCGTGGGTGCGGCACCACGCGTCGAAGTCGGACTGCGCGGCCGCGGCGACGGTGGCGGGGTCCGCGACCGGGCGGGTCGGCACGGCGCTGCCGTACTCGTCGATGACGATCGTCGCCGTGCCCTGCCGTGCGTCGGCCGTCAGCCGGGCCTGCGAGTTGCGGGTGCGCTCCCAGCGGGCACCGAAGCGGACGGTGCCGCCGAACACCCGGATTCTGTAGTTCCGGTTGGCGCCGCTGTCGATGAACCGCCAGGTGCGCTCGCTCTCCTGGAGGACGGAGTCGTACGGGGAGGGCGTGCGGAAGTCGAGCGTGAGCGAGCCGCCCGTGACGAGGAGCTGGGCGCGGTCCGGTCCGTCCAGGACGATGTCGGCGCGGGTGCCGCCCCGGTGGAGCGTCAGCCGGCCCGCTGCGGTGTGGGAGGCCGCCTCCGTGTCGTCGTCCAGGAGCAGGCGGACGATCTCGCGGTGGCGGGCGTCGCCGCGGACGGTGCGCAGATGGATGCCGGGGGCCGGCCGGCCGGTGACGCGGGAGAGGGCGAAGTAGGACCCGCGGCGGCTGAAGGGTGTCGTGGCGAGGTCGATGGCGAGTGTGGTGGCGTCGCTGCTCATGCGCGGGCCTCCGCTCCGGTACGCACGGCCGGCCCACCCGGTGCCGGCAAAGCCATCCGGCACGACTCACCCGGCCCGAGCCGGACCGTGCGCGGCGCGCCCAAGCCCGAGCCGAAGTCCAGACCCGGGCCCACGTCCAGAGCTGAACCCCTGTCCAGACCCGGGCCCACGTCCAGAGCTGAACCCCTGTCCAGACCCGGGCCCATGTCCAGAGCCGAGCCCAAGTCCAAAGCCGGGCCCAAATCCAGACCCGAGCCCATCCCCAGACCCGAGCCCAAGCCCGCGCCCGGCCGCATGCTCCCCGGCGCCACCGGCCCACTCCCCGGCGCCACCGGCGCACCCCCAGCCGCCACCCCCGAAGAGCCGGTCCCGCCGACCCCCGACAGGTCCACCTCGAACGTCCGCGCGTGCCCCGCCGTGTTCACGAGTTCGAAGCCGTCCTCGTCGATCCGGTACGTCAGCTGGTACGCCCGCTGACCCAGCGTCACCGTCCCGCGTCCGACGACCCGGGGCGCCAGGCGCAGGTCCGCCGTGAGGGACGCGCGCACCCCCAGGTACTCGGCGAAGAGCACCCAGGCGAAGACGCACGGGTACTCGTAGTAGTGCGCGGCCCCGTGCCAGTCCGACCCGTCCACGTAGTGGACGTGGTCCATGTCGTAGCGCTCGCCCATGACATAGCCGTCCCTGGCGCCCTGCGCGGCGACGGTGTCGAGTTGCCGCCGCAGCATCGCGCCGTCGCGCCGCCACGACCAGAAGGCGGCGTCCCAGCACCAGTAGCGGCCCGCGGCGCACAGGTCGTAGGGGCCGCCGTCGCCGATCTCGTCGTCGGTGTAGTCCGCCACGCGGGCCGCGAGGAAGGTCGGGAAGCGCTGGAACTCCTCGAGTTCGCCGTCGACGAGTGCGAGGACGTGCGCGGTCTGTACGGCGTCCGCCTGGCCGAACATGGCCGGGAGCACGTTGGCGAGCAGGTGCACATGGTCGTGCACCCGTCCGGAGCGGTCGACCCAGTCGACGAAGCGGCGGGAGCCGCCGTCCCAGTACCCGGCGGGCAGCGGCGCGCGCACGGCCTCGCCGAGGCGCCCGGCCAACTCCCGGTAGAGGCGTGCCTGTTCCGCACGCCCGAGCACGTCCTCCAGGTCGGCGAGGAGCAGGAAGGAGTGCGCCGCGAGTGACGCGGCCATGGTCTCCCGGCCGTCCTTGATGACCTGGTCCTCGTAGTACACGTCGGACCACAGGCGACCGAGCGGGTCCACGCAGCCGACGACGCAGGAGGCCGCGCCCTCGAGGTCCTCGACGCGGTCGCGCAGCCAGTCGGCGTCCTTGGTGCGGGCGTAGTACAGCCAGGCCGACTCCAGCACCTCGACATTGCCGGTGACCAGGAACATGACGGCGTTCCGCGAGCCGTCGGCGCTGGCGCGGCGCACGTGGTACTCGCGGTCGCCGTCCGGCTGGACGGCGCAGGGGTCCCGCCACAGCTGCTGGGGGTCCTCCCGCATCAGCCGGAGTTGCAGGTCGATCATCCGCCGTACGACGTCCTGGTCGGTGCGGCTTCCCCAGGCCAGCCGGGCCTTGATCTGGAACTCGTGGTCGACGTCCGGGTACGTGCCGACATAGGTGTCGGCGAGTGTGCTGATCACATAGCCGTCCGGGTCCGGGTAGCCGGCCGCGGTGGTGCGTTCCACGACGCAGGGCAGCACGGTGCCCCAGTAGAAGCCCGCGAGGGCGTCGGCGAGTGCCTGGGCGCCGGGGAGGTCCAGGGTGAACTCCGCGCCGTCGACGTCGGCGTGCGGCCGGGCCCGGTGCGCGACGAGTGTGGCCGAGGGGGCGTGGACGGTGACCGTGCGGCCGTCGCCGTCCACGCGCAGCCCGATCGGGCCGTCGGCGAGGAGGTGCCACGCGGGTTCCGCCGCGTCCGGGTCCGCCGGGAGCAGCCAGCAGGCGCCGGAGCCCAGGAGCTCGACGGGCGAGGAACCGTCGGCCGGCAGCAGATACCGGTCGTCCCCCGCGGCGTCCAGCAGCACGGCGGGGCCGCCGGGGAGCGTGAAGCGGATCCCGGCCTCCGTGCCCTGCGCCGCCGTCACCGACCAGGTGCGTGCGTCGAGGCGTGCCGTGGTCCCGTCGGTGGCCGGTGGCGGCTCTGGGGCGAGGAATGACATCGGTGTCCCGGCTTCTTTCACGCGGAGGCATGGGGGCGGCGTGCGGTGAATGCCCGGCCCGGAGCGGCAGTTGCCGCGGGCCGACGGCCAGTATGCAAATCCGTTGAGTAAATTTGCAAGGGAATCTTGCAAGGGCTTGGCAAGCGCGTCATGATGACGCCCACCACACCTCGATCGAGGAGGATCGAAGCCCATGACCGCATCTCCACAGCGCCGCCGGTACACCCGGGTGAGAGCAGTCGCCGTGTGCACGGCCCTCGCGGCAGGTCCGCTGGCCGGCTGTTCCATGGCGGACTCGGACGACGCCGGGCAGGACACCCTCACCGCCTGGGCCTGGGGAGCGCCCGCGACCGGCATGAAGGCCACCGCCAAGGCGTTCGAGAAGGACCACCCCGGTGTCACGATCAAGGTGCAGGACGTCGGCAACCCGGCGATCTGGGACAAGATCACCTCGGGCATGGCTGCCGGCGGCACCGGTCTCCCGGACGTCATGGACATCGGCGGCGACTACATGGACAACTACCTGGAGACGTTCCCCGACGGCTTCGCCGACCTCAGCGCGAGGGGTGCGGACGCGCTGGCGAAGGACTTCCCCAGCGGCCTGTGGAAGGGCGGCCGGAACGCGAAGGGGGAGCAGCGCGGCATCCCCTTCGAGTCCAACACGAACCTCCTCTACTACCGCAAGGATCTGTTCGACAAGGCCGGGGTCGACATCGACTCGATCCGCACCTGGGACCAGATGCTCGCCGCCGGCGTGAAGATCAAGAAGAAGACCGGCGCCAACCTCTTCGCCGTCGACAAGGCCGCCTCGCAGGCGGATTCCGCGAACTTCTTCGAGATGCTCGCCCGCCTGGAAGGAACGTTCTTCTTCAACGGCAAGGGCGAGATCACGCTCTCCGACAAGGGCAGCCTGGCCGCGCTCACCTTCCTCAAGGAGGCGAACGACAAGGGGCTCGTCACCGACATCCCGCAGAGCCAGGGCACCACCTCACAGATGAAGGGGCAGTCGCCCGTCGCACTCATGCCGGGCGCCTCGTGGATGATCGGCAGCTTCCCGGTCACGGCACCCGAGATGAAGGGCAAGTGGGGCGTGCGGACGTCCCCGGCGATGCACGAGGGCGGCTACACCGCCTCCTTCGCGGGCGGCACCTACCTCACCGTCGCCAAGTCGAGCAAGAAGCAGAAGCTCGCCTACGACTACGTCAAGTACAGCCTGGCCACCGCCGCGGGACAGAAGGTGATGGCCAAGGGCAGCGGGCTCTTCCCCAGCTACGAGCCGATGTGGAAGACGGCCGGCTTCAAGGAGACGAACCCCTACTTCGGCCTCGACACCAACCACCTCATCACCACCGCCCTCGCCCAGAAGACGCCCCCGGACCACTACACCAAGGACTTCCCCAAGGCGCTGAAGGTCTACGACGACGCGCAGACGCAGGTCCTCGTCAAGGGCGCGGACCCCGCGACGGCGCTCGACAAGGCGGCGAAACTGCTCGCGCGGCAGACCGGCCGGAAGATCGCGGCGAACTGATCGGCGGAGACCATGTCGAACCTGATGAAGGCCGGCCACCGGCCCTCCGCACGCGGGGCCGCCCCCACCGGCCGGCCCGGCCACGCACCGCACCGTCGCAGGCCCTTCGCCCCGACGCTGCGCGCCCGGGCGACCCCCTTCGTGTTCCTCGCGCCCGTGCTCGTGCTGTTCCTCGGCTTCAAGATCTACCCGGTCTGCTACGCCCTCTGGCTCAGCTTCACGAAGAACGTCGGGGGCGTCACCACCTGGGCGGGCGGCGCCAACTACACGCGGCTGCTCCACGATCCGCTCTTCTGGACGGCCCTGCGCAACACCCTGGAGATCCTGGTCGTCCAGGTGCCGGTGATGCTCACCCTGTCGATCCTGCTCGCCGTCGCCTTCAACTCCAAGCTGCTGAAGTGGCGTTCCTTCTTCCGGGTCGCCTACTTCATCCCGATCGTCATGGGCCTCGTCGCCTACGGAATCCTGTTCTCCGCACTCCTCAACTACCAGAACGGCTTCATCAACTACGCCCTCACCTCAGTCGGACTGCCCCGCATCCCGTGGCTCACCGACCCGTTCTGGGCCAAGGTCTCGATCGTGCTGTCCATGACCTGGCACTACACGGGCCAGAACACCGTCATGTATCTCGCCCAACTCCAGTCCATCCCGGGGGAGTTGTACGAGGCGGCCCAGATGGACGGTGCGAGCCGGCGCCGCCAGTTCTGGCACGTCACCCTGCCGGGGCTGCGGCCCGCGATCCTGCTCACCGTCGTGCTGTCGACCATCGGGACCCTGCAACTCTTCGACGAGCCGTACGTCCTCACCGGCGGCGGCCCGGACAACGCCACGCTCACCATCGGCATGTACCTCTACAACAGCGCCTTCAAGAACTTCGACTTCGGGTACGCCTCCGCGATCGGGTACGTCCTCGCCCTGATCGTGACCGCCGTCTCCGTCATCCAGATGCTCGTCCTGAGGAGGCGTGTCCAGTGACGCCCACCCCGCTCCCGGCACCGCGCCGGACCCGGCCGGGGCGATCCGGTTCGGCCAGGTCGCTCAGCGCCGTGCTCACCACCGTCGTCGCCGTGGGCGCCGTCTTCATGCTCGCCCCGTTCGCCTGGCTCGTGGTGGCGACGACGCACTCCACCGAGGACATCTTCTCCTCGCCCCCGGCGCTCCTGCCCGGCGGCCGCTTCTGGACCAACCTGACCGGACTGTTCCAGACGCTGCGGTTCGGCGACGCGCTGCGCAACTCCCTCGTCGTGTCGCTCGTCTACACCGGGCTCGGCATGGTGGTGTGCAGTACCGCCGGGTACGCCTTCGCGAAGTTCCGCTTCCGGGGCCGCAACGCCCTGTTCACGCTGATCATCGCCTCCCTCGCGCTGCCGGGGCAGGTCACGCTCGTCCCGCTGTTCAAGATGATGGTCGCGCTCGGCTGGCTCAACTCCTACCAGGGCCTCATCCTGCCGAACCTCGCTCTGCCGTTCGGTATCTTCCTCATGCGGCAGGCGATGCAGTCCGTGCCCGACGAACTCCTCCAGGCCGCCCGTGTCGACGGCGCCGGAGAGTTCCGCATCTTCTTCCGGATCGTCGTCCCCACCATGCGGCCGGCGCTGGCCGCGCTCGCCATCTTCCTGTTCCTCGGGCAGTGGAACGACTTCGTGTACCCGCTCATCGTGCAGCGCGCCCCGGAGGCGTACACCCTGCCGGTCTCGCTGGCCACCCTGCACGGCGTGCAGTCCACCGACTACGGCCAACTGCTCACCGGCACCCTCATCTCCGTCGTGCCCGTCCTCGTCCTCTTCGCCTTCCTACAGCGCTACTTCGTGGCGGGGCTGCTGGCCGGCTCCGTGAAACAGTGAGCACCGGCAGGGGACGCCGGGGGACACCGCGCCCGGGCACGACACACGCACACGCACTGGCTTGGACCGGAGGTTTGACATGACGGCAGCGAAGGACGCGAAACTGCCGAAGCGGCGGCCGCGGTCCCGCACACCCGTCGGCACGACCACACTCGCCGAGGTGGCCCGCGCCGCCGACGTGAGCGAAGCCACCGTCAGCCGTGTCATCAACCGGAAGTACGGCGTCTCACCGGCCACCCGGCAGGCGGTCGAGGAGGCGCTGAGACAGGTCGGCTACGAACGGCCCCTGGACAACCGGCTCGTCCTGATGCTCACGCCCAACCTGAAGAACCCGATCTTCGCGCAGCAGGCCGAACGCGTGGAGAACGAACTCAACCCGTACGGGCTGACGTCGATCATCTGCCCCGTGTACCCCGGCACCCCCAGGGAACGGGACTACGTCGAGTCGCTCGTCGACGCCGGTGTCGCGGCGATCGTCTTCCTCTCCTCCAGCAACACCCTCCGCGACGAGGACCACCCCGTGGTCCAGTTCGTCGAGTCCCGGGGCATCCCCTACGTGAGCATCAACGGCGGCTTCCCCGAGTCCGCCGCGCCCGTCGTCTCCACGGACGACCGGCGCGCCGCCGAACTGGCCGTCGGGCACCTCTACGACCTCGGGCACCGCCGCATCGGCCTCCTCGCCGGGCCCACCGGCAACCTCCCCGCCGACCGGCGCGTCGAAGGGTTCCGCCAGGCCCTGGAGCGGCGCGGCCTCGACCCCGAGACAGCCGTCGCCCGCGCGCAGTTCAACGTCGAGGGCGGCCAGCAGGCCGCCGCGGCCCTCCTCGCCCGGGACACCACGGGCATCGTGGCGTCCAGCGACGAGATGGCCTTCGGCGCCTACCGCGCCGCCGAACGCGTCGGACTGCGCGTCCCTGCGGACGTCTCCGTCGTCGGCTACGACGACTCCCCGGTCCTCGACTTCATCGGCCCGCCCCTCACCACCGTCCGCCAGCCCATCGAACGCATCGCGGAGAACATCGGCCGCCTCGTCACCGCCCTGATCGCCAACCGTCCGGTCAGCAACGACGAGATCCTCGTCGAACCGGAGCTGCGCGTACGCGCCTCCACGGCGCCGGCACCCGGACGCGGCTGACCCGCGGCCGGACCTCTCACCGCACGATCCCGGCGCCCCGGGCGGCGGCCAGCCAGTCAGGGAACTCCCGCAGCAACTGGTCGAAGAGCCGCTGGTCCGCCAGGGCCCGCGGCGTCCGTCCGGCATGGAAGAAACCCGCGTTGTCGACGACACGGCGGGCCGGAACGGCGAGGGTGTCCAGCTTGCGCAGAAAGGCGAACTCGTTGTCGTCGGGGTCGCCGAAGCCGATGAACTGCCAGAACAGCGGCAGACGGGCGGCCTTGCACAGATAGCGCTCGGCGGCCTGTCTGCTGGTGGGACCGCCGTCGGTCTGGAAGACGACCAGGGCGGGGCAGTCGCTGCCGGACTCCAGATAGTGGTCGATGACCTCGTCCATGGCCCAGTGGTAGTTGGTGCGCCCCATGTGGCCGAGGTTCTCGTGCAGCTTGTCGATACGGCCGCGGTGTCCGCCGAGGGTCAGGTCCGTGGAACCGTCGACGTCGGTGGAGAAGAACACCACCGGTACGGTCCCGTCGTCGTCGAGGTGGGCGGACAGGGACAGCACCTGTTCGGCCAGGTGCTGCATGGTGCCGTCCCGGTAGTAGGGCCGCATGGACCCGGAGCGGTCCAGCACGAGGTACACCGCGGCCCGCACGTCCTCCAGGCCGTGCCTGCGGACGCTGGAGCCCGCCGCCTTGTACAGATCGACCAGGTCGGGCGCCTTCTCCCGCATCTTGGTGAGGCTGACACCCGCCGTGCGCTCACTGCCGTTCGTCGAAACCATCGCCCCATGATGGTGCCTGCCCGCCGGCGTTCGTGGCGGGCGGTGCCAGGATCTCCAATCGGACCCCCTGCGTCCGGTCCGACGCCGGGCCCGTTTCCAGGAGTACTTCCCCGGGTTCCACCGTGAGGCGCAGGGTGCGGTCGACGGAGGCCAGGGTGTCGCCGTCGACCGTGAAGACCGCCTCGGCCTCCGTGCCGGGGGCGAGGGTCAGGCGGGTGAAGCCGCGCAGTTCGCGGACGCGGGGCCAGGACGTGGCGCCGGTGAGACGGTGCAGGTAGAGCTGGACCGTCTCGTGGGCCGGGCGGGGGCCGGTGTTGCGGACGGTGACCCGGCAGGTCAGGGCCGGGACGTCGGCGGTGACCTGGCGCGTCGACAGCCGGGGCGGGCCGTACTCGACGGTCGTGTACGACAGGCCGTGGCCGAACGCGTGCCGAGGCAGGGCGGGTTGGTCGACGTAGCCCCGGTAGCGGTGGTCCTTGGCGTTGTAGAAGACCGGCAGCTGGGCGGCCGAGCGGGGGACGGACACCGGGAGGCGGCCGCGTGGCTCGCAGGCGCCGAAGAGGACGTCGGCCACCGCGCGTCCGCCCAGGGGCCCCGGGTACCAGGCGCTCAGTACGGCCGACGCGGTGGCGGAGACGTCCGGCACGGCGTGCGGGCGGCCCTGGACCAGGACCACGACGACCGGGGTACCGGTCGCCGACACCGCCTCCAGCAGCGCCCGTTGACCGGCGGGCAGCGCGAGGTCCGCCAGGTCGACGCCCTCCCCGCACGTCATGCCGGACGGTGACCCGGAGCCGGTCACCGCCGCCCCGTTCGCGTCGAAGACCGTGTCGGCGGAGCGGGCGCTCGAGCCGCCGAGCACCAGCACCGCCACGTCGCAGCCGGCCGCGAGCGAGACGGCCGCCGGGACGCCCGAGACGTCGTCGCCCACCAGCTCGCAGCCCCGCGCGTGCACCACCTCCGTGCCGGGCGCCGCCGCCGCGCGGATGCCCTCCAGGACGGTGATCCCGGCGCCGGGCCGCTGCGGTGCCGTGTAGTCGCCGAGCTGCCGCGCCAGGGCGTCGGCGTTCGGACCGAGGACCGCGAGCCGCCGTACGGCGGGGGACAGGGGGAGGACCCCGCCCTCGTGGGACAGCAGCGTCACCGAGGCACGGGCGAGGCGTTCACTCAGAGCCGGCAGCGTCACGGTTTCCTGAGCATCCCCAGGCACCGACGGCGCCTCGAACAGGCCCAGGCGGAACTTCAGCGTGAGGACACGGGCCACCGCCGCGTCCAGCGCCGCCTCGGACACCAGCCCGCGCTCCACCGCCTCGCCCAGCCGCGTGAAGCAGTCGTCCCAGAGGCTCAGATCGCAGCCGGCGTCCAGGGCCAGGGCGCCCGCCGACACCGGGTCGCCGGTCAGCCGGACCAGGCGGTCCACGGCGGTGCCGTCCGCCATGACGACGCCGTCGAAGCCCCAGCGTTCCCGGAGCAGCTCCGTCAGCAGATACCTGTTCGCCACGCACGGCAGGCCGTCGAACTCGTTGTACGCCGCCATCACCCCGGCCGCGCCCGCCGCGACGCCCGCCCGTGCCGCCGTGAGGTGGATCTCGTGCAGTTCCCGCACGCCCAGCTCCGTCGCCGCGCTGTTGCGGCCGCCGACGGTGGCGCCCTGGCCGGCGAAGTGCTTGAGCACGACGCCCGCCCCGGCCCGCCGCGCCCCCTCGACCAGCGCCTCGGTCAGCCGGGCCGCGAGGTACGGGTCCTCCCCGAAGCACTCCTCGGCCCGCCCCCAGCGCGGGTCGCGCACCAGGTCGAGCGCGGACACCAGCGCCAGGTGCGCGCCCCGGGCGCGGAGTTCGGCGCCGGCGGCCTCGGCCGCCTCGGCGTACAGCTCCGGGTCCCAGGTGGCGCCGACCGCCAGGTTCACCGGCAGCACGGTGCCGTCCAGGGCCTGGTGGCCGTGCGGCATCTCCTCCACCAGCAGGACCGGGATGCCGAGCCGGGTGTGCGCGCGGACGTAACCCTGCACCTCGGCCGCCATCCGGGCGCCGTCCCGCGCGTCCAGCCCGTCCGCGAAGCCGACCCCCGACCAGGCGTCCGCCCGCTGGAGCCCGTACAGCGCGCCCATGCCGTCGAAGGCGGCGACCTCCGCGCGGAAGGCGGCGGTGAGGCGATGGCCGTCCCCGGCGCGCTCGTAGGCGTGCCAGCCGTACATGCGCTGGTTGACCTGGCCGACCTTCTCGGTGAGTGTCATCCGGCCCAGCAGGTCACGGACCCGGTCCGCCACCGGGGCGGCGGCGTCCAGATAGCGGGGCAGCGTCATCGCAGTTCCAGCACGGCGACCCCGTACCCGTCGAGCGCCACGTCCGTGACGGGGGCGCCGCCCTCCAGCGCGTGCAGTGTGCCCTCGGCGGCCGGGGTGACGGTCAGCGGCGCGGCGCTCTGGCTGACCAGCCACACGAAACGCCGTCCGTCGGCGTGGACCAGCACATCCGCCGAGACATGCGGGTCGGTGACCGTGACCGGCCGCCGTATGCCCGCGACCTCCGCCAGCGCCTGGTACAGGCGGTGCGTGGCGTCCGGGTTGGCGTGCGGGGTGCGGGCCGCCATGTGCTCCAGGGGGTACGTGGCCAGCACCGTGCGTCCCGCCCCCGTCTCGTGCACGAGCAGCGCCGGCCGGCCGTGGGCGTCCACGGCCACGACACGGGCCGCCCGGGGCACCACCGGCAGATAGGCCCGGCTGTCCTCGTTCCCGGCGACCGGCACATGCAGCACCTCGCCCGCCCGCAGCCCGCCGAAGTCCTCGGTGAACGTCATCTCCAGCACGTCGTCCTCGATCGGCTCGGCCACGCCGTAGGACAGCCCGAGCTCCACGCCGAACAGCCCGTCCAGGTCGTCGAACCAGGGGCCGCGCGTGGCCGGGTGCTCGCCGGAGCAGAAGGACAGGTACACGGTGGCGCCCGCCTCGGCCCGGCGGGCCAGCTCGCGGCGGGTGCGGGTGGTGAGCTGCCGGGTGGCCGGCAGCAGATAGAGCGACGCCTCGCCGGGCAGACCGTCGGCCTCGCGGGTGAGGGCCACGGGCAGGTCGGCGGCGCGCGCGGTGACGTAACCCTGGTGCAGGGAGGTGAAGATGAGCGGCCGGTCGGCGGGGCGGCTGTAGGGGTAACCGCGTTCGAGGAAGGCGGGCACCACCAGGGCGGCGTCGGCGTCGGCGCGAGTGCAGCGGGCGAAGTCGACGGACCTCAACACCCCGGCGAAGGCCGCGAGTTCACGCAGCGGCTCCTTCGGGGCGCCGGTGGAGTCGGTGATGCCGAAGTGCATCTCGAAGGGGTGGTGGTCATAGGGGGACTGGTCCCACAGGTCGTCGTAGTCGGTGTTGTTCCAGGCGATCCACCCGGTGGCCCCGCCGAGCAGCGAGTTGTGCAGGGTCTGGCGGTAGAAGACGCCCGCGTTGGCCGCCGAGACGGTGTCGGTGGACAGGCCGAACTCCTCCAGCACGACCGGCTGCCCGGTCACCGAGGCCAGTTCGCACTCGAAGGCGGCCCGGTAGTGCTGACGCGGCCGGTCGGTGTCCGAGCGGTACACGTGCGGGCCCACGAAGTCGACGTACTCGGCGGTCTCCCGCAGTGAGAAGCCGTTGTCGCGGCCGGTCACCTCGATGCCCCAGGCGCCGTCGCCCAGCGACACCGGCTGGGTGGCCCCGGCCGCGCGCACCGCGTGGCACATGGCCTGCGCCCACGCCGTCACCACGTCGGAGGAGGGCGGGTCGACCTGGTAGATCCGGCCGTAGCCGGGCATCTCGTTGGTGATCAGCCAGCCGGTGACCGCCGGGTGGTCCTTGAACCGGCGGGCCATGCGGTGCACGAACCACGCCTGCCGGCCCACCATCCACACGTCCTCGTACAGGTCCCGGCCGCCGCGCCAGGCCGGGTCCCAGTTCTCCCCGGACATGTGCCCGACGATGAACGTGGGCACCGTCCCCATGCCCGCCTCCCGGTGCGCGTCGAGGAAGTCCTCGAACCGCGCGCACAGTTCCTCGTCGATCCGGTGCGGCTCCGGGTGGAAGTCGGGCCAGTAGAAGAAGGACCGGGTCATGGTCAGGCCGTGCTCGGCCAGCACCCGCAGCTCCTCGCGGACGGTCTTCGGGTCGTAGTTCCGCCACATCAGCGGACCCCCGGTGCGGGACCAGAAGTTGGCGCCGAGCCAGGGCAGGACGTCGGACTGGTGGGTGAGCTGGGCGCTGTGGCGTCGCATGGTCCTTCTCGGGGGGAGGAGATCGGGTACGGGTGGTGCCGGGTGGTCGTGGGGGTCAGCCGGGTGCCGGTCCGGTGGATTCGCGGACGACGAGCCGCGGCCGTCCGGTGAGGGCGGGCCCCTCGACGTCCTCGCCGCACAGGGCGAGCAGCATGCGCGCGGCGGCCGCGCCGACCCGCTGCACCTGCTGGTCGACGGTGGTGAGCCGGGGGTGCAGCCAACTGCCCAGCGGCAGATTGTCGTAGCCGACGACGGACACGTCACGGGGGACGGCGAGCCCGGCGCGCTGCGCGGTGCCGATGCCGCAGACGGCCATGGAGTCGTTGGCGTACACGAGCGCGGTGGGCCGGTCGGCGGCGTCGAGGAGTGCCTCGGTGGCGCTGACCGCCCGCCGTTCGCTGAAGTCGGTGTGCAGCACGGCGAACGGGCGCAGCCCGGCCTCGCGCAGGGCGTCCTCGAAGGCGGCGCGGCGCACCCGCGTGTGCTGGAGCTCCGGCGGTCCGGCGACGTAGGCGATGCGCCGGTGGCCGAGGCCCAGCAGGTGCCGTACGGCCTCCGTGACCCCGGCGCCCTGCTCGCCGAGGCCGATCCGGGGCACGACGGCCGTGCCGTCGGGGGAGCCGAGCAGTACCGCGGGCAGGCCGAGGCGGGCCAGCAGGGCGGGCCGGGGGTCGTCGTCGCGGGCGTCGGTGAGGACGGCGCCGTCCACCCGGCCCTCGGCGGCGAGCCGCTCGTACAGCGCGTGCTCCTCGGGCGGGCCGGTGACCAGGTGCAGGAGCAGGCCGTAGCCGCGCGGCGCGAGTTCGCCCTCTATGCCGGTGATCAGCTCGCTGAAGTGCGGGTCGGAGCCCAGTACGTCGGTGGGGCGCCGCACCACCAGGGCGAGGCTGCGGGTACGGGCGTTGCGCAGGGCGGCGGCGGGGGCGCTGGGGGACCAGCCGAGCTCCAGTGCCGCGTCCAGGATGCGGCGGCGGGTCGCCTCGGAGAGCCGGCCCTTGTGGTTGAAGGCCTGCGAGACGGCGGCGGTGGAGACGCCGGCCGCCGCCGCGACCGCCTTGATCGTGGGGCGGCGGGCCGCCCGTCCGGTGGGCGCGCTCACATCTTCACCGCGCCGCTGACCAGGGCCTGCTGCATACGCTTCTGGAGCACCGTGTAGACCACCCAGACCGGGATCAGGGTCAGCACGGTGCCCGCCGTGAGCACCCCGTAGTCCGTGCCGGTGATCGACTTCAGCGTGGGCAGCGCCACCTGGACCGTGCGCTGCGAGGGGTCGGGGCCGATGATGACCAGGGAGTACAGGTACTCGTTCCAGAAGGTCAGGAAGTTCAGCAGCACGACCGTGGCGATCCCCGGCAGACACATCGGGGTGTACACGTGCCGCAGCACCGCGAACGTGGACGCCCCGTCGAGCCGGGCGGCCTCCTCCATCTCGGCGGGGATGGTCCGCATGAACTGCACGAGGATCACCACCGACAGCGGCAGCGCCGTGGCCGGCAGGAACAGCACCATGAACGTGCGGGTGTGGAACAGCCCGGTGGCCGCCGCGAGCAGGAAGGTGGGGAACAGGGCGGCGAAGGTCGGGATCAGGAAGCCCAGCGAGAACACCTTCTCGATGAGCCCGGACAGGCGCCCCGTCGAGCGCGCCAGGGCGAACGAGGCGGGGATCGCCAGCAGCAGGGTGAGCACCAGCGAGAACACCGTCACCAGCGCCGAGTTGACGACCGCGAGCCCGAGGTCGCCGTTGTCGAAGGCGGTGCGGAAGTTGCCGAGGCCGAGCGAGGCGGGCGGGGCGAAGGGGTGGGCGAAGATGTCGTCGTTCGACTTGAACGCCGAGGCGAGGAAGTAGTAGAGCGGGACCACGAGCAGCACCGCGTACGTCCACACCAGGATGTGGGCCGGCAGCCAGCGTTTGCCGAGCTTCATCGTTGCTGCTCCGATCAGTAGGTCTGGCGGAAGACGCGGCGGATCGCCAGGAGCCCGGCGAGCCCGACGAGGAAGAGGAAGACGCCCACGGTCTGGCTGTAGCCGAGGTCCGCGGCGATGAACGCCTTCTGGTAGACGAGGAACGACAGCGTCGTGGACGACGTGCCGGGGCCGCCCTGGGTGAGCAGCAGGACGTGCTGCGCGGAGCCGAACAGCGTCCACAGGAACTGGAGCATCGTCACCACGCCGACGTAGTCGCGGATCACCGGGAAGTGCACCGTCCACATCGTCCGCCAGTGCCCCGCCCCGTCGAGCTGGGCCGCCTCGCCGAGTTCGTCCGGCACGCTGCTCAGCCGGGCGGCGAACAGCACGGCCGTGAAGCCGATGCCGCTCCAGACGTCCAGGGCGATCAGACAGGCCAGCGCGGTGGAGGGCGAGGCCAGCCAGGCGTCGGTGAGCGAGCCCAGACCGACGCCCTCCAGCGCCCCGTTGACCAGCCCGTCCGGGGACAGCGCCGCGTAGAAGACCATCGCCTTCGCCGGGGTCGAGATCAGTCCCGGGATGAACAGCAGATAGCGGATGACGCGGTGGCCGGGCGGGCGCTGCGCCACGTAGTAGCCGAGCATGTACGCGCACACGATCATCACCGGCAGCGCGACGGCCAGTTGGATCGCGGTGTTCTCGACCGAGTCCCAGAACACCGGGTCGTCCAGGACCGTACGGACGTTGTCCAGGCCGGCGTAGGACACCGGTTGCAGCATGCCCGGCCAGTGCAGGGCCGCGATCACGAAGATGGCGAGCAGCGGCCCGACCATGAAGAGCAGGTACCACACCAGGGCGGGCACGGCGAGGACGGTGCCGCCCTGCCGGAGCGTGCGCGGGGCCGAGGAGCGGGCGGAGGGCGGGACGGGGCGGCGGGCGGAGGTGCCGTCCGGTGTCGTCGTCAGCGTCGTCATGCGGTGACTCCCGGAGGTCGGGTCGGCGAGGAGGGGCGTGTCCGGCGGGTCATGCGGACCGGTACGCGGACTCGAGGGCGGCGCGGACCTTCGCCGGGCTGGTGCCCCTGGTGAACGAGGTGCTGGTCGCCGTGATCAGCGGCTGCGTGGCGGCGGGCGGCACGTACACGTCGGGCAGCAGCACCTCGCTCACGTCCGAGCCGAGCCGCTGGGCCGCCGCCACCAGCGGGAAGTCCTTGCTGACGGTGTCCGAGCGCACGGCCATGTCGCGGCCGCTCTCGGTGATGAACCGCGAGACGGTGTCGGGCCGGTACATGAACCGCAGGAACTTCTCGACGTGCCCGATCTTGCGGACGCCGTTGGGACTGATCCAGAACCCGATGAGGGTGAAAGCCCGGATGATGGTGGGGTGCTCGTGCGCCGCCCCGTCGGCGAGCGGCCAGCCGCCCACCTCGGTGTGCCGCGCCGCCTCGTCGGGCACCTTCGCCAGCGCGGAGGACATCGCCGACTCGATCGCCGCGGACCGCGTGTTGTACTGCGTGGTCATCGTGTCGGAGGTCAGCCCCTGGGCCTTGTCCGCGAAGACGCCCGCGTCGCGCAGGGTGGTGAAGTACTCGATGCCCTCACGGGCGCCCCGGACGCCGAAGTCGCCGGTGGAGTAGACGTGCCGGGCCTCGTCCTGGGACAGGAACGTCTGGATGATCTGCGCCAGCAGCTTCTGGCCCGTCCAGTCGTTGCCGCCGACGGTGACGGGGGCGATGCCCTTGGCGCGGAGCTTGCGGGCGGCGGCGATCAGGGCGTCGCCGGTGGTGGGGATCTCGTCGACGCCCGCGCGGTCGAGCAGGGCGCGGTTGAAGGCGACCGGCCAGTTCGTGGCGAAGTAGGGGAAGGCGCGCAGCCTGCCCTTGTCGTCGGTCCACGCGGACAGCGCGGCGGGCAGCACCCGTTCGCGCAGCCCCCAGTCGTCCAGGTAGGGCATGACGTCGACGGTGGCGTTGACGTCCGTCCAGGCCAGGGTCTTGTCGTAGAGGTTGACCATGACGACGTCGGCCTCCTTGCGGGCCAGCCGGGAGGTCTCGTAGACCTGGCCGAGGTCGTCGCCGTTGATGAGGTTCTTGACCTTCAGACCGGGGTTCTCGTCCTGGAAGCGGTCGACGGCCCTCAGGTAGGTGGGGGAGCCCGGCGCGGTGGTGCCGAGCTGGGTGTGGACGACGAGGGTGTCGGGATCGGAGTCCGCCGCGGCCAGTGCCGAGCAGCCGGACAGGGCGGGCAGGGCGGCGGCCGCGGCCAGACCGGTACCGGCGGCGAGCAGGTCGCGCCGGGTCAGCGAGGAGCGCACAGCGGGGTCTCCAACCAAGCGGTTAACGATTGGTTAATCGATGTACCTCGGGAGGTGGGAGGACCCTAGGGAGTGCGGCGGCCGGGGTCAAGGGGTGGGGCCGGGTCCGTCGGCGGGCAGGGACGCTTCAGCGGCGGTCCGCGCGCGGGGCACGCCAGGGCCGATCGGCCCGCGCGGGGCATGCCAGGGCCGATCGGCCCTGGCCCCGGAGCCCGGTGGCCGGGAAGGATGGCCCGTGCAGCCGTACCCAGCGCGACAAGGAGCGACCGATGACGGACCGCGAGCAGGCCGGGGCCGAGCGCCCGATCCGGGTCTTCCTCCTCGACGACCACGAGGTGGTGCGGCGCGGAGTGCACGACCTGCTGAACGACGAGGCGGACATCGAGGTGGTCGGCGAGGCCGCCACCGCCGAGCAGGCGTTGGTACGGGTGCCCGCGCTGCGTCCGGACGTGGCGGTCCTCGACGTCCGCCTGCCCGACGGCGACGGGGTGACCGTCTGCCGCGAGCTGCGCTCCCGGCTGCCGGAGCTGGCCTGTCTGATGCTCACCTCGTTCGACGACGAGGAGGCGCTGCTCGACTCGATCATGGCGGGCGCCTCCGGCTATGTGCTGAAGCAGATCCGGGGTTCCGACCTGGTCTCGGCCGTGCGCACCGTGGCCCGCGGCCAGTCGCTGCTCGACCCCAGCGCCACCACCAGGCTGATGGCGCGGCTGCGCGGCGGACAGGAGAAGCCGGAGGAGCCCGACGCGCTGCCCGGGCTGACCGACCGCGAGCGCGAGATCCTCGCCCTGATCGGCGAGGGGCTGACCAACCGGCAGATCGGGCAGCGCCTCTACCTCGCCGAGAAGACCGTGAAGAACCACATCTCCCGGCTGCTCGCCAAGCTCGGCGTGGAGCGCCGCATCCAGGCGGCCGTCATCGCCACGGAGGCCCGCGACCGGCTACGCGGCGACAGTCGCTGACTGCGCCGGCCTGCGCGGGCTTTCCGGCCTGGGTCGGCTTTCCGGCCTGCGCTGGCTTGTCGGCGTGGGGCGGCCTGTCGGCGTGGCGGCCTGTCGGCGTGCGTTGGCCGCTGGCCCGGTCGGCGTCTCCGTGGCCCTGTAGGGCGGGGGCCTGCGCCGGGCTGTTGTCGGGTCGGCTTTCCGGCCTGCGCTGGCTTTTCGGCCTGCGTTGGCCTGTCGGCCCGCGCTGGCGGCTGTGCCCCGTCGGCGTCTCCGTGGCCCTGTAGGGCGGGGGCCCGGGCTGGGCTGTTGTCGGGTCGGCTTTCCGGCCTGCGTTGGCCTGTCGGCCTGCGTTGGCCTGTCGGCCCGCGCTGGCGGCTGTGCCCCGTCGGCGCCCCCGTGCCCCTGTAGGGCGAGGGCCCGGGGCGGGCTGTTGTCGGGTCGGCTTTCCCGCCTACCTCGGCCTTCCGGCCCGTGCCCGGCCGCTGGCCCCGTCGGCCTCCCCGCATCCCTAGAGCGGGGAGCCCACGCCGGGCCGTTGCCGGGTCGGTTTTCCGGCCCCCGTCGGCCTCCCGCTTCTGTCGGCCTCCCAGCCTCCTAGGGAGGGGGAGCCCGCGCCGGGCCGACGCCGCGTCGGCCTCGCGGCCCCGTCGGCCTCCCGGTTCCGTCGGCCTCCCGGCCCCGGTGGCCTCCGCCCCGGCGGTCCCGGTGGTCCCGTCGGCCTCCCGATCCCGGGGACCTCCCGGTCCCGTCGGCCTCGCGGCCTCGCGGCCTCGCGGCCCCGGCGGCCCCGGCGGCCTCCCGGCCCCCTAGGGCGGGGGAGCCCGTGCCCCGTCGTCGGTGGGTCGCTACTGTTGCGGGCGAGTGCTGTGCCGGGCGTGGGTGTGGTGCGCGCATGGCGGGACGGGTTCGGCATGTCGTAGGGGCTTGGAGGGTCGGGCGTGGAGAGCTCCGGGGTGTCGAGGGACGCGGCGGAGGCCGCCGTCGTGCGGCTGCCGCAGTTGCGGCTGGACGAGCTGCTCGAGGAGCTCCAGGCCCGGCTGGACGCGGCCCGCGGTACCCGCGACCGGGTGCACAGCCTCCTGGAGGCGGTGCTCTCCGTCGGCCGTGAACTCGATCTGGAGCACGTGCTGCACAGCATCGTCGACGCCGCCGCCACCCTCGTCGACGCCGAGTACGCGGCCCTCGGCGTCATCGGCCCCGACGGCAGACGCCTCTCGGCCTTCCACACCGTCGGCGTCGGCGAGGAGCAGATCGCCCGCATCGGCCCCTACCCGGAGGGCCACGGCATCCTCGGCGAGCTGATCCGGCACCCGGAGCCGCTGCGCCTGGCCAAGCTCTCCGAGCACCCGGCGTCGTACGGCTTCCCGGCCCACCACCCGCCGATGAACAGCTTCCTCGGCGTCCCGATCCGGGTCCGCGAGCAGGTCTTCGGCAATCTGTACCTCACCGAGAAGCGCGGCGGACTGGAGTTCGACGAGGAGGACGAGTCGGTCCTGTCCACGCTGGCCGTGGCGGCGGGCGTCGCGATCGACAACGCCCGGTTGTACGAGGAGTCCCGGCTGCGCGAGCGCTGGCTGCGGGCGAGCGCGGAGATCACCCACGGCCTGATGTCCGGCGCCGCGCAGGCGGAGGTGCTCGGCCTGATCGCCGAACGCGCGCGCGAGATCACCGACTCGGCCCTCGCCGTGATGTCCACGCCCGTCAGGAACACCGACACCCTCACCGTCGAACTGGCGATCGGCCGGCAGGCGGAGGCGCACCGCGGTCTCGTGCTGCCCGTGGAGGGCACCCTCACGGGCCGCGCGTTCGAGGGCGGTGCGCCCGTGACCAGCGACGACGTCGGGACCGATGACCGGGTCACGGCCGGACCGCCCCGGTTCGCGGGCCTCGGCCCGGCGATGGCGGTGCCGATCGGCGCGGGCGAGAGCGTGCGCGGAGTGCTCCTGCTGGCCCGGGAGACCGGCGCCCCCGGCTTCTCCGGCAAGGAGGTGGAGCCCCTGAAGAGCTTCGCCGCGCAGGCCGCCCTCGCCATGGAGCTCGCCGAGCGCCGCAAGGACGCCGAGCAGATCGCCGTCCTGGAGGATCGCGACCGGATCGCCCGTGACCTGCACGACCTCGCCATCCAGCGGCTGTTCGCCACCGGCATGACCTTGCAGAGCGCGGGCCGCCTCGTCGACCACGCGGGCGCCAAGGAACGCGTCCTGCGGGCGGTGGACGACCTGGACGAGACCATCAAGATCATCCGGTCCACGATCTTCGGCCTGCGCACGCACGACGACGAGGCGGCGCCCGGACTGCGGGCCCGTGCGGTACGGGCGGTCGGGGAGGCCACGCGGGTCATGGGGTTCGCGCCCAGCGTGCGGATGGAGGGGCTGCTCGACACGCATGTGCCCCGGGACACCGCCGACCACGTGGTGGCGGTGCTGTCCGAGTCCCTCACCAACATCGCGCGGCACGCGCACGCCGACCGCGCCGAGGTCACGCTGGAGACCGACGGCAGGACCGTACGCCTCACCGTGCGCGACAACGGCGTGGGCATCCCGGCCGAGGGGCGCCGCAGCGGCCTCGCCAACATGGCGGCCCGGGCCCGGGAACTCGGCGGCGACCTGGAGTGGGGCACGCCCGAGGACGGCGGGACCCGGTTGGTGTGGCAGGCGCCGGTGAGCGGGGCGGGACGCTGACGACGGCATACGCGACGGCCCCCGGCGGTCTGCCGGGGGCCTGTGTCGTGCGCTTTCGCCGTGCGCTCCGGTCGTGCCTTCGTCGTGCGCCTTGGCCGGGCGACGGGTGACGGTGCCGGTTCAGACGTCCGCGCCCGCCTCCCGGCCGATACGGATCCGCCACCGCTCGGGGCCGGACTCGACGTACTCCCAGGTGAAGGCGTCGGGATGGGCGGCCTGGAACTCCCGCCGCAGCGGCTTGGGGTCGTGGTTGTTGACCAGGGTGAAGGACTCGCCGGGAGCCAGCCGCGCGAACCGGGCGAAGATCCGCGGGTGACGCCGGCCGTGCGGGATCTCCCGGACGTCGACGACCGCCGGGTCCTCCAGGGTGCCGCCGGCCAGGAGGGTGTCCAGATCCCCGACCAGCGCGGGCAGATCGGCACCGGGCAGGCCGACGAGGGCCGGCAGCAGTACGTCCCGCTCCACCGCCAGATGTGCCCGCAGCACCGCCTCGATCGCCCGGCCGAGCGTGGCGGCCGAGGCGGCGTCCCCGGCCGCCGGCAGCCGGTCGACGTAACTGTCGAGCACGTCGGCGGTGGTGCGCAGCCCGCGGACCAGCAGCCGGGTCTCGGCGGCGCCGGACGCCGTCGCGTACAGGGTCCGGTCGGCGGCGCTCAGGTAACGCCGCAGCTCGCCCGTGCAGAACTCGGTCAGGGCGGCCCGGACCGACTCACCGGCCTCCGCGGCCCCGGGCTCGACCTCGGTCAGCGTGGCGAGCCGGCCCTGGAGCCGCTGTTGCGTTTGCTGGAGGGCGCTCTGCGCCCGGACGGCCGGATCGGTGTCGGTCGACTCGATGTAGATCTCGGAGGACGGCGCCATGGTGCCTGCCTTTCTCGCTGCGGCCCCTGCGGTTCGGCGCCAATTATTACATGCGCCTCTTGGAGAAATTACCTGTGCCGGTGCGACGGCCGCCCGGCGGGGCGGTTCCTACCGGCTTCCGCTGCCGTACGGGGCGTAGAGGTCCAGAAGCCGGACACGGGTCGCGTGCAGCCGGTGGGCGACCACCTGGCCGACCCAGCACGCGACCGCCCGGCCGAGCTCCGGGTCGTCCGCGCACAGCGCCCGTACCGCCTCGGCGTCGAACTCCCGGGCCCGCACCGGGCTCATCGCCTCGGCGCCCAGCTGCCAGACGTGCGGCCCGAAGTGCCAGGAGCAGCCGACCAGTTCGCCGTGGCCCAGGGACTCGATGACGGCGGCCCGGCGGCCGGGGACGTGCAGGTCGAGGGTGACGGTGCCGGTCCGGATGATCCAGAACCGGTCGGCCCGCCGCCCTTCCTCGAACAGCCGGGTGCCGACGTCGAAGGAGACCTCACGGGCGAGGGCCGACAGCCGTTCGCGGTGTTCGACCGGCAGGGCCGCGGCCAGGGTGGTGGTGGAGGTCATCGCACCGGCTCCTTTCGATCACGGGAAGCACGGGAGGGGGTCGGGGGGTCGGGGCCTTTCCGGCGGTGGGCTTTCCAGTGACGGGCTTCTCCACCGGTGGGGCCCTCTCTTCAGCGTCCGCCCGGACGGGCCGTGGCGCCAGGGCCGACCGGCCCTTCCCGGGCGGTCCGGGGCAGGGCGGTCGGCCCCGCGTCAGAGCGGACTGCTCCAGTACGGCCAGAACCTGGTCAGCGCCAGGACGGCGATCAACCCGTACCAGGAGGCCAGCAGCAGTCCGTGCGTGTCCAGCACCAGGATCAGCAGCCCCCGCCCGGCGGCCGGGACGGGGATCGCCCCGGACCGCAGGTTGCGCAGGGTGATGTACCAGAACAGCGCGATCGTCACGATCCACACCACGGCGCAGTACGGGCAGATCCGGCCCAGCACGTACAGCGACTCGTAGATCAGCCAGTGCGCGAACACCACGCCGGCCAGCGCCCCCGCGTTCAGCCCGAGCCAGACCCGGCGGTGCAGCAGGGCCCCGCCCAGTACGGCCACGCCCAGCGCGGTGACGGCGGCGAACGCGCCGAGGCCCAGCAGCATGTTGGGGAAGCCGAACACATTGCCCTGCGCGCTCGCCATCGTGCTGCCGCAGCCCACCACCGGGCTGATGTCGCACGACACCTGGTAGTCCGGGTTCTCCAGCACCCGCCAGTCCTCGACCGCGAGCCGGAACGCCGCGAGCCACCCGACGGCGCCGGTGAGGGTCAGCAGCAGACCCATCCGCCGCCCCCGGAACCGGTGGTGTGCCGCGTACGCCGTCCTCATGCGGCGCGCCCGGTGCCCGCCCCGTGCGCGCCCGAAGGTGTCCTGCCCGGCGGCACGGTCGTGGCCCGGCGCCGGTAGACCAGGTAGGGGCGGACGAGGTAGCCGACCGGGGCGCTCCAGACGTGGACGAGCCGGGTGAAGGGCCAGACGGCGAAGAGCAGGCAGGCGCTCAGCGCGTGCAGCTGGAACAGCAGCGGTGCCCCGGACATCGCCTCGGGCTGCGGCCGGAGGGCGAAGACGCCCCGGAACCACACCGAGACGGTCTCCCGGTAGTCGTAGCCCCCGCCGAACACGTTGTGCGTGGCCGTGGCGGAGATGCCGAGCAGCACGGTGGCCGACAGCAGCGGGAAGAGGACCTTGTCGCTGCGGTCGGTGCCGAGCCGGATCCGCCGGGTCAGCAGCCGGCGGGCGCACAGCATGCCGAGCCCGGCGACCATGGCGACGCCCGCGACGGAGCCCGCCCATACGGCGCCCGTGTGGTACATGTGCTCGCTGATCCCGGCCGCCCGGGTCCAGGAGGCGGGCACCGCGAGTCCGACCACATGCCCGCCGATCACCATGAACGCCCCGACGTGGAACAGCGGGCTGCCCCAGCGCAGCCAGCGGTGTTCGAGGAGCTGGCTGGTGCGCGAGGTCCAGCCGAACTGGTCCTGCCGGTACCGCCAGACGTGCCCGACCACGCACACGGCCAGACAGATGTAGGGCAGGGCGACCCACAGCAGCAGGTCGGTTCCTGAAGCGTTCATCGGGGACCATCCACGGACGACGGGAAGGGGGACGCGAGGGTGGGCGGGGCCGGCTCGGGCGGGACGAAGGTCCCCGGCGGGGCGAAGGCGCTCGGCGGGACGAACGTGCCGCCCGCGTACGGGTCCAGGCCGACGTCCTCGTTCGGCGGCCCCTGCGCGGCCAGTTCCGCCACCGCCGCGAGGTCCGCGTCGGTGGCCGGCGGCAGCAGCGCCAGCAGCGCGGCCAGCACGTGCCGGTAGGGCGAGTCCGCGTCGGCCAGCGCCCGGTGGATCAGTTCGAGCCCGCGCCGGTGCTGACGCAGCGGTGCCTCGCCCGCGCCCGGCCCGGCGAGCGCCGCGAACTCCAGCACCACCGGCAGATGGTCGGGCAGTTCACCGCCGTCGACCTGCCAGCCGGCGGCCCGGTAGCGCTGCGCCAGGGTGAGCAGGGCCATGCCCCGGCGGCGGGTGTCGCCGTGCAGGTAGTAGGTGAGGTAGAGACTGCTGCGGCGGCGCAGGTCGAAGGTCTCGACGTAGGTCCGCTCCAGCAGCTCGGGCGCGGCGGGCGCGAACCAGTCGGTGAACGCGGCCAGTCCGGCCGCGGACTCCGACGGCGGCAGCCCCGCGACACAGGTCGCCACGTCCTCGCGGGCGGCGGCGAGCTCCGCGTCCGGGTACTGGAGCAGCAGCGACACCAGCCGCAGCAGCAGCGACCGCTCCCGGGCCTGCGCGGGCGTGAGCCGGGACGGCCGCCGCACGGCCGCCCGCAGCCGGGTGCGGACCGGGGCGGGCCCCGGACGGCCGGCACCGGGGAAGGTCAGGGGGCTCATGTGTGTCCTCCGGGTGAGGTGCGGCGCAGGGTGGGGATGCCGAGCATGACCTTGCGTTCGCCGGCCGGTTCGCCCGAGGACTCCACCGGGCAGCGGTTCTCCATCGCGGTCAGCGCGGCCGCGTCCTCCTTGTGCGCGGCCGGGACGACGTACCGGTCCTGGTACTTGGCCACCGCCAGCAGCCGGTGCAGGTCCCGGGCCTCCCCGGCGGTCAGACCGACGGCCTTCAGCACCGCCTCGGCCTCGGCCTCGTCGTCCCCGCCGAGCGTCCGCTCCCGCATGTACGAGCGCAGCGCCGTCAGCTTCATCAGCACCCCGCCCACCACGTCCGTGTCCCCGGCGGTGAACAGCTCCGCCAGGTACTCCAGCGGGATGCGCAGCCGGGTGACGGCGGCGAACACGTGGTCCGGGTCGTCCTGGTTGCCGCCCGCGGAGGTGACCGCGTCGAGGACGGGGGAGAGCGGCGGCACGTACCAGACCATCGGCAGGGTCCGGTACTCCGGGTGCAGCGGCAGCGCCACCCGGTACTTCGACACCAGCGCGTACACCGGGGAGCGGCGGGCCGCGTCCAGCCAGTCCTCCGGGATGCCGGAGGCGCGCGCGGCGGCGATCACCTCCGGGTCGGACGGGTCGAGGAACACGTTCCGCTGGGCATCCAGCAGATCCTTCTCGTCCGGGGTCGCCGCGGCCTCGCCCACCTTGTCGGCGTCGTACAGCAGCAGCCCCAGGTAGCGCAGCCGGCCCACACATGTCTCCGAACACACCGTGGGCTGGCCCTGCTCGATGCGCGGGAAGCAGAAGGTGCACTTCTCGGCCTTGCCGGTGGCGTGGTTGACGTACACCTTCTTGTACGGGCACGCCGTCACGCACATCCGCCAGCCCCGGCACCTGTCCTGGTCGACCAGGACGATGCCGTCCTCCACCCGCTTGTACATCGCGCCGGACGGACAGGCCGAGACGCAGGCCGGGTTGAGGCAGTGCTCGCACAGCCGGGGCAGATGGAACAGGAAGGTCTGCTCGAACTCGAACTTCACCTTCTCGGCCCACTCGCCGCTCAGGTTCGGGTCGCCGCCCGCGTGTTCGGGGGCGCCGCCGAGGCCGTCCTCCCAGTTGGCACCCCAGGTGATCGAGGTGGGCCGGCCGGTGAGGACCGAGCGGGGGCGGGCGACCGGCATGTCCGGACCGGCGGGGGCGCTGATCAGGTTGTCGTAGTCGTACGTCACCGGCTCGTAGTAGTCCTCCAGGGCCGGCAGGTCCGGGTTGGAGAACAGCGACAGCAGCCGCTTGACCCGGCCGCCGGAGCGCAGCACCAGCCGCCCCTTGCGGTCCAGCCTCCAGCCGCCCTTCCACTGCTCCTGGTCCTCGTAGCGGCGCGGGTAGCCGACGCCCGGCTTGGTCTCCACGTTGTTGAACCAGGCGTACTCGACGCCGGTCCGGTTGGTCCACGTCTGCTTGCAGGTGACTGAACAGGTGTGACACCCGATGCACTTGTCGAGGTTCATCACCATGGCGATCTGGGCCATGACCCGTCCGATGGTGGCTTTGCCGCGGGACATCAGTAGTCGACCTCCTGGCTGCGGCGGCGGATGACGGTGACCTCGTCCCGCTGGTTGCCGGTGGGCCCGTAGTAGTTGAAGGCGTAGGTGAACTGGGCGTAGCCGCCCGCGAGATGGGTCGGCTTGACCAGCAGCCGGGTCAGCGAGTTGTGCATGCCGCCGCGTTTGCCGCTGAGCTCGGTCTTCGGCACGTTCACATTGCGGTCCTGGGCGTGGTACATGTACACGGTGCCCTCGGGCATCCGGTGGGTGACCACCGCGCGGGCGGCCACGACGCCGTTGCGGTTGTACGCCTCGATCCACTCGTTGTCCCGGACGCCGATCCGCCCGGCGTCCTGGACGGACATCCAGATCACCGGCCCGCCCCGGGACAGATCGAGCATGTACTTGTTGTCCTGGTAGTTGGAGTGGATGGACCACTTCGAGTGCGGGGTGAGGTAGCGGACCGTGACCTCGGCCCGGCCGTCCTCGCCCAGGTGCTCGTTCCCGTAGTGCCGGATCGCGTTCAACGGCGGGCGGTAGACAGGGAGTTGCTCGCCGATCTCGGCCATCCAGTCGTGCTGCACGAAGAAGTGCTGGCGGCCGGTGAGGGTGTGCCAGGGTTTTTTGTGCTCCACGTTGATGACGAACGGGGAGTAGCGGCGGCCGCCGGTCTCCGAACCCGACCACTCGTACGACGTCATCACCGCGCGCGGCTGGGTGCGCGTGTCGGTGAACGTGATCCGCTCCGCCTCCCGTTCGGCCGACAGCTCCACCAGGCCCTCGCTGCCGGTCTGCCGCTCCAGCTCCCGGAAACCCTCGGTCGCCAGGCGCCCGTTGGTGGTGCCGGACAGCGCCAGGATCGCCTCGCACATGTCGCTCGCGGTGGCCAGCGAGGGCCGGCCGGCGCCCACTCCGTCGCGGACGGTGCCGCAGCGGTGCCGCAGCTCCTCGATCTCGCGGTCCGGGTGGACGGTGACACCCTTGGTGGTGGTGCCGAGCGTGTCGAGCAGCGGGCCGACGGCGCGCATCTTCCGCGCCACGGCCGCGTAGTCCCGTTCGACCACCACCAGCTTCGGCATGGTGCGCCCTGGCACCGGCTCGCACTCACCCGTCTTCCAGTCCCGCACCACCCCGCCCGGCTGGGCGAGTTCGTCCGGGGTGTCGTGGGTGAGGGGGACGGCGAGGACGTCGGTACGGGTACCCAGGTGCGTGGCGGCCAGCTCGCTGAACCGGTCGGCGAGCGTGAGGAACGTGTCGTAGTCGGTGCGGGACTGCCAGGGCGGGGCGATGGCCGGGGTGAAGGCGTGCACGAAGGGGTGCATGTCGGTCGACGACAGGTCGTCCTTCTCGTACCAGGTCGCGGCCGGCAGCACCACGTCGGAGAGCAGACCGGTGGAGGTCATCCGGAAGTCCATGGTGACCAGCAGGTCGAGCTTGCCCTCCGGCGCCTCCTTGTGCCACACCACCTCCTCGGGGCGCTCGCCCGGCGGGGTCTCGGCGGAGCGGACCGCCGCGTCGGCGCCCAGCAGATGGCGCAGGAAGTACTCGTTGCCCTTGCCGGAGGAACCCAGCAGATTGGCCCGCCACACGGTGAGCACCCGGGGGAAGTTGGCCGGGTCGTCCGGGTCCTCGGCGGCGAACCGCAGCCGCCCCGCCCTGAGTTCGTCCACGATGTGCTCGGCGACCGGCCGGCCCGCTGCCGCCGCCTCGTCGGCCAGGTCGAGCGGGTTGCGGCCGAAGCCGGGGTGGCCCGGCGTCCAGCCGAGCCGCACCGCCTGCGCGAGACAGTCCGCGAACGCCTTGCCTTTGAACCGGCCCTCACCGAGCGGCGAGGCCAGTTCCTCGGGCCCGAAGGCCTCGTAGCGCCACTGGTCGGTGTTGAGGTACCAGTACGAGGTGCCCGCCATGTGCCGGGTGGGCCGCTGCCAGTCGAAGGCGAACGCCAGGTGCTGGAAGCCGGTCAGCGGGCGGACCTTCTCCTGGCCCACGTAGTGCGCCCAGCCGCCGCCGTTGACACCCTGGCAGCCGGTCATCGTGGTGAGCGCCAGGAAGGCGCGGTAGATGGTGTCGGAGTGGAACCAGTGGTTGGTGCCCGCACCCATCGCGATCATCGAACGGCCGCCTGTGCGCTCGGCGTTGCGGGCGAACTCCCTGCCGATCCGGGCCGCCTGCTCGGCCGGCACCGAGGTGATCGTCTCCTGCCAGGCCGGGGTGTACGGCCGGCTCGCGTCCTCGTACGACGTCGGCCAGTCACCCGGCAGACCGGGCCTGCCCACCCCGTACTGGGCGAGCATCAGATCGAACACGGTGGTGACGAGGCGCCCGCCGAGCCGCCGGGCGGGCACCCCGCGCACCATCACCGAGCCGCCCTCGGTGGCTCCCTCGTCGAACCGGGGCAGCGCCACCTCGACGCGCTCCCCGGCCCGGTCGAGCAGACTCAACTCCGGTACGACACCGCCCAGATCGAGGTTCCAGCGGCCCTTGTCCGCCGTCGCCCAGCGGTGGCCGAGGGAGCCGTTCGGGACGACGGGCTCTCCGGTGGCGGAGTCCAGCAGCACCGTCCTGGAGTGCGCGTTCTCCTCCTCCGCGGCCTCGCCGCCCAGGTCGGCGGCGGTCAGGAACCCGTCCGGGACGAGGCCGTGGGCGCCCTCGCGCAGGGTGACCAGGAACGGGGCGTCGGTGAACGTCCGCAGATAGTTCCGGAAGTACGGCACCTCGCGGTCGACCAGGAACTCGCGCAGGATCACATGCCCCATCGCCATCGCCAGCGCCCCGTCGGTGCCCGGGTGCGGGGAGAGCCACTCGTCGGCGAACTTCACGTTGTCCGCGTAGTCGGGGGAGACCGCGACGACCTTGGTGCCGTTGTAGCGGGTCTCGGTGAGGAAGTGCGCGTCGGGCGTGCGGGTGACCGGGATGTTGGAACCCCACATCACCAGATAGCCCGCGTTCCACCAGTCCGCCGACTCCGGCACGTCCGTCTGGTCCCCGAACACCTGCGGCGAGGCCACGGGCAGGTCGGCGTACCAGTCGTAGAACGACAGCAGCGTGCCGCCGATCAGCGACATGAAACGGGAACCGGCCGCGAACGAGGCCATCGACATCGCCGGGATCGGCGAGAACCCGGCGACGCGGTCCGGGCCGTACGCCTTGATGGTGTGCACATGGGCGGCGGCCACCAGCTCGGCCACCTCGTCCCAGCTCGCGCGCACCAGGCCGCCCTTGCCCCGGGCCCGCTTGTACGCCCGCGCCTTCGCAGGGTCGGAGGTGATCTCCGCCCACGCGGCCACCGGGTCACCGAGCCGCCCGCGCGCCTCGCGCCACAGCTTCAGCAGCGTGCCGCGCACATACGGGTAGCGGACCCGGCTGGGCGAGTAGGTGTACCAGGAGAACGAGGCCCCGCGCGGGCAGCCGCGCGGCTCGTACTCGGGGCAGTCCGCGCCGATCGAGGGGTAGTCCGTGGCCTGGTGCTCCCAGGTGATGAGGCCGTCCTTGACGTACACCATCCAGGAACAGGAACCGGTGCAGTTCACGCCGTGCGTGGAGCGCACCACCTTGTCGTGGGCCCAGCGGTCCCGGTAGAAACCCTCCCACTTGCCGTCGTTCTCGCCGAACACGGCGCGTCCGTCGGCGGAGACCTCGTCGCGGGTGAGCAGCCGGCGGCCGGCCAGCGGCCAGTCCCGGACGGTGTGCGGTGGCCGCCGCCGTGCCTTCTCGTCGTTCTCCATGGCCGGAAACGTATGCCGGGGCGGGAGGCCGGGACCTTGGGCCGAACGCCCCCGGCCGGACGCCCAAGGGTCCTGCCCGGCCCGCCGCCCCAGGGACCAACGGCCCTGGAAGCCGGGACCCTCGGCGGGCCGGGCGCGGACCCCGCGAGGTGCAGGCTGACCCCGACCGAACCGGAGGCAGCGCAATGTACGACCGCACCCACAGGTGGCCCGGCCCCATCCCCCGTCCCTGGCCGAGGCCCGCCCGGCGGCCGTCCCGCCGCCCCCTCCACCTCGGTCACCGTCCGGCCGCCGGCCACGTCCGCCCTGACACCCGGGCGGCCGGACACACCCACGGCATCCGGCTCGGACGGGCGCACGGGGGGCGGCGGTGAGCGCGGCCGTTCCGGCGGCCGGCGGCGGACCCGCCGTGCGCCGGCCGCGGCAGGACGTGGGCGAGCGGCCGTTCCTCGTGATCTGGGAGTCCACCCGGGCCTGTCCGCTGGCCTGCGTGCACTGCCGTGCCGAGGCCGTCCCGGACCGGGATCCGCGCGAGCTGGACACCGGGGCCGCCAAGGAACTGATGCGGGAGATCGCCGACTTCGGCCGCCCGGCACCGTTGTTCGTGATCACCGGTGGTGATCCCTTCCAGCGGCCCGATCTGCTCGAACTCATCGCGTACGGCGCGGAGGTGGGCGTCCGTGTCGCCGTCTCGCCCTCCGGCACGCCGACGCTGACCGCCGAGCGGCTGCGGGCCGTGCACGAGGCCGGCGCGGTCGGCCTCTCGCTCAGCCTGGACGGCTCCACCCCGGAACTGCACGACGGCTTCCGGGGCGTGCCCGGCGTCTACCGCTGGACCCTCGACGCCTGGGACGCCGCCCGCGCGCTCGGCATGAAGGTGCAGATCAACACCACCGTCACCCGGCACAACCTGCACGACCTGCCGGACGTCGTCCGTCTCGTGCGCACCCACGGCGCGATGCTGTGGAGCGCCTTCTTCCTCGTACCGACCGGACGCGGCGCGGCACTCGGCGCGCTGACGCCCGCCGAGACCGAGGACGTCCTGAACTTCGTGTACGACGTCGGCCTGACCGTGCCCGCCAAGACCACCGAGGCCCACCACTTCCGCCGCGTCGCCCTCCAGCGCCGCGTCCTCGCCGGTCTGGGCGAGGACCACGAGCAGGTGCTCGGACTCGGGCCCCTGTACCGGCAGTTGCGGGCGCGGACGGCCGAACTGGGCCTCGCCGACGGGGGCCGCCGCGCCCGGCGGCCGCCGCTGGACGTCAACGCCGGCCGCGGCTTCGTCTTCGTCTCGCACACCGGGACGGTGCACCCCAGCGGGTTCCTGCCGCTCGGCGCGGGCAATGTGCGGCGACGGCCGCTCACCGAGATCTACCGCACCTCCGCGCTGTTCACCGGGCTGCGCGACCCCGACCGGCTCGGCGGCCGGTGCGGCGCCTGCGAGTTCCGCCGGGTCTGCGGCGGCTCCCGCTCCCGCGCGTACGGCGTGACCGGCGACCCGTACGCGGAGGAGCCGTGGTGCGGGTACGTGCCGGGCTCGTTCCCTCACCAGGGGGAACTGGCCGTGCTGTTGTCCGGGACGGAGGCGCGGACGGCGCCGGGGGGAGAGGAGACGTCGTGAGCGAGGGCGAGGGCGAGGGCGAGGGCGAGGGCGAGGGCGAGGGCGGGCCGCGGCCGGACGGCCGCAGGGTGCTGCCGCTGCTGGGGGAGTGGGGAGGGATCGGTGGCCCCGACGGCTCCGGTGGTCCGGAAGGTTCGAGTGGTGCCGGTGGTGCCGGTGGGCCGGGCGAGCCGGGTGCCTCCGGTGGCGGCTCCGCCGGTTCCGGAGGGTCGGGCGGCGGTGGGTCGGGCGGCTCCACCCGGCCGGGCGATTCCGGGGGGCCGGGGGGTCATGGCGGCTCCGGAGGCCCCGGCGGTCCTCACAGCCCCGGCGGTCCTCACGGCGGTCCTGGCAGCCCCGGTGGCCGGGCCGGCCGGGTCGGTCGGGCCGGCTGGCCCGGGCGGCAGGACATGCGGGCGCGGCAGCTGCGGGCGCATCTGCTCGTCGCCGGGTGGGCCGGACTCGCGTTGCTCGCGGCCACCGAGCGGGACACCCTGCCGGTGGCTCGCTGGCTGGCGGTCCATCTCTTCCTGCTCGGCGCCGCCACCACCGCACTCGTGGTGTGGAGCGAGCACTTCGCCGTCGCGATGCTGCACGCCCGCTTCCCCGACCGGCGGTGGAGCACCGTACGCCTCGCCGGGGTGAACGTGTCCGTCGCCGGGGTGCTCCTCGGCGTGTGGGCCGACCTGCCCGCGCTGATCACGGCGGCCTGCGCGGGACTGGTCGCCGCCGCCACCGCGCACCTCGTGGTGCTGGTCCGCCTCGGCCGGGGCGCGCTGGGCGGCCGGCTCGCGCCCGTCGCCGCCTACTACCGGGCCGCCACGGCCGCCCTCGTCGTCGGGACGGTCCTCGGCGGGCTGCTGGCCACCGGGACCGTGGGCGCGGACGGGCACACCGGGCTGCGGCTCGCGCACATTCACGTCACCCTGCTCGGCTGGATCGGACTGCCCGTCCTCGGCACCCTCTTCATGCTCTGGCCCACCACCCTCGGCGTCCGGATGCACGAGGACACCACCCGGACGGCCCGCCGGGTGCTGGCCCTCACCGGGGGCGGACTCGCGCTCGCCGTGGCCGGGCTCGCGGGCCCGGCGGCCTTGCCGGACGCGGGTCCTGTCCCGGCGGGCGCATGGCGCGCGGTGACCGTCGCCGGGCTCGCCGCCTACGCCACCGGTGTCGCCCTCGCCGTGCGGGTGTGGGCGGGCGCCGTCCGGCGGGGGCGCACACCCGTCTCGGCCGCCGCCGCCTGGTCGCTGGCGGCGTCGGCGGTGTGGCTGGCGGCCGGGATCGTCCGCGACCTGGTGCTCTTCGCCACCCACGCGGCGGCCGACGCCCAGACGGGTGTCGAGTCCCTGATTCCGCTGTTGCTGCTCGGTTTCGTCGCCCAGGTGCTGATCGGCGCGCTGACGTATCTGCTGCCGGTCGTGCTGTCGAACGGCCCCAGGGAGCGGGCGGGTTCGCGGGCGGTTCTGGAACGGGGCCGGAGGGTGCGACTGGCCGCGCTGAACGTGGCCGTCGCCCTGCTCGTCCTGCCGCTGCCCGGGCCCGCCGCCACGGTGGGCACCGTACTCGCCGCGGGCGCCGCGCTGGCCTTCCTCGGACTCGTGCTGGCGGTGCTCGGCCGGCGGGTGGCCGCCGCCGCGGGGCCGCCCCGGGCGCCCGTGCTGATCGGCACGGCGGTGGCCGCCGTCGTCACGGCCCTGGCCGTGTTCGTGGCGGGGAGCGGCGGTACGACGACGACGGCGTCCGGCACCGGCGCGGGCGGCGGCGCGGCCGGGACCCGCACGGTGGCGGTGTCCCTGCACGACATGCGGGTCACCCCGAGCCGCATCGAGGTTCCCCGGGGCACCGCGCTGCGTCTGGAGGTCACCAACCGCGACGCGCAGCGGCACGATCTGAGGATCGAGGACGGCCCCGCCACCTCGCTGCTCGCCGACGGACAGTCGCGCACCCTCGACCTCGGCACGATCACCGGCGACCGCGCGGGATGGTGCACGGTGCCGGGGCACCGGGCCGCCGGGATGACGCTGGACATCGTGGCCACCGGCGGCACGCGGGCCTCCGCCGGAAGCGCCGGCGGCCACGACGGCCACTCCGCGAGCGCCTCGCGGGGCTCGGGGCCCGACCTCTCCGCCGACTTCTCCGCCGGGTGGCACGCCCGGGACGCCGCCCTGGCCCCGGCGGCCGGCGCGACCACGCACAAGGTCGAACTGCATGTCCGGCAGCGGACGGTGGAGGTCGCGCCCGGGGTGCGGCAGCGGATGTGGACCTTCGGCGGGACCGCGCCCGGGCCCACCCTGCGCGGGAAGGTCGGCGACGTCTTCGAGGTCACCCTCGTCAACGACGACACCACGATGGGCCACGGCGTCGACTTCCACGCCGGCGCGCTCTCGCCCGACGTGCCCATGCGCACGCTCGACCCGGGGGAGCGGCTCGTGTACCGGTTCCGGGCCGAGCGGGCCGGGGCATGGCTGTACCACTGCGGCACCGCGCCGATGCTCCAGCACATGGGCAACGGCATGTACGGCGCCGTGATCGTCGATCCGCCGGGGCTGGACGCCGTCGACCGGGAGTACGTACTGGTCTCCTCCGAGCTGTACCTGGGCACGCCGGGGAGTGCGGCGCAGGTGGCGAAGATGCGGGCGGACGCGCCGGACGCGTGGGTGTTCAACGGGGTCGCCGCGCAGTACGCGAAGGCGCCGTTGCGGGTGCGGGCGGGGGAGCGGGTGCGGTTCTGGGTGGTGGCGGCGGGGCCGAGCGACGGGGTCGCCTTCCATGTGGTGGGGGCCGTGTTCGACACCGTCTACAAGGAGGGGGCGTATGCGTTGCGGGCGGGTGGCGAGGACGGCTCCGGTGGATCTCAGGTGCTTGATCTGGCCGCCGCCCAGGGTGGGTTCGTGGAGACGGAGTTCGCGGCGGCCGGGCACTACGCCCTCGTCGATCACGACATGCGGCATGCGGAGGCGGGGGCGCACGGTGTGGTGGAGGTGCGGTGATGGGCGGGGACGCGGTCGGGCCGTGGCAGGTGGTGCGGTTTCTGCACGTGGCCGGGGCGGTGATGTGGGTGGGCGGGCAACTGGCGCTGTCGCTCGTGGTGCTGCCGTTGGCCCGGCGGATGCTGGGGGAGGAGGAGCGGGGGCGGTTCGCGGCGCGGGTGGGGCGGCGGTTCGGGATGCTGACGGGGGCGGTGTTCCTGCCGGTGCAGTTGGGGTCGGGGTGGGCGATGGCCTGGCACAAGGGGGTGACGTGGGCGTCGCTCGGGGAGCCGGGGTACGGGCGGGTACTGGCGGTGAAGCTGGGGCTGTTCGGGCTGGTGATGTTGGCGGCGGCGGTGCACGGGTGGGCGCACGCGAGGGGGCGCCCGGAGCTGGCGCGGGCGCTGGCGGTGGGGTCGCTGGTGGGATCGCTGGGGGTGGTCCTGCTGGCGACGGCCCTGCCGGCGACGTGACAGCGCGTTTTCCCGCGCCCCTTGGAGTGCGGGCGCGTTCTCCTGAGAGGAACCGTCATGCGGATGCCCGAGGTTGACGCGGCCGTGGTGGAGCGGTTGCTGTACTCCGCCATTGCCGCGCCGTCGATTCACAACACGCAGCCGTGGCGCTTCGGCATGGATGCCGGTACCCGGACGATCCAGGTCAGGGTGGACCGTGCGCGCGCCCTGCCGCACACCGACCCCCGGCTGCGCGCGCAGCACCTCTCCGTCGGCGCCGCCGTCTTCAACCTCCGCGTCGCCGCCGCCCGCTTCGGCTGGGAACCCCTCGTCCACCTGCTGCCCGACCCGGCCGACCCCGATCTGCTCGCCACCGTCCGGCTGGGCGCGACCGCGCCGGACGCGCGGCCGGCGTACCGGCAGTTGTACGACGCCGTCGCCCGCCGGCACACCAGCAGGCTGCCGTTCACCGGCCGGCCCGTGCCGGAGCACATCGTCGCGGAGATGACCGCCGCGGCCCGCGCCGAGGGCGCGCACCTGGACATGCCCGACTTCGCCGGCACCCGGCGGCTGCTCGGCCTGACCGCCGTCGCCGAGGACCGCAACGCCGCCGACCCCGCTCGTACCGCCGAGACCCGGGCCTGGGTCAGCGCGCCGGACGCGGGCGCCCCGTACGGCATCCCGCTCACCTCCCTCGGCCCCCGGGACGCCTCCGAACGGATGCCGATGCGGGACTTCACCGGCCCGCTGCCCGCCCTGCGGCTGCCCGCCCTGCGCTTCGAACGGCACGCCCAGGTCGCCCTGTTGTGGACCCCGCACGACCGGCGGGAGGACTGGCTGCGCGCCGGGCAGGCACTGGAACGCGCGCTGCTGGTGGCCACCTTGCACGGGGTGCGCACCTCGATGCTGCACCAGGCCATGGAGTGGCCCGACCTGCGGGCGGCGATGACGGGCGACCGGCAGCGCTGCGCCCCGCAGCTGCTGATCCGCTTCGGCTACGGCCCGGAGGGCGGCCGCACCCCCCGCGCCACCGTCCGCACGGCCGGGGAGCAGCAGCAGGAGAAGGCGCAGGAGCAGGAGAAGGCGCAGGAGCAGGAGCAGGGCCGCTGTGCTCCCGGACACGACAACACCCCGGTCCCGTAGGAACGGGAGCGGGGCGTGGAGGAGGGGCGGGCCGGCCGCGGCGTTCGGGGACGGCCTCCGCGCCGCTCGGACCGCGCCGCTCGGACCGCGCCGCTCGGACCGCGCCGCTCAGACCGTGCCGCGCAGGTCTGTCAGCTCACGCCCGGTGACCATCGCGGACTCGATGCGGATGAAGACGTCCTCCCGGATCGGCATCCAGGACTGCGGCCCGCTGCGCAGCAGCCGCTCGTGTTCCGCCGGGTCGGTCACCACCGAGGCGGGCCCGGTGACGACGACGCTCCAGCCGGAGCGGCTCGCCGCGTCGAACTCGTCCGCCTCGAAGGCCACCACGACTCCGTCGACCGCCCGGACCAGGTCGGACCCCGCCGAGGTGCGCAGCAGCACCGAGGAGTCCGCGTCCAGGACGAAGTTCACCGGGAGCACCGCGGGGAGCGCCTGCCGGGTGTACACGACCCGGCCGAGCGGCACCGTGGCGAGCAGCCGCAGGCACTCCTGGCGGTCCATCGCGCGGAAGACGTCGTATCGCAACATCCCTCCATGCTCGCCGCCCCCCGCCCCGGGCGTTAGGGCCGGTCGGCCCCCATTCGTCCGCCGGGGGCACCGGCCCGCGGGACGGGCCACCCGGTCCCGTCGAGGGGGACGGTCCGCCCGCCGGGAGGGGCCCTTCGGCCCACCCCGGGCGGGCGGCCCGTCGCCGACAGTGGGACCGGGTCACCGGGCTGCCGCACCGGCGGCCCTGCGGCCCGGGCGCCCTCCGGTGCCGTACACCCGCGTGAGCGAAGGGACGGACGGCATGCCTCAGCCGTCGAGGACGCAGAACGACAGCCCGGAGCAGGACACCTCCCCGGAGCCGGGTACCTCCCCGGAGCCGGACGCCGTGCCCGCGTCCGTGCCCGGGCGGGCCTGGCTGATGCTGGCGCTGGCCACCGCCGGCTTCGCCGTGAACTTCTGGGCCTGGGCGCTGCTCAGCCCCCTCGGCCCGCGCCTCAAGGACAGCCTGGAGCTGTCCTCCTTCCAGCAGTCGCTGCTGGTGGCCGTGCCGGTCGTGGTCGGCTCGCTGGGCCGCGTCCCGGTCGGCGCGCTCACCGACCGCTACGGCGGCCGGGTGATGTTCCCGCTGGTCTCGGCGGTGACCATCGTGCCGGTCCTCTATCTGGGCCTGGCCGGCCACTCCTCGCTCGCCGCCCTGCTGACCGGCGGCTTCTTCCTCGGCATCGGCGGTACCGCGTTCGCCGTCGGCGTGCCCTTCGTCAACGCCTGGTTCCCGCCCGAGCGGCGCGGTCTGGCCATCGGCGTCTTCGGCATGGGCATGGGCGGCACCGCGATCAGCGCGCTCACCACGGTCAAGCTGGTCGACGCGCACGGCATGGCCGACCCCTTCCTGCTCACCGCCGCCGTCCTCGCCGCGTACGCCGTACTGGCCGCGCTGCTGCTGCGGGACGCGCCCGGACGGACCGTCCCGACCGAGCCGCTGGGCCGCCGGCTCGCCGCCGCCTGCGCACTGCCCCTGACCTGGCAGGCCTCGGCCCTGTACGCGGTGGCGTTCGGCGGCTACGTCGCCTTCTCGGTCTATCTGCCCACCTATCTGAAGACCGGCTACGGGCTCGCCCAGGCCGACGCGGCCAACCGGATGGCCGGCTTCGTGCTGCTGGCGGTGGCGATGCGCCCGGTGGGCGGCTGGCTGTCGGACCGGCTCGGCCCGGTGCGGGTGCTGACCGTGTCGCTCGGCGCGGTGCTCGCCGGCGCGCTCGTCCAGTCCCTCACCCCCGCGCTGTCCCCGACCGGCACGCTCGCCTTCCTCGCCCTGGCCGCCGCGCTCGGCGCGGGCAGCGGCGCGGTCTTCGCGCTGGTCGCCCTGCTGGCCCCGGCCGAGCGGGTCGGCTCGGTCACCGGGATCGTCGGCGCCGCGGGCGGCCTGGGCGGCTTCCTGCCGCCGCTGGTGATGGGCTCGCTGTACGGCGCCTACGGGTCGTACGCGCTCGGCCTGCTCCTGCTGGGCGTCGTCGCCGCGGCGGCGCTCGTCTTCACCGGCACCGGAGTGCGCACCGCCGTCACCCATCGCACCACCCGGGCCCCGCGACCCCGGCCCCGGCCCCAGCCGCGCTGAGCGGCCCGCGGCGGACGAGAAGAACCACACGCGACGCATCTGAGACACCCGACGCACGCGACGGACGAGGAGGGCACGAGCCATGTGCGAGTACTGCGGCTGCCAGGCGGTGGAGTCGATCGGCCGGCTCACCCGCGAGCACGACACGGTGGTGGACATGATCGGCCTGGTGCGGGACGCCCACCGCGACGGCGACCTCACCCGCACGGCCGAACTGGCCCGCGACATCGCCGCCGTGCTCGCCCCGCACACCCAGGTGGAGGAAAACGGACTGTTCCCCGCCCTGGCCGACGACTTCCCCGAGAAGATCGCCGCGCTGGAGGAGGAACACCGCGTGATCGAGGCGGTGCTGGCCGAGGCCGCGTCCGGCGTCCCGGCGGACCCCGCCTGGCCGGACCGTCTCCTCGACGCCCTGGCCGTGCTGCGCGCGCACATCCTCAAGGAACAGGACGGCGTCTTCCCCGCCGCCCTCGCCTTCCTGAGCACCGAACAGTGGGAGGCCGTCGAAGCGGTACGCGCCCGGGTGGGCGCACGGCTGCCCGAGCCGTCGCCCTGACCGGCCCGTAGCTCCGTCCGTGCCGCCCGGTGCGCCCGCGCCGGACGGCACGGAGGTGCGTCCGATGAAATTCTGACGTCGCATGTGTCGATCGCCCGATACGCGGTAGGCCAGGGGTGGCGCGACGGGGGATCAGCACCGGGACGAGCACGACGAGCGAGCGACCACGGGATGACCCGGGAGGGAGCGGCGCGGTGGCCACGGAGACCGATCCGGCATCGGAACGCGGAAGCGGAACGGCACGACCAGGACTGGACGGCGAACTGACGGACGCGCTGGTGCGCTCCCGCCGGTACTTCACCCGGGCGGAGGTCTCCCCGGACCTGCGCACCCTGCGCAAGAAGGGCGGCCGGCAGGCGGACGACTTCTACCGGGAGCGCTGGTCGCACGACAAGGTGGTGCGCTCCACGCACGGCGTGAACTGCACCGGCTCCTGCTCGTGGAAGGTGTACGTCAAGGACGGCATCATCACCTGGGAGGCCCAGCAGACCGACTACCCCTCGGTCGGCCCCGACCGCCCGGAGTACGAGCCGCGCGGCTGCCCCCGCGGCGCCGCCTTCTCCTGGTACACCTACTCGCCCACCCGGGTCCGCTATCCGTACGTACGAGGCGTGCTGCTGCGGATGTACCGGGAGGCGAAGGCCCGGCTCGGCGACCCGGTCGCGGCCTGGGCGGAGATCACCGGCGACCCGGAGAAGGCGCGCACGTACAAGAGCGCGCGCGGCAAGGGCGGCCTGGTGCGGGCGAGTTGGGACGAGGCGGTGGAGATGGTGGCCGCCGCGCATGTGCACACCATCAAGGAGTACGGGCCCGACCGGCTGGCCGGCTTCTCGCCGATCCCCGCGATGTCGATGGTGTCGCACGCGGCGGGCGCCCGCTTCTACTCGCTGCTCGGCGGCGTGATGCTCTCCTTCTACGACTGGTACGCCGATCTGCCGGTGGCCTCGCCGCAGGTCTTCGGCGACCAGACGGACGTGCCCGAGTCGGGGGACTGGTGGGACGCCGGCTACCTGATCATGTGGGGCTCCAACCTCCCGGTGACCCGCACCCCCGACGCCCACTGGATGGCCGAGGCCCGCTACCGGGGCCAGAAGGTCGTCGCCGTCTCCCCGGACTACGCCGACAACGTGAAGTTCGCCGACGAGTGGCTGCCCGCCCAGCCCGGTACCGACGGGGCGCTCGCCATGGCCATGGGGCATGTGGTGCTCAAGGAGTTCTTCGTCGACCGCCGCACCCCGTACTTCGAGCATTACGTCAAGCGCTTCACCGACCTGCCGTTCCTCGTCGCCCTCGACGAGGTGGCCGGCGAGCCCGGCACGTACGCGCCGGGGAAGTTCCTCACCGCCGCCGACCTCGGCGGCACCCACGCCCGGGCCGAACACCCCGCGTTCCGCACGGTGCTGCTCGACGCCGACGGCAACCCGGTGGTGCCCAACGGCACCCTCGGCGACCGGTTCGGCGAGGGCGGCGCCGGCAAGTGGAACCTCGACCTGGGCGACACCGACCCGCTGCTGTCGGCCGACGGCGGCGGCGAGGCACCGGTCACCGTCCTGCTGCCCCGCTTCGACGCCCCCGACGGCGGCGCGGGCCTGCTGCGGCGCGGGGTCCCGGTACGGCGGATCGCCGGGCGCCCGGTGACCACGGTGTACGACCTGCTGCTCGCCCAGTACGGGGTGGGCCGCCCGGGACTGCCCGGCCGCTGGCCCACGTCGTACGAGGACGCCGAGGAGCCGTACACCCCCGCCTGGCAGTCGGCGATCACCGGCGTGGACGCGGAGCGGGCGGCCCGCATCGCCCGCGAGTTCGCCGCCAACGCCGAGGAGTCCGGCGGCCGTTCGATGATCGTCATGGGCGCCGGGACCAACCACTGGTTCCACTCCGACACCATCTACCGCGCCTTCCTCACCCTGACCACCCTCACCGGCTGCCAGGGCGTCAACGGCGGCGGCTGGGCGCACTACGTCGGCCAGGAGAAGGTCCGCCCGCTCACCGGGTACTCCGCGCTCGCCACCGCCTCCGACTGGAACCGCCCGGCCCGGCAGATGATCCAGACGGCCTACTGGTACCTGCACGGCGACCAGTTCCGCTACGACCCGTTCTCCGCCGACGCGCTCTCCGCGGCGGGGACGGGGGGACAGGACTGCACCACACTCGGCGGTCCCTTCGCCGGGCGGAGCACCGCCGACGTCATCGCCGCCTCCGCCCGGATGGGCTGGATGCCCTCCTACCCCACCTTCGACCGCAACCCGCTCGACCTCGCCGACGAGGCGGAGGCCGCCGGCCGCCCCGTCGCCGAGCACGTCGTGGACGAACTCACCTCCGGGCGGCTGGGGTTCGCGGGCGAGGACCCGGACGCCCCCGAGAACTTCCCCCGCGTACTGACCGTCTGGCGGGCCAATCTCCTCGGCTCCTCCGCCAAGGGCAACGAGTACTTCCTGAAACACCTCCTCGGCACCGACCACTCCGTCCGCGCCGCCGAGGCACCGCCCGGCGCCCGGCCCCGGGACGTGGTGTGGCGGGAGGAGGCGCCGACGGGCAAGCTCGACCTGCTGCTCACCCTGGACTTCCGGATGACCAGCACCACCGTCTTCTCCGACGTGGTGCTCCCCGCCGCCACCTGGTACGAGAAGCACGACCTCTCCAGCACCGACATGCACCCCTACGTACACGCCTTCAACCCGGCGATCGCCCCGCCCTGGCAGACCCGCACCGACTGGGACGCCTTCGTCACGCTCGCCCGCGCGTTCAGCCGGCTGGCCGCCACCCACCTCGGCGTCCGCCAGGACGTCGTCGCCGCCCCGCTGCTGCACGACACCCCCGACGAACTGGCCACCCCGCACGGCCGGGTACGGGACTGGAAGGCCGGGGAGTGCGCCCCCGAGCCCGGCCGGACCATGCCGAGACTGATCACCGTCGAGCGCGACTACGCCGCCGTCGGCGAGAAGATGACCGCCCTCGGCCCGCTGCTCGACACCCTCGGCGCCACCACCAAGGGCGTCACCTTCGAGCTGGACAGCGAACTGGAGTACCTGCGGCACAAGAACGGCACCGTGCGCGGGGGAGCGGCGAACGGCCGGCCCTCGCTCGCCCGCGACGTACACGCCTGCGAGACGATCCTCGCCCTGTCCGGCACCACCAACGGACACCTCGCCACCCAGGGGTTCCACACCCTGGAGGCACGCACCGGCACCCGGCTCGCCGACCTGGCCGCCGAGCACGAGGGCAAACGGATCACCTTCGCCGACACCCAGGCGGCCCCCGTCCCGGTCATCACCAGCCCCGAGTGGTCGGGTTCGGAGGCCGGCGGACGCCGCTACTCCCCGTTCACCGTCAACGTCGAACGCGGCAAGCCCTGGCACACTCTCACCGGCCGCCAGCACTTCTACCTCGACCACGACTGGATGGCCGCACTCGGCGAACAACTCCCCGTCTACCGGCCCCCGTTGAACATGCACGCGCTGTTCGGCGAACCACGGCTGGGGAAGACGGGCGAATTCGGTGTGACCGTGCGCTACCTCACCCCGCACAACAAGTGGTCCATCCACTCCGAGTACCAGGACAACCTGTTCATGCTGTCGCTGTCCCGGGGCGGGCCCACCATTTGGATGAGCGTCCAGGACGCGGCCAGGGCCGGCGTGCGCGACAACGACTGGATCGAGGCGGTCAACCGCAACGGGGTCGTCGCCGCCCGCGCGATCGTCTCGCACCGGATGCCCGAGGGCACGGTGTACATGTACCACGCACAGGACCGGCTGATCGACGTGCCCCGCACCGAGACCACCGGCCGCCGCGGCGGCATCCACAACTCCCTCACCCGGCTGCTGGTCAAGCCCAGCCACCTCATCGGCGGCTACGCCCAGCTCACCTACGCCTTCAACTACCTCGGCCCGACCGGCAACCAGCGCGACGAGGTCACCGTCATCCGCCGCCGCGCGAACCAGGAGGTGACGTACTGATGGCCCGTGGCGAAGCCGCCGTCGGACGCGTGATGGCCCAGATGGCGATGGTGATGAACCTCGACAAGTGCATCGGCTGCCACACCTGCTCGGTCACCTGCAAACAGGCGTGGACCAACCGCACCGGCGTCGAGTACGTGTGGTTCAACAACGTGGAGACCCGCCCCGGCCAGGGCTACCCGCGCCGCTACGAGGACCAGGAGCGCTGGCGCGGCGGCTGGGAGCTCAACAAGCGGGGCCGACTTGCGCTGAAGGCCGGCGGCCGGTTCAAGAAGCTGATCACCATCTTCTCCAACCCCGTCCTGCCCACCCTGGACGACTACTACCAGCCCTGGACCTACGACTACGAGACGCTCACCAACGCCCCGCTTCAGGAACACACCCCCGTCGCCCGCCCCAAGTCGCTCATCACCGGCAAGGACATGAGCATCAAGTGGTCCGCCAACTGGGACGACGACCTGGGCGGTTCGGCACAGCACGGCGAGCAGGACGTCGTCCTCGGCCGGATCTCCGAGAAGATCAGGCTGGAGTTCGAAGAGACGTTCATGTTCTATCTGCCGCGCATCTGCGAGCACTGCCTCAACCCCTCCTGCGCGGCCTCCTGCCCCTCCGGCGCGATCTACAAGCGCGAGGAGGACGGCATCGTCCTCGTCGACCAGGACCGCTGCCGGGGCTGGCGGATGTGCGTCACCGGGTGCCCGTACAAGAAGGTCTACTTCAACCACCGCACCGGCAAGGCCGAGAAGTGCACCTTCTGCTTCCCCCGCGTCGAGGTCGGCCTGCCCACCGTCTGCTCCGAGACCTGTGTCGGCCGGCTGCGCTACATCGGCCTCGTCCTCTACGACGCCGACCGCGTCCTGGAGGCCGCCACCACCCCCGAGGACACCGACCTCTACGAGGCCCAGCGCTCCGTCCTCCTCGACCCGGACGACCCCGACGTGATCGCCGCCGCCGAGCGGGACGGCATCCCGCGCGACTGGATCGAGGCCGCCCGGCGCTCCCCGGTGCACGCCCTGATCAACACCTACAAGGTGGCGCTGCCCCTGCACCCGGAGTACCGCACCATGCCGATGGTCTGGTACGTGCCCCCGCTCTCCCCGGTCGTCGACGCCGTGCGCGAGACCGGACAGGACGCCGAGGACCACCGCAACCTCTTCGCCGCCGTCGACGCCCTGCGCATCCCCGTCGACTACCTCGCCCAGCTGTTCACCGCCGGGGACCCCGCCCCGGTCGACGCCGTGCTGCGCCGGCTGGCCGCCATGCGCGCCTACATGCGCGACATCAACCTCGGCCGCGAGCCCGACCCCGCCATCCCCGAGCGGGTCGGCATGGGCGAGGAGCAGATGTACGACATGTACCGGCTGCTGGCACTCGCCAAGTACGACGAGCGGTACGTCATCCCGCCCGCCCACGCCGAACAGGCCCACTCCCTGGAGGAGCTGGCCACCGAATGCAGCCTCGACTACGAGGGAGGCCCCGGCACGGGAGGCTCCGGGCCCTTCGGCGAGACCTCCGGGGGCGCGGCACCCATCGCCGTGGAGAACTACCGGGCCCTGCGCGACCGCCAGACCTCCGACACCCCGGCAGCGCCCGCCGGCAGGGGCACCCGCGTCAACCTCCTGAACTGGGACGGCAAGGGCTCACCACCGGGTCTGTTCCCGCCACCGGAATCCGGCGGCGACCCGGGCGGGGACGACGGCGGGGAGGTCGAGCCGAAGCCATGAGGACCACGAAGCGCGGGCTGCGGCCCACCACCCGCACCGAGCCCTGGCACCCCTGGGCCTGGCAGGCGCAGTCGCTGCTGCTCGGCTATCCCGACGGGGACTTCGCCGGGCACCTGGACCTCGCCCGCCGCGCCGCCCCCGCCCTGCCGGGCCCCGTCCGCGACCCCCTGCTCGCCTTCACCGCGCACGCCGGGCGCACCCCGGCCGAGGACCTGGCCGTCGCCTACGTCGCCACCTTCGACCACCGCAAACGCTGCTGCCCCTACCTCACCTACTACGCCCACGGCGACACCCGCAAGCGCGGCATCGCCCTGCTCCGGCTCAAACAGGCCTACGCCGCCGCCGGACTGCGGCCCGTCGAGGACGAACTCCCCGACCACCTCGCCGTCGTCCTGGAGTTCGCGGGCGTCGACCCGCCCGCCGGGCACCGGCTGCTCACCGCACACCGCGCCGGACTCGAACTCCTGCGCCTCGCCCTGCGCGCCGAGGACTCGCCCTGGGCCCCACTGCTCCAGTCCGTCTCCGCCACGCTGCCGCCGCTCAAGGGCGACGAGGAGGAGGCCGTCGCCCGGCTCGCCGCCGAAGGGCCGCCCGGGGAAGAGGTCGGGCTCGCCCCGTACACGCCCCCGCAGTTCATGCCCGACCCCGCAGGAGGCCCGCGATGACCGCACCCCCGCACGCCCTCGCCACGGCGCACCCGGCCACCGCCGCCGAGGCCGGACCGGGCGGCGTCTTCCTGTGGGTGATCCTGCCCTACCTCAGCCTGGCCTTCTTCGTCCTGGGCCACATCTGGCGCTACCGCTACGACAAGTTCGGCTGGACCACCCGCTCCTCCCAGCTCTACGAGAGCAGGCTGCTGCGCATCGGCAGCCCCCTGTTCCACTTCGGCATCCTGGTCGTCCTGCTCGGCCACATCGGCGGACTGCTCATCCCCGAGAGCTGGACCGAAGCGGCCGGGATCAGTGAGCACACCTACCACGTGGCCGCCGTCGTCCTCGGCACGATCGCCGGGGGGTGCACCCTGGGCGGGCTCGCCCTGCTGCTCTACCGGCGGCGCACCGTCGGGCCGGTGTTCTCCGCCACCACCCGCAACGACAAGGCGATGTACGTCTCGCTCACGCTGACCATCGCGCTCGGCCTGTCCGCGACCGTCGTCGCCAATATCGTCGGCAGCGGCTACAACTACCGGAACACCATCTCCCCCTGGTTCCGCGCGCTCTCCTACGGCGAGCCGGACCCGGATCTGATGACCGGCGTGCCGCTGCTGTTCCAACTGCACGCGATCAGCGCCCTGTTCCTCTTCGCCTTCTGGCCCTTCACCCGCCTCGTCCACATGCTCACCGCCCCCCTCGGCTACCTCACCCGCCCCTACATCGTCTACCGCAGCCGCGACGACCGCCTCGGCAACCGGCCACCCCGCCGGGGCTGGGAACGCGTCGGCTGAACGCGCCGAGGGGGTGGTGGCGGTGTGTGGGTGCGTGCGGGTGCGTCGTGGCTGGTCGCGCAGTTCCGCGCGCCCCTTGAAAGCCAGGGGGCGCCCTCTGCTTTTAGGGGCGCGGGGAACTGCGCGAGAAGCCCCACCGGCGGTCGGCCGACAACGCACTCCCGGGGTCCAAGGGGCGGAGCCCCTTGAAGGGATGGGAAGGGTAGGGGCGGCGGGGGCGAGGAAAACTCACCCGATCTCCACCACGCGGGCCCACGCCGGCGGCAGGTCCGGCACGTAGTCCGGGTCGTCCTCGTCGTAGGAGTACCCGGTCCGCGGGAAGAGGCCGACCACCGTCCGGCAGGGCGGCCGCGTGCTCGGCCAGGGGGTCTGGCCGTCGGTGAGGGCCACCACCACGTCCGGCCGGGGCCGCGCCCGCAACGCCCTGGCGAAGCCCGCCCGCAGATCCGTGCCCCCGCCGCCCACCAGCGCGATGCCCTCCGCCCGGCACAGCGAGTGCACGGCCCGCGCCGCCGCGTCGCACGACACCACGCTCACCAGGTCCCGGCGGCCGCCCACGGCCCGGGAGATCGCCGCCACCTCGAGGAGCGCACTGCCCAGTTCGGTGTCGCTGACCGACCCGGAGGTGTCGATCACCACCGACACATGCGGCGGCCTGCGCCGCAGACTCGGCAGTACGGCGCCCGGCACCGCGGCCGAGCGCCGCGAGGGCCGGCCGTAGCTGTAGTCCTCGGCGGCACCGGGCGCGGAGACCGCCGAGCGCACCGCCGCACCCAGCAACTCCCGCCACGGCTGCGGCGGATGGAACGCCTCCTCCGCCCACCGCCGCCACCCCCCGGGGACGTCCCCGGGGCGGCCGTCGATGCCCCGCGCCACCCGGAACCGCACCGCGTCCCGCTCCTGGGCGTTCAGGCCGTGCGCGCCGTCCGGCCCCAGATCCCACTCCCGGTCCAGCCCGTCGGCGCCGCTGCCGCAGTCCAGCCAGGCCCAGTCCTGGGTCCGCGGCCCCAGCCGGAACCAGTGCAGATACTCCTCCATCAGCTTGCCCGCGGGCAGATCGAGGGTCGCGGGCAGCACGGCTCCGGCCGGCCGGAGCAGCCCCTCGCCGAACACGTCGTCGTTGATCTCGCAGTCCGCCGCGATGTTCATGCGCAGCCGCTCCGCCGGCCCGGTCAGCCCGCGCTCACGGGCGACGCGGTCGCTGCGGCCGTGGTGGTCGCGCAGCAGGTGCGTCACCTCGTGCACCCACACCCCGGCCAGCTCCTCCACCGGCATCGCGTCCACGAACGCGGGAGCGACGTAGACACGCCAGTGCCGGTCGACGGCCATCGTCGGCACCCGGCGGGACGCCACGGGATGCAGCGCGAACAGCGCCGCCGCGAGATAGGGCCGGACCCGGGCGGCGTGCAGCCGGGCGGCGAACAGCTTGTCGAGGTCCAGTTCCCCGGGAGCGTCGGGCCCGCTCATCGGGCGGCCTTCGCGGCCTTCGCCGCCGTCCGGGCCGCCGCCCGGTCCGCGCGCCGGGCGAGGGCCACCGTTCCGGTGAGCCGTTCGACGGAGGTGGGCACGTCCCAGTCCTCGCGGCGGAGCGAGGCGAGCGTCGTCGCCGGGACCACCACCACGTCCGGCGCCCCGGTCTCCGCCGCCCGCGCCAGCACCGCCCAGGCCGCGTCCCAGCGGGCCCGCTCCGGTCGGGCCCGGACGGCGGCCACCACCGCGTCCAGCGCGGCCTGCCGCAGATCGCCCCGCTCGGGCAGGCCGGCGGCGGCCGGGTCGGCGAGCAGGGTCTCGGGATCGGGCAGGTCCATCCGGTCCAGCCAGGCCAGGAGTTCCAGCCCGGGACCGTCGCCCACCGTGCCGCGCACCAGCAGCGACAGCACCTCGCGGGACGAACCGGCCGCGGTGGCGAAGGCGAGCAGGGACAGCGCCGTCTCCCAGCTGCGGGGTGAGGGCCAGGCACCGCCCCGGCGACTCTCGCCGGAGGGCAGCCGGTGCACCAGCGTGGGGCGGGCGTCGAGGAACCCGCACACCACACGCCGCGCGAAGGCCACGGCGTCGGGCAGCGCCGCCGGGTCGAGCCGGGGCAGGGTCGCCCGGGGCCAGATGCCGCCGAGTCCCCGGACCACCACCTCGTGGTCGTGGACCCATTGCAGATGCACGAACCGGTTGGCCAGCGGCGGGCTCAGCTCCCAGCCGTCGGCCGCCGAGGAGCGCGGGTTGGCGGCGGCCACGATCCGCACCCCGGGCGGCAGCCGCAGCGCGCCGACCCGCCGCTCCAGCACCAGCCGGAGCAGCGCGGCCTGGACGGCGGGCGGCGCGGTGGACAGCTCGTCCAGGAACAGCAGCCCCCGCCCGGCCCGCACCAGGCGCACCGCCCAGTCCGGCGGGGCCATCGGCACGCCCTGCGTGGCGGGGTCGTCGCCGACGACGGGCAGCCCGGAGAAGTCGGACGGCTCGTGCACGCTGGCGATGACCGTGGTGAGCGGCAGATCGAGGGCGGCGGCGAGCTGGGTCAGGGCGGCCGTCTTGCCGATCCCGGGCTCGCCCCACAGCAGGACGGGCAGATCGGCGGCGACGGCCAGGGTCAGGGCCTCCAGCTGGACGTCGGGGCGCGGTTCGGTGGTGGTGTCGCGCAGCAGGGCCGACAGGTCGGCGGCGACGTCGAGTCGGGACACGGGGGCATGCGTGGTCATATGGGCATCACCTGGGGGTTCGTGGCGGGTGGAGGCAGGGTGGGGCACGGCTCGTGGCCGGCCCGGGCTCAGTAGAAGGTCTTCGTGACAGGCGCGTCCGTACGTGGGCGCCAGCGCCGGCCGCGTCCGGAGCCGGCGACCGCGCGGAAGCGGCCGGGTCCGGGGTCCGCCAGGCCCGCCCGGTACAACCCGTGCGCGATCCGGCGCCGTGCGGCGTTCTCCAGCGCGTCCCGCAACGGCCCGTCGCGCAGCACCGCCCCGGGCCCCAGCAGGCCCTCCACGACGGCGAGCGCACCAGTGATGTCACCGTGGTTCAGGCGTTCGAGGACGCCGGGGAAGCAGTCCGGACGGCGGTGGAACGCGTCGACGACCCGCAGACAGGGCAGCGGTTCGCCGGTCAGGGCGGCCAGCAGCTCCTCCCGGCGGATCTCCTCCGGGGTGTGGTCCAGCGGTGCCAGGACGCCGTCGACCGGACCGATCCGGTGCCGGGCGCCCCGGCACGGCACGATGTGGATCGCGCTCGCGGGCGCCCGCCGCTCGTGCCCGGCGTCCGGAGCACGGTCCGGTGCGAGGGCCGCGGCGACCAGTGGATGCAGCCGGCCGGCGGTGAGTTCACCGGCCCGCAGCAGCTCCAGATCGGGCGGCACCCAGGTCGCCGCGTCGGGCAGCACGGGCAGCACGGAGGAGCCGCCGCCGTCCGCCGGGACCGTCACCGCCGCGAGGCGCGGGGCGGACGGGCCGTCGGTGACGACGTCCAGGAGCAGCCGCCGCCGGCCCCCGAGCCGTACGAGGACGGCGCCGGAGCCGCGGCCCTCGGCGGCGAGCAGGAGCCCCGCCTCGGCCGCCCACCGGCCGACGGCACAGCGGCGGCCGTCCGGCACCGGCCGCGGCGGCCCGGGCACCTCCTCGTCCGGCGGCCGGCCGGCCCCGGACCGCTCCCGCAGCTCCCCGGCCCTGCGGGCGTCCCACAGATGACGGTGCAGGTCCAGCCGGAACCGCCGGCTGGGCCGGGGGTGCGGATGGTGCGGGGCGTCCACCGGGGCGGGGGTCCCGTCCCACAGCGCGAGGCCGATCCGCTGGCCGCCGTCCGCCCACGCGGGCGGGGTCCGCACCACGAGGTGCGGTGGGGCCGGGCCGGCGGGGCCCGGGGTGTCGTAGCGGGCCAGTGCGAGGGTGAGCCCGGGACGCAGGAGCCCGTCGGGGGCGATCCTCGGCAGGTGCCAGCGCAGCAGGTCGGGGGCGAGGTGGCGCAGATCGTCCCGGACGCGGGCCGCGAGGTCACGGCCGTGGGCGCGGGCCACGGCGCGCAGGTCGAGATCGACGTCGACGCCCGCGGCGGCACACGCTCCGGCCCAGTCACCGGCACGGCGGCGCGCGGTCGCGGTCTCGATCATGGAGGGCGGTACGGCGTACTCGCGTACGCGCCGCCAGAGGGAGAGGCGGGGATTCCCGGGCGCGGGGTGAGTGGCCATCAGCTCTCACCTTGCGCGGACGGGACCCCCAATCTGTGCAGGGAGTTCGTGGTCATCGCCGGGAGCATAACGCCGCCGGATGCGAGGTGTCATCGGGGTTTTCCCGCCGCGTACCTCGCGGGAAACAGCCGTGCGGGCCGGCCGGCGCAACACGCCGGCCGGCCCGCACGCCGGGATCAGGCCAGGTCGAACCGGTCGAGGTTCATGACCTTGTCCCAGGCCGCGACGAAGTCGCGCACGAACTTCTCCTTCGCGTCGTCGCTCGCGTAGACCTCCGCGAGCGCGCGCAGCTCGGAGTTGGACCCGAAGACCAGGTCGGCACGGCTGCCGGCCCACTTGATCTCGCCGGTGGCCGCGTCACGGCCCTCGAACGTGGTCTGGTCCGCGGAGGTCGACTTCCACACCGTGCCCATGTCGAGCAGGTTGACGAAGAAGTCGTTGGTCAGCGCGCCGGGCGTGGTGGTGAGCACGCCGAGCTGCGACTGCTGGTGGTTGGCGCCGAGGACACGCAGACCACCGACGAGGACGGTCATCTCCGGGGCGCTCAGGGTCAGCAGGTTGGCCCGGTCGACGAGGAGGAACTCGGCGGGGAGCCGGTTGCCCTTGCCGTAGTAGTTGCGGAAGCCGTCGGCGGCCGGCTCGAGCGCCGCGAACGACTCCGCGTCCGTCTGCTCCTGCGTGGCGTCCACCCGGCCCGGCGTGAACGGCACCTCGATCTCGAAGCCGGCCTCCTTGGCCGCCCGCTCGACGGCCGCGGCGCCGCCCAGCACGATCAGGTCGGCCAGCGAGACCTGCTTGCCGCCGGTCTGCGCCGAGTTGAAGGACTCCTGGACGCCCTCCAGGACGCGCAGGACCGTCGCCAGGCGCTCCGGGTCGTTGACCTCCCAGCCGCGCTGCGGCTCCAGACGGATGCGCGCGCCGTCGGCGCCGCCGCGCTTGTCGGTGCCGCGGAAGGTGGACGCCGAGGCCCACGCGGTGGACACCAGCTCGGCCACCGACAGCTCCGAGGCGAGGATGCGCTCCTTGAGGGCGGCTACGTCGGCGGCGTCGATCAGCTCGTGGGTCCGCTCCGGCAGCGGGTCCTGCCAGATCAGCGTCTCCTCGGGGACCTCCGGGCCGAGGTAGAGCGACTTCGGGCCCATGTCACGGTGGGTCAGCTTGAACCAGGCGCGCGCGAAGGCGTCCGCGAACTCGTCCGGGTTGTCCTTGAACCGGCGCGAGATCGGGCCGTAGACCGGGTCGAACCGCAGCGCGAGGTCGGTCGTCAGCATCGTCGGCTGGTGGCTCTTGGACGGGTCGTGCGCGTCGGGGACGGTGCCGGCCCCGGCGTTGTCCTTCGGGCGCCACTGGTTGGCGCCCGCGGGGCTCTTGAACAGCTCCCACTCGTAGCCGAAGAGGATCTCGAAGAAGCTGTTGTCCCAGGTCGTCGGGGTGTTGGTCCAGGTCACCTCGAGACCGCTGGTGATGGTGTCGCCGCCCTTGCCGGAGCCGAAGGAGTTCTTCCAGCCCAGGCCCATCTCCTCGAAGCCGGCGGCCTCGGGGTCGGCGCCCACGTTGTCGGCGGGGCCGGCGCCGTGGGTCTTGCCGAAGGTGTGGCCGCCCGCGATCAGGGCGACGGTCTCCTCGTCGTTCATCGCCATCCGGCGGAACGTCTCGCGGATGTCGCAGGCCGAGGCGATCGGGTCCGGGTTGCCGTTGGGGCCCTCGGGGTTGACGTAGATGAGGCCCATCTGGACGGCGCCGAGCGGGCTCTCCAGGTCGCGGTCACCGGTGTAACGCTCGTCGCCGAGCCAGGTGGTCTCGGGACCCCAGTACACGTCCTCCTCGGCCTCCCACACGTCCGCGCGGCCGCCGGCGAAGCCGAACGTGGTGAAGCCCATGGACTCCAGGGCCACGTTGCCGGAGAGGATCAGCAGGTCGGCCCAGGACAGGTTCTTGCCGTACTTCTTCTTCACCGGCCACAGCAGCCGGCGGGCCTTGTCCAGGTTGGCGTTGTCCGGCCAGCTGTTGAGCGGGGCGAAGCGCTGCTGGCCGGAGCCGGCGCCGCCGCGGCCGTCGCTGATCCGGTAGGTGCCGGCGCTGTGCCAGGCCATGCGGATGATGAGCGGACCGTAGTTGCCGAAGTCGGCGGGCCACCAGTCCTGCGAGGTGGTCAGCACCTCGGCGATGTCCCGCTTCACGGCGGGCAGGTCGAGGCTCTTGAACGCCTCGGCGTAGTCGAAGTCCTCGCCCATCGGGTTGCCCACGGCGGGGTTCTTGGCGAGCACCTTCAGGTTGAGGCGCTCGGGCCACCACTGGCGGTTGCCACCGCCCTGGGTGGGGTGCGGGGCGCGTGTGTGCGCGACCGGGCAGCCGCCGCTCTCGCCCTCCGTCTTCGGGTCCGTGACGATCGCGTCGTGGTTCTCAGACATGCAAATCCTTCCGAGCTGGGCGAATCACTGTGCTGAACTGCGAGCGGTGGAACAGCGGGGGCACAGGCCCCAGTAGATGACCTCGGCCTCGTCGACCGCGAAGCCGTGGTCGTCCGAGGCGGTCAGACAGGGTGCGTGGCCGACCGCGCAGTCGACGTCGGCCACGACACCGCAGGTCCGGCACACGAGATGGTGGTGGTTGTCCCCGACCCGCCCCTCGTACAGCGCGGGGCTGCCGGGCGGTTCGAGCCGGCGCACGAGTCCCGCCGCGGTGAGCGCGTGCAGGGCCTCGTACACCGCCTGGAGCGAGATGTGGCCCACGCGTGCGCGCACCCCGGAGGCCAGGGCCTCGACACCGAGGTGGTCGCCCTCGCGCACGGCGTCCAGCAGCGCGACGCGGGCGGCCGTCACACGCAGGCCCGCACCGCGCAGTTCCTCCGCGGTCGTCTCTGGCCGGGATGCGGTCATGCGGGCGAACCTACAGCCGTAAACACGATCGGTTCAAGAAAACGAGGAGTCAAAGTTTGATGAGTCTTCCGGGCGGCCCGGTGAACGGCGGGTGTCGCCCGTTCCGGACCGGTGTCAGCACCCCGTCAAGCGCACGTCAGAGGGCTGTCAAGGGCGCCCCCGTCGCCGTCAGGGAGCCGTCAACGGCGGCCGCACCGGGCCGGACAGCGGCTTTGCTCGCACTGTCCGATTCCTTCTCCTCACCGTTCAGGAGCCCGCGATGGCCGATGCGGCCTTCGTCCTCACCACTCTCACGCTCTTCGCGCTGGTCGCTCTCGTCGCCAAGGCGGTGACGAAGCTGTGACCGCCTCCGCCCTCGAGCAGGGCATCGGCCTGGCCGTGGCCGTCGCCCTGCTGGGCTACCTCGTCCTCGCCCTGCTCTTCCCGGAGAGGTTCTGAGCTGCCCCATGGGTCCCGTACTCTCCGGCGTGCTCCAGGCGCTCGCCCTCGTCGGCGCACTGGCGCTCGTCCACATCCCCCTCGGCACCTACATGGCCGGGGTCTACTCCTCCGGCCGGCACCTGCGCGTGGAGCGGTGGCTCTACCGGGGCGTCGGCGCCGACCCGGACGCTCCGATGCGCTGGCCCGCGTATCTGCGCGCCGTCCTCGCCTTCTCGGCGGCCGGGGTGCTCTTCCTGTACCTGCTGCAACGGGTGCAGGGGCTGCTGCCGCTCTCGCTCGGCTTCCGGGCCGTCGACCCGGACCAGGCGTTCAACACCGCCGTCTCCTTCGTGACCAACACCAACTGGCAGTCGTACTACGGCGAACAGACCATGGGCCACGTGGTGCAGACCGCCGGGCTGGCGGTGCAGAACTTCGTCTCCGCGGCCGTCGGCATCGCCGTCGCGATGGCCCTCGTCCGGGGCTTCGCCCGCAGCCGCACGGGCGAACTCGGCAACTTCTGGGCCGACCTGGTCCGGGGGGTCGTGCGCGTCCTGCTGCCGGGAGCGGCGCTCGCCGCCGTGGTGCTGGTGGCGTGCGGCGTGCTTCAGAACTTCTCCGGCATCCACGACGTGGGGCAGTTCACCGGCGGCTCGCAGCAGTGGAACGGCGGCGCGGTCGCCTCCCAGGAGGCCATCAAGGAACTGGGCACCAACGGCGGCGGCTACTTCAACGCCAACAGCGCCCATCCCTTCGAGAACCCGGGCCCGTTCACCAACCTCTTCGAGATCTTCCTCATCCTGGTCATCCCGTTCTCGCTGCCCCGCGCCTTCGGCATCATGGTCGGCTCGCCGCGGCAGGGCTACGCGATCCTCGCCGCCATGGCCACGCTCTGGGCGGGCTTCACCGCGCTGATGATGTGGGCCGAGTCCGGTGCCCACGAGGGCGCGCTCGGGATCGCGGGCGGGGCGATGGAGGGCAAGGAGGTCCGTTTCGGAGTCGGCGGCTCCGCACTGTTCGCCGCCTCGACGACACTCACCTCGACCGGCGCGGTGGACTCCTTCCACTCCTCGTTCACCGGACTGGGCGGCGGCGTCGCGCTGCTCGGCATGATGCTGGGCGAGATCGCGCCCGGCGGCACCGGCTCGGGCCTGTACGGCATGCTCGTCATGGCGGTGCTCGCGGTGTTCGTCGCCGGGCTGCTGGTCGGCCGCACCCCGGAGTACCTGGGCAAACGCATCGGCGTCCGCGAGATCCGGCCGGCCGCCTGCTATCTGCTGATCACCCCGGCGCTGGTCCTCGTCTCCACCGCCGCCGCCCTGGCGCTGCCCACCCCGCGCCACTCCCTGCTCAACCCGGGAGCGCACGGCTTCACCGAGGTCCTCTACGCCTACACCTCCGCCGCCAACAACAACGGCTCGGCCTTCGCCGGGCTGAACGCCGACACGCAGTGGTTCAACACCACCCTCGGCATCGTCATGCTGCTGGGCCGGTTCCTGCCCATGGTGTTCGTCCTCGCACTCGCCGGCGCGCTCGCCGAGCAGCGCCCGGTGCCGGTGACGGCGGGCACCCTGCACACCGGGAAACCGCTGTTCACCGGCGTCCTGGTCGGCACGGTCCTGATCATGACGGGGCTGACCTACTTCCCGGCGCTGGCGCTGGGACCGCTCGCGGAGGGACTGGCATGACCATCGACAGGACGGCACGTCCGAACCCCGCGGCCCTGCCGGGGCAGCTGGCCGCCGCGCTGCCCGGCGCCCTCCGCAAGCTCGACCCGCGCGCGCTGGTCCGCTCGCCGGTCATCTTCGTGGTGTGGACCGGCTCCGTGCTCACCACCGCCTACTCCTGCACGGACCCCGGTGACGCGTTCGGCTGGACGATCAGCGTCTGGCTGTGGCTCACCGTGCTCTTCGCCAACTGGGCGGAGGCGGTGGCCGAGGGCCGCGGCAAGGCGCAGGCCGACAGCCTGCGCCGGGCCAGGACCACCGCCGTGGCCCGCCGGCTGGCCGGCGGCACCGAGGAACGGGTGCCGGGCACCGCGCTCACCGTCGGCGACCTGGTCGTCTGCGAGGCGGGCGACGTGATCCCGGGCGACGGCGACGTCGTCGAGGGCGTCGCGAGCGTCGACGAGTCCGCGATCACCGGCGAGTCCGCGCCGGTCGTCCGGGAGTCCGGCGGCGACCGCAGCGCCGTCACCGGCGGCACCCGCGTCCTCTCCGACCGCGTCGTCGTCCGGATCACCGCGCGGCCGGGGGAGACCTTCCTGGACCGGATGATCGGCCTGGTCGAGGGCGCGGCCCGGCAGCGGACACCGAACGAGATCGCGCTCAACATCCTGCTCGCCTCGCTGACGATCGTCTTCCTCCTCGCCTGCGCCACACTGCCGCCGTTCGCCGACCACGCGGGCGCCCGGCCGGCCATGGTGGTGCTGATCGCGCTGCTGGTCTGCCTCATCCCCACCACCATCGGCGCCCTGCTGTCGGCCATCGGCATCGCCGGCATGGACCGCCTGGTGCGGCGCAATGTGCTGGCCATGTCCGGCAGGGCGGTCGAGGCCGCCGGCGACGTCTCCACGCTGCTGCTCGACAAGACCGGCACGATCACCCACGGCAACCGGCGGGCCGCCGCGTTCGTCCCGGTGGGCGGCGCCACGGAGGCCGAGGTCGCCGGAGCCGCCCGGCTGTCGTCCCTCGCGGACGAGACCCCGGAGGGCCGCTCCGTGGTGGAGCTGGCGGAGAAGGTCCTGGCGGAGGCCGCGCCCGGGCCGGGCGGCGGGGCACCGTACGAGGCCGGTGAGCCGGGTCCGGACGCGCGCGCGGATGCCCGGTGGATCCCCTTCACCGCCCGGACCCGCATGTCCGGCGTGGACGTGGCCGGATGCCGGATCCGCAAGGGTGCCACCGCCTCCGTCCTCGCCTGGGTACGGGAGGGCGGCGGCCTCGTGCCGCCGGACGCGGAGGAGAGCGCGGAGCGCGTCTCCCGGGCGGGCGGCACCCCGCTGCTCGTCGCCGTCGAGGACGCCGGGGAGACCGGCGGGGCCCGGGTGCTCGGGGTCGTCCACCTCAAGGACGTCGTCAAGGACGGCATCCGGGAACGCTTCGACGAGCTGCGCCGCATGGGCATCAGAACGGTCATGATCACGGGCGACAACCCGCTGACCGCGCGGGCCATCGCCGAGGAGGCCGGCGTGGACGACTTCCTCGCGGAGGCCACCCCCGAGGACAAGATGGCGCTGATCCGGCGCGAACAGTCCGGCGGCCGGCTCGTCGCGATGACCGGCGACGGCACCAACGACGCGCCCGCGCTGGCCCAGGCGGACGTCGGGGTGGCGATGAACACGGGCACGTCGGCCGCCAAGGAGGCCGGCAACATGGTCGACCTCGACTCCGACCCGACGAAACTGATCGAGATCGTCGAGATCGGGAAGCAACTCCTCATCACCCGGGGCGCGTTGACGACGTTCTCGCTCGCCAACGACGTCGCCAAGTACTTCGCGATCATCCCCGCGCTGTTCGCGTCGGTGTACCCGGGACTGGACCGGCTCAACATCATGGGACTGTCCAGCCCGGACTCCGCGGTCCTGTCCGCGGTCGTCTTCAACGCGCTGGTCATCGTCGCGCTGATCCCGCTGGCGCTGCGCGGTGTGCGGTACCGGGCGATGAGCGCGGACCGGATGCTCCGCCGCAACCTCGCCCGTTACGGGCTGGGCGGACTGCTGGCGCCGTTCCTCGGCATCAAGCTGATCGACCTGCTCGTCTCCCTCCTCCCCGGGTTCTGAACCCGGCCTCGCATGGTGGTGTACGTCATGAACAATTCCCTTGTGAACACCGCCCGGCTGGCGGGCGCGGGACTGCGCGCGCTGCTGGTCCTCACCCTGGTGACGGGCGTCCTCTACCCGCTCCTCGTCACCGGGGTCGCCCAGGGGCTGTTCCGCGACCGCGCGAACGGCTCGGAGGTCCGGGCGGACGGACGGGTGGTGGGCTCCTCCCTGATCGGGCAGTCCTACGACGTGGCGCGAGAGCACGGGCACAGCACGCCCGACCTGCGGTGGTTCCAGGGCCGCCCGGCGGACGGGCTCGGCACCAACTCCGTCAACACGCGGTACCGGCTGCCGCTGTCCGGGGCGACCAACCTGGCCGCCGACAATCCGGTCCTCGTCGACCGGGTGAGGGCGGCCCGCGCGGCGGTGGTCCGGGACAACTCGGTGCCCGGGTACACCGTCCGGCCCTCGCAGGTGCCCGCCGACGCGGTCACCTCCTCGGGCTCCGGGCTCGATCCGGACATCTCCCCGCGGTACGCGGCCGTCCAGGTCCACCGGGTCGCCGCCCGCAACGGGCTGTCCGTGGCGGACGTGCGGAAACTGGTCGCGGACCACACCGAGGGCCGCACGCTCGGCTTCCTGGGGGAGCCCCGCGTCAACGTGCTCGCGCTCAACGTGGCGCTCAGGGACCTGGTGACGCGAGACGGACGGGGGTGACGGCGGGCGGGGCTGTCCCGGCCGGCGGCTGAGGGGGCCCGGCGAGGCGCGCCCGGCCGGGAGCCGTCCCGGACCCGCGCCGCCCAGCGGGCTTCACCGCCGCCCCGGCGCCCCCACCCGCAGCCCGTCCATCACCAGGTCGAACAGCCGGGTGGCCCGCTCCTGCCAGCCGTCCTCGGGGGCCAGCGTCCACAGGCCGGAGATGGCGAGCACGAAGTCCTCGCCGGTGACCCCGGGGCGGATCGTCCCGGCCTCGCCGCAGGCGCGGACCAGGAGATCGGCCGCGTCCGTCAGGGGTGTGGGCGCCGGCCGCCCGGGGCTGCCGGGACCGCTGGTGGCCTGGCGGATCGCCTCGGCCAGACCGGCCTTGGTCATCGCGAACTGGGCGAGCCGGTCCATCCACTCGCGCAGCGCCACGTCCGGTTCCCGATGCTCCAGCAGGCAGGCCGCGTGCTCGGCGACCTGCTGCATCCCGTGGCGGTAGATCTCCAGCACGAGGGCCTGACGATTGGGGAAGTTGCGGTAGAACGTACCCTGCCCGACGCCCGCCTTCCGGGCGATCAGGCTGAGCGGCGCGTCCGCGCAGCGGGTCAGTTCGACCACCGCCACCTCCAGGATGCGCTCGCGGTTGCGCTGCGCGTCCGAGCGCAGGGGAGCGGTCTTCTCGTGTCCCATTCGTCCTCCCCTCGGGCCTGTCGTGGGGTCAGCCCTTGCTAAGCGGACAGCTGTCCGGTAGCTTTCCAAGTACCGGACAACTGTCCGGTTGGCCCCCATAGTACCGGTGGGCAGCGCTTTTACGCCATGTGCGGGGTCCTGCGCCCGGCGCTCCGTGCGCTTCCCCCGCGACGCGTCCAGACCCGATGCCGTCCTCCCTGAATCCTCTCCCCTCCGTGTGCTCCCCGTGCTCCTTACCGACGTGTTCCGGATACACGAAAGAAGCTGATCATGGCCCCCTCGACGTCCAGCGCCATCACCTTGAAGATCAATGGCGAGAAGTACCCGCTGACCGTCGACCACCGCACCACCCTGCTCGACGCCCTGCGCGAGCGGCTCGATCTCACCGGCAGCAAGAAGGGCTGCGACCACGGACAGTGCGGCGCCTGCACGGTCCTGGTCGACGGACGCCGTGAGGTGTCCTGTCTCCAACTCGCCGTCGCGGCCGAAGGACGCGAGATCACCACCGTCGAAGGACTCGCGCGCGGCGAGGAGTTGCACCCGGTGCAGCAGGCGTTCCTCGACCTCGACGGCTACCAGTGCGGCTACTGCACCCCCGGACAGATCTGCTCGGCGGTCGCGGTGATCGAGGAGCACGCGGCCGGCTGGCCCAGCGCCGTCACCGACGACGTACGCCCCGAGGCCGGACCACCCCCGCTGACCCCCGAGGAGATCCGCGAGCGGATGAGCGGCAACCTGTGCCGCTGCGCCGCCTACGTGTCGATCGTCCAGGCGGTCTCCCGCGCGGCCGACACCACCGCCGAGCAGCGGCGGACCGACCCCGCGGGCTCCGGGCACACCGGCCGTACGGCGGACGCGGAGGCGGCGGCATGAAGGAGTTCGGATACCAGCGCGCCGGTGACGTCTCCGGCGCCGTCGCCCTGCTCACCGCCGACCCGGACGCCCGCTTCCTCGGCGGCGGCACCAACCTCGTCGACCTGATGAAGTCCGGCGTGGAGCGCCCCGGACTCCTCGTGGACGTGCGCCAACTGCCCCTGGACCGGATCGAGTCGACGCCCGACGGCGGACTGCGCATCGGCGCCACCGTCACCAACAGCGACCTCGCCGTCCACCCCGAGGTCCGCCGCCGCTACCCGGTGCTCACCCAGGCCGTACTGGCCGGCGCCTCCGGACAGCTGCGCAACATGGCCACCGTCGGCGGCAACCTGCTCCAGCGCACCCGCTGCGGCTACTTCACCGACGTGACCAAGCCCTGCAACAAGCGGGAACCCGGCAGCGGCTGCCCCGCCATCGAGGGCGAGCACCACAACCACGCCATCCTGGGCGCCTCCGACCACTGCGTCGCCACGCACCCCTCGGACATGGGTGTGGCGCTGACCGCGCTCGACGCCGTCGTCACCTACGAAACCGCCGACGGCCCCGGCGAGTTGCCGCTCGCCGACTCCTACCTCCCCGTCGGCGACACCCCGCACCGGGAGACCGCCCTGCCGGCGGGCGCCCTGATCACCGGCGTCACCGTGCCGCCCGCCCCGGTCGCCGCACGCTCCCGCTACCGCAAGGTGCGCGAGCGCGCCTCGTACGCCTTCGCCATCGGCTCCGTCGCCGCCGCGCTCGACGTCTCCGACGGCGTCGTACGCGACGTGCGGCTCGCCTTCGGCGCGGTCGCCTCCCGCCCCTGGCGGGCCCGCGCCGCCGAACGCGCGCTGACCGGGGCACCGGCCGACGCCGAGACGTTCGCCGCCGCCGCGGACGCCGAACTGGCCGCCGCCCGGCCGCTGCGCGACAACGCGTACAAGGTGACGCTGATGCGCAACCTCGTGGTGGCCGTGCTCACCGAACTCGCCGAGGAGGCAGCCCGATGACCACCGCCACCACCGGCCGTACGACACCGATCGGTGTCGTCGGCACCGCGCACACCCGGGTGGAGGGCCGCGACAAGGTCACCGGCGCGGCCCGCTACGCCGGGGAGATCCCGTTCGCCGACCTCGCCCACGGCTGGCTGGTGCTCTCCACCGTCGCCCGCGGCCGGATCACGTCCGTCGAGACCGAACCCGTCCTCGCCATGCCCGGCGTGCGCGCCGTGCTGCACCACGGCAACGCCCCGCGCGTGGAGACCCAGTACGTGGGCATGACGGGCCTGCCGGACCCGACCACGACCGTCTTCCAGACCGACCGCGTGCCCTATCTCGGCTGGCCGGTGGCGCTCGTCGTCGCCGACACCTCCGAACAGGCCCGCGAGGCCGCCGAGTCGCTCGTCGTCCACTACGAACAAGAGCCCCACCACATCGATTTCACCGGGGACGACCCGGACGCGCGCCCGGTCGACGGCGTCATGCCCGGGGTGACGGAGAAGGGCGACCTGGACGCCGAACTCGCCGCCTCCGCGCACGTCGTGGACGCCGAGTACACCACGGCCGAAGAGCACCACAGCATGATGGAGCCGCACGCGGCGACCGCCCGCTGGGACGGCGGCCGGCTCGAGCTCGTCGACTCCAACCAGGGCGCCACCTGGGTGCGGAACGAACTCGCCCAGATGTTCTCCCTCGACCCGAGCGCGGTCCGGGTGCGCTCCGAGCACATCGGCGGCGGCTTCGGCAGCAAGGGCGTGCGCGCCCACCAGGTCGCCGCCGTGATGGCCGCCACCGTCCTGCACCGGCCGGTGCGCGTCGTCATGACCCGCCGCCAGATGTTCTCGCTCACCGGCTACCGCAGCCCCACCGTGCAGCGCATGCGGCTGGGCGCCGACGCCGACGGGCGGCTGCGCGCGCTGGAGCACCGCTCCGTCAGCCAGACCTCCACCGTCCACACGTTCGTCGAGCCGAGCGCCGGTGTGCCCCGGGTGATGTACGACGCCGCCGCGCACCACACGGCCAACCTCGTCGTCCCCCTCGACGTGCCGACCCCGACCTTCATGCGGGCCCCCGGCGAGGCGCCCGGGTCCTTCGCCCTCGAATCGGCGCTCGACGAACTCGCCGAGAAGACCGGCCTGGACCCGATCGAGCTGCGGGTGCGCAACGAACCCGACCGGGGACCGGTCTCCGGGCTGCCGTTCAGCACCCGCAACCTGCTCGGCTGCTTCCACGAGGGCGCCCGCCGCTTCGGCTGGGCCGACCGCGACCCGCGCCCCGGTGTGCGCCGCGACGGCCGCTGGCTGCTCGGCACCGGTGTGGCCGGCGCCTCCTTCCACTCGGGGGCCGGCCCCTCCACGGCGCTGGCGACGGCGGAGCCGGACGGCACGTTCACCGTGCGGATCGCCGCGGCCGACATCGGCACCGGCGCCCGCACCGCGCTCACCCTGCTCGCCGCCGACGCGCTCGAAGTGCCGGTGGACCGCGTACGGGTGCGCATCGGCGACAGCGACTTCGGGCCCGCGATGATCGCCGGCGGCTCGATGGGCACCCGCTCCTGGGCGTGGGCCGTCAACGCCGCCGGGCGGGAGCTGCGCGAACGGCTCGCTCTCGGCACCGGCATCCCGCCCGAGGGCATCACCGTGCGCGCGGACACCACCGCGGCCCTCCGCACCCTCGCGCAGAAGGAACGGCACTCCTTCGGCGCGCAGTTCGCCGAGGTGGCCGTGGACCCCGCCACCGGCGAGGTCCGGGTGCGCCGGATGCTCGGTATCTTCGCGGCCGGCCGCATCGTCAACCCGCTCACCGCACGCAACCAGCTCGTCGGCGGCATGATCTGGGGCATCTCCATGGCCCTGCACGAGGAGGCGGTACGGGACCGGGCCACCGGCGGCCTCTACGCGGCCGACCTCGCGGGCTACCACGTCGCCACCCACGCCGACGTGCCGCACGTCGAGGCCGACTGGATCGAGGACGACGACCCCGACGACCCGGTCGGCATCAAGGGCGTCGGCGAGGTCGGCATCGTGGGCGCCGCCGCGGCCATCGCCAACGCGGTCTGGCACGCCACCGGCGTACGCCACCGCCACCTGCCCATCCGCCCCGACCGGGTGCTGGGGGCCCAGGGCTCGGGAGCACCGGATGCTTGACCTCGCCGGGCAACTGCACGACTGGCTGGCCGAGGGCCGGGAGTTCGCGGTGGCCACGGTGGTCGCCGTCGGCGGCAGCGCGCCCCGCGGCCCCGGCGCCGCCCTCGCCGTCGACAGCGAGGGCACGGTGATCGGCTCGGTCTCCGGCGGCTGCGTCGAGGGCGCGGTCTACGAGCTGTGCCAGGAGGCGCTGGCGGACGGCGCCACCGTCGTCCAGCGGTTCGGCTACAGCGACGAGGACGCCTTCGCCGTGGGCCTGACCTGCGGCGGGGTCCTCGACATCATGGTCACCCCGGTCGGCGGCGACGCCCCCGCGCGGGAGGCACTCCGTACGGCACTGGCGGCCGCCGCCTCCGGTGAACCGGCCGCCGTCGCCCGCGTCGTACGGGGCCCGGCCGAACTCCTCGGCCACGTCCTGGCCGTGGGCTCCGACGGAGCGTACGAGGGCGGGCTCGGCGGCCACCCGGAACTGGACCGCACGGCGGCGGTCCAGGCCCGGGCGCTGCTCGACGTGGGCCGCACCGGCACCGTCGAGGTCGCCGAGGACGGCAGCCACTGCCCGGGCGGGCTCACCCTGCTCGTCGAGTCCAGCGTGCCGCCGCCCCGCATGATCGTCTTCGGGGCGATCGACTTCGCGGCGGCCCTGGTGCGGGCGGGCAAGTTCCTCGGCTACCACGTCACCGTGTGCGACGCCCGCCCGGTCTTCGCCACCCGGGCCCGCTTCCCGGAGGCCGACGAGGTCGTCGTCGACTGGCCGCACCGCTATCTGCGCGGCACGGGGACCGACGCCCGCACGGTGTTGTGCGTCCTGACCCACGACGCCAAGTTCGACGTGCCGCTGCTTCAGGAGGCGCTGCGACGACCGGCCGCGTTCGTCGGGGCCATGGGGTCCCGGCGCACGCACGCCGACCGCGAGCGGCGGCTGCGCGAGGTCGGCGTGAGCGAGGCCGAGCTGGCGCGGCTGCGGTCGCCGATCGGGCTCGACCTCGGCGCCCGTACGCCGGAGGAGACGGCGCTGTCCATCGCCGCGGAGATCGTCGCGGTCCGGCGGGGCGGCACGGGCGTACCGCTCACCGGCTCGGGCACGCCGATCCACCGGGACGGCGGGGAGCGGGGGGTGGCGGCGGAGGCGGCGTGAGGGGCGGGGTCGGTGGAACTGTGTCTCCTTGTGGGGCGTCCATGAAGATGATCACGAACGTGGACGGCCGTGTGAACAGTCATGCGGCCGGCCACGTGGACAGCCACACCATGCGCAGGAACAGGAGAGCACCGTTTTGGGACCCCTGGGACACACCGACCTCCGCCCCGGCCGTCGTACCGCGCTGACCCTCGGCGCGGGGGCGGCCCTCGCCGTCGCCCTGCCCGCCGCGCAGGCCTCCGCGTCCGTCTCCGCCTCCGCCTCCGCCTCCGCCTCCGCGGGAACCGCCGGGCTCGCCCGGCGGTTCCGCGCGCTGGAGGAGGAGTACGCCGCGCGCCTCGGCGTCTACGCGTACGACACGGCCACCGGGCGGAGCGTGCGGTACCGCGCCGACGAGACGTTCGCCCTCTGCTCGGTGTTCAAGACACTCGCCGCCGGGGCGGTCCTGCGCGACCTGGACCGGAACGGCGAATTCCTCGCCAAGCGGATCCGGTACACCGAGCAGCAGGTGACGGACTCCGGTTACGCGCCCGTCACCGGCCGGCCCGAGAACCTCGCCGACGGCATGACGGTCGAGGCGCTGTGCGCCGCCGCGGTCTCCGAGAGCGACAACTGCGCGGGCAACCTGCTGCTGAGCGAGCTGGGCGGGCCGACCGGGATCACCCGGTTCTGCCGCTCGCTCGGCGACCGCACGACCCGGCTCGACCGGTGGGAGCCGGACCTCAACTCGGCGGAGCCGTGGCGGACGACGGACATCACCACGCCGCACGCCATCGGCCGCACCTACGCGCGCCTCCTCCTCGGCCGCGCGCTGCCGGACGCCGACCGGGAGCGGCTGACGGGGTGGCTGATCGCCAACACCACGAACGGCGAGCGCTTCGGCACCGGGCTGCCGGACGACTGGACCCTCGCCGACAAGACCGGCGGCGGCGCGAGCTACGGCGTCGCCAACGACGTCGGCGTCGCCTGGCCCCCCGGCCGTCCCCCGCTGCTCCTCGCGGTCCTCTCGACGAAGAAGGACCCCGCGGGGCCCACGGAGAACGCCCTGGTCGCCAGGGCAGCGGCCCAGGTGGCCGCGGCCCTGACCTGACGGGGGGCGGCGTGGGGTGCGTTGTCGGCTGTCGGCCGGTGGGGGTACTTCGCGCGGTTCCCCGCGCCCCTCGAAGCAGAGGGCGCCGCCTGCTTTCAAGGGGCGCGGGGAACTGCGCGACCAGCCACAGCGCACCCGCACCGGACCTGTCCACCCGAGCCCGTACGGCGCCCCTGGCCGGGAGGCCGCCGCGCGCCGTCAGCCCGGTGGCGGGCTCGCGCCCGAGCCGGCGGCTGCGGTGGCCGCCGCGCGGCCCACCGCCGCCACCAGCGGCAGCAACCGGTACCGCACCCGCTCCCGCAACGCCACCTCCGTCCGCGTGCGGACAACCCCCGGCACGCTGATCACCGCCTGCACCACGTCCTCCAGATGCGCGTGGTCCCGCGCGACCACCCGTGCGAGCAGATCTCCACCCCCCGTCGTGGAGAACGCCTCGACGATCTCGGGGACGGCGGCGAGCGCGTCACCCACCTCGTCCAGCCGCCCCTGCTCCACCTCCACGTGCACGAACGCCAGCACCGGATGTCCCAGCGCGGCGGGGGAGAGGGACGGCGCCGTACCGGTGATCACCCCGACCCGCTCCAGCCGGTCGAGCCGCGCCTGCACGGTGCCGCGCGCGACCCCCAGGATGCGCGCGTACTCCCGCACGCTGGTGCGCGGCTGCTCCAGCAGCAGTCGCAGGATGCGGGTGTCGAGCTGATCCACGGCCATGGTCCGTTGGCCCTCCGGTCGGCGGCGTCTAGCGTCGCCGACTGTACCAATGGCCCAGCGCGACGAGCCGCTGTTGAGCCACGCCCGCGCCCCCGCTTATCTTCGCCACATCAATGGCGCCGCGCAGCGCAGGACGGCAACGAAGCCGGATCCGTGCCCGCGGCGCCTTTCCATGTCCATGGGGGGCGGAGAAGCGACGGTGGAGACGGTCAAGAGGATGTTGACGGCAGCGGACCCGGGCCGGACCCGGCTACGGGTCTCGCTGCGCGCGGTGCTCGGCATCGGCCTCGCCGTGACCGTCTGCGCGGCGGCGGGACTGCCGCTGCCCGCGTCGATCACGGGCGGACTTGCCGCCCTGCTCGCGCTGTTCACCGTCGCCGACCCGACCGTACGCGGCCAGGCGGTCACCACCGCACTGCTTCCGGCCGCCGGGCTGCCGGTGCTCGCGCTCGCCTCGGCGCTGCACGGGCTCCCGCTGCTCCGCGACGCCGCCTGGCTCGCGATCGTGCTCGCGGGGGTGTACGCCCGTCGCTGGGGCCCGCGCGGCCACGCGCTCGGCATCTTCGCGTTCATGATGTTCTTCACCGCCCAGTTCCTGCACGCCGTCCCCGACGCGCTCCCGCGCCTGACCGCCGCGGTGCTGCTGTCGCTCGGCACCGCCGCCGGGGTCCGGTTCGGGCTGTGGTGCGTGGAGCGCGGTACGGCCCCGCCCGCCGCACCGGCCCCGCCGGCCGGGCGCGGACTGGCCCGGCACACCACCCGGCAGGCCTTCCAGGCCACCGTCGCCTGCGCCTTCGCGACGGCCGCCGGCGAGCTGCTGTCGTACGAGCGCTGGTACTGGGCCGTCGGCGCCGCCTGGTGGATCTTCGTCAACACCGCCTCGCGCGGCGAGACACTGGTCCGCGGCTTCCGGCGGCTGCTCGGCACGGTCACCGGGCTGGTCGCCGGCCTGCTGGTGGCCGTGCCGCTGCACGGGGCCCCGGTGCCGACGGCGGCCCTCGTCGCGGTGTGCGTCTTCGGGATCTTCTACTCGGCGCCCCTGTCGTACAGCTGGATGATGTTCTTCGTGACGGTCATGGCGGGCCTGCTCTACGGGCTGCTGGGCGTGCTGCACCCCGGGCTGCTCGGCCTGCGGCTGGCCGAGACGGGCGTGGGCGCGCTCGGCGCGGCGCTCGCCGTCGCGCTGGTGCTGCCGGTCACGACGCACGCCGTCACCGACCACTGGGTGCGGCGGGCACTGCACGCCGTGCACGCCTGCGCCACCGCCGCGTCCCGCCGCCTCGCGGGCGACGAGGGGGCCGACCCCGCGCCGCGCGTGGCGGAGCTCGAAGCGATCCTGGGACGCGTACGGATGGCGCTCGCGCCGCTGGTGCACCCGCTCAACCCACTGCGGGCGCGCGGAGCGCGCGCACGAACGGTCCTCGCCCTGCTCGACGAATGCGTCCGCGAAACCCGCGGCCTCGCGACGGTCGCCGCCCACCCCGACGCCTCCCACGACACCCGCCTGACCGCGGCCTGCGCCCGCGTGGAGACGGCGGTGCACACACTCCTGGGCGCGGTTCCCACCCGCACGACCACACCCCCGCCGGCGCCCCACCCCCCGCACCCGGCCGTGGAACGGGCCCTCACCCACCTCCACACCCTGGAACACACCCTGACAGCCCTCGCCACCCCCCTGAAAGGCTGATGAGGCTGAGCCCGACAGCGCGCCGCGGCCCACACCGGCCCCCGGGCCGCCCGGGCTCCGGGGCGGAGCCCGAAACCGCCCCCGCGCGCGGGAGCCCGTCACGTCCCCGGGGGCGCCGCCCCGGCCTGGTCTAGACCCCCTGCTACCGTCGCCTGCGACGGATCGAGCGCGGCGAGAGGGGACGGACGTGGGCGTGACCGACGGCGGCGAACGGCGGGCGTACATCGGGTCCTACACGGCGGAGGGCGGCCGCGGTGTCCTGACCGCGACCGTCGACGAGGACACCGGCGCCCTCACCCCCCTCGGCGCCGCCGACGACGTACCCGACCCCTCCTTCCTCGCCCTGGCCCCCACGGCCGGACTGCTCTACGCCGTCAGCGAGACGTCCGACGGCGCCGTCGCGGCCTTCCGCGTCACCGGCGACACCCCGGAGCGCGTCGGCACCCCGGTCCCCGTCGACGGCGGCGGCCCCACCCACCTCAGCGTGCACGCCGGGCACGTCGTGACCGCCAACTACGTCTCCGGCAGCGTCACGGCCGTCCCGCTGCGCCCCAACGGCACCCTCGCGGACGCGGCGTCCGGCGTGCTCCGGCACACCGGCTCGGGCCCCGACCCCAAGCGCCAGCAGAGCCCGCACGCCCACCAGGTGCAGCCCGACCCCAGCGGCCGCTGGCTGGTGAGCGTCGACCTCGGCACCGACTCCGTCCGCGTGTGCACCCTGGAGGCCGGGGTGCCCGTCCTGCGCCACGAGTACGCGCTGCGCCCCGGCTCCGGCCCCCGCCACCTCGCGTTCCACCCCGACGGGGAACACGCGTACGTCGTCAACGAACTGTCGCCCACGGTCACCGTCTGCCGCTGGGACGCCGACGCCGGCGCGCTCAAGCCGCTCGGCGAGACCTCCGTGCTGCCGAGCGCCCCCGACGGCGACGCGTACCCCTCCGGCATCGTGGTCTCGCCCGACGGCCGCTTCGTGTGGACCTCGACGCGCGGCCAGGACGTGGTGTCCGTCCTCGCCGTCGAGCCGGGCGGCGAGGGCCTGCGGCTGATGGCGACCGTGCCCTGCGGCGGCGCCTGGCCGCGCGACCTCGCCCTGTCGGGCCGCTTCCTGTACGTGGCCAACGAGCACTCCGGGAACGTCGCCTGGTTCGCGCTCGACCCGTCCTCCGGGCTGCCGCGCGCGGGCGGCTCACTGGAGGCCCCGGCGGCCTCCTGCGTGGTGTTCGCCTGAGCCGGGCCGGACACCGGGCACACCGGGTCACACCGGGACATGCCGAAGGGCCCGCCTCCCCGGGGGGAGCGGGCCCTTTTCGCGTTCTCGTACCGGCTTCCGCCGACGTCCGGCGGCTCAGCGCACCGGCGTGCCCTGCGGCTGCGGCTGGGCGATGCCGAGCGCCGTCGTGTACTTGGCGAGCACCAGCTTGCCGATCGCCGGGTACGCCCCCAGCGGCTCGGCCGTCGCGCAGTCCGCCTCCTTCGCGGCGGCCTCCAGCAGGCCCTCCTCGATCTCGGGGCCGACCAGGTACGGCGCGAGCGCGAGCTGCTGCGAACCGGCCGCCCGCAGCTCCTCGGCCACGGCCGAGATCGCGCCCTCCTCGTCCAGGGCCGCCGCCATCACCGGCACGGCGAGCCGCGCCGCGAGCAGCATGCCGGTGATCCCGGCCGCCTGCACCGCCTCGTCGCCGCCCACCGAGGCCAGGACGATGCCGTCGGCCGCGGTCGCCACGGTGAACAGACGGGCGCGGTCGGCGCGGGCCAGACCGGCCTCGGAGAGCCGTACGTGCAGCGCTTCGGCGAGCAGCGGGTGCGGGCCGAGGACGTCCGTCAGCTCGGCCGCGATCCGGCTCTCCATGACGGCCTGGCGGATCCGGCGCAGCAGCGCGTTGTCCGGCCCGGCGAGCAGCGGCACGACGACGCCCACGGGGCCGTCGGGCTCCTTGGCGTCGCTGCCGGCGGCGCGCGCCTGCTCGTAGCGGGCGGTGCGCTCCTCGGCCGCGCGGGCCAGGACGTGCCCCAGCGCGGGGAACTCGGCCTCGTCCCCGTCCACGTACGCGATGCGGGCATCGAGACCGGGCAGCTCGGACCGCGCGATGCTCACCACCTCTTCGGCGAGGCTGCGCATCGCGGCGCTGGGCGTGCCCGGCACCGCGAGGACGAGCGCGGGCGAACCCTCGGGAACGGCGAGGGGTTCCGGACGGCGGTGCCGCCCGGGCTGACGCGGACGCGGCATTCGTACAGGCAGGCCATTCGCGGGCCCAGTGGGGGAGCTCATGGCGCCGCATGCTACTGGCTTCCTGGGCTCCCCTGTTCGGGGAGGGTGCAGGTGAGCGGTATCCGTCCGGATTTGTCTGATGAGGTACGTACGAATTCGAGACGATCGGCATGGTTCGGCCATGTCGGCGGACGATTGTCAGGGCTGTCGGGGGAGGCGGCGGTCCGTCCCGCCCCGGGGGGAACCGGCATCGGGCGGAGTCCCACGTTCGGGTGGCTGAAAAGTCATGTCGTCGGTGCGGTGGCCGGCCCGGGGTCACTGCCCGGCGGCGGCGGGCGGCGGCGTCCTCCCGTCGACGGTCACGTGCAGCATCCGCGCGTCCTGGGGGAGCGCGAGCGATCCCGCCGCAAGGTCGCACGCGATGCGCACCGCGCCGTGCAGCGGGTCGCCCTCGGCGGGCACCCGCCGCGCATGCGGCAGACAGCGCGACAGCTCCTCCGCCAGCGGGACGGTCAGCGCCTCGCCCAGCTTCAACAGGCCGCCGGTGACGGCCAGCCGGGGCTGCCCGGAGGGCGGACAGACGGCCGCCGCGGACTCCGCGAGATGCCGGGCGGCATCCCGCAGCACACCCGCCGCGACCGGGTCGTCCCCGGCGCGGGCGGCCACCTCGGGCGCGAACGAGGCGAGTACGGCGGCCCGGTCCGTCCGTGGATACAGCCGCCCCGGCAGCCCGGCGACCGGCCCGAACACCTCCTCGGCCCGCCGCAGCAGCACCGCCGAACCCCCCGGCCGCCCGTCGTGCGCCCGCAGCGCGGCCTCCAGCCCGGCCCGGCCGATCCACGCGCCGCCCCCGCAGTCGCCGAGCAGATGTCCCCAGCCGTCCGCCCGGCGCCAGCCGGACAGGTCCGTGCCGACGGCGATCAGCCCGGTGCCGGCCGCGACGACCGCGCCCGGCCGGGCGCCGAGCGCACCGGTGTAGGCGGTGACGGCGTCGGCGGCCAGCGCGAGCCGCGACACGCCCAGCTCCCGCTCCAGGGCGGCGGGCAGCTCGGCCCGCAGCCCGTCACCGAGCGTCGCCATCCCGGCCGCCCCGACGGCCACGGCGGCCGGCGCGTCCGCCCCCGCCTCCGCCAGCAGCCGCCGCACGGCCGGCACGAGTTGCGCCAGCAGATGCCCGGCGTCGATCCCCCGCTCCCCGGTCCGCACCGGCTCGCCGGAGGCGAACGGCCCGGCGGCCACCGAACCGTCGGCCCGCGCCAAGACCGCGCGCAACCCGGACCCACCCGAGTCCACCCCGAGCACGGCCCACGGCCGCTCCCGCCCCGGCGACACCGGTGTCACGGAAGGCGCCAGTCCACCGGGGTCGCGCCCTGGCGGGCCAGCAGGTCGTTGGCGCGGCTGAACGGGCGGGAGCCGAAGAAGCCGCGGTCGGCCGACATCGGGGACGGGTGCGAGGACTCCACGGACGGCAGGTCGCCGAGGAGCGGGCGCAGATTGCGGGCGTCGCGGCCCCACAGGATCGACACCAGCGGACGGCCCCGGCCGGCCAGCGCCCGTATCGCCTGCTCCGTGACCTCCTCCCAGCCCTTCCCGCGGTGCGCGCCCGGCTTGCGGGGGGCCGTCGTCAGCGCCCTGTTGAGCAGCAGCACGCCCTGCCGCGTCCACGGCGTCAGATCACCGCTGGACGGCTGCGGCACCCCCAGGTCGGTGTGGAGCTCGCGGAAGATGTTGAGCAGGCTGCCCGGCAGCGGCCGCACCTCCGGCGCGACGGAGAACGACAGCCCCACCGCGTGCCCCGGGGTCGGATACGGGTCCTGCCCGACGATCAGGACCCTGACCTCGTCGAAGGGCTGTTGGAAGGCCCGCAGGACGTGTTGTCCCGCCGGCAGGTACGTCCGCCCGGCGGCGATCTCCGCGCGCAGGAAGTCGCCCATCTCGGCGATCCGTCCGGCCACGGGGTCCAGGGCCTTCGCCCAGCCCGGTTCGACGATCTCATGCAAGGGTCGTGGTGCCACGGCCGTCACCCTACTGCCGGACGCGCCGTGACGATCAACCGATGGCCGGGCGGTGGCCGGAATCGACCGTCTCGCTCGCGAACCCGGCGCCGCCCGCGCCTCGTTGACCGCCGTCGGCGCGGTGCCGCTCACCCGGTCACCGCCGCCCGTACGCAGAGCACGTCCGGCAGGTGCGAGGCCAGCTGCCGCCAGCTGTCCCCGTCGTCCGCCGAGGCGTACACCTCGCCGTTGCGGTTGCCGAAGTACACGCCCGCCGGGTCCGCGTCGTCCGTGCACATCGCGTCGCGCAGCACCGTTCCGTAGTGGTCCTCCCGCGGCAGCCCCGCCGTCAGCGGCTCCCAGGTGCGGCCCGCGTCCGCCGTACGGAAGACCCGGCACCGGTGGTCCGCCGGGACCCGGTCGGCGTCGGCGTTGATCGGGAAGACGTACGCCGTGTCCCCGCGGTGCGGATGCGCGGCCACCGCGAAGCCGAACGTCGACGGCAGCCCCTCGCCGATGTGCGTCCAGTGCGCCCCCGTGTCGTCGCTGCGGTACACACCCCAGTGGTTCTGAAGATAGAGCCGGTCGGGGTCGGCCGCGTCCCGGGCGACCTTGTGCACGCACTGGCCGAACTCGGGGTCGGGATCCGGCAGGAAGACCGCCGAGACACCGGAGTTGGACGGCGCCCAGCTCGCGCCGCCGTCCCGCGTGCGGAACACCCCGGCGGTGGAGACGGCGACCGTCACCGCGTCCGCGTCGCGCCGGTCGGTGAGTACCGTGTGCAGCCCCTCACCGCCGCCGCCCGGCACCCATTTGTTCCGCGTCGGGTGCTCCCACAGGGGGCGGACGAGGGAGAAACTCTCCCCTCTGTCCTCCGAGCGGTACAGCGCCGCCGGTTCCGTGCCCGCGTACACCACGTCGGGCTCCGCCGCGGCCGGGTGGAGCTGCCACACCCGCTCCAGCGACGCCCCGGTGTCCTGCGGGAACTTCACGGCCGGCCGCGCCGGCTCCGTCCACGTGCGCCCGAGGTCGTCGGAGTGGAAGACCGACGGGCCCCAGTGCGCGCTGTCCCCTCCCACCAGCAGCCGCGGCGTCGGCCCGCGGGTGTCGATCGCGACCGAGTAGACCGCCTGCGCGTTGAAGTACGGCCGCTCGTCGAACTCCCAGACGCCACCCCGCCGGCGCCCGATGAACAGCCCCTTGCGGGTGCCCACGGTAAGCAGAACGTCGGACATGCCGACCACCTCCGAAACCTCGTTGTTCCAGACATGGGCCAGTCTGCACCCCACCACTGACAGTGGCCCCGGAACGACTCCGCGACGGCTCCCGGACGGCCGCGGACCGACTCCGCGGCGGACCGCACGGTGCCGGTGCGGGCGCCCCGGATCCGGGTACCTGGACGGTCGGCGCGCCGCACGGGCGACGCACCTCACATGAGCAGGACGGCGGCCGCCCGCGTAGGAGAGGGCGGGCGGCGGACGTCCGGCGTGTCGACGGTTCCGGGGCGGTGAGGAGGATGCCGGTGAAGATGGCATTCCGACGACGCGGGGTCTGGCTCTGGCGGTGGCGGCGCAATCCGCTGCGCCGTCGCAGCGACAGGGCCGAGGCCTGGGTGGTGCTGGTCACCTGGATCGTCACCGTGACCGGCGGCGTGCTCGCCGGTGTGGCGGCGACGCACACGGTCGAGCGGACCCTCGCCCGGGAGCGGGCCGACTGGCGGCCCGTGGTCGCCCGGCTCCTGGAGAACGCGCCCGCCTCCGCCTCCGGCGGCGCCCGGGTGTGGGCCGAGGCCCGCTGGACCGCCCCCGACGGCGCCGCCCGCTCCGGTCAGGCCAGGGTCCCGGCCGGCAGTACGCGCGGCACCACGGTCACGGTCTGGACGGACCCGGCGGGCCTGCTGGTCAACAAGCCCCCGTCCGCCGCCACGGCCGCCACGCGTGCCGCCCTGATCGGTGCCCTGACGGGGGTCGGCGCCGGAACGGTTCCGCTGGTGTGCGGCCGGCTCCTGCGCGGCCGGCTGGAACGCCGCCGGATGGACCAGTGGGACGAGGACTGGGCACGCTTCGGACCGACCTGGGGCCGCACGACGGGCTGAGCCACCCGCCCGTGCGGGCCGGGGGCCAGCTGTGCGCGCCGCCCGCTCCCGCGCGCCGCCCGCCCCCGCGCTGCCCGGCGGGCTAATCGTCCGCTGGCTGCCCGGCGCGCTCCCCGGCGCGTCCCTCGTCCCGGCTCTCGGTGGCGAAGAAGCGCGAGAGGTCCGTCGCGTGCGCCCCCTGCGCCCCCGTCGACCCGCCGCTCTCCGGCGGAGCACCCTGCTCCCACGCGAGGCCGTACCGGCGGAACAGCTCCGCCCGCAGCACCGGCAGCGACATCGGCGCCCCCGGCACCAGGGCCGCGTAGACCGCCCCCATCAGCAGGGCGCGCAGCATGGGGTAGTCCTGCTCGGGACGGTCCGAACCGTTGCGGACGACCGTCTCGCGCAGCAGTTCGGCCAGCCGCTGCTGCTCGGGACACTGCACGAAGCCCTCGGCCTGGAGGATTCCGGCCATGTGGTGCCGCATCAGCACGGGGTGGTCCCGGGTCAGGCCCAGGATCGCGTCGATCGCCCGGGCCATGCGCTCGCGGCCGTCCTCGGTGCGCGGCGCGCGCTCGAGCCCTTCCTCCAGCGTGCGGTGCATCAGCCGGTGCACGGCCGACTGGAGCAGCTGCCGCTTGCCGGGGAAGTAGTACGACACCAGCCCCCGGGCCGAACCGGCGCGGTCCGCGATGTCGGTCAGCGTCGTGGCGTCGTAGCCCCGCTCGCCGACGAGCTCCACGGCGGCCTGGAGAAGCCGTTCCCGGGAACGCCGCCGCAATTCTTCATTGACCGAGGCGCTGCGCGGCGACATCCTGTAACTCCTGCGTTGACTGGCTGCCAGCCAACTATAGTCAACGCATCCCCGGACCCGGTCGGCGCGGGTCCGTCGGGGCTGCCGTCCGCCTCGGGCGACGCGGGGGATCGTCCGAGGCGGACGGCGGGGAAGCGGGGGGAACGGGGGGGCGGGGCCGCGCCCGGTCCGGGAGCGGCCCCGGGCGCGGTTCCCGTACCGGTGGGGCGGCGCGGGCAGGTCGGGCGGGCGCGGGTCCTCGCACAGGTGTCGCAGTGCGCGGAATGCCTCCCTAGAGTGGGGCGGGAGCCCCCAGGAGGCGTACGACATGGACGAGCAGCAGATTCTCGGCAGGATCACGGCCATGGTCGACGAGGAGCGTGCGCTGCGCGACGCCCTCGCGTCCGGGCGGATCGACAGCGACACCGAACACCGGCGGCTCGGCGACATCGAGCGGGAACTGGACCAGTGCTGGGACCTGCTGCGCCGGCGCCGCGCCAAGACGGAGTTCGGCGAGAACCCGGACGAGGCCACGGCGCGCCCGGTCTCGCAGGTCGAGAACTACCAGGGCTGACCGGGCAGCCGACACAACGCGGCACCCCCGGCACCCCGGCACCCCCGGGCATCCCGGCACCCCCGGGCATCCCGGCGGCGGAGCGCCCCCTTTCCCCGCCCGCCGTCAGCCCGCCAGGCCGAGCACGGGCCGCAGGCCGTCCGGCCGGTCCGCCACCGCCAGAGGTTCGACGAAGCGCACCGCACACCCCAGGGCGGCCGCGCCCCCGTCCGCGACCCGGTTGTCACCGACCATGAGCGTGTCCTCGGGCGCCACCCCCAGCGCGTCGCACGCCAGAGCGAACAGCCGCGGATCCGGCTTCTGGACCCCGTGCTCGTACGACAGCACATACGCCCCCACGTGTGCGTCGAGCCCGTGCGCCCGGAACACCGGCCGCAGGTCCCAGCCGATGTTGCTGACGACACCCACCGCGATCCCGCGCTCGCGCAGCCCGGCGAGGGTCTCGGCGGCATCGGGGTACGGGCTCCACGCGGCCGGGGTCATGTGGCGGTCGTACAGGGCGTCGTACAGGTCGGGGCGGGAGGCGACGCCATGGGACGGGTCCGGGGTGCCCGGCAGGTCCGGCGCTTCGATGGCCGGTGGTTCCAGTGACGGCAGCGGCACCAGCCGGGAGGCGCCCGTGTACGCCGCCCGGTGCAGTTCCGCGCTCCGGTCACGTACCGGCCAGAGGCCGGCGAGGTCCTTGGGCAGCGGCCGGAGCGGAGGGGCGCCGCCGGGGAGCGCGCCCACCGCCTCCAGTTCCCCGGCCGCCCGCAGCAGCTCGGGCTCCGGCAGGGCGAGGCCCTTCTCCGCGAGGGTGGCGCGCAGCCAGGCCTCGGCGGACTCGATGCGGAAGAGGGTCCCGGAGAAGTCGAAGAGCACGCCTTTGAGAGCCATGGACGTGATCCTTGAGGGCGGCCCCGTACCGGTCAAGGACGCCCGTCCGGCCGGTGGGCGGGCACGTCGCCGCACCACCGCGCGCAGGACGTGACCGCCAGGGCGACCAGCAGGGCGCCGAGCAGCCAGCCGCCGACGACGTCCGAGGGCCAGTGCACCCCGAGCCAGATCCGGGTCAGCCCGACGCCCACGACCGACACGACGGCCGCCGTCACCGCCGTACGCCACAGCGCGCGCCCGGCTCCGTACCGGCGCAGCAGCCACAGCAGCAGTCCGCACACCACCGTCGCCGTCAGCGCGTGCCCCGAGGGGAAGGCCGCGTAGTGGGCGGAGTCGACGGGGTCGGGCCACACCGGACGCGGCCGGTCGACCAGGGCCTTGAGGGACTGCTGGAGCAGGGTGCCCAGCGCGCAGGTGGCCGCCACCCACAGCGCGAGCGGCCAGGCGGAGCGCCGCCACACCAGCCACACGACGGCGGCCGCGCACAGCAGCCGCATCGTCACGGGGTCCCACACCCAGTCCGTCAGGATCCGGCACGCGTGCGTGAGGTCCGGGTGCCCGACGGCCCAGCGGTGGGTCGTGCGCGCGAGGTCGCCGTCGGCCGAGACGAGCGGATGCCAGGAGAAGGCGACCAGCAGGGTCAGCAGGACGGCCGGGACGGCGAGCGCGGCGCAGACGACCGCACCGCGGCGTGCGACGGCGCGCGGGGAGGCCGGAGCGTCCGGTGGTGTGTCGACGTGCGGCGGGTGCATGGTCCGATCCTCTCCGGCCGGTGAGGCCGAGAACCACACCCGGAGTGCGGTGGCGTCCGAACGGCCCCGGTCATCCCAGTGCCCTCAGTCCGGGGACGAACGCCACCAGGACCGGGACGACGGGGACCAGGGCGGCCGTCGCCGTCAGACGGAGCCGGTGGAACGCGGGAAGCCGGTCGGGGGGCGTGAGCAGCCGGTGGACCCGCTGCGGGACGTGCGCCCGCGGGGTCGGGCAGGGGCCGAACAGCCCTCGGTCCTCGTTGAGTCCGACCAGGGCCAGGGCGGTGGTGAGGCGGCCGAAGCGGCGGGAGGCCATGTCGTCGGCGGCCAGTTCGACCAGCCGGTGCATCTCGTCCCGGAACGCGGCGAACACCGGCACCTGCGGGAACCCGTTGGCCAGCGCGTCCGAGCAATGCAGCAGCCAGTCGTGCCGGGCCTGCGCATGGCCCTGTTCGTGCGCCAGCACCGCGTCCAGCTGCCGGCCCTCGAGCCGGCGCAGGGCGGCGGTGGTGAGGGCGAGTTGCGGTGCGGCGCCCGGCAGCCACCAGGCGTCGGGGCGCTCGCCCTCGATGATCACCAGCCGGTCGGTCCCCGGCTCCTCGCCGGGCAACAGCGGGGAACGGACGAGGAGTTCGCTCCGGCTGCGCCGGCGGTGGGTGCGGGCCCGGAGGATCTCCCGGACCAGCATGGCCCCGCTCCACAGCCCGCCGCAGGCCAGCGCCACCGCCGTGGCCGCGGCCCAACCGCCGCCGGGACTCAGGGCGTAGGCGTTGACGACCGAGTGCGGGGCCGGGGCGAACACGTGTCCGCGCACCGCGCCCCAGGCGGCGGCCGCGCTCAGCGTCATCGACAGGACGCAGGCGACGAGGACGGCCGCCACGACGCACTGCCACACCCACAGGGCGACCACGGGTTCCCGGTCCGGCCAGTCGGCCCGCGCGAGCAGCCGTGGGGCGACGACGGCGGTCAAGGCGCCGAGCAGCAGCAGTGCCGCGGGAACCATCATGGGCGAAGCCTATGAGCCGGGCGGTGCCCCGGGATACGCGCCGTCCGCGCAAAGTGACGCACGCCACGGAGCGCGGCCTCACATCATCAGCAGCATCGCGAGCATCCCCATCGCCATGGACAGACGGCAGGCGCGCGCCAGTTCGAGCCGGTCCCTCCACAGGACGGCCCCCGCGCCGGCCGCGCCACCGCGTCGGCCGCCCTCGGCCCTGCCGATCCCGCCGACCCCGCCGACCCGGCCGTTTCCGCCGACTACGGTCGGGGCCGGTATCAAGCGGGCGCCCGACCACAGCACGTACCCGGCGAAGTACAGCGCCAGCACCCCCGTCACGGCCGGTGGACCCGCGGCCGAGCCGTGTCCGTGGTGGCCGGACGAGGGGGAGGCGGACATGACGGCCGCCATGTAGGCCATGGCGCCCGAGCCCACGAGGTGGTGCAGATGGTGCCCTCCCGCCCGGGCCGCCCACACCGCGCGCATCGCCGCCGCCCCGAACACCAGCGCGCAGATCCCCCACGCCCAGCGCGGCGGCGCCATGACCGCGGCCGGGACCGCCATGGCCGCCATGCCGAACCCCATCAGCGCCTCGCCGCCCGCCGCCCGGCGCTGCTCCTCGACGGCGCTGCGCGTGCGCAGCAGACAGTAGGCCCCGGTCACCGCGCACAACGCGACGAGCAGCCACCCGGGCGAAGTCGATCCGTGCACGTGCACCCGTCCCCCCGTTCGTTCGGTGCCGCGTCCGCTGGGGGACGGCGGCCGGAACAGTCGGTCACCGCGGCCGGTCACCGCAGCGGTCACCGCGGCCGGTCACCGCAGCGGTCACCGCGGCCGGTCCTCACCGTCGGTCAGGGCATGCCCCGGCGGGAGGACGCGCAAAAGGGCGCAAAGAGGTAGGTGGGGGAGCGCGCGCGGCACACCGCGCTCCCGAAGCCGCCGGACGCGGACGATATGTTTCACGAGTAAAACACATGTTAAGCTTTCCGCATGCCCAGTGCCTCCCCTCGTGCCCACGCCAAGCCCCCACGGATCCGCCGGCTCCCGTTCCTCGCCGTCCTGCGCCTGGTCAGTCCGTCCGACATCTGGTTCAAGCCCGCACTGAGCAGCGTCGCCTCCGTCGCGCCGCCCAACCTCGCCCTGCTCGCCGTCGGCCGTCTCGACCTGGCGATGTACACGATGGCGGGCGGGCTCTGCGCCCTCTACGCGCACAGCCGCCCCTACGCCGCGCGGGCGCGCGTCCTCGCCTGGGTGGTGGCCGGCATGCTCGCCGGCCTCGCCCTCGCCCTGGTGGCGGCCTCGCTCACCACCAACGCCCTCGTCCTGGTGCTCGTCGGCGCGCTGATCGCCGCCGTACAGAAGACGCTGTGCGACGCCACCCGCATCGGCCCGCCCGGCCACGTCATCCTCACCTTCATCGCCTCCGCCGCCCTGTTCGTGCCGCAGTCCCCCGGGCAGGTCCCCGGACATCTCGCGCTGGCCGCCGTCGCCGGTGCCTGGGCGTGGCTCGTCGGGATGGCCCCGGGGCTCCTCCGGCCGCACGGACCCGAGCGCCGTACGACCGCGCAGGCGCTGCGGGCGGCCGCCGCGTACGCCGCGACGGGCGGCACCGGCGAGGGCGCGGGCCGGGCGCACGCCGCGGCCGCGGCCGCCGTGCAGACCGCCTGGCAGTCCCTGCTCCCGCCCACCCGTTCGACCGCCACGCGTCGGGCCCTGCGGCGGCTCCTGGTCCGGGCGGAGGTTGCGCTCGCCGCGCCCGCCGACACCGACCCCGGCCGGCTGCGCGACTGGGCCCGCGCCCTGCGCGGTAACGGACCCGTCCCCGACGCCGGCGGCCTGGGGGAGGCGGCGGAGGAACTCCTCGGCGTCGAGGCCGAGGCGGAAGCCGCGCGCGAGGCCCCCGTGCGGCCGCTGCGCGACGGGTGGGGCCACCTCGCCCCGATCGCGCTGCGCACCGCACTCGGCTGCGCCCTCGCCGGTGCCGCGGCGCTCGCGCTCGGCGTCGGCCGCCCGTACTGGGCGCTCGTCACTGCCGCCTCCCTGTACCAGGCCAACGTCACGCTCACCTGGAGCCGCGCCGTCCAGCGCGTCGTCGGCAACGTCCTCGGCGTCCTGCTCTTCGCCGTGATCGTCCCCCTCGCCCATCTCGCCCCGGTGGCCCTCGTGCTGTGCTGCCTGGCCTTCAACTTCGCCGCCGAGGCGTTCATGGGCCGCAACTACTGGCTCGGCACCGTGTGTGTGACCCCGATGGCGCTCCTCGTCACCGAGTTCGCGCGCTTCCAGCAGCCGGGCGAGCTGATCGCCGACCGGGTCCTGGACACGCTCGTGGGCGCGCTGGTCGGCTTCCTCGCGGCCGTCGCCGTCACCAACCGGCGGGCCGGTGACCGGGTCGAACAGGCGGTCAGGACGGTGGAGCGCGCGCGGGAGCACGCGGCGCGCACGGTGGCCGCCGAGCGCCCGGCGCCCGGCGCACTGGAGTCCGCGCGGCGTGCGCTGGCCGCCGCCGTCGTCGAGTTGCGCGCCGCCGCCGACGCCGCGGCGGGCGAATGGTGGCAGCGCGCGCTGCCCGAGGAGCGGGTGCTGGCGGCCGAACAGTCGGCACACCGTACGCTCGCCGCGACGGTACGACGTCAGGGACTGCACACACCGCACACCTCGGAGGACACACGGGCATGACGGCGGCGAAGGCGACGGGCGCGGCACACCCGGCGGACGGCGGGAGAACCGGGGACGGCCGGGCGGGCACCCCCGGCCCCGCGCGCACCCCCGCTCACACCCCCGCGCACGACCCCGCGCGCACCCCCGCGCACGACACTGTGGCCACCGTCGTCCGGCAGTGGCGGATCGTGCGGCCCGACGTCGACACCCGCCCCATGGAGATCATCGGCCGCATCAACCGCTGCGCCGCCCTCCTCCAGCAGGCGGAGGACGCCCCGCTGCGCCACGCAGGGCTCACCCGGCCCGAGTTCGACGTCCTCGGCACCCTGCGGCGCACCGACCACGAGCTGACCCCGGGCGAACTCGCCCGGGAGACGTTCTCCTCCGGCGCCGCCGTCACCAAGCGGCTCAAACAGCTGAGCGAGCGCGGGCTGGTCGAGCGGCGCAGCGACGACCGCGACCGCCGGGTCGCCCACGTCCGCCTCACCGACGCCGGACGCGAACTGGTCGACTCCGTCCTGCCCGAACAACTCGCCTACGAGACGGCCGCGCTCTCCGGCCTGGACGGCGCACAGCAGGGCGAACTCGCCGGGGCCCTCGGTGAACTCCTCATCCAGCTGGAGGGCCGGCTCGGCGGCCCCCGCGGCTGACCGCGGGCCGCGACCGGGTCAGATGCCCGGCCGGTAGCGCATCGGATGATCGGCCGGGACCTCCACGAGCGCGATCCGGACGCCGTCCGGGTCCTCGATCCACATCTCGACCAGCCCCCACGGCTCCTTCACCGGCGGCCGGACGATCCCCACGCCCTTCGCCACCAGCTCCTCGTGGGCGGCTCCGGCGTCCGCGACCTGGAGCCACAGCCGGACGGAGGGCGGAACGGGGCTCTCGGACCGGCCGGACACCTCCAGGAAGCCCCCGCCGAGGAAGTAGACGGTGCCGCGCTCCGGACCCGTGCCGAACTCGCGGTACACGGGCAGCCCCAGCAACTCGCCGTAGAACGCGCGGGAACGCTCGGGATCCGTCGGCCGCAGCAGAAGACGGCTGCTCAGTACATGCACCATGTTCGCCGAGCCTAACGATGTCGGACCCCGGCGTTAGTCTCTTTCCTGCCGTGCCGCACGACCGATCGGAGCCGTCCCCATGGACACCGCCGCCGCCCCGCTGACCTATCGCGACGCCACCGACGCCGACGTCGACGCGCTCGTCACGCTGATCGAGTCGGCGTACCGCGGGGACTCCAGCCGGACCGGCTGGACCACCGAGGCGGACATACTCGAGGGGCAGCGGACCGACCCCGAGGGCGTGCGCGAGGTCCTCAGGTCGCCCGGCAGCAGGCTCCTGGTCGTGGAGCGCGACGGGGCGCTCGTCGCCTGCTGCCAGCTGGAGCACCGCGGTGAGAGCGCCTACTTCGGCATGTTCGCGGTCCGCCCGGGATTGCAGGGCGGCGGGCTCGGCCGGGCCGTGCTGGCCGAGGCGGAGCGGACGGCACGGGAGAGCTGGGGCGTCACCGAGATGCAGATGACGGTGATCTCCGTACGCGAGGACCTGATCGCCTGGTACGAGCGCCGCGGCTACCGCCGTACGGGCCGGACCAGTGCCTTCCCGTACGGCGACGAGCGGTTCGGCATACCGCTCCGCGACGACCTGCGCTTCGAACTCCTGGTCAAGCCGCTGGGCTGAACCGCGACCGCCACCCGCGTCGAGCCGTGTACGCCACCCGGCCCCGAGCCGCGGCCACCGCACCGGGCGGCGCGGCTGCCGGGCGGCGCCCCGGTGCCGGTCAGGCGGTGAAGCGGCCGGTGCGCTTGATCTCCGGGTAGTCGGTCGTCGCGCCGTCCAGCTCCAGGGCGCGGACGAGACGGAGATGGTCCTGAGTGTTCACCACCCAGCCGATGATCCTCAGGCCCGCCTTGCGCGCGTACTCGACGACCTCCAGGGTCAGCCGGCGGATGTTGAGCACGAGCGTCGTGGCGCCGACGGCCGTGGCGCGGTCCACCACGTCCAGGCCGTAGCGGCTGGCGACCAGCGCGGTGCGCACGCCGGGGACCAGCCGGGCGATCTCGGCTAGTGCCTCGTCGTGGAAGGAGAGCACCTCCACACGCGCGACGAGATCCCGCCGGGTCATCACCTCGGCCAGTGCCCGGGCCGCCGCGACGTCCTTGATCTCGGCCTGGAGCGGCGAGGCCACCGCGTCCAGGACCTCCTCGAAGGTCGGCACGCGCTCGCCCCGGCCGGCGTCGAGCGCCCGCAGCTCGGCGAGGGTCTTCTCGGCGATGGGGCCCGCGCCGTCGGTCGTCCGGTCCACCTCGGCGTCGTGCATGACGACGAGGGCTCCGTCCTTGCTCAGGTGCAGATCCAGTTCGATCAGGTCGAGGCCCGCGCGCTCGGCGGCGACGAAGGACCGGAGGGTGTTCTCGGGCTCGATGCCCATGACTCCGCGGTGACCGATGGTGAGGAAGTTCAAGGTTCATCTCGCTTCCGTCGACGGCGGCTCGGCTGCCGCGCACTGCACCTTTGTACCCACGCGGCAGGGCGCAGCCTAATGGCCCGCACCGGTGGTGAACCCGGTCGGACACGGCGAAACGGAGGCACCCGGCCACGCGGGCCCGCAAAGCCCGCCCGACCGGCGTCATCCCTGCGTGGGCGCGTCCCCGCGCCGTTGACCGACACCGGCCCCACCGGCCGCACTGACCGCCCTCGCCGACCGCCCCCACTGGCCGCACTGACCGCCCTCGCCGACCGCCCCTACCGGCCGCTCCGGCGTCTCCGGTGGCCGGATCCGGTCTGCCGGTCACATCCTGGGGTGACGCCGCCCGGCCGGCCCGCGCATCGCACGCGTCCGGCGGTCGCATGTGTGGAAGTAGTCGTTTGAACGGCAGGAGACGGGAAAAACAACGGTTGGAGTGGGGATCGCACCGCATGATTTGTCGCGGGCGCCCTTGCTGGGGCAAAGCGTGCGGGCATACGGTGTCCTCACGGTTCCCGCGAAAACTTCTCCCGTGAAGGATGGGTCATGACGGAAATTCTTGCGCCGGTGGGTTCGGAGGGACAGGTTCCTCCGCAGGTCAAGGTGGTGGACCACCCTGCCTGGCCCGTGCTCAAGGATGCCGTGGAGCGGATCCGGCCATGGCAGTCCAAGGACGGCTCCATCGATCTCGACGCCGAGGGCGCCCCCTCCGCCGCCGACGCCCGGGCCGCCGTCCGCCGGGTCGTCGAGGCCGTCGAGGAGCTGTCCCCGCTGCTGCCGCACGACGCCGCCTACCACCAGGCGCTCGTCAAGGACCTCGACCACTGGGCCGAGGGCGGCTTCGCCGTCCCCGACTTCCTGGACTCGCTGCTCGCCTTCCGGCCCGCCGCCGACCGCCGGGACGGACTCCAGCACCTGGTCGTCTTCCCGATGTACACGCAGAACGGCAACCCCGACCGCAACCTCGAGGCGGTCGTGCTGCGCATGGTCTGGCCCGACTGGCTGGCCGAGCTGGAGCGCACCCGGTACGACAACCCGCTGTTCTGCGGCATCACCTTCGAGGACTTCACGGCCGGCTACGACACCAACTCCGCCGTGCTCTTCCCCGAGACGATCGCCGTGCGCGAGGCGCCGGAACGATTCTCCTGGGGCGGCATCTTCTGTGACCGCGAAGCCGCCCGCTTCCGCCGCGTCACCGCCGCGGCCGTCGACCTGCTCGGCCTGGAGCTGCCCGAGGACATCGCCGCCATGGTCCACGACCAGAAGCGCTGCGAGGAGGCGTTCGTCCTGTGGGACATGGTCCACGACCGCACCCACAGCCACGGCGACCTGCCCTTCGACCCGTTCATGATCAAGCAGCGCCAGCCGTTCTGGATGTACGGCCTGGAGGAGCTGCGCTGCGACCTCACCGCCTTCCGCGAGGCCGTCAAGTTGCAGGCCGACGGCGTCCCGCAGGCGCGTGACGTCCAGTACGCGGTGCTGTTCGACCGCATGTTCCGCTTCCCCGTCACCGGCGCGCGGGTGCGCAACTACGACGGCCTCGGCGGCCAGCTCCTCTTCGCCTACCTGCACAAGCACGACGTAGTCCGCTGGACCGACAACAAGCTCTTCATCGACTGGCAGCGCGCCCCGCAGGTCACCAACGAACTGTGCGCCGAGATCGAGAAGCTCTACCGGGACGGCATCGACCGCCCCAAGCTCGTGCACTGGTTCGCCGGCTACGAACTGGTCTCCACCTACCTCTCCCCGCACCCGGGTTCGAAGTGGGCGCAGGGCCCCGACGCCCTCGACCTGAGCCTGCCGCCGCGCAAACTCGTCGACGACGTGCTGCCGGACGAGTTTCCGCTGAGCATGTTCTATGAGGCGCTGTCCAAGAAGCTGAAGAACGTGATTGCCTCGACCAAGGGCATCACGGCGGACACCGCCGAGCGGATCGCCGCGTGAGCGACCGCACCACCACTGCTCAGGAGGCGAAGAACATGGGGAACGGGGCCAACGGAGCTCTCAGCGGTGCGGTGATCGCGGTGGCCGGCGCGGGCGGACCCGCCGGCCGGGCGACACTGCTGCGACTGGCAGAGGCGGGCGCCACCGTCGTCGCCTCGGACAACGATCCCGAGCGGCTGTCGGAGGCCGTCGACGCGGCGAGCTTCGCGCACGGCGGCGCCACCGTCACCGGGGACACCGTCGACCTGCTCGACCTGAAGTCCACCCACGAGTGGGCCGCGCACATCGAGAAGGACTTCGGCCGGGTCGACGGACTCGTCCACCTCGTCGGCGGCTGGCGGGGCAGCGAGACCTTCACCAAGACCAGCCTCGACGACTGGGACTTCCTGGAGCTGCTGCTCATCCGCACCGTGCAGCACACCACCCTCGCCTTCCACGAGGCGCTGCAACGCAGCGACCGCGGCCGGTACGTCCTGATCAGCGCCTCCGGCGCCACCAAACCCACCGCGGGCAACGCCGCCTACTCCGCCGCCAAGGCCGCCGCCGAGGCGTGGACCCTGGCGATGGCCGACTACTTCCGCAAGGCGGGGGGCCCGGACGGGCCGACCTCGGCGGCTGGGATCCTGGTGGTCAAGGCGTTGGTGCACGAGGCCATGCGCGCCGACCGGCCCAACGCGAAGTTCGCGGGCTTCACCGACGTCGAGGACCTGGCCGAGGCCATCGCCGGAATCTGGCAGAAGTCCGCCGCCGAAGTGAACGGAAACCGTCTGTGGCTGACCGAGAAGCCGTGAACCCTTCCCGGACCGATGCCGTACGCCCCGCCGACGCGGTGAACCCCCCGAAGACCGACGCGCGCCGCCACCACGACCCGGAGGTGCGCGGTTTCGCCAGCGACAACTACGCCGGGGTCCACCCGGAGGTGCTCGCTGCCCTTGCCGTGGCCAACGGCGGGCACCAGGTGTCGTACGGCGAGGACGACTACACCGAGAACCTCCAGCGTGTGATCCGCGGCCACTTCGGCCCCACCGCCGAGGCGTTCCCGGTCTTCAACGGCACCGGCGCCAACGTCGTCGCGCTCCAGGCGGTCACCGACCGCTGGGGCGCGGTGATCTGCGCCGAGAGCGCGCACATCAACGTCGACGAGTGCGGGGCGCCCGAGCGGGTCGGCGGACTCAAGCTGCTCACCGTGCCCACCCCGGACGGCAAGCTCACTCCCGAGCTGATCGACCGGCAGGCGTACGGCTGGGACGACGAGCACCGCGCGATGCCGCAGGTCGTCTCGCTCACCCAGAGCACCGAACTCGGCACCCTCTACACGCCCGACGAGATCCGCGCGATCTGCGACCACGCCCACGCCCGCGGCATGACGGTCCACCTCGACGGCTCCCGCATCGCCAACGCCGCCGCCTCGCTGGACGTGCCCATGCGGACGTTCACCAACGCCGTCGGCGTCGACCTGTTGTCGCTGGGCGGGACGAAGAACGGCGCGCTGTTCGGCGAGGCCGTCGTCGTGATCAACCAGGACGCCGTCCGCCACATGAAGCACCTGCGCAAGCTGTCGATGCAGCTCGCCTCCAAGATGCGCTTCATATCGGTGCAGTTGGAGGCGCTGCTCGCCAAGGACCTGTGGCTGCGCAACGCCCGGCACTCCAACGAGATGGCGCAGCGCCTGGCCGAGGGCGTCCGCGCGGTGCACGGGGTGGAGATCCTTCACCCCGTGCAGGCCAACGGCGTCTTCGCCCGGCTCCCGCACGAGGTGACGAGGCGGTTGCAGCAGCGCTTCCGGTTCTACTTCTGGGACGAGACGGCCGGTGACGTGCGCTGGATGTGCTCCTTCGACACCACGGAGGACGACGTCGACGCGTTCGTGGCCGCGCTGAAGGAGGAGATGGCGCGGTAGGCATCCCCTGCGAGGCAATGCATAGGTATGCGGTCACTCGTAAAGTCATTGACTCTCGGGTGATCGCTTTCCTATGCTCTGCGGGCATGCAGCTGATCCAGGAAAACCCGGACCTCTCCGCGTACCTCGCCGCCGACGAGGCCGTCGACCACCACCATCCACAGGTACGGCGGACGGCGGCACGGCTCGCCGCGGAGGTGGCGGACTCGTATGCCTATGCGCAGGCCGCGTACGAATTCGTGCGCGACACCGTTCCCCACTCGGCGGATTCCGGGGACCCGCGTGTCACCTGGCGCGCCTCCGACGTCCTGGAGCAGCGCACCGGCATCTGCTACGCCAAGGCCCACGCCCTGGCCGCGCTTCTGCGCGCCGAGGACATCCCGACCGCGCTGTGCTATCAGCGTCTCGCCCATGACGACGGGAGCGGGCACGCCGTGCACGGGCTGGTCGCGGTCCGCTTCCGCGGCGCCTGGCACCGGCAGGACCCGCGCGGCAACAAACCCGGCGTGGCCGCCCGGTTCTCCCTGGACGGCGAGGAACTGGCCTGGGTCCCGGACCCCGCGGCCGGCGAGGCGGACTACCCGCTCCTGTACGCGGCACCGCACCCGGCGGTCCTGACGGCGCTGCGCGCTGCTCCGGACCGGGCCCAGCTGTGGCGGACGCTGCCCACCGCGCTCTGAACGGCGTGGGGCGCCCGCCGGGTCAGCGGGCCTCGGCGGCGCGCAACGCCTCCTGGGTCGGGGCGGTGCCGCCCAGGTGTGCGGGCATCCACCACGTGTCGTGGGGGCCCTTCGGACGTACGGGGTAGGCGCGCTGTGCGGCCTCCAGCAGTTCCTGGACGCGCTCCCGCAGCCGCCGGGTGATCGCACCGGCGTACTGGTCGCGCGCGGCCTCGACCGCCTCGCCGACCCGGATGGTGATGGGGGTGTGGCTGCGCTTGAAGTTGCGCGGGTGCCCCTTGGTCCAGAGCCGCTGGGTGCCCCACAGCGCCACCGGGACCAGCGGCACCCCCGCGTCCTGCGCCAGCCGGGCCGCGCCGGACTTGAAGCTCTTCAGCGTGAACGACTGCGAGATCGTGGCCTCCGGGAAGATGCCGACCACCTCGCCGGAGCGCAACGAGTCCAGCGCGTGCTCGTACGCCGCCTCGCCCTGCCCCCGGTCGACCGGGATGTGCCGCATGCCGCGCATCAGCGGGCCGGAGATGCGGTGCCGGAACACCGAGTCCTTGGCCATGAAGCGGACCAGCCGCTTCTGCGGCCGGGCGGCCAGACCGGCGAAGACGAAGTCCAGATAGCTGATGTGATTGCTCACCAGCACGGCACCGCCCGACCGCGGAATGTTCTCCGCGCCCTGGCAGTCGATCTTCAGGTCCCACGCCTTGAACAGCGTGCGGGCGAAACCGATGACGGGGCGGTAGACCAGCTCTGCCATGGGACGGGGTGGCCCCTTCCTGCTTCTGCCGGGGAAGGGACTCCCGGCATCAAGTTACGCAGCCGTAGGTTTGCGGCTCTCGCAGATCGTGCCCGAAGAACGAGCGGGGGACCAGCCCTGGTGCCCGAGGGAGGCGAGATCCTCGTCACGTCGTCACATCGCCACGTCCTCACATCGACGAGTCGACACATCGCTGTGCCGCCGCACCGGGAATCCCCGCGGCCCCGCCGGTGGTTGCCCGGAGGGCACAGGGCACAGGGCACAGGGCACGCGGGCCGCGCCCCGGGTGCTACGTCGACGGCGGAGTGGAGGACCTCGGTGCACGGGCAGGACGACGACAGACGGCTGGGCGAGGACCAGTTGGGGCGGGAGCTGGGGGAGCGGGCCACGCTCGTACAGTTCTCCACCGCGTTCTGCGCCCCCTGCCGGGCCACCCGGCGGGTGCTCGCCGAGGTCGCCGGAATGGTGCCGGGCGTGGTCCACATCGAGATCGACGCCGAGCGACACCTCGACCTCGTACGAGCGCTCGAGGTGGAGGCGACCCCCACGGTGCTCGTCCTCGACGCCGCCGGACGTGTCGTACGGCGTGCGGCGGGGCAGCCGCGCAGGGTGGACGTGATCGCCGCGCTCGGCGAGGCGGTGCGATGACGGACGGCTGGTCCCGGCGGTCCGCGGCGGCCGGGGCGTACTTGACTGCGCGCACCACCTTTCGTCAACCTGACCGCATGTCGTCGGAAACCCTTCTCGCCGGGCGCGGCCACCGGTCCGCCGCCCGAGGAGTGCGCGGCGCGCGCTGTCCGGGCCGTTGAACAGTCACGGTCCCACGCGCCCCGCCACCCCCCGGAAAGACGACTCGATGACGGCCCCTTCCTCGCTCGGCAGTTCCTTCGGCCCCGCCCTGCCCGCCTCCCCCGATCTGCTCCGCTCCGTCTTCCGGCGGCACGCGGCCGGGGTCGCCGTCGTCACCGCGCGGGGCGGTGCGGGGCCGGTCGGCTTCACCGCCACCTCGCTCACCTCCGTCTCCGCCGACCCGCCGCTCGTCTCCTTCGGGATCAGCACCGGCTCCTCCAGCTGGCCGGCCGTCGCCGCGGCCGGACACGTCGGCGTCCACATACTCGGCGAGCACCAGCGGGAGCTGGCCGGTACCTTCGCGCGCCACGGCGCCGACCGTTTCGGGGCGCCCACCGGATGGCGCGAGGGACCCGAGGGCGTGCCGGTCCTGGACGGCGTCCTGGCCTGGCTGGTGTGCCGCGTGGTCGCGCGGGTCCCGGCGGGGGACCACCGGATCGTGCTGGCCGAGGTCGCCGTCGGCGACCCCTCGGGGGAGGGCCGCCCCCTCGTCTACCACCAGGGACGATTCAACGGTCTGCGGGACTGAACCGTCCCTGTTCCCGGGGCCTCTCGAGCCCGCCGCGCGGCGTTGTCAAGGTCACAGTTCCAAGCGCTTGCTCAGTGGGCACGATATGAGTGTACTGACGAGTAATATTTCGTTCGGGACGCGGTCCGTCCCGACCGGGATCGGCCGCTCCGGGCGCCTATGCTGCCTGGAAGAAGGCAGACCGGAAATGTCGATGCAGTAGGAGAGCCGGCGTGAGCTTGAGGATCGTTGTCACTGTGAAGTACGTGCCCGACGCCACCGGCGACCGGCACTTCGCCGAGGATCTGACCGTGGACCGGGACGACGTGGACGGTCTGCTCTCCGAGCTGGACGAGTACGCGGTGGAGCAGGCGTTGCAGATCGCCGAGAGTGCCGACGACGCCGAGGTCACCGTCCTGACCGTCGGCCCCGAGGACGCCAAGGACGCGTTGCGCAAGGCGCTGTCGATGGGCGCCGACAAGGGCATCCACGTCGAGGACGACGACCTGCACGGCACCGACGCGATCGGCACTTCCCTGGTCCTGGCCAAGGCGGTCGAGAAGGCCGGTTACGACCTGGTGGTCTCCGGCATGGCCTCCACCGACGGCACGATGGGGGTGGTGCCCGCGCTCGTGGCCGAGCGGCTGGGTGTGCCGCAGGTGACGCTGCTGTCCGAGGTGTCCGTGGAGGGCGGTGTGGTCACGGGCCGCCGGGACGGCGACACCGCCTCCGAGCAGCTCCAGGCCTCCCTGCCGGCGGTCGTGTCGGTCACCGACCAGTCCGGCGAGGCCCGTTACCCCTCCTTCAAGGGGATCATGGCGGCGAAGAAGAAGCCGGTGGAGTCCTGGGACCTGTCCGACCTCGGCATCGAGGCCGGGGAGGTGGGCCTGGAGGGCGCCTACACGGTCGTCGAGTCCGCAGCCGAGCGTCCGGCCCGCACCGCCGGCACGATCGTCAAGGACGAGGGCGAGGGCGGCAAGCAGCTCGCCGAGTACCTCGCGAGCCAGAAGTTCATCTGAGGACGACTCCTCACCGCCCCGCAGACTTCGCACATCCGCAAGGAGATTCGTTCCCATGGCTGAAGTTCTCGTCTACGTCGACCACGTGGACGGTGCCGTCCGCAAGCCCACCCTGGAGCTGCTGACCCTGGCCCGCCGCGTCGGCGAGCCGGTCGCCGTCGCGCTCGGCAACGGCGCCGCCGACACCGCCGCCGCGCTCGCCGAGCACGGCGCGGCCCGGGTCCTCACCGACGACGCCGCCGAGTACGCCGACTACCTCGTCGTCCCCAAGGTCGACGCCCTCCAGGCCGCCGTCGCCGCCGTCTCCCCGGCCGCCGTGCTCGTACCCTCCTCCACCGAGGGCAAGGAGATCGCCGCCCGCCTCGCGCTGCGCCTGGGCTCCGGCGTCATCACCGACGCTGTCGACCTGGAGGCCGGTGAGGAGGGCCCGGTGGCCACCCAGTCGGCGTTCGCCGCCTCCTACACCACCAAGTCCCGCGTCTCCAAGGGCACTCCGGTCATCACCGTCAAGCCCAACAGCGCCGCCGTCGAGGCGGCCCCGGCCGCCGGCAGTGTCGAGGCGCTGAGCGTCACGTTCTCCGACGGTGCCACCGGTACGAAGGTGACCTCGCGTACGGCGCGGGAGTCGACCGGGCGCCCGGAGCTGACCGAGGCCGCGATCGTCGTCTCCGGCGGCCGCGGCGTCAACGGCGCGGAGAACTTCTCGCTCATCGAGAACCTCGCCGACTCCCTCGGTGCGGCCGTCGGCGCCTCGCGTGCCGCCGTGGACGCCGGGTGGTACCCGCACTCCAACCAGGTCGGGCAGACCGGCAAGTCCGTCTCGCCGCAGCTGTACATCGCCAACGGGATCTCCGGGGCGATTCAGCACCGGGCGGGTATGCAGACGTCGAAGACGATCGTCGCGGTCAACAAGGACGCGGAGGCGCCGATCTTCGACCTCGTCGACTACGGGGTGGTCGGTGACCTCTTCGAGGTCGTGCCGCAGCTGACGGAGGAGATCAAGGCGCGCAAGGGCTGAGCCCGCGCGTGTGGATGGTGGCGGGGCGGTGGGGTGTGCGGGAGTTCTCTCGCCCCCGCCGCCCCGCGCCTCTTACCGGCGGCGCCCGTAAGGCTCCAGGCCGGACGGCGTGACCAGCTTCTCCTCCGCGAACAACCGGGTGCCCCGTGCGCACAGGTCCGGATCGTGGCGGGCCCGGGAGACGAACTCCTCCGCCGTCACGCCGAACAGCTCGCGCAACCGAGGCGTGGCGAGCAGGAGTTCGGTGAGCAGCGCGCGCTCGCCCGGGTGCCGGCGCGGGGTGCCGGTGCCCGTGCCGTCGTGCAGGACGCCGCGGCGGTTGACGTAGGCGTGGACACCGTTCAGCCGTTCCCCGCACTCCAGTTCCACCCGTACCGCGTACGAGGGCAGCCAGGCGCGGTCGTAGCCGCCGGTGGGGCGGAAGACGCCCTCGCTGGCGTCGATGACGGCCAGTTGCTCCTCGTCCAGCCAGGTCACGAACAACTCCCGTACCGTGCCGGGGGAGTGGAACGGTGACGCGGAGACGTAGCCCAGCAGGCTGATGTGCGCCGAGACGCCGATGTCGATGCCCGTCACCCGCGCCTTGACCATCGGGATCGGCGCGGTGATCCCGGAACCGGCCATCTTGTGCCGGAGCTGGCCGGGGCAGGCGTTGGAGCCGATGGCGAGGACGGGGACCCGGTCCGCGTAGGTGCAACGGTCCAGCGGCAGCAGGTGGTTCCCGGAGAGCAGCCCGGAGGACGCCGGCCACGCGCCCGGGTAGAGCAGCGGGTGCTCGCGCGGGGCGTCGGCGAGCCCGAGCGCCTCCAGAGTGCGGTCCTCGCTCCTGCGGTCCTCGCTCCTGCGGTCCTCGCTCCTGCGGTCGTCGGGAACGCGGTCGTCGGTGACGTGGTCCGGCACGGGCGGCTCAGTTCGCCGGGGGCAGTTCGCCGGAGCCGCGCTGGATCAGCCGGGTCGGCAGATCGATCCGCTCCGGGCCGAGGGGGCCGCCGTCGAGCTGGCGGAAGAGCCGTTCCGCAGCCGTGCGGCCCAGCGCGGCGGCGTCCTGGGCGACGACGGTGACACCCGGCCGGAGCAGATCGGCGAGCTCGAAGTCGTCGAAGCCGACCAGGGCGACCGGGCGGCCGAGTTCCGCGAGGACCCGGACGACGGTGACGGTGACGCGGTTGTTGCCCGCGAAGATCGCGGTCACCGGGGAGGAGCCGGCCAGCATCTCCTCGGCGGCGCGCCGCACCCGCTCCGGGTCGGTGACGCCCAGCGACATCCAGCCGTCCGCCACGGTTATCCCGGCGTCCTCCATGGCCGCCCGGTACCCGCGCAGACGTTCGGCGGCGGTGTGGATGCGGGGCATGTCGCCGATGAAGCCGATCCGGCGGTGGCCGTGCGCGATGAGGTGGGCGACGCCGTCGCGCGCCCCGCCGAAGCTGTCCGAGAGCACCACGTCGGCGTCGATCCGGCCGGCCGGACGGTCCACGAACACCGTGGCCACGCCCGCCTTCAACTCCGGCTCCAGATAACGGTGGTCGTCCCCGGCCGGGATCACCACCAGCCCGTCCACGCGCCGCGCGCACAGCGCGAGCACCAGCTCCTGCTCGCGCTCCGGGTCCTCCGCGCTGGAGCCGTTTATCAACAGCGCGCCGTGCGCCCGGGCCACCTCCTCCACCGCGCGGCTGAGCGGACCGTAGAACGGGTCGGCCAGATCCTCCAGGACCAGGCCGATGCTCGCCGTACGGCCCTTGCGCAGCACCCGGGCGCTGTCGTTGCGCCGGAAGCCCAGCGCGTCGATGGCCTCCTGGACGCGCCGCTCGGTGTCCGGGGTCACCCCGGGCTCGCCGTTGACTACGCGCGAAACGGTCTTCAGACCGACTCCGGCACGCGCCGCGACGTCCTTCATGGTCGGGCGGTTTCCGTAGCGGCTGGCCGCGATGCGGTCTCCTCGGCGGGCGGTCTCGGGCACGATGCGCTGTCCTGTCCTGTCGTCCACGGGGTCCGGCACGGCTCCTGTTCGCACCCGGGATGCGTCGGTCCATGGGGTTGTATGAGGATGTGGCGTCGAGCATAGAGCCTGGACAACGTTGTCAGATGCGGGAGAGACTGTCCACCGCAATCTCCGGCCTGCGCTTTCCCGCCGATACGAAACTGGGGAGACCACACACTGATGCACACCGACCTCGTGGCCGCGCTCGACATCGGAGGTACCAAGATCGCTGGTGCGCTGGTGGACGGCCATGGCCGGATACTGCTGCGCGCTCAGGCCGCCACGCCCGCGCAGGAGGACGGCGACACCGTGATGGGCGCCGTGGCCCAGGTCCTCGGCGAGCTGACCGCCTCGCCGCGGTGGGGCGCGGTGCGAGCCGTCGGCATCGGCAGCGCGGGCCCCGTGGACGCCTCCGCGGGGACGGTGAGCCCGGTCAACGTGCCGGGCTGGCGCGGCTATCCGCTCGTCGAGCGAGTGCGGGCGCTGACCGGCGGGCTGCCGGTCGAACTGATCGGCGACGGGGTGGCCATCACGGCGGCCGAGCACTGGCAGGGCGCGGCGCGCGGCCACGACAACGCGCTGTGCATGGTGGTCTCGACAGGCGTCGGCGGGGGTCTGGTGCTCGGTGGACGGCTGCACCCCGGGCCGACCGGGAACGCCGGGCACATCGGGCACATCAGCGTCGACCTCGACGGGGACGCGTGCCCGTGCGGGGCGCGTGGCTGCGTGGAGCGCATCGCCAGCGGGCCGAACATCGCGCGGCGCGCGGTGGAGCGGGGCTGGCGGCCCGGGGCGGACGGCGACGCGTCGGCCGTGGCGGTGGCCGCGGCGGCGATGACCGGTGACCCGGTGGCGGTCGCCTCGTTCGAGCGGGCGGCGCAGGCGTTGGCGGCGGGGATCGCGGCGACGGCGACGCTCGTCGAGATCGACATCGCGGTGATCGGCGGGGGTGTGGCCAAGGCGGGCGAGGTGCTGTTCGCCCCGCTGCGGCGGGCGCTGACGGATTACGCGACGTTGTCGTTCGTGCGGGGGCTCGAGGTGGTGCCGGCGCGGATGGGAACGGACGCCGGGCTGGTGGGGGCGGCGGCCGCGGCGTTGACGGGGGTGGAGGAGGGGACGGTGGCGGGCGTCTAGACTCCGCCCTCGCCTCCCCCTTCCCGCGTCCCCGGCTTCCCCCTGGGCCCTTCGGCGGACCGCACAGTTCCCCGCGCCCCCACGAGGGACGCGGGGATCCGCGCGTGAGACCCCCGCCCGCCCGCGCGGATCCCGGCCGACCGTTCGGGCAAAGGGCGAGAATGCGCCATCCAGAGACGTCACGTGGATTCCACCCGACGTTGGTCGGCCGAAAACTGGTGAGCTTTTATTCTCCCGGTTGTATCGGTCGTCGAGGAAGGAAAAACATGAAGATGTGGTCCCGAAAGGCATGGTTGTTGCTCAGTGCTTTAGCGCTGAGCCTGGGTACGGTTCTCGCTGCCCCGGCGACCTCCGCATCCGCGCTCAACGGAGTTGCCTGCGACGAAGACGGCTATCTGCGCATCTGGTACACGTCGTGGACCTCCGACGGTTTCGAATACCAGGCCAGCTATTGCTGGGCCAATGCGGGCGAGGACGACCAACTTTATGTTCCGCGCGTCACGCACCTGCACTCCGGCAACAATGCCGGTTACGTCATCATCGACGAAAGCAGGAGAATTTCTTTCGGGAAGTGGTGGTCCGGCGACCTTTCGGGTGCTGTGACCTTCCTCCACATCGACTGATCCGCACGTCGGCGGACGGCAGCTCCGTCGAGGGAGCCGATGGCCGGCCGGTGCACCGAGCGCCGGCCGGCCACCACCTCGTCGTGGACCGCCTGCTAGCAGTGCAGCCGCGCCTCCGCCCAGTCCGCGTGGTCCGAGTCGTTGCCGTCACCCGCGTCGCTCACGACCAGCCGCACGACCTCCGCGCCGCTCACGTCCGCCGACACCGCCCGCGCCGGCATCGCGTTGGTCAGTGTCTCCGTGGACGCGACCTCCTTTCCGTCCGCCCAGACGGAGAACGTCACCGATCCCCGGTCACCCTTCTCGTCGTCCACGCCGACCTCGGCCGTGACCCGCTCGCACCGCTTCGCGGTGTAGAACTCCACCGCGCTCTCCGCGTGCACGCCGAGCCCGGTCCCGTACACCACCCCGCCGATCGTCAGCGGATGGCCGTCGCCCGCCGCGTCCTCGCCGTTGCTGGTGTTGCGTTCGACCGGCCCGTACCCGTTCATGGCGGACAGCCACGGCAGGTCCCCCAGCGACGAGGTCCCCGCCGGTGGCGGTACCGCCACGGTCGCCGTCACCGGAACCGCCATGCGCACTCGCGTTCCCGTCGGCGACCGGTAGGCCGCCCGCACCGTGAGGTCGTACGCTCCCGTCGCCGCCCCCTCGGGCACGCTCACCCGCCACGACGTGCGCAGGGGGTGGCCCGTCCGGAGCGCGGCCGTCCGCGTCGGCGACAGCGCCCGTACCGCCCAGCCCGCGGGCCCGTCGAGCGACACGGAGGCGTCCAGGCCGGGCGTGCGGCCGAGGCCGTCCAGGACCGAGGTGAGGTCCACCGTGGCGCCCGCCTGTGTCAGCGTGGAGCCCTCCAGGCCGAGTTCGGCGGCGGGCGGGTACTGCGGCCAGTGCCGGTCGGCCGCGACGCGGACGAGCACCGTGCCGTGCGCGGGCACCGTCGCCGCGATCGTGCCCGCCGTACCGCGGGTCTCGTGCCGCCACAGGTCCCGCACCGTGTAACCGGCCGCCCGGGGCAGTCCGACGGCCGCGGCGGTCGTCGCGATGCGCTGCGCGCTGCCGCTCTCGTTGAACAGCGCCACCGCCCTGCTGCCGTCCTTCATCTCCTTGGCGACCACCCAGCGCCCGTCCTCGGACGTCACGACCGTGCCCTGCTTGCCCAGCGGGTCCTGGTCGACGGCGACGACCTCCTTGTTGCCGAGGATGTCGAGGGTGGCGTCGGAGGCGGTGCGCAGGTCGGAGCCGATGAGCAGCGGTGCGGCCATGACCGACCACATGGAGAAGTGCGTGCGGTACTCGGTGTCCGTCATGCCGCCGTTGCCGACCTCCAGCATGTCCGGGTCGTTCCAGTGCCCGGGTCCGGCGTACGGGGCGAGCGGCAGGTTCTTCTTGAGGATCGACAGCATGGAGCTCCAGTTGTCGCTGATGTCCCCGGTGGTGCGCCACAGATGGCCGACGTCCGCCGCCCACTCCCAGGGCTTGTTCTCGCCCCATTCGCAGATGCTGTAGACGATCGGGCGGCCCGTCGTCTCGGTGGCGTCCTTCAGCGCGTCGCGCATCGTGGTGTACCGCTGCTTGGCGTCCACGCCCTGGTTGTTGCAGTTGTCGTACTTGAGGTAGTCCACGCCCCAGTCGGCGAACTGCCGGGCGTCGCTGTACTCGTGGCCCAGCGCGCCCGGGAAACCGTCGTTGCTACAGGTCTTGGTGCCCGCGCTGGTGTAGATGCCGAGTTTGAGGCCCTTGGCGTGCACGTAGTCGGCGACCGCCTCGATGCCGTGCGGGAAGCGTGCCGGGTCGGGCACGAGCTTGCCGTCCGCGTCGCGGGCGGGCAGGGCCCAGCAGTCGTCGAGGTTGACGTACTGGTAGCCGGTGTCCTTCAGGCCCTTCTCGACGAGGATGTCGGCGATCCCCTCGACCATCTCCTCGTTGAACTCGGCCCGGCACTGCGTCGAGTTCCAGTTGTTGAAGCCCATGGGCGGGGTCGCGGCGAGCCCGCCGACGAGGGCGGGGGAGCCGGCGGCCGTGGCGGGGGAGGCGGGTGGCGCGGCCGACGGGGCGGCGGTGGCCGGCGGGGCCGTCAGGGCCGCCGCGCCCAGCAGGACGCCCGCGGCCAGCAGGACGCCCGCGGGCCTGCCGGTCGCGGCTCTTCTCGTACGGGGTCGGTCGGTGGTGCCGGACAGGTGACGCATCGTTACGTTCCCTCCGTCTCTGCCGAGGGCGCGGTGCGGCGTCGGGTGGCGCCGCTGAGCGCACCGGGGCAGGAGTTCTGCATGCTCGCGTCAATACGTGTGCGGTTACGGTAGACCGTGTTGGACTCTGTTGGAAGTGTCCGGGCGTCGGCCTGCCGGGCCCCGTCGGATCGCCCGCCCCGGCGTGACCTTCGGCGCCGCGCGCAGTTGAGCCGGGCATGAAGAAGCGCAGCATGCTCGCCATCGCCTCCCTGGCCACCGGGTTCGTCGTCGCGGCGATCTCCCCCTCGCACTCCGCCGACCACGGCGTCCTCGGCGACCTCAACGTGGACGACGCCCTCAGCGCCGTCGACCACACCACCCTCAGCCACGACAGCCTGGCCCCGGCCGACAACGCCCCCGAGCACAACGGCTGACCGCGCCCCTGGCGCACGGCGCCGGTGCCCCGCCCGGGCACCGGCGCCGTCGTGTGCGTGGCGGGGTCGCTGCCCGGGCCCCCCGGGGCTCCCTCATCAGAAGCGGGTTTCCGTGGCAGGGTGGAACGGGCAAGCCACAGGGGGCCGAACAGAAGAGGGGGAAACGTGATCGTCTGGGTCAACGGCGCGTTCGGTGCGGGGAAGACCACCACCGCACGGGAACTGATCGACCTGATCCCGAACAGCACGCTCTTCGACCCCGAGGTCATCGGTGGCGCGCTCACACAGCTGCTGCCGCCCAAACGCCTCGCCGAGGTCGGCGACTTCCAGGACCTGCCGATCTGGCGGCGGCTCGTGGTGGACACCGCTGCCGCGATGCTGGCCGAACTGGGCGGTGTCCTGGTGGTGCCGATGACCCTGCTGCGCCAGGAGTACCGCGACGAGATCTTCGGCGGCCTCGCCTCCCGGCGGATTCCGGTCCGCCATGTCCTGCTCGCCCCGGCCGAAACGATTTTGCGGGAGCGAATAGCCGGGCGGGAGGTCCCGCCGGACCTCCCCGACGGAGAGATGCGGATCACCCAGTGGGCCCTCGACCACATCGAGCCCTACCACGCGGCCCTCGCCGCCTGGCTCACCGCCGACGCCCACACCGTCGACACGAGCCACCTCACTCCGCACGAGGTCGCCCTGCGGATCGCCGAGGGGGTGCGCACCGGCGACGTCCCGGTCCGCGACATCGTGCAGACCCCCCAGCCGACCGCCGAGACCGTCGCCGCGGGTGTCCTCCTCTTCGACGAGCAGGACAGGGTGCTGCTCGTCGACCCCACGTACAAGCCCGGGTGGGAGTTCCCCGGCGGCGTCGTCGAACCGGGGGAGGCCCCCGCGCGGGCCGGGGTGCGCGAGGTCGCCGAGGAGACGGGGATCCACCTCGCCGACGTGCCCCGCCTGCTGCTCGTCGACTGGGAGCGGCCCGACCCGCCCGGCTACGGGGGGCTGCGGCTGCTGTTCGACGGGGGCCGGCTGGACCCCGGCGAGCGGGGCCGGCTGCTGCTGCCCGGCCCGGAACTGCGCGCATGGCGCTTCGTCACCGAGGACCAGGCCGCCGAGCTGCTCCCGCCGGTGCGCTACGCCCGGCTGCGGTGGGCGCTGCGTGCGCGGGAACGGGGTTCGGTGCGGTATCTGGAGGCGGGGACGCCGGTGGGGTGAGGGGCGGCCGGGTCCCACGGGACCGGCCGCCCCCGGGCCCCTGGGGTTCGGGGCTCTGGGGTTCGGGGCCCTGGGGTCCGGGGCTCTCGGGGTGCGTCGGCGGCTGCGCGTGGGTGCGTGGTCGCTCGCGCGGTTCCCCGCGCCCCTGGGCCGGCCGGGGCGGGCCGGGGTTCAGGACGCGGCCCCGGTCGTCCCAGGCGTGGCCGGTTCGCCGGCCCGCAGGGCCTGGGCCGGCCACTACGGTGGCCCGTCCGGCCCGTCCGGCCGGCGTGCTGTGCGTCGCCTGGGTCGGCAGGGCGCGGTCGGGTCGCCGCAGTGGACCGTGCGGTGTCAAGGGGGCGCCGGGGAGCGTCCGGTCGTCTTCGAGGCGGCGGGTCAGTGCCCCGCGTACGCGCGCAGGAACAGTGCCTCGGCGACCGACAGCCGCTCCAGTTCCTCCGGCGAGACGCTCTCGTCGAGCGCGTGGATCTGCGCCTCCGGCTCGCTCAGGCCGATCAGCAGGATCTCCGCCTCCGGGTACAGCGAGGCCAGCGTGTTGCACAGCGGGATCGAGCCGCCCTGCCCCGCGTGCTGCATCTCCTGGCCGGGGTAGGCCACCGCCATCGCCTCGGCCATCGCCGCGTACGCCGGGCTGGTGGTGTCCGCGCGGAACGGCTGGCCCTGGCCGATCTGCTCGACCGTCACCCGCGCACCCCACGGCGTGTGGTTCTCCAGGTGGGCCCGGAGCAGCTTCGTCGCCTCCACCGTGTCCATGCCCGGCGACACCCGCAGGCTGACCAGAGCGCGGGCGCTCGCCTGCACCGACGGGGTGGCGCCCACCACCGGCGGGCAGTCGATGCCGAGGACCGTGACGGCCGGGCGCGCCCAGATGCGGTCGGCGACCGTGCCCGAGCCGATCAGCTCCACGCCGTCCAGGACCTTGGCGTCCTCGCGAAACTGCTCCTCGTCGTATTGCAGCCCCTCCCAGCGGGCCTCGCCGTCCAGGCCGTCGACCGTCGTGGAGCCGTCCTCGCCGCGCAGCGAGTCCAGTACCCGGATCAGCGCGGCCAGGGCGTCCGGTGCGGCGCCGCCGAACTGGCCGGAGTGCAGATTGCCCTCCAGGGTGTCGACGCCGATGCGCAGCAGGGTCATGCCCCGCAGCGTCGTCGTCACGGTCGGCAGACCGACCCGGAAGTTCCCCGAGTCGCCGATCACGACGGCGTCGGCCGTGAGCAGCTCCGGGTGCTGCTCGGCGTACCGTTCCAGGCCGCCCGTGCCCTGCTCCTCCGAACCCTCCACTATGACCTTGACGTTGACCGGCACTCCGCCGTTCGCCTTCAGCGCCCGCAGCGCGAGCAGATGCATGATCACGCCGCCCTTGCAGTCCGCCGCGCCCCGTCCGTACCAGCGGCCGTCGCGCTCGGTCAGCGTGAACGGCGGCGTGCTCCAGGCGGCCTCGTCCAGTGGCGGCTGCACGTCGTAGTGGGCGTAGAGGAGCACCGTCCGGGCGCCGGCCGGGCCCGGCAGATAGCCGTACACCGACTGCGTGCCGTCCGGGGTGTCGAGCACCGCCACGTCCTCGAAGCCCTCGGCGCGCAGCGACTCGGAGATCCAGCGCGCCGCGGCCTCGCTCTCGCTCCTGGGGAACTGGTCGAAGTCCGCCACCGAACGGAAGGCCACCAGTTCGGTGAGCTCCTCCCTCGCCCTGGGCAGCAGCGAGGCGACGGTCTCGGCGACCGGATTCGACGACATGGGCATGCTCCTTGTGGGTGCGACGTTGTACTTCCGAGAACTTCTGTTTGTCTGTGATCGTGTGGTGTGCGAACGCCGACGGTTGTGCGCTGCGCATACGCTGCCGATCCTCCCACAGCGGTCCGGGCCCGCGGCCACCGTAGGATGCGTGGGACAGGTGCGGCAGGCGGCTTGATCGGGAGCAGTAGACCATCGTGAGCAGCGAGAACTCTTCGGCGGAAGGCACGCAGCGGGTGTGGGACGTGGTCGTGGTGGGTGCGGGGCCCGCCGGGGCCTCGGCCGCCTACGCCGCGGCGGTCGCGGGACGCAGCGTGCTGCTGCTGGAGAAGGCGGACCTGCCCCGGTACAAAACATGCGGCGGCGGCATCATCGGCCCCTCGCGGGACACCCTGCCGCCCGGCTTCGAACTGCCGTTCAAGGACAAGGTGCACGCGGTCACCTTCTCGAACAACGGCCGCTTCATCCGCACCCGCCGCTCCCGGCAGATGCTGTTCGGACTGATCAACAGGCCCGAATTCGACCAGCAGTTGGTCGAACACGCGCAGAAGGCGGGTGCGGAACTGCGCACCGGCGCCACCGTCGTACGGGTCGAACAGCACGGCGCGGCCGTGCCCGACCGGCGTACGGTCGCCGTCGTCCTCCAGGGCGGTGAGACGGTGCTGGCCCGCGCCGTCGTCGGCGCCGACGGCAGCGCCAGCCGCATAGGGGCGCACGTCGGCGTCAAACTGGACCAGGTCGACCTCGGCCTGGAGTCGGAGATCCCCGTGCCCGAGACCGTCGCCGAGGACTGGAAGGGCCGGGTGCTCATCGACTGGGGCCCCATGCCCGGCAGTTACGGCTGGGTCTTCCCCAAGGGGGACACGCTCACCGTCGGCGTGATCTCCGCGCGCGGCGAGGGCGCCGCCACCAAGCGCTACCTGGAGGACTTCGTCGCCCGGCTCGGCCTCGCCGGCTTCGAACCCAGCGTCTCCTCCGGCCATCTGACCCGCTGCCGCGCCGACGACTCGCCGCTCACCCGCGGCCGCGTCCTGGTGTGCGGGGACGCGGCGGGGCTGCTGGAGCCCTGGACCCGCGAGGGCATCTCCTTCGCCCTGCGCTCCGGACGGCTCGCGGGGGAGTGGGCGGTACGGATCTCCGAGGCGCACGACGCGGTGGACGCCCGCCGCCAGGCCCTGAACTACGCCTTCGCGATCAAGGCCGGGCTGGGCGTGGAGATGAGTGTCGGCAAGCGGATGCTGAAGGCGTTCGAACGCCGTCCGGGGCTGTTCCACGCGGCCCTCACCGGCTTCCGCCCGGCATGGAAGGCGTTCACCGACATCACCCGGGGCGCCACCACACTGGGCGAGCTGGTCCGCAACCATCCGCTGGCCCAGCGGGCGCTGACGGCGTTCGACCGGTAGACGGGCCGGCCCCGCACGCCCCCGTCACACCCGTACTGCCTGGGGAGTACCGGATACCCGTACTACCGGGGGAGTACCGGCGCTCGCCCCGCCAGGGTGACGCCGCGCGCACCCGGCGCCGTCTAGCGTGACGGGCATGAGGGAGCGACGCAGGCGGGCCCCGGCACGGTGGCCCGCGCCCTGGTCCGGGCTCTGGTCCGGGCCGCCCCGGTGGCGCGGCACGGACGGCGGCCGGCCAGGAGGCGGGGGCGCCGGGAGTGCCGGGGGCACCGGGGGCGCCGAAGACGCCCCGGGCACCGCTGGTGCCGTCGGCGCCGGCGCGCCGGCCCCGGCCGGCGGTCACCGGCTGCCGTGGCCCTCGACCGTGTTCCTCACCGTCGTCGTGCTCGTCGGCACCCATGCCGCCGCGCAGGGGCAGCGGGGCGGCGGACGTGCGGAGCTGGACCCGTTCGCGCTGCTCCTCCTCCTGCTCGCCTGCGGAGTACTGCTGTGGCGGCAGCGCCACCCGGTGGCCGTCGTCTTCACCACGGCCGCGGTGGTCGTGGTCTATCTCGGCGCCGGTTATCCCTACGGCCCGGTGTTCCTGGCGGTCGCCGTCGCCTGCTTCGGCGCCGTCGTCGCCGGACACAGACGGGCGGCCTGGGCGGCGGTGGCGATGCTGTGGGCGGGGCACGTGGTGGTGGCGCACTGGCTGTACCGTCTGCTGCCCCCCTCGGGGGACCCGGCCGCCTCCTGGGGACAGGAGGCCGTCGTGGCCGCCTGGGTGGCGGCGGTCGTCGCGGTCGGCGAACTCATGAGGCTCCGGCGGGAACAGTGGGCCCGCGAGCGCGCCGAACGCGCCCGGGCCGCCCGGCGCCGCGCCGACGAGGAACGGCTGCGGATCGCCCGTGAACTGCACGACGTCCTCGCGCACAGCATCTCCGTGATCAACGTCCAGGCGGGCGTGGGCCTGGCACTGCTCGACTCCGACCCCGAGCAGGCCCGCACCGCGCTCACCACCATCAAGTCGGCCAGCAAGGAGGCGCTGGGGGAGGTGAGACAGGTGCTCGACACCCTGCGCACGCCGGGCGACGCGCCCCGGGCGCCGGCGCCCGGCCTGGACCGGCTGCCGGAACTGGTCGCGCAGGCGGCCGACATGGGCCTGACGGTCGAGGTCGAGGGCGCCGCGCCGAGGCTGCCGCCCGGCGCCGACCTGGCGGCGTTCCGCATCGTGCAGGAGGCCCTGACCAACGTCGTACGGCACTCAGGCTCCCGGCACGCGCGGGTACGGCTCGACCCCGCGCCAGGCGTCCTGCGGCTGCGGATCGACGACGACGGGCCCGCGACCGGCACGGACGCCGGAGGCAGCGGCAACGGCCTTGCGGGCATGCGCGAGCGGGCCGCGGCGCTCGGCGGCACCATCGAGGCGGGCCGGCGTCCGGACGGCGGCTTCCGGGTGCTCGCTGTGCTGCCCCTGCGCGTACCCCCGGCCGACGGTGCTCCTGAGCCCACCGACGCCCCACCCGAGGAGGAACGGTGATCCGCGTACTGCTCGCCGACGACCAGTCCCTGGTCAGAGCGGGATTCAAGGCACTGCTCGACGCGCAGCCGGACATCGAGGTGGCGGGCGAGGCGGCCGACGGGGAGGAGGCCCTGCGGGCGGTGCGCGCGCTCGGACCCGACGTCGTCCTGATGGACATCCGGATGCCGCTGCTCGACGGCCTCGCCGCGACCCGCCGCATCACCGGGGACGCGCGGCTGGGCGGGGTCAGGGTGATCATGCTGACCACCTTCGAGCTCGACGAGTACGTCTTCGAGGCGATCCGCTCCGGCGCCTCCGGCTTCCTCGTCAAGGACACCGAGCCGGCGGAACTGCTGCGCGCGGTGCGGGCGGTGGTCGAGGGGGACGCGCTGCTGTCGCCCGGGGTGACCCGGCGGCTGATCGCCGAGTTCGCCGCCCGCTCCAAGGAACCCGCGGCCGCCGCGTCGCTCGCCCGGCTCACAGAACGCGAACGGGAGGTGATGGCCCTGGTCGGCCTGGGACTGTCCAACGAGGAGATCGCGCGCCGCCTCGTCGTCAGCCCGCTGACCGCCAAGACGCACGTCAGCCGCACGATGATCAAACTGGGCGCCCGCGACCGCGCGCAACTGGTCGTCCTGGCCTACGAGTCGGGGCTGGTACGGCCGGGGTGGCTGGGATGACGGATGCCACGGCGGCCGTCGCCTCAGCCGATGGCCGACGTCTCCCGCCAGAGGCCGGCGAGCGCGGTGTCGCCGGTGACGGAGGGGACCGGAGCGCGATTCCACAGGGCGAGGTGGAGGACGGCCGCGGGCCCGGCCAGCTCGCAGTCGGCGTCGGCGGTCGCGCCCCGCTCGGTGACCGGGGGTGCGGGGGAGAGCCGTACGGTCCACATCGCGTCCGGCACATCGGTGGCCCGTACCCGCAGGACCCGCGGCTCCGGCGTCCGCACCCGGCTGCGGGAGCGGGCGTGGAAGCCGCGCAGCAACTCGTCGATGCCGTCGGCGGCGAACGCGGGCGCGAAGCCGTGCGCGGGGTCCATGGCGACGGCGGCGGGCGCGGCACCGCGCGCGGCCTCGGCGTCCACGCGGTGCACGGCCGTCTCGTGCGCCTGCCGCCGCGCCCAGAAGGCGACCGGGGCCGCCGCGCCGGGCAGGAAGGTCCAGCACCGCAGATCGGCCGGGGCGGCGGCGAGCGTGTCGACGAGCCGGCGGTGGCCGTCGCGGTACCAGGCCAGGAGCGCGTCCCCGGTCAGGTCCGGGGCCTCGCCCTGGGGGCGGGGAGAGGTGTGCGCCTCGGCGACGAACGAGGTGGCCCAGCGGTGGATCGCGCCGGTGTGCGCGAGCAGGTCGCGCACCTGCCAGCCGGGGCACGTCGGCACCTCGGCCTCCGGGCCGGTCTCCTCGGCGATCTCGCCGAGCAGCCGGCCCTCGTGGTCGAGCGTCTCGAGGAAGCGGGTGGTGTCCATGGGCGCAGTCTGACCGACGGCCGCCGCCGGGCGGCAGGGGGAGGCGCGGGCCGGCAACGCCTCGGTCGGACGGCGGCGTGGCGTCGGAACGGTCGGTGCCGGGGCCCGGCCGCGTCAGGACCGGGTCGCGTGGCGGGTGACGACGGCGATGGCGGCGGCCACCGCGGCGAGGAGGGCGACGCTGGTGAGCGCGGTGGGCAGGGAGAACCAGTCGGCCATGAAGCCGATCGCGGGCGGACCGAGGAGCATGCCGCCGTAGCCGAGCGTGGACGCGGTGGCGACGCCGTCCGGACCGCCGAGCGCACCGGCGCGTTCGACCGCCGTGGGGAAGATGTTGGCGAGCCCGAGCCCGGTGACGGCGAAGCCGAGGAGGGCGGCCCAGACGGAGGGGGCGAGCGAGCCGAGCAGCATGCCGCCCGCGGCCGTCGCGCCCCCGGCGACCAGGGTCCGGGTCCGGCCCAGCCGTTCGAGGAGCACCGTCCCGGTGAGCCGGCCGACGGTCATGGCGAGGGCGAAGCAGGAGTACCCCACCGCGGCGACGCCCGGTGCGGCCTCGAGGTCCTGCTCCAGGTGGAGCGCGCCCCAGTCGGCCATGGCGCCCTCGCCGTAGGCGGTGCACAGCGCGATCAGACCGAAGGTGAGGACGAGCCCGCGGGTGCGGGCGCCCGAACGCGCCGGGGCCCGCCGGTCCTCCGGCGCGGGCTCCGGGGGCCGCGGCGGTTCCTGGCGCAGCAGGGCGCGGCCCGCCACGGCCGTCACGACCAGCCCGATCACGGTGAGACACAGCAGGTGCTGCGTCGGCGTCAGCGACCCGGCGACCAGGCCGCCGAGCCCCGCCCCCACCATCCCGCCCAGGCTGAAGGCGGCATGGAAGCTGGGCATGATCGGCCGCCCCAGCGCGGCCACCAGGTCGACGGCCGCGCTGTTGAAGGCGACGTTGATCCCGCCGTAGGCCGCGCCGAACACGCACAGCACCGCGCCGAGCGCCCAGGCCGAGTGGGTGAGCGGCGGCAGGGCGATGCTGAGCGAGAGCAGTACGGCGCAGACGACGGTCACGGGATGGCTGCCGAAGCGGCGGCAGAGGCGGCCGGTGAGCGTCATGGTGACGACGGCCCCGGCCGAGACCCCGAGCAGCGCCAGCCCCAGCGCGCTCGCCGAGGCGCCGGTCTGCGCCTTGATGGCCGGGATGCGCACGACCCACCCGGCGAAGACGAAGCCGTCGAGGGCGAAGAAGGCGGTCAGAACGGTACGCAGACGGACGAGGTCGGTCCTGCTGCCCGGCACGACGGTGTGCGAACGGGCTTTGTTTATGAGCGGCACAAAATCAGACTAGGAGGCGGCGTCGGCACGGGGCAAGGGAGCCGCGAGGCGCCGACGGCGCGGTGGGCACCGCCCCGCCTGGCCCCGCCCGGTGCGCACGGTTACTTCTTGACGGCCTTCAGGACCACGAACTTCGGGTCGCTCGCGACGAGTTCGCTGTTGCCGAACAGGCGCCGCAGGGTGACGTGGTGGCCGAGATGCCGGTTGCCGACCACCCACAGCTCGCCGCCCGGCCGCAGGGCGCGGCGGGCCTGGGCGAACATACGGCGGGCGGTCGCGTCGGTGGTGGCCTGGTGGGAATGGAACGGGGGATTGTTCAGCACCAGGTCGGCACTGGCCGGCGCGGTGTCCGCGAGGCCGTCGCCGACGAGGAACTCGGCCCGGCCGCCGGCGCCCGCGTTCTCCCGGTACGCCTCCGCGTTCTCCCGGTACGTCTCCCTGGCCGACGCCACGGCCTGGTACGACTCGTCGACGAACAGCACGTCGGCGCCGGGTTCGGCGAGTGCCGCCGCGGTGCCCACGATCCCGTTGCCGCAGCCGAGGTCCACCACGCGCCCGCCGGCGCGGGGGCGCGGCAGGTGACGCAGGAAGAAACGGGTGCCGATGTCGAGCCGGTCGGCGCAGAAAACCCCCGCGTGGTTGGTGACCCGGCGCCCCGACAGCACGCCGATGCCGTCGGGCAGCGCGTAGCGGTACGGCCATGGGCTGGGTCCCCGGTCCAGGTCCGGGTCGGGGGTGCAGTGGATCAGCCGGGCCTTCTGCTCGGCGAGCGAGGTGCGGGTCGGGCCGAGGATCCGCTCGAAGGTCCGCAGCGTCGAGGTGTGGATCTCCTTCACCATGCCGGCGCCGACGACGACCGTGTCCCGGTGCAGGGCCGGGGCGAGCCGGTGCAGCTGGTCCTCGAGCAGGGCGAGGCTCTTCGGCACCCGGACGAGGAGGACGTCGACCGTGTCCGGCGGGTCGTCCTGGGTGGTGAGCAGGCGCACGGCCGCCGGATCGACGCCGGCGCGCGCGAGATTGGCGAGGGTGGCCTGCCGGGCGAGGAACGAGTCGGTGACCTGGACGGGGTGGTGCGGAGCGAGGGCGGTGGTGAGCGCGCCCCACCGGTCGCCGAGGACGAGGACGGTGCCGGCCCCCTCCGGGACGCCGGTCGCCGCGAGGTGGCGCAGCAGATACGCGTCGGCGGCGTCCCAGGCCCGCAGCCGGTCGCGGGGGTCCGCGGGGAAACGGGTGAGGTGGTACGTGCCCTGGGGGACGGTCATGGGGTCGTTCATCGCGGGGCCAGGCTATCGGAGCGGCGAGAGGAGCCGCGGGCCGGCGCCCTCGGCTCCGGGGCGGGGGCTGCGCCCCCGGGCCTACGGGGGAGGGGAGCGCGGTGGGTCGGCGGATACGGGGCGGGGTGGCTGGTCGCGCGGTTCCCCGCGCCCCTCAAGAGACCGGGGGCCGCCCCCTGCCGGCATGCGGCTCCGCCGCGTGGGCGCGAAACGGGGCGGGACTCCCGTGCGGGGGGCGAGGAACCCCCTGGGGCGGCGCCGCCCCGTCCGCCCGGATCATGGGAGACTCGCCCTCATGAGCGGCAAGGCGGCCCCGCGCGCGGCGGGGGAAGGGAACACCCGGACACGACTGGACCGGGGCCGCGGCGCCCTCGGCCCCGCACTCGAACTCGTGCACACCGGCCGCGCCCCCACCCGCGCCGTCCTCACCGCCGCCCTCGGCGTCACCCGCGCCACCGCCGGCGCGGTCGCCGCCGAACTCGAGGCGCTCGGCCTCATCCGCGTCGACGCCCACCCCGGCGCCGCCGCCGGCTCCCAGGGCCGCCCCTCGCACCGCCTGGAGGTCGCCGAGGACGGCCCCGTCGCCCTGGCCGCCCAGATCCACGCCGACGGCTACCGCGCCGCCCTCGTCGGCCTCGGCGGGCGCATCGTGGCCACCGCCCCCGGCTGCGAGACCGTCGACCCCGACCCGGCGAAGGTGCTCGGCTCGGTCGTCGAGGCCGGCGCCGACCTGCTCCGCGCCACCGGCCTGCGCTGCGTGGGCGCCGGCCTGGCCGTCCCGGCCGCCGTGGCCGAACCGGAGGGGCTCGCCCTCAACCCGATGCACGTGGACTGGCCGGCCGGCGCCCCCGTACGGGAGATCTTCACGGACCTCGTGCGCGCGGCCGGCCTCGAAGGCCCCGCCTTCGCCGCCAACGACGTCAACCTCGCCGCCCTCGCCGAACACCGGCACGGCGCCGGCCGCGGCGCCCGCGACCTGCTCTGCGTGGCCACCGGGCACCGCGGCGTGGGCGGCGCGCTGGTGCTCGACGGACGGCTGCACAGCGGCAGTTCGGGACTGGCCCTGGAGGTGGGGCACCTCACCGTCAACCCCGAGGGCCGCCCCTGCCACTGCGGCAGCCGCGGCTGCCTGGACGTGGAGGCCGACCCGCTGGCATTCCTCACCGAGGCGGGGCGCGACCCCGGCCCCGAACTCTCCCTGCTGCAACAGGCCAACGACCTGATCCGCGCCCACCACGCCGACGACCCGGCCGTCCGCGCCGCCACCGAGGCGCTCATCGACCGGCTGGGGCTCGGTTTGGCCGGGCTGGTCAACATCCTCAACCCCGACCGGATCGTCCTCGGCGGCTTCCACCGCACCCTGCTGGACACCGACCCCGACCGGCTGAGCGCCGTCGTCGCCGACCGCAGCCTGTGGGGGCGCAGCGGCGGCGTGCCGATCCTGCCGTGCACCCTGGACCACAACAGCCTCGTCGGCGCGGCGGAACTGGCCTGGCAGCCGGTCCTGGACGACCCGCTGACGGCACTCGCGGGAAGCTGAGGCGGGCCAGGGCCCGGCGTTCATTGCCGGCCTTGCTCACCACTGCCGGCCGCGCGGCAACCGGTCCCTCCCCGGTGCCGAAAGGCGCAGCACCCGGAAGACGTCGCCGTCCGTCTTCGGCGCCTCGTCCTCCCAGAGCGAGAACCGCACCACCTCCCAGTGCCGGGAGTCGACGGCCACCGCCGCGCACACCGCGCCGTCCAGCGAGACCAGCAGCCCCGCCTCGTGCATGACCTCCTCCGCCACCTCGCCGAGGGCGATCCCCTCGGGCACCGGCCTGCGGTGCCGCACCGCGACGCGCGCCCCGGCACCGGCGACCGGGCTCTCCTCGTACCAGAGCCCCGTCCACTGCCGGACGGACGGCCGCCCGAAGTCGTCGACGAGCCCCTGGAACGGGCCCCCGTACAGGAAGGCGTTCATGCCGCGCGCCTCGTGCCACAGGTAGAACGGCGCGTACTGGTTGACCGGCGAGCCGTCCACGCCGCGCTCGCGCACGAGGTACGCCTTGAAACCGAGACCCGCCCAGTCGTCGAGCGCGTGCCCGACGCGGGCCACACGGTTCCGCACGATCCCCATGTCGTAGTCGGCGGGCAGGGTGATCTCGTACTGCATCGCCTGCATCACACGTCTCCCCGGTCGGCGGGCCGCAGCAGGGCGAGCAGCCCGCGCACTCCGGCGTCGAAGGCGGCCGGGGAGCCCGACGCACGGGCCAGGACGTAGCCGCCCTGGACCGTCGCCACGATCGTCGCCGCCACCGCCTCGGCGTCCAGCGACGCCGCGAACTCCCCCTGTTCCCGGCCCTCCTCGACGATCCCGGCCAGCTCCCCGCGCAGCCAGTCCAGCGTCTCGTCGACGGGCGCGCGCAACGCGTCGCTCGCGATCACCTCCGGGTCCATGGTCAGCCGGCCGACGGGGCAGCCGCGCAGGACGTCACGCTCGCGCCGCAGATACGCCGCCACGCGCGCGTACGGCGTGCCGGGTCCGTGCAGGACGCCGGCCGCGGCCGCCCGCATCTCCTCGGCGGTGCGGCGGATCGCGGCCAGCGCGAGGTCGGGCTTGCCCTTGAAGTGGTGGTACATGCTGCCCTGGCCGGCGCCCGCGCGCTCCAGGATCGCCTTGGGGCTGGTGCCCACGTAGCCGCGCTCCCACAGCAGGTCGCGCGTGGACTCGACGAGTCTCTCCGAGGTACTCATACGGCGACTGTACATACCAGTAGTTACAGAGATCCAGAGGGCCGCGCCGTACCCGCGTACTCCCCGCGCGGTACGCACACCGCCGCCGGCCGTACGACGACGCGGAACTCCTCCCGGAGCGAAGCTCAAGACATCACAACGGGAGCCCGGGAGCCCGAGAGCCCGAGAGCACTGAGAACACCGAGGAGATGACCGAGATGCAGACCCTGGCGCACTGGGACGGCGGGCCCGGCCCGTGGATCCTGTTCTTCCCGCTGATCTGGGCGGCGGTCGTGGTCGCCGGCGTGACGCTGCTGCGCCGCACCGGGTGGCATGGGCGCGGCGGCCCGTGGCGTTCCCTGGACGCCGGCCGGCCGAGGGGTGACTCGCCCCTCGCGGTACTCGGCCGCCGGTTTGCCTCCGGCGAGATCGACGAGGACGAGTACTGGCGCCGCGCCTCCGTCCTGGAGGAACACTTCGGCCCCGCCGGCAAGCCCCACGGCACGTGAGGCCCTGCCGACCGGCGGCTGTCGCGGATTCCCGCGGGGGTGGCGCCGGTGCGCCTGCCGGGCACGGCCCGGCGGCAGCTGGTCGCGCGGTTCCCCGCGCCTTGGAGGGCGCGGGACCCGGCCGGTGGTGACCACAGCGCCGCGGCCACCACCGCACGACCCCGGCGGCGCGCGGCGCCGTCACCCCGGTACGGCCGCCCGCTCCCCCCGGTGCCCGGCGGCAGCCACCGCCGCGACCCCCTTCGCGTCCCCGGACGCGAGGCTCGGCACCGACACCACCGGCGCGCACGCCGACAGCGCGAACCACACCACCTTTCCCTTCTCCCCGTCCGGCCGCACGCCCCAGCTCTCGCTGAGTTCGGCGACCATCGCCAGCCCCCGCCCGCAGGTGGAGCCGGGCTCCGCCTCGCAGACGGCGGGCAGCCGGGGGTCGTGGTCGTGCACCGAGACCGTCAGACGGTCGAGCAGCAGCTCGATCTCCACGGTGCACGTCTTGTCGGGCTCGGCATGCCGGTGCACGTTGGTGAGCAACTCGGTCACGCCGAGCGTGGCCCGGTCGATGAGGGCATCGAGATGCCAGTAGCGCAATTGCGCCGATACGATTCTGCGGACCTGTCCGATCCGCGACGGCAGGGCTTGGAGCTCCACCGTGCAGTGCCTGCTTGGCTGGCTGATCACGGCTGCGACTCCCCGAATTGAGGTCCGGAAGAAGACGAGAACGGATCCTGCGTGGTGACCGCGTGTAATAACGCCGCCTGGTGCTGCGCGGCCCGCGTCCGGCGGCCGCTGTGGCGCGGCGGCCGCGTACGACGGCCGTCCGCTGATCGGGGCGGCCGGTACCCGCGCCGCCTGGCTCGGGGCGGCTTCCGTACGTCGGCCGCCCGCTTGTCGTGGCCGGCGGGCTGGTTCTTCAGCGTGATCGCCGGTAAACCCAGAGTGACGTGTGACCAGAGTGACGCACGGGGTCCGGATGCGCAACTCGCGAACCGGCCCGCTCGCCGACCGGTTCCCCGACCGCGGAACCGGCGCACTCGCGAGCCCGTGCGTGCACTCGCGCGCCGGTGGCCCGATGCCGTGCGCCCCTGGTCCCGAGACGCCACGCACCTCGGCCGCGCGGCGGCCGGCGCCGCTCAGCGGTCGCGGCCCGCCGCCCTGCGGACCGCCTCGATGAACCGCCGGGCCGACGGCGGCCCCGGCGTGCCCGGGGCGGGGTCGCTCTCGCCGAGCGTGAGCGAGTACCGGGTCCCGCCCAGGTCCGCGTGCGCCCGGTCCTCGGCGCCGAACCACGGCCTGGACGCACGCACCGTCTGCACCGGCGCGCTGTCGATCTCGCTGCCGTAGCTGGTGAGCAACCGCACCCTGCCGTCGCTGATCCGGATCTGCCCGGCCCGGGTCAGGGACCGCAGCCCCTTGCCGATGCGCACGCCTCTGGCCGTGAACTCCGGTTCCGGCATGGTGTTCCGCCCCCTCGTGCCTGGGTCGTCCTTCGCCGTGCAGTCTGCCCGCGCACGGCCCCGAGCACCAGTGCGCATCAAGGGTGCACCGCGCACCACCGGGCGCACACGCGAAAACGCGCCCCCGCGCCGTCCGCCCCCGCCCCCCAGCACCGCCTTTGAGCGGCCCAAAGGTGTGTTTATGCAGGTGAGAAGCGTGTGGAAGGTGTCTATCATCGAGTCGTCCGACCGCGCGGAGGCGGCCTCGGCGCACCGCGTAAGGAGTCCCGGCGTGAGTACCACCCCCACCCACCGGCCCGTCGCCACCCTCGACGTCGACCGCACCGACGTGCCCTACCGCGACTGGCTCAAAGAGGCCGTCCGCAAGGTCCAGGCCGACGCCAATCGCTCGGCGGACACGCACCTCCTGCTCTTCCCCCTGCCCGAGCACTGGGGCATCGACCTGTACCTCAAGGACGAGTCGACGCACCCCACCGGCAGCCTCAAGCACCGGCTGGCCCGCTCCCTCTTCCTCTACGGACTGTGCAACGGCTGGATCCGCCCGGGCCGCCCGGTGATCGAGGCGTCCAGCGGCTCGACGGCCGTCTCGGAGGCGTACTTCGCGAAACTGATCGGCGTGCCCTTCATCGCGGTCATGCCGCGCACGACGAGCGCCGAGAAGATCCGCCTCATCGAGTTCCACGGCGGACGGTGCCACTTCGTCGACGACTCGCGCACGATGTACGAGGAGTCCGCCCGCCTCGCGGCGGAGACCGGCGGCCACTACATGGACCAGTTCACCTACGCGGAACGGGCCACGGACTGGCGCGGCAACAACAACATCGCCGAGTCCGTCTTCCGCCAGCTGGAGCGGGAGCGCTTCCCGGAGCCGGCGTGGGTCGTCGCCACGGCCGGCACCGGCGGCACCTCCGCGACCATCGCCCGGTACGTGCACTACATGCAGTACGACACCCGCGTCTGCGTCGCCGACCCGGAGAACTCCTGCTTCTTCGAGGGCTGGACGACCGGCGACCCGGGCGTCGTCTGCGAACGGGCCTCACGCATCGAGGGGATCGGCCGGCCGCGCATGGAGCCCAGCTTCGTGCCGGGCGCCGTCGACCGCATGATGAAGGTGCCGGACGCGGCCGCCGTCGCCGCCGTGCGCGCGCTGGACCGCGCGATGGGCCGCAAGGCGGGCGGCTCCACGGGCACCGGGCTGTGGAGCGCGCTGAAGATCGTCGCGGAGATGGTGGCCGAGGGGCGGCGGGGGAGCGTGGTCACCCTGCTGTGCGACCCCGGGGACCGTTATCTGGACAAGTACTACTCGGACACCTGGCTCGCGTCGGAGGGACTGGACATCGCCCCGTACGCGGCCGCGATCGACACCCTGCTGACCACGGGGGTGTGGCCGGACTGAGCACCGGCCGCGAGAACGGGTGTTCGGCAGCCGGTAATCGTCCGGCGAAGGCCGGACGCGGCGGTCGGCCGCAGCCGCCCGGCTCCGCGCCTCAGCCCGACTGCTCCGCCTCGTCCGGCCCTTCCCGGTCCGCCGCCTCGCCCGCCGCCTCGCTCGCCGTCTCCGGCTCCCCTGCGACCACCAGCCGGTCCAGATGTTCCGCCATCTCCGCCCGGGCCTCGGCCGGCAGCCCGGAATCGGTCACCAGTGTGTCCACCTGCTCCAGCGTGGCGAACGAACTCAGGCCCACCGTGCCCCACTTGGTGTGGTCGGCGACCACGACCACCCGCCGCGCGGACTGCACGAGGCGCCGGTTGGTCTCGGCCTCGGCCAGGTTCGGTGTCGACAGACCGGCCTCGGCGGATATCCCGTGCACGCCGAGGAACAGCATGTCGAAGTGGAGCGCCGCGATCGCCTGGTCGGCCACCGGGCCCACCAGCGAGTCCGACGGCGTGCGCACCCCGCCGGTCAGCACCACCGTGGCCGCGCCCTGCCGCCGGCCCATGGCGCGCTGCGCGGAGTGGAAGACGTCGGCCACCCGCACCGAGTTGGTGACGACCGTCAGATCCGGCACGTCCAGCAGATGGTGTGCCAGCGCGTACGTCGTCGTACCGCCGGAGAGCGCGATCGCCGTGCCCGGCGCGACCAGTTGGGCCGCCGCCCGCGCGATGTCCTCCTTGGCGGTCAGCTCCAGGCCGGACTTGGCCTCGAACCCGGGTTCGTGCGTGCTCGCCTCGACCACCGGGACCGCGCCGCCGTGCACCTTCTCCAGTACGCCCTGGCGGGCCAGCGCGTCGAGGTCCCGGCGGACCGTCATGTCGGAGACGCCGAGCTTGCGCGTCAGTTCGTTGACACGGACGCCGCCGCGGCGGCGTACCTCGTCGAGGATCAGGGTGCGCCGCTGCTCCGCGAGCAGGTTCTGATTCTCGCTCACGTCCGCTGCGGATCCTTTCCTCGTCCGACTCCGGCCCGTCCTTCGGCGCACCGCCCGCCGCACGGCGTCCACACCGGCTCCCGACAGGCACGGCCGAGGGGCGGCGGTGGCGAAGGACGTCCCATCCTCGCACGGCCCACCGACATCCGCGCCACCGCCCGGTCGTCTCCGTCCGCCCTCCCCCCGCCCCGTTGTCCGCGTCCCGTCGCCTCCGTCTTTCGTCGTCTCCGTCACACATCCTGAGGACATTCCGGTCCCACAGGTGTGACCGCGCCCCACAGCGGCAATCCTGTGCCTGCACATGACATGACGGCAGAGGCCACCACAGGCGCGCACCCGCGCGCGGGGGAAGTGCGGAGCGGTGGAACACACAACGGCACAGAGCACCCTGGAACTCCTGGTCCACGGAGTGGGCGGCACCACCCCCCAGGAGATGCTGAACGATCCGCGCACGGTGCGCGTCACCGGCGACGACACCGCCGCCGTCTTCCGCCGCGCCGACGACGTCGACGCCGAGGAACGGCCCGCCGAGCACCGCGACGCCCCGGTACCCGAGGCCTACGTCTGGTGCAACCTCACCTCCGGCAACGGCTCGCGCGCCCTGTGGCTGCTGCTCCTGCCGTTCATGGTGGTCAACCTGGCCCACTGGATGCGCCCCACCAGCGAGGGCCACCGCATCCGGACCGTGCGCCTGTACGGCCTCCTGGTGCGGCTCGCCGGGCTCAGCCTCACCGTGCTGCTGGTCGCCGCCGCCTGCGAGGTCGCCCTCGACCTCACCGCCTGGCAGTGCGCGGGCACCCCCGCGTGCGCCGCCCGCCACTCCTGGCTCGGCTTCCTGTCGCCCACCGGCTCCGACGGCGGCTGGTGGAGCGAGCCGGGGCGCCGGCTCGCCCTGGCCGCGCTGGTGCCGACCGCCCTCACCGGGCTGCTCTGGTACCTCTCCCACCGCACCTGGAGCGCCTACGAGTCCCAGCCGCCACCGCCCCAGGACGAAAACGGCGACGAGCAGACCGACGACGCCGGAACGGGGACCTACCGGACCGCGCTCGGCCGCCCCGGCTTCTGGTACGGACGCCGGCTCGTGGCCCGGCTGCGCGCCGCCCACACCGCCGCCGGTCTCCTCACCGTCGCCGCGGCCGTCGGCACCGCCGCCGCCCGCCACGACCGCCGCCCGGGCGGCCCCGCGCTCCTCGACAGCCTCGGCTCCGCGCTGGAAGCGGCGTACGTGGCGGGCGCGCTCGTCGTGGTCTGGGTGGTCTGCCGCCGCGGCCGCACCGAGAACCGCCTCGACCGCCGGCTCGACCGTGCCCTGGTCCGGTGGCTGCCCCTGAGTTTTCTGGCCCTGCTCGCGCTCTCCCTGGTGTACGCCTGCTGGTCGCGCCCCGGCTGGCGGTCGGCCGGACGGCTGCCGGGCGACCCGGCGTTCGGGGCCCTCACCCTCGCGCAGTGCTTACTCGTCGTCGTGCTCGCCGTCGTCGCCCACCTCCTCTCTCGCACGCACCGCCACCCGCGCACCGCACTGCGCGGGCTGGCCGGGCCCGCCGTCGCCATGCTCGCCTGCGCGCTCGGCGGGGTGATGTCCGGCGGCGTCGCCCAGCGGGTCTCCGACTGGCTCGACGGCACCCGCCGCACCCTGCCCGGACCGCCCGTCCTGCTCACCTGGCAGGCCTCCGCGATACCGCCGCTGCTCCTGCTGCTGCTCGTGGTCGTCGCCCTGCTGGCCCGCCGCACCCTGCGACTGCGCCGGGCCGAGACGGCCGACGTCGAGCGCGACCACCCCGGCGAACGCACCGACGCCGCCCGCACCCGCCGTATCGCCGGGGTCAGGGCGATGGCCACCCTCACCGACCTGGCACCCCGCGTCATCGGCGTCGTCGCCGTCGCCACGCTGCTGCTCGGCACCACCGCACTGGTCGGCGCCGAACTCACCGACGAGGTGCCCGGCGACGCCGCCCGCGGCACCCCCGCCGCGTTGCAGGGCGCCGCCGACACCACCCAGGCGTGCGGCTCCTGGCTGATAGGGGTCGGCTTCCTGCTCTTCGTCACCTGGGGCCGACGCGCCTACAAGGACCCCTCCGCCCGACGCACCATCGGCATCCTGTGGGACGTCGGCACCTTCTGGCCGCGTGCCGCGCACCCCTTCGCCCCGCCCTGCTACGCCGAGCGCGCCGTCCCCGACCTCACCTGGCGCATGGCCACCTGGACCGGCGCCACCGGCGGACGGCTGGTGCTCTCCGGCCACTCCCAGGGCAGCGTGCTCGCCGCCGCCGCGGCCTGGCAGCTCAAGCCCTCGGTACGCCGCCGGGTGGCCCTGCTGACCTACGGCTCACCCCTGGAACGGCTGTACGGGCGCTGGTTCCCGGCGTACTTCGGGCCCGCCTCGCTCAGCGCCCTGCACCGCGAGGTCGACTGCTGGCGCAATCTGTACCGGCTCACGGACCCGATCGGCGGGCCGATCGGGCTGCCCGGCGACTGCGGGCCGCAGGTCGACCGTGCCCCGCTCAAGGACCCGCTCGCCTACGGCCGCACCGCGCTGCACCCGCTCCCCGCCCCGATCCTGGGCCACAGCGACTACCAGGCCGACCCGGCGTTCGCGGAGGAACGCCGGCGCCTGCTGGCCCGGCTGCGCCCCGGGGTGCCGGCACCCCGCCCGGTCGAGGAGGCGGACGGCACGGCGGAGGAGGCGGGTGACACGGCGCGGGCTCAGGGCAGTTCCGGCAGGTCCTCCGGGTAGAGCAGCGTCAGGTCGTCCGTGCTCGGCTCGGTGAACTGGGCGACCCGGCCCGCGTGCCGCTCCACCATCGCCTCGAACGTCTGCCGCGCGGTGCGGCCGTTGCCGAACGCGGGGCCCTTCGGTATCGCCGCGAAGTAGTCGAGGAGCGCCTCGGGCGCGCCCTTCGCCAGCCGGTACTCCTGCTCCTCCGCCTGCTGCTCCACGATCCGCAGCAGCTCGTCGGGGCCGTAGTCGCCGAAGGTGATCGTCCGCGAGAAGCGCGAGGCGACCCCGGGGTTGACGGTCAGGAAGCGCTCCATCTCGGCGGTGTAACCGGCGACGATCACCACCACCGCCTCCCGGTGGTCCTCCATCAGCTTCACCAGGGTGTCGATCGCCTCGCGCCCGAAGTCCCGCCCGGAGTCCTCCGGGGACAGCGCGTACGCCTCGTCGATGAACAGCACGCCGCCGCGCGCCCGGTCGAACGCCTCCTGGGTACGGATCGCCGTGGAGCCGATGTGCTCGCCCACCAGGTCGACCCGGGAGACCTCGACCAGATGCCCCTTCTCCAGCACCCCGAGCGAGGCCAGGATCTCCCCGTACAGCCGGGCCACCGTCGTCTTGCCGGTGCCGGGGGAGCCGGTGAAGACCAGATGGCGCCGTGCGGAGGCCGCCTTGAGGCCCGCCTGCTGCCGGCGCCGGCCCACCTCGATCATGTCGGTCAGCGCGCGCACCTCGCGCTTGACGCTCTCCAGCCCCACCAGCGCGTCGAGTTCGCCCAGCACGTCCTTCGACGTGCGGGCGGGCGCCGCCGGTTCGGGCGTCGCGGCGACCAGACCCTCCTGCTCCGTGGTGCGCTGGCCGGGGATGGAGCCCAGCAGCCCGGCCGCCGGGGGCGTGGCGGTCTGTACGGCCGTCTCCCGGGCGGGGGAGCGCAGGCTCGCGCTCTCGTCGCTGGTGCAGTCCTCGACGAGGGCACCGCCGCCGCCCGCCGCGTCCGGGCCGCCGTCGGCGAACTCGTAACCGCCGCGCGCACACCGCTCCGTGCGGCACTTGCGCAGCGTCGTGCGGCAGCCGTCGATGACGTGGAAGCCGTAGCCGCCGCTGTCGGTGACCCGGCAGCCCTGGAAGCTGCCCCGGCCGCCCGCCGAGACGTAGAACCCGGCCTCGGCGGGGGAGGTGATGGTGCAGCGCTCGACGGTGGGGTCGGCGCCCTTGGTGACGATCACGCCGGTCTGTACGCCGTCCACCGTGCAGCCGCTCAAAGTGCCGCCGCTGCCGTGGTCGCGGAACCAGGCGCCCGTCGCCGCGTCCTTGATCCGGCAGTCGTCGAGCTGCGCGGTGGCGCCGTCGCTCACCGAGACCGCGGTGTTGCGGACCTGCGCCAGATCGCTGTCCACGACGTCGGCGCGCGAGCCCCGGTCGAGGACGAACAGCGCGTCCGGCACGTCGTGCACCCGGCAGGACTCCAGTACGGCGGTGGCGCCGTCGCTGACCCACACCGCCGGGTAGTCGCCGGTGGAGTCGAAGATCTCGCACTGGTTGGCGTCCACGCGGGTACCCGGGTCCCAGACCGACAGTCCGTTGCGGCCGAACTGGCGCACGGTCGTGCGGGTCAGGGTGAGCACCGCGCGTGATCTGAGGTCGACCGCGTTCTCCGGGACGTCGTGGATGCGGCAGTCGGCGAGGGTCAGCACCGCGTCCGTGTCCAGGGTGACGCCGTCGGCGGTGGTGCGGTGCACGTCGCAGTCGGTGAGGTGCGCCGTGGCCCGCCCGGTCACCTGGACCCCCGAGCCCTTGACCTCGTAGACCTCGCAACCGACCGCCTCCAGCGAGGAGTTCTCCCCGGTGACCGACAGCCCCGCGCCCGAGGCGTGGTGAACCCGGCAGCGCTCCAGCCGGGGGCGCGCGCCCCCGCGCACGGCCACGCCGGACTGGCCCGCCGCGACCACCTCGCACTCCTCGAACACCCCGCCCCCGCCGTCGACGACGGCGATCCCGACCCCGGCCGGGTTGTCCACCGTGCAGCGCCGGACGGTGGGGCGGGCCCCGGCGCGCACCTCGAACCCGGCCGCGGACCGGGTCATGATCCGCAGATCGGCGAACTCGGGGGTGCCCTCCTCCACCAGGACCGCCGGCGCGGCCGCGTCCTGGCCCTCGATGTGCAGATCCTGGACGACCGCGGAGGCGCGCACGGTCAACGGCACCCCGTCCACGGGGGCGATGCGCACGGAACCGGGCGAGCCCTCCGGACCGCGCAGCGTCACCGCCCGCTGGACGACGAGGTTCTCCCGGTAGGTGCCCGCGGCGACGGTGAGGACGTCGCCGTCGCCCGCGGCCTCCAGCGCGGCGGCGAGGGACGCGTACTCACCCGTGCGGCGCCGCCACCGCGATGTACCGGTGTGCGTCACCTGGACCGTGCCCTGTGCCATGGCGTTGCTGTGCCCCCACCTCGTCGTACGCGGGTCGTTGCCGAAGAGTTCGGCCGGTCCACCGTAGCGTGCGCGGACCCGGTGGGCGGACCGGAGCGGAAGGCCGGTCAGGCGCCGGTGCCGGTCCGGCCCCAGTCCGGGCCCGCCTTCTCCCACGCCCGGTCCAGACGGGCGTACCTGCGGCGGACCATGCGCCACACCAGCAGTCGTCTGCCGCCCTCGACCAGCCCCGCCGCCGCGGCGGCCGAGCCGAAGCCCGCCAGGACGGCGTGGGTGGTGGCGGTGATCGCGTCCAGCGGACGGGCCACGAGGTGGCCGCGGGCGTCCGTCCACACGGTGAAGTGGTCGCCGGGGCGCGGCTGTTCCAGGTCGGCCAGGACGGCGCCGTGGTGGGCCGTGCCGTCCGGGCCCGTCCAGTTCGCCAGGACGTGACTGTGCGCGTCCCGGGCCGTGGCGGTCTCCGGATCGGGGTCCAGGGGGCTGCGATTGAGCCGTTTGACCACCGTGGCCACCACCTCGTGGCGGGTGTGCCGCTGTTCGCGCACCGACCGTTGCAGCGCGTCCTCCGTGACCGCCCCCACGGCAGCGCCGATCAGCGGTGCCACGACGAGGATCAGCACGAGGGCGACCAGCGCCAGCCATGCCTCGACCAGATCGGTCGTACGACGCAGTGGATTGCCCCGCCAGCGCCAGAGTCCGCGAACCGCTCGCACCGCCCCACCCCCTTCCGCTCCGTGATAACTCCGCGCACGGGCCGAATGCGCCCGGGCGCGGAGAAGAGAGAGCGACATCACGCCGCCGTGCTCCACGGATCTTCAGAAATGTCTCACGGGTCCCAACGACCACGGCCCCGGCGGGGGTTCCCTCCACATGCCTCGTCCGACGTGTACGGGCCGGTCCGCGGCGGGCTCTACTTCAGCACCTCGACGGGGTCCCCCACCCGTATCGTCCCCGTGGTCAGCGGGACCAGGTTCTGGCCGAAGACCAGCCGGCCGGCGAAGCGCCGGTGGCGCCCCAGTGTGCGCAGCGGTTCCTTGCCGCGGGCCCCGGTGGTCTGGTCCGTGGTCGTCACCACGCAGCGTCCGGACATCTTCGCCACGCGGAAGACGACCTCGCCGATCGCCAGTTCCGTCCAGTCGTCCTCGGCCCAGGGCGCGGTGCCCGCGACGACGACGCTCGGCCGGAACCTGTCCATCGGCAGCGGCCCCTCCGCCGCGTGCTCCCCCTGCGCGATCAGCGAGTTGAGGGAGTCGAGAGAGGCGAGCGTCGTGAGCAGCAGGGGGTAGCGGTCGGCGAGGCCGACCATCTCGCCGGGGGAGGTGTACGGCGGATCGTCGATGGGGCGGCGCACGGCGGGATCGTCGAGGTGGACCAGACGCACGGCGTGACCCAGAAGGGTGCTGAGCCAGTCGTCGGCCCGGGCGGCGGCGGGCACCAGCTCCACCTTGGTGCCGAAGATCCGCGCCGTCGTGGTGACGCCCGGCTCGGGCACGGCGACCGTGAGCGGTTCCAGACCGGGCGCAGACAGCAGAACGCCGCCGCCGGGCAGTGCCTCGGCGGCGGCCGTCGCCAGACGCGGTTCCTCGCGCTGGGTGAGCACCTTGCCGGTGTCGTCCGTCACCGCCCAGCGCCGGTCCCCGGCCGGCCCCCACGGCTCGACCACGACCGCGGGGAGTGTCTGGGCCCGCAGCGCCTTGACCGGGTGGATGTGCAGCGAGTGCAGCGACGGTGTCGGCATGGATCCATCGTGTCAGCAGCCACTGACAGCGCAGCCCCCCGCGGGGACCGTGACGGCCCGGACAGCCGTGACGGTCCCGACGGCCACCGGGTCCCGGTGTGCTCCGGAACCCGAGGGTCTCTGCCGGTGTGCTCAGTAGCCCCGGTACTGCTGCCCGTTCTGGTACGGGTCCTGGTACGGCGTCGGGGCCGGGCGCGGGGCCGCGGGGCGCATCGCCTCGTACCCCGTGCCGCCCATCATCGGGCGGGGCGGCTGCGGTGCCTGGGCGCCCGGGTAGCCGCGGGGTCCCGCCTGCTGCGGGATGTAGGCGGTGGGCGCCGCTTGTTGCAGGGGTGTGGGCTGCTGGGCCTGCGGGTAGCCGTACGCGGGGCCCTGGGGAGAGGGACCGGCCGGCAGGGCGGGGAGCGCCGAGGGAAGCGCGGGCAGGTGGTTGTTCGGCTCGTAGGCCGAGGGAACCCGGATCGGGGCGATCTGCGGGGTGCCCCGCTCGGCCACGAGCGAGTCGTAGATCGGAGTGTCCGGGAAAGGCGACGCGGAGTAGTAACCGCCGCCATAGGTGGAGCGGGGGGAGGTCATGGCACATAAGTTAAGCCCACGATGTGCTGGTTGGGGAGACCGATAAGAGGGTTGTTTTCCGTGTCGGCTGGTGACGTCGGATCCCCAATCCGAGCGAACTCGGCAAAAAGGGGCGGCAACTGGCGCTCGCATGCGCTATAGGCCGAGCTACGGGGCTGGTTACCGGCGGTCCGGCACCGTTTTCCCGGGAAAGTGTCGCGGGGGGAGTTCCCGGACGGCGGCGCCGTAGATTTGGCTGGAAACCTTCCGACGGACCCGCCGGTGGGCGGGCCGGTGCCGAGTGTGTGAGGGGGAGCTGCATGTCCATGCTCAAGGGGGCGAACGTTCCGGTGCCGACGGCGGCGCTGCGGATCGAACTCGGGCGGCGGTCCGGGCCCGGGGTGCCCGACGCGGACGCCTCGGCGCTGCTGCTGGTCTCCGGGAGAGTGCGCACCGACGCCGACTTCGTCTTCTACAACCAGCCCACGCACTCCTCCGGCGCGGTGCGCCACGAGGGCAGGCGGACCACCGGCGGCGAGGTGACCGACACGCTCCTCGTCGACCTCGCGCGCGTGGAGAGCGCCATCGACCGGATCGTCCTCGCGGCCTCCGCCGACGGCGGCACGTTCGGACAGGTGCCGGGGCTGTACATCCGCGTGCTGGACACCCGCAGCGGCGAGGAGGTCGCGCGCTTCGACGCCACCGCGACCGTCGAGACGGCCTTCGTCCTCGGGGAGCTGTACCGCCGTCAGGGCGCCTGGAAGTTCCGTGCCGTCGGCCAGGGCTACAGCAGCGGACTGGAAGGACTCGCCACGGACTTCGGTATCACCGTGGACGAGCCGCGGCAGTCGGCGCCCACCGCCGCCCCCCCCCACCGGCCCCCCCCCCCGCCCCCCGCCCCCCCCCCCCCCCCCCGCCGCGGCTACCGGGGCGAGTCACTCGTCCTGGAGTCCGAGTGGGACACGCCACGCCTCACCAAGCAGGGCGGCACCTCCGGCGCCCTGCGCGTCAACCTCAACTGGGAGGTGCGCAAGCAGTTCTCCGGCTGGGGCAGCAAGCGCGGCCGGGCCATCGCCCACCACCGCGACCTCGACCTGGACCTGTGTGCCCTGTTCGAACTCGCCGACGGCCGCAAGGGGGTCGTCCAGGCCCTCGGCAACGCCTTCGGCGCACTGGACCGGCCGCCGTACATCCACCTCGACGGCGACGACCGCACCGGCGCCGTCGCGACCGGCGAGAACCTCACCGTCAACCTCGACCACCGGCAGGACTTCCGCCGCATCCTCGTCTTCGTGACCATCTACGAGGGCGCCCGCTCCTTCGCCGACCTGCACGCCACCGTCACCCTCCAGCCGCAGCACGGCGCACCCGTCGACTTCTCCCTCGACGAGTGCACGGTGCCCTCCACGGTGTGCGCGCTCGCCCTGATCACCAACACCGGCGGCGACCTCGTCGTCCAGCGCGAGGCCCGCTATCTGATCCCGGACCGCGGGGTCAGCCCGCAGCGCACCGTCGACCGCGTCTACGGCTGGGGCATGAACTGGACCCCCGGCCGCAAGTGACCGCTCAGCCCTCCTCGGGGGCGGCCGCCGTATCGGGCCGGGCGTAGGTCCGGCCCTTCCAGGCGGCCCCGCGCCCCCGGTAGTGCCGCACCGCAGAGTCCACCGTCATCAACAGGTACAGGAACGCGGTGAACGGCAGCAGCGGAGCGAGCCACGGCGGCCGGCGGTAGTAGCGGAGCATCGGCAGGTACGTCGCCGTCATCACCAGCCACGCGAGCCCGCCGGCCACCGCCGCCGCCCAGGACCCGGCGGCGAGGCCGGCGAGGAACGCCACCGGCGGCACCAGGTACACCACGGCCAGCCCCAGGACGGTGCCGAGCAGCAGCAGCGGGTTGTGCCGCAGCTGCGCGTACGCGCTGCGCGCCACCATGTGCCACAGGTCGCGCAGGCGCGGATAGGGGCGGACACTGTCGACCCGGTCGGCCAGGCCGAGCCAGATGTGCCCACCGGTGCCCTTGACCGCCCGCGCCAGCGCCACGTCGTCGATGACCGCCTGCCGGATCGCGTCCGGGATCCGCGCCCGCTCGGCCGCCTCCGCGCGCAGCAGCACACAGCCGCCGGCCGCCGCGGCCGTGCGCCCGCCGCGCACCCCGATCCACCGGAAGGGGTACAGCTGCGCGAAGAAGTAGACGAAGGCCGGGACGACCAGCTGCTCCCACAGGCTCTCCACGCGCAGCCGCGCCATCTGGGACACCAGGTCGTAGTTCCCGGTGTCGGCCGCCGCGACCAGGGAGCGCAGGCTGTCCGGGGCGTGCGCGATGTCGGCGTCCGTCAGCAGCAGGAACGCGGGCTCGCGGGTGCGGGCGAGGCCGATGCCGTGCCGTACCGCCCACAGCTTGCCCGTCCAGCCGGCGGGCGGCTCGCCGGGCGAGGTCACGGTCAGCGGCAGCCCGCCGTGGCGGCGGGACAGCTCCGCGGCCAGCTCCCCGGTGCCGTCGGTGCTGCCGTCGTCGACGAGGAAGACCTCGGCCCGCCCGGGATACTCCTGCGCCAGCAGCGTGGGCAGGCTTCGGGGGAGCACCTCCGCCTCGTCCCGGGCCGGGACGACCACGCACACCGGGGGCCACACCTCCGGGTCCCGGCGCGGCGGCAGCCGGACGTCCGTGCGCCAGAAGAAGCCCTGGCCGAGCAGCAGCCACAGCCAGGCGACGAGCGATCCCAGGGCGATCCACACAACGGCACTCACTCGTCGCAGTCTGCCCCACACCGGCGGCCGTACGACACGGATCGTCTAAGGTGACCGAGTGAAGATCGCGCTCATGGACTCAGGAATCGGACTGCTCCCGGCCGCCGCCGCGGTACGCCGACTGCGACCGGACGCCGATCTCGTACTGTCCTCCGACCCCGACGGCATGCCCTGGGGACCGCGCACCCCCGAGGACCTCACCGCACACGCCGTGGCCGTCGCCGAGGCCGCCGCCGCGCAGCGCCCCGACGCCCTGGTCGTCGCCTGCAACACCGCCTCCGTGCACGCCCTGCCCACGCTGCGGGCCCGCCTCGAACCCGGGCTGCCGGTCATCGGCACCGTCCCCGCGATCAAGCCGGCCGCGGCGGGCGGCGCGCCCTTCGCCATCTGGGCCACCCCCGCCACCACGGGAAGCCCCTACCAGCGCGGCCTCATCGAGGAGTTCGCCGACGGCATGGCCGTCACCGAGGTCGCCTGCCCCGGACTCGCCGAGGCCGTGCAGCACGCGGACGACGCCGCCATCGACGCCGCGATCGCCGACGCCGCCGCCCGCACACCGGACGAGGCGACGACCGTCGTCCTGGGCTGCACCCATTACGAACTGGTCGCCGAGCGCATCCGCGCCGCCCTGCGCGGCCCCCGCCGCTCCCCGCTGGTCCTGCACGGTTCCGCCACGGCCGTCGCCGCGCAGGCGCTGCGCCGCATCGGCGCGCTCCCGGACCCGGAGGCCCCCGTACGGGGAGCTCTCACGGTGCTCCTGAGCGGACGCGAGGCTCCGCTGCCCCCCGAGGCCGGCGCCTACGAGGAGGGCCGGCTGCTGGACACGGTCGGCTCCGCGCGCTGAACCCGCCGGCCACCGGGGCAACCCTGCGCGAGCGACTGCCCGCGGAGCGGAATCGGGCTACCCTCATGGACATGAGGGACCACCCCCACGGTGACCACAGGCACCCGGACATCTGGACCGGACGCGCCACCAACCGCGTCCAGTGGCTCGCGGCCCTCGCCGGCGCCGCCTGCCTCGCGCTCGGCATCCAACTGGCCATCGACTCCGCCTGGACGTCCGGCGTCGCCGCGCTGGCGATGTCCGTCGTGGGCTGCATCGCCGCCGGGCTGCTCATCCTCTTCGGCACCCTCGCCTTCGTGCACGTCGCCGTGAAGGTCGACGCGGAGTGCCTGGAGGTGCGCTGCGGTCACATCGGGCTGCCGCGCCGCCGCATCCCGCTGGCCCACGTGGCCGGTGCCGAGTTCGCACCCCGGGTCACCCCGCGCCAGTGGGGCGGCTGGGGCTACCGCTGGCGGCCCGAGAAGGGCACCGCCGTCGTCGTACGGCGGGGCGAGGGGCTCGTACTGCGGCTGTGGGACGGGCACGTGTTCACCATCACCGTCGACAACGCGGAGACCGCGGTGCGCGTCATCCGGGCCCGGCTGCACCCGCCGGTGGCGGACACGACGGGCTGAACGGCCCCGGGCGCGACCGGTTCACGTGCCGCCCCCCGCACTCCCCGGCGCCCCCTCACCCCCCGTCGCCGAACGGCCGTGCCGTCGCCACGCCCGCCAGTGCACCGACCCCCGCGGTCACCGTCGTGAAGCTCAGCGCGTTGCCCGCCGTCGCCAGGACGCCGACCGCCGCCAGCGCCACGGCCGCGCTGAGCACCACCGGCGTACCGCGCGGCGAACGCCACAGCGCGTACAGCACCCAGCCGCCCGCGGCCGCCAGCAGCGCCACCCCGACCAGGCCCTGCTCCGCCGCCTGCTGGAGGGCCGCCGAGTGCGGCCGGCCGTCGGACGCGAGCGTCTGCGCGGCGGCCGGGCTCAGCTCGCCGAACCGGCCCGGCCCCGCGCCGAGCAGGGGGTCACGGCCGGCCAGCCCCACCGCGTCCCGCCACAGCAGGACCCGGTACGCGCCCAACTGACCCTCGGCCGATGCGGACAACCCCTCCGGCAGGACGTTCTCGGCGAGCGCCCAGGCCAGGCCGCCCGCCGCCGCGACCACGGCCGCCGGACCGGCGAGGCCCAGCCCACGGCGCCGCATCCGCGCGGCGGCCAGCGAGCAGAGCAGCACCACGGCACACGCCGCGCACCCCGCCGCCGACCCCCGCACGGCGGCGGCCACGGCGGTACCGGCGGCCAGGAGCCACAGCGCGCACCGCGGGAGCGGGGCCGCGGCGGCCCAGGCCGCACAGCAGGCGGCGCCCGCCGACAGGGTCAGCAGCGCGGCCGTGGCACCGGCGTGCCCGAGCGGCGCGGCGAGCCGGGGCCCGGCCGTGGCGTCCGGGGCGCCGAGCGCCAGCCCGAGCCCGGCCAGCGCACCGACGGCGGGCGCGGTCACCGGCAGCAGGGCACCGGCGATCCGGCCCGTGGCGTACCCGGCGGCGACGGCGAGCACCGCGAGCAGCACCCCCTCGGGCCGGCCGTCCCGCCCGGCCGCCGTGACCAGCGCCCACGCCGCACAGGCGCCGAGCACCGCGACGCCCCACGCGTCCGCGCTGCCGCGCCGCTCGCGCACGGCCGTCCCGGCGGCCGCGGGGTGCGGCCCCGCGGCATCCACCCCGTCTCCTGCGGTCTCCACCCGTCGCCCCCGCCCTGTCGCGCGCGCCCCGGCCCGTGACCGGCGCCCCGCCGCCCCTGAATGGCGGCCGGACGCGGCGGGCGACCCTCGTCCCGGACTGGGGCACACCGTAACGGCCGGAGACCGTTTTGTGTACGAGCTGTGCAGAAACGGTCCAGCCGGGGTGACGGCCCGCACCGCGGGCGCGGCGGACGGACCGGACCGAACTGTCGGCCCGCAGGTCACGCCCCGTAGACTCCCGGAGTGACCGCCACCGCCACCTCCGTGGACCGGCCCGACCGTCCCGACCGGCTCGCGCCCCGGGACACGCCGGCCGCACGCCCCCTGCGCCTGCTGCGCCGGCTCCTGCCGGCCGCCGCCGCGGCGCTCTGCGGAGTGCTCCTCTACGTCAGCTTCCCGCCCCGCACCCTGTCGTGGCTGGCCCTCCCCGCCTTCGCCGGGTTCGGCCTGCTGCTGCGCGGCCGGACCTGGAAGTCCGGGCTCGGCCTCGGCTATCTGTTCGGGCTCGGGTTCCTGCTGCCGCTCCTGGTGTGGACCGGCGTCGAGGTCGGCCCCGGACCGTGGCTGGCGCTCGTCGCCGCCGAGGCGGCCTTCGTCGCGCTGGTCGGCGCGGGCATCACCGTCGTCTCCCGGCTGCCCGCCTGGCCGCTGTGGGCGGCCGCCCTGTGGATCGCCGGCGAGGCGGCACGCGCGCGCGTGCCGTTCGGCGGCTTCCCCTGGGGCGAGATCGCCTTCGGCCAGGCCGACGGGATCTTCCTGCCCCTCGCCGCGGCCGGCGGCACCCCGGTGCTCGGCTTCGCGGTCGTCCTGTGCGGCTTCGGCCTCGGCGAAGCCGTCCGCCTGGCCGTCGCCATGCGGCGCACCGGCCGGCTCCGGCGCGGGGCCGCCGCCGTCGCCCTGCTGAGCGTGGCCGTTCCCGTGGCCGGCGCGTTCGCCGCCCGGCTGCTGGTGAGCGACGAGGCCGAGAACGGCACCACGACGGTCGCCGTCATCCAGGGCAACGTGCCGCGCGCGGGCCTGGACTTCAACTCCCAGCGCCGCGCCGTCCTCGACTACCACGCGCGCGAGACCCGGCGGCTGGCCGCCGAGGTCGACGCCGGCAAGAAGGCCCGCCCCGACCTCGTGCTGTGGCCGGAGAACTCCTCCGACATCGACCCCTACACCAACGCCGACGCCTACGCCGTCATCGACGGCGCAGCCAAGGCGATCAAGGCCCCCATCTCGGTCGGCGCGGTCATCGAACGCGACGGCAGGCTCTACAACGAACAGATCCTCTGGGACCCGCGGAAGGGCCCCCAGGACACCTACGACAAGCGGCAGATCCAGCCCTTCGGCGAGTTCCTCCCGCTGCGCGGCATGATCGGCGCGATCAACAACACGTGGACGTCGATGGTGCGTCAGGACTTCAGCCGGGGTCACGAACCCGGCGTCTTCACCATGGCGGGCGCCCGCGTCGGCCTCGTCACCTGCTACGAGGCGGCCTTCGACTGGACCGTCCGCTCCACCGTCACCGACGGCGCCCAGCTGATCTCGGTGCCCAGCAACAACGCCACCTTCGACCGCAGCGAGATGACGTACCAGCAGCTCGCGATGTCCCGGGTCCGCGCCGTGGAGCACAGCCGCACCGTCACCGTGCCGGTGACCAGCGGCGTCAGCGCGGTGATCATGCCGGACGGCCGGATCACCCAGAAGACCGGCATGTTCGTCGCGGACTCCCTGGTGCAGAAGGTGCCGCTGCGCTCCTCGCAGACGCCCGCGACCCGGCTCGGCACCCTGCCCGAACTGGCGCTCGTCCTCGTCGCGGCCGGCGGCCTCGGCTGGGCGGTGACCGCGAGGGTCCGCGCGCGGCGGGCCGACGGCACCGCGGCGCGGGCGGCCGACCAGGGCTGACAGCGGCAACCCTTAGGGTCGCGGCATGGCCACTCCTGATTTCATCCGCACCCTCCGGGCCTCCGCGGGCCACCAGTTGCTCTGGATCCCCGGCGTCAGCGCCGTCGTCCTGGACGACGCGAACCGGGTCCTGCTCGGCCAGCGCGCCGACAACCGCGAGTGGGCGGTGATCGGCGGCATCCCGGACCCCGGGGAGCAGCCCGCGGAGTGCGCCGTGCGCGAGGTCTACGAGGAGACGGCGGTGCGCTGCGTCGCCGAACGGGTCGTGTCGGTCGGGGCGAGCCGCGAGGTCACCTACGCCAACGGCGACATCTGCCAGTTCATGGACATCACCTTCCGCTGCCGGGCCGTGGCGGGGGAGCCCCGGGTGAACGACGACGAGTCGCTCGCGGTCGGCTGGTTCGAGCTGGACGCGCTGCCGCCGCTGCGCGAGGGGCATCGCTTCCGGATCAAGCAGGCGCTCACCGAGGGGCCCGCGTGGTTCGGGGCCGCCGCGGGCTGAGCGGGGCCGCTGCCCGGATCGGCCGTCGTCGTCCGCCGGGCCGCCGCTCGGCTGGGCCGCCCTCCCGTCGTGGGGTGTCCGGTGGCGCGGTCGGCCGCGGGCCGGTGGGGGGTTCTCGCGCGGTTCCCCGCGCCCCTGAGGGGCGCCGCCGGAGCGCGCAGTGGTCCGGATCACACCACCCGGCTTGAGTAGCGGGTGGGGGCGCACGACGTACCCACTCCTGACGGGCGATGCCCGGATGCGACGATGGGGCGCCATGACGGCAGGGTGGGGTGCGCGCACGGTGCGGGCCGCGATGTTCGCGGCCGTCTGCGTGCTGCTCGCCGCCGTCGGGCACGTCCTGATGTCCGGCCGCTCCGTCCCCTGGTGGGCGCTCCTCGGCGGCGCCGCACCGACCGCGGCCGCCGGGTGGTGCCTCGCGGGGCGCGAACGCGGGCTCAGGACGGTCGTGACGGCCGTCGTCGCGGCGCAGACGGCCCTGCACACGGCGTTCACCCTGGCGCGGGAGCCCGGGTCCGGGACGACGGCGTCCATGCCGATGCACGCGATGCACGCGATGCACCCACAGCACCCGCACGGGGCGTCCGCACACACGGGCATGGGCATGGGCGTGGACATGGACATGGACATGGGCGCGGGGTCGACGCCGCACGCCCTCGTGCCCCTCCCGGACGCCGCCACCCTCGGCATGTTCACCGCCCACCTGCTGGCCGCACTGCTGTGCGGCCTGTGGCTCGCGTACGGCGAGCGCGCCGCCTTCCGTCTGCTGCGCGCCATGGCCGCGCGGCTCGCCGCACCGCTGCGGCTGCTGCGCGCGCTGCCCGCACCGCCCGACCGCCCCCGCGTCCGGTCGCGCCGCCGCCGCCCGGACCGGGCGCCGGGGCAGGACCCGCTCGTCCACACGATCACCACCCGGGGTCCGCCCGCGGGGGCCGCTGTCGCCTGACGACAGCCGGAACCACCCGGGGCGCCCCTGTGCGCCCCGGGTCCGGGCCGCACGCCCCGGCGCCCGTGCACCGCACGCGCCCCGCCGTACGGCCGTTCCCGCCCACCGGCTCCGTACCGCGGTGCGCCGTCGCTCGCCGTCGCGCGCCGTCGCGCCCTCGCTCGGCCCGCGCGCCCGCGGTCCGGACGCCGGACGACCCGAGAAGGACCTCCGGTGACCACTCCTGCCCTGATCTCCCCGTCCGCGACGGCGGCCCCGGCCGACCGCGGCCACGCGAGGACCGAGCACACGAGGACCGACCACGTCCACGCGGCGAACGACGAGGCGACGACCGCCTGGGCGCTGGCCGCCCGCGCCGGCGACCCGGACGCCGTGGACCGTTTCGTCCGCGCCCTCCACCGTGACGTGCTGCGGTACGTCGCCCATCTGTGCGCCGACCCGCAGGCCGTCGACGACCTCGCCCAGGACACGTTCCTGCGGGCGCTCGGCAGCCTGCACCGTTTCGAGGGCCGTTCCTCGGCCCGCAGTTGGCTGCTGTCCATCGCCCGCCGTGCGGTGGCCGACAGTTTCCGTCAGGCGGCCGCGCGCCCCAGGCTCAGCGACGTCCCGGACTGGCGGCCGGTCGTCGAGCGGGCCCAGCCGCGCGGTCTGCCCGGCTTCGACGACGGCGTCGCACTCCTCGACCTCCTCGCCACGCTCCCCGCCGAGCGGCGCGAGGCGTTCGTACTCACCCAGTTCCTCGGACTGCCCTACGCGGAGGCGGCCGAGGTCGGCGACTGCCCCGTGGGCACGGTCCGCTCCCGTGTGGCCCGCGCCCGGGCGGCCCTGCTGGATCTGCTCACCGCGGCGGAGGGCACCTCTCCCGCCCTGACCGCCGCCTGATTCCCGCCGCCGGTGCGCGCCGCGAAGGGCACGTACCGGCGGCGCATGGTCCGGTTGCGCCTGGGTAGACGCCCCGGGTCCGATCGGGCTGTTCGAACAGCGGCCGGCCCGACCGCCACGACCTGGGAATTCGCCATGACCACACCCGAAAACCCCCGCAGGACCACCGCCGTCCGGGACGCGCTCAGCACGCTGCTGGTGGACGCGCAGGACACCGACGCGCTGGACACGCTGGCCGGGAGCGAGGTCCTGATCCCCGTGCCGGACGACGCCGCCGACCAGGACGCCACCGATCCGGGCACGGTGGCGCTGCCCGTGCTCGAACAGCCGGGCGGGGAACCGACCGTGCCGGTGTTCACCTCGGAGGGGGAGATGGCGGACCTGCTGCCCTCCGTCTCCCGCTACCGCCTGGTCCCGCTCGGGGCGCTGGCGGCCCAGTGGCCGGCCGACGAGCTGTCCCTCACCATCGACGCCGCCTCACCGCACGGCCTCACCCTCGACTCGCAGGGGGTACGGAGCCGGCTGGCCCGGCCCTGAGACCCGCCGGCTGGCCCGCCCCCGAAAGGCGCCGGCGGGCACGGCCCGGCCGATGCCGGCCGGCCCGCTGCCCCTGGTGCCGTACCGTCAGCCGCTCAGTGTCCGCTCCAGCGCCGCCCGCTGGAGCGGACGCACCTCCGCGTGCAGCGCCCGGCCCTTCTCGGTCAGGGCGACCCAGACCCCGCGCCGGTCGTGCTCGCAGACGGAGCGCGTCACCAGACCGTCCTTCTCCAGCCGGCCGATGAGCCGGGACAGCGCGCTCTGGCTGAGATGGACCCGGCCGACGAGGTTCTGCACCCGGCACTGCTCGCCCTCGCGCGGGGCCTGCGCGGAGAGCAGGTCGAGCACCTCGAAATCGCTGGCCCCCAGGCCGTGCGGGTGCAGCACACGGTCGATCTCGCACATCGTGCGCGCATGCACCGACAGGATGTCCCGCCACCGCTCCTCGAGCGGGGATGCGGCCGTCTTCGCTGACATACCCGAACGGTAACAGAATCCGGCCATTCGTTGACTATGCAACTAACTCTGGGCCGCGTCCTCGGTGAGGCCCAGCAGGTTGCCGTCCGCGTCCTTCAGGAAGGCGATCAGCTTCCCGCCGCCGACGTCCTGCACGTCCTGCAACACCTCGGCGCCGACCTCGCGCAGTGCGGCGACGCGGGCCCGGATGTCGCTCACGTGCCAGTAGGGGACCGGACCGGTCATTCCCCTGGCGTGCCCGTTGGGGTCGAGCCCGATGTCCTGCCCGGCGTCCTTGAAGCCCACGTAGTACGGCTCGTCGGCGTACGGCTCCGTCTCCAGCAGCGCCCTGAACACCGCCTTCGCCCGCTCGAGGTCCTTGACGGGGTAGATGACGGTCTGCACTCCACCGGTCATGGCGGCGACTCCTCGGCTCTCGTACGGTCCGCGGCCGTCCGGCCCCGGTGATTCCACGCTAGGCGGGGGAGCCGCCCGTCGGCTTCTCGAAAACTGACCGGTTCCGAGGGCCCGGCCCACGCGCGCCGCCACCCCCCGGGCGACTTCGGCCCATTACCCCCTCTGCGCGACCCCCCGCCCCACGTCACAGTGGGCAGCGCGAGGTCGTCAGGAAGGGGCGCCGTGCTGAAGTCACCCATGGGCGGCGGCGGGATCCGCCGCCGCATCCTGGAGCTGCTGGTGGAACACGACGGCGCCACCGCCCCCGCCGTCGCCGCACGGCTCGGCATACCCCCCGATCTCGCCCGCGCCCATCTCGACTTCCTCACCGCCGCCCGTCTGCTGCGCACCGAACGCACCGGCGGGCGGACGCGCTACCACCGCGACGAGGCACGCATCGCGGAGGCCCGCGATCTGTTCGAGACGGGGTGGTAGCCGCCCCCGGGCACCGACGTCCCCGGGCACCGACATCCCCGGGCACCGACGTCCCCGGACACCGGAGCCCCGGCTTCCGGGGCCCCCTCCCCCCGGTGCCCTCCGAACCCCAATGCCCTCCGAACCCCGGTCTCCCGGCGGCCGTTCGCACGCCCTCCGCCCCGCGCGATAGCCTTGCGACCGGCCGCGACCCCGTGTCGCGGCGCGGCGGTGGGGCCCGCCGTACCCGAACCGCGGCAGGGTCGCCGCCAACGGTCCCTACTTGCACCCGAGCGTGCCCGGCCGACCGGGCCCCGGCGAGTAGGAGCAGTCCATGACGGTCCCGCACCCCGACCGCGTCGACGACGAAACCCCCGCGCCCACCGCCCCCACGCCCGTGCGCCGCCCGCCCGTGTGGCGCGGCCAGGGCCGCGCGGTCGCGGTGGTCGCGCTCGGCGGCGCCCTCGGTGCCACCGCCCGCTACGCCGCCGGCCTGCTGTGGCCGACCGCCACGGACGGCTTCCCCTGGGCCACCCTGTGGGTCAACGTCGTCGGGTGCGCCGTGATCGGCGTCTTCATGACGCTTCTCGCCGAGGCGTGGACCGCCCACCCCCTCGTCCGGCCCTTCTTCGGCACCGGCGTGCTCGGCGGCTTCACCACGTTCTCGACGTACGCCGTCGACATCGAGAAGCTCCTCGACGCGGGCCACCCCCGCACCGGCCTCGCCTACCTCGCCGCCACCCTGCTCGCGGCCCTGGCCGCGGTGTGGCTCGCCGCGACCGCCACCCACCGCCTCCTGCGTTCGACCCGGAGCCCCCGATGACCCTTCCCCTTCGCCGCGCGCTGCGCCTGACCGTGATCGTCGGCGAGTGCGACACCTGGCACCACAGGCCCCTCTACGCGGAGATCGTGCACCGCGCCCACGCCGCCGGGCTCGCCGGGGCGAGCGTGTTCCGCGGCGTCGAGGGGTTCGGCGCCTCCTCGGTGATCCACACCTCCCGGCTGCTCTCGCTCAGCGAGGACCTCCCGGTGGCCGTCGTCGTCGTGGACGCCGAGGACCGGGTACGGGCCTTCCTGCCCTCGATCGAGGAGTTGCTCACCGGGGGAGCCGCCGTCCTCGACACATGCGAGCTGCTCACCCCCGCCCGCCCGGGCGACGGCGCACGGGACCCCGGCGGCCCCGGACGACACCCGGACGAACCGGACCCGGAAGGTAAGAACTCGTTGTGAACTGGCTGCTGGTCGTCGTGGGCGCCATGGCCGGCGCCCCGCTGCGCTATCTCACCGACCGTGCGGTGCAGTCCCGGCACGACTCGGTCTTCCCCTGGGGGACCTTCGTGGTCAACGTCGCCGGCTGCGTGGTCCTCGGCCTCCTGACCGGCGCCGCGGCCGCGGGCGCCGCAGGCTCCCGGCTGCAACTGCTGGTGGGCACCGGTCTCTGCGGGGCCCTGACCACCTACTCGACGTTCTCCTACGAGACCCTGCGCCTCGCCCAGGACGGCGCCCGCTCCTACGCGGCCCTCAACGCGACGGCGAGCGTGGCGGCCGGGCTCGGCGCGGCCTTCGCCGGTGTCTCGCTCGCCGGCGCCCTGTGGTGAGGCGGGTGGACCGTGGCGGTGAAGAGGCCCGCACACACGTGTAGTAAGACTGTCCCCGCCACCCCCGCGCCGCCGGTACCCCGTTGGTAAGACACTCCCCGCCGAGCAGCTTGCCGCGGCCCGTCGCCGTCCTTACGTGCACGTGCGTTCCTCACGTGTCCGTACTTTTCCTCTTCCGCGAGCAGAACTGGATCCCATGAGCGTCATCAACGTCGGTCAGGCCGTCGTCCTCGGAGCCGTCGAGGGGGTGACCGAGTTCCTGCCCGTCTCCTCCACCGGCCATCTGAAGATCACCGAGGGGCTGATGGGCATTCCCGTCGACAACGACGCCGTCGTCGGGTTCTCGGCCGTCATCCAGGTCGGTGCGATCGCCGCGGTGCTCGTGTACTTCTTCAAGGACATCGTGCGGATCGTCTCCGCCTGGGGCCGCGGACTGGCGAACAAGGAGGAGCGGTACCACCACGACTACAAGTTCGCCTGGTGGGTGATCTACGCGACGATCCCGATCGTGATCGTCGGCCTCGCCGCCAAGCCGCTGATCGAGGGTCCGCTGGCCTCGCTGTGGGTGGTGGCGGGCTCGCTGATCGTCGGCAGCGGGGTGATGTGGGCGGCCGACCAGATGGGCCGGCACAAGCGGGGCGAGGACGACACGTCGTTCAAGGACGCGATGCTGGTCGGCACCTCGCAGATCCTCGCGCTGCTCTTCCCCGGCTTCTCCCGCTCCGGCGCGACGATGTCCACGGCACTCATCCTCGACCTGGACCGGGTCGCCGCGACCCGGCTGTCGTTCTTCCTCGGCATCCCCGCGCTCACCGGCGCCGGTCTGTACGAGCTGAAGGACGCGCTGGGCGCCGGCGTGGGTGTCGCGCCGCTGGCCACGGGCACGATCGTGTCGTTCGTGGTGGCCTACGCGTCCATCGCCTGGCTGCTGAAGTTCGTCGCCAAGCACTCCTTCAACGCGTTCGTGATCTACCGGATCGTGATCGGCGTGGCCCTGATGGGGCTGCTCGGCGCAGGTGTGCTCGACGCCTGACACTTGTTCGCGGGGGTGCGGGCCGCGTGGTCCGCACCCCCGGCCCCGTTTGACAGAAACGTTTCGGCGGACGCAGGATCGGCCCGTGAACCTGTCAGACAGCCAGACAGCGGGTCAGGGCCCCCGGCAGGCGGCCGGGCGGGGCCCGCGGCGGGTCAGCGCCATGGAGGCGGTACTCACCCATCTGCGCGGCGCGATAGAGCGCGGCGAGTACGCCATCGGCGAGCGGCTGCCCTCCGAGGCCGAGCTGTGCCGCACCCTGGAGGTCAGCCGGCCCGTGCTGCGGGAGGCCCTGCGGGCCCTTCAGACCATGGGGCTGACCGTCTCCCGGACCGGCCGGGGCACCTTCGTCGTCGCCGACACCGTCGAGGACCCCACCTTCGGCGACTACACCGCCGCCCACCTGCTCGAAGTGCGCCGCCATGTCGAGATCCCCGTCGCCGGCTACGCGGCACTGCGCCGCACCCCGGACGACCTGGACCGGCTGACGCACCTCCTGGACCGCATGGAGCGGGAGACGGACACCGTCGCCTGGGTGGCGATGGACACCCTCTTCCATCTCAGCGTGGCCGAAGCCGCCCAGAACCCGGTCTTCCGCCGGGTGATCGAGGAGATCCGGGACGCGCTGGCCCGCCAGTCGGCCTTCCTCAACGATCTGGGCGGCCGGCGCGAGCAGTCGAACCGCGAGCACCGCGCGCTCGTCGAGGCCCTCGCCGACGGCTCGGAGCAGGACGCGGTGCGGGCCATGTCCCACCATCTCGACCGGGTCGAGACGACCCTGACCGACATCGTGCGCCCGGCGCGCACGGGTACCCCCACGTGAGGCGGAGCGGAGCGTTGAGCGAGCAGCGGCAGTATCAGGGTTCTGGGCCCGGGGCTACGGGGGATACCGGGGCCGGCGTGGCCGATGCTCCCGTGGTGCGTGAGCCCCGTCACGCGCCCGTCGCGCATGTGGTGCGCGGGGGGCTCGTCGAAGGGGTGCACTACGGGTCGGTCGTCGTCCTCGGTGCCGACGGGGAGGTGCTGCTGGACGTCGGCGACACCGAGGCCGCGTTCTATCCGCGCTCGGCGCTCAAGCCCGTCCAGGCGGTCGCCATGGTGCGTGCCGGGCTGCCGCTCGACGGGGAACTGCTGGCGCTGGCCGCGGCGAGCCACTCCGGGGAGGAGCGGCACCTCGACGGCGTCCGCCGCATCCTCGGGCAGGCGGGGCTCGGCGAGGGCGAGCTGCGCAATGTGCCCGATCTGCCGTTCGGGGCGGGGGAGCGGGACGCGTGGATCCGGGCGGGGCGGGGGCCGTCGCGGTCGGCCCAGAACTGTTCGGGCAAGCATGCGGCGATGCTGTACACGTGCCGGGTGAACGGGTGGTCGCTGGAGGACTACCTCGACCCCGGGCACCCGTTGCAGCGGGCGATCGCCGCGACCGTCGAGGAGCTGACCGGGCAGCGGATCGCCCGGGTCAGCGTCGACGGCTGCGGTGCGCCGCTGTTCGCCGTCTCCCTGCGGGGGCTGGCGCGGGCGGCGGCCCGGCTCACCACCGCGCCGGCCGGGACGGCGCGGGCGCGGGTGGCGGACGCGGTGCGGGGGCATGCGGAGATGGCGTCCGGGCGGGGGCGTGACGTGGCGGCGCTGATGGGGGCGGTGCCGGGTGTGTTGTCCAAGGACGGGTTCGAGGGGGTGCAGGTCGCGGCGCTGCCGGATGGGCGGGCGGTGGCGGTGAAGGTGTCGGACGGGGCGGAGCGGGCGAGGGTGCCGGTGATGGCCGCGGGGTTGGAGTGGGCGGGAGTGGAGCGGGGGGTGCTGGGGGCGTTCGCGGGGGCGACGTTGCTGGGCGGCGGGCGGCCGGTGGGGGCGGTCACCGTGGCGCCGCCGTTGGCGATGCCTGTGGGCGGGTGAGGTTCACGGCGTTTCCTCGCCCCCGCCGCCCCTACCCTTCCCGTCCCCCAGGGGCTCCGCCCCTTCGACCCCGGGTGGGTGGGACGCGGGGGCTCCGCCCCCTGGTTCCCCGAGCAATGCCTGGGGCCGCGCCCCAAAGCCCCGGCCCGCCCCGATCACCCCAGGGGCGCGGGGAACTGCGCGACCAGTCACCTTCCCGCCCGCACCCGCCAACTCACCGCACCCGCCAACTCACCGCACCCCCCGAGCTCTTCCGCGTGCCCGCGCCCTACCCGCGGAGCGCAACGCAAGGGTCAGTGCCGTCGCCGTCGTCAGTGCCGCCGCGCCTACCAGGAGGACCGACTCCGGGGAGCCCGCGCCGTCCTGGGCGTGGGGCCGGGCCGGTGCGCCGGGGTGGGCCTTCGCCGGGGTGGAGGCAGGGCCCGGCGATGCGGGCCGGTGGGGTGTCAGGGAACCCACCGCCGTCACATGGCCCTCCGCCCCGAACCCCCAGTCGAGCAGCGCCCGCGCCTCCTCGTACACCTGGAAGCCCCCGCCCGCCTGGGGGTGGAGCACCGTCACGACGAGCGTGTGCCCGCCCCGGTGCGCCGCCGCGATCAGCGTGTTGCCCGCGTTGCTGGTGTAGCCGTTCTTGACGCCGATCAGACCGGGGTACGGCGCCACCCCGTCGGCCCCGGTGAGCAGGCGGTTGGTGTTCTGGATGCCGTACGGCTGCCCGTACCCGGGGAAGTACGCCACGGGCGTGTCGCAGTAGCGGGCGAAGTCGGGGTCGTGCAGTCCGGCGCGGCCGAAGACGGCGAGGTCGTACGCCGAGGACACCTGCCCCGGCCGGTCGTAGCCGTCGGGCGAGACCACATGGGTGTCGAGCGCACCCAGTTCCCGCGCCTTTGACCGCATCTGACGGGTGGTGGCCTCCAGGCCGCCGTTCATCGCGGCCAGGACGTGCACCGCGTCGTTGCCCGAGCTGAGGAAGACCCCGCGCCACAGGTCGGCCACGGTGTAGGTGAGCCCCTCGGCGACACCGACGAGGCTGCTGCCGGGGCCGATGCCCTCGAGTTCCGGCTCGCTGACGGTGTGCCGGGCGTCGCTCGGCAGCGCGGGGAGCACGGTGAGCGCGAACAGGGTCTTCAGCGTGCTCGCGGGCGGCAGCGGACGGTGCGCGTCGTGCGCGGCGAGCACGTCCCCGGTGTCGGCGTCGGCCACCAGCCAGGAGAGCGCGGAGACCTCGGGCACCGCGGGAGCTCCCGCCCGCGGCCGTACCCGCGTGCCGGCCCCGTCGGACGCCGCGCTCGGCGGGGAAGCCGGCGCCGGTGCCGAGGACATCCCTGGCGCAGGTGCCGACGGGCCCGTGTCGGCGGCGGACGAGCCCGGCGCGAGGGCGAGCGCGCCGACCGCGCAGACGGCGGCGCCACAGACGGCAATGCGGTGTGAGAAGCCGAGGGTCATACCGGCAACGGTCGGGAAAGGAGGCCGTCCGCGCCGGTCGGGCCGGTCCGAACGGGCGGATCCGGCACCCGGTTGCCGCAGCGGCCGCGCGGCGTACGGACACCGGGCGGGCGGAAGGTGCGTGGCGCCGCCGGTACCGGGGCCGCCGTACGGCCCCCGCTCATTACTGCCGCAGCGTCGGCTGCACCTGGTGCAGGAACGTGGCGTTGTCCGGGGTCGCGCGCAGACGTTGCAGCAGTGTCTCGTAGCCGTTCGGCCCCTGGGCCTGGCCGTCGCGGGACACGAGCGCCCGGCGCAGGCCGCGCACGGTGGTCAACTCGCTCTGCGGGATGAGGAGTTCCTCACGCCGGGTGCCGGAGGCGGCGAGGTCCACGGCGGGGAAGACGCGCCGGCCGGCCAGGGTGCGGTCCAGCCGCAGTTCCATGTTGCCGGTGCTCTTGAGCTCCTCGAAGAAGTAGTCGTCGGCGCGGGAGCCGGTCTCCACCAGGGCGGTGGCCAGGATGGTGAGCGAGCCGCCCTCCTCGGCGAGCCGCGCGGCGCCGAAGAACCGCTTCGGGCCGAGCAGCGCCGCCGCGTCGACGCCGCCGCTGAGCGTGCGGCCGCCGGAGCCTGCCGCGTTGTTGTGGGCGCGGCACAGCCGGGTCAGCGAGTCGAGCAGGATCACCACGTCACGGCCCTGCTCGACGAGCCGCTTGGCGCGCTCCACGACGAGTTCGGCGAGTGCGATGTGCTGCTTGGGCGTCCGGTCGAAGGTGGAGGCGTAGACCTCGCCGCGCACCGAGCGCCGCATGTCGGTCACCTCCTCGGGCCGTTCGTCGAGCAGGACCACCATGAGGTGGCACTCGGGGTGGTTGCCGGCCACGGCCGCGGCGATCTGCTGGAGCAGTACGGTCTTGCCGGTCTTGGGCGGGGCGACGAGCAGCCCGCGCTGCCCCTTGCCGACCGGCGCGAGCAGGTCCATCAGGCGTCCGGAGACCCCGCTCGCCGGGTGTTCCAGACGCAGCCGCTCGCGCGGGTGCAGCGGGGTGAGGTCGTGGAAGTGCGGCCGCCGCCGGGCCTCGGCGGGCGTACGGCCGCCGACCAGAGCGACGTCGGCCAGGGCGCCGCGGTCGCCGAGCGTGCCCTCGACGTGGTCACCGGCGCGCAGCCCGTACCGGCGGACCAGCGCGGCCGGGACCTCGGCGTCGGCGGGCGCGGGAAGGAAGTCGCCGGTGCGCAGGTGGCCCTTCCCGTGCCGGTCGAGGTCGAGGAGACCGGCGGCGGTGCGCGTCTGCCGTGTCGCGGGGGGTCGTTCGAGGGTGGGTCTGGTGGTGGATGCCGTAGTGGTCGTCATGAGGAGGGTGGTCCTTTCGGAACGGACGCGGAAGCACGCGGAAGGGGAGGGGGCCGCGAGGGGGAGGGCCTGTGGGCACGTCTCCACGGGGCGGCGGGAACGGCGTCCCGGGCGCGGTTCCGCTACGGGAACCGCCATGACGGCCGCGAGGACCGTCGGGTCGGCGGGATGCCGGGTGGGAAGCCACCGGCCGGTCGTACGACGACGGGCGGGGCGGCGGAACGGGAGTGAACAGTTGCACCGGCGCCCCGGACGGGGCGTGAACACAGGTGCTGTTCGCACTGTAGCACTGGCCTCGACGGCGTCAACGCCCCGGCGGCCGGGCTTGTTCCCCGACGGCGGCGTCCACGGAGGCGGCGGCGAGCCCGTGCCGGCCGGGCGGGGGCGGGACGGAACGTGCGCACGGGGCGACGACAGGCGACCGGGGCCGATACCCGCGGGACGTGTACGAGGCTGCCCCGACCGGGTGCGCGGTTGCGCATAGGCTGTGCGGTGATGTTCTCTCCCCAGGGGCCCGGCCTCCGTGAACTGGCCGTCCAGGCGCTGTCGTCCGTCGAACACGGCTACGACCTCCTCGCGCCCAAGTTCGACCACACGCCGTTCCGTACGTCGGACACCGTCCTGGACGCGGTGGCCCGCGCGCTCACGGACCTCGGCCCCTTCGACCGCGGCCTCGACCTGTGCTGCGGCACCGGGGCGGGGATGGACGTGCTGCGGTCGGTGTGCGGCGCGAGCGTCACCGGTGTCGACATCAGCGCGGGCATGCTCACGGTGGGGCGGGAGCGCTCGGCCGGGCGGGGCGCGGCGACGCCCCCGCGCGTCGACTGGGTGCGCGGGGACGCCCTGGCCCTGCCCTTCGGGCCGGTCTTCGACCTGGCCGTCAGCTTCGGCGCGTTCGGGCACTTCCTGCCCCGGGAGTTGCCGGCGCTGTTCGCCCAGGTCCACTCCGTGCTGCGGCCGGGCGGGCGGTTCGCGTTCCCGATCGGCGCCCCGCCGCCCCTCGCCTCGCCCTGGTACTGGGCCCTGCTCGGCTTCGACACGGCGATGCGGGTGCGCAACGCGGTGTGGCGGCCGCCGTTCGTCATGTACTACCGGACGTTCCGCCTCGGCGACGTCCTGTGCGCGCTGAACGGCGCGGGCTTCGCGACCGGACTGCGCGCCCTGCCGGAGTTCGGTCGGCGGCCGGACGGCAGCCCGCGCGGGCGACTGGTCGTCGCGACGCGGGCCGCCGCCGGCTGACGTCCGGGGCGGGGACTCAGATGCGGGCGGGGAGCCAGGCCAGCTGGGCCGCCTGCTGGTAGGGGCCGCCGCCCTCGTGGTCGTTGAAGTCGTACACCTCGATCGCCTTGTCCTCGCCCGCCCACGCGTTGAACGCGGCGAACACCGTGGACGGCGGGCAGGTCTGGTCCTCCAGGGCCGTCGAGAACAGGGCCGGGGCGTTGCCGCGGGCGGCGAAGTGCACGCCGTCGAAGTACGACAGGGTGCGCAGCACCTGCTCGGTGCGGCCGCGGCGGGTCTTGAGGTAGTTGCCGATCTCCCGGTACGGATCGCGGTCCGTCAGCGTCGTCGCGCGCGGGAAGTCGCACAGGAACGGCACGTCCGGGGCGACGGCGGCGAGGTCGGGCACGAGGCCGCCCACGGCGAGCGTGATCCCGCCGCCCTGGCTGACGCCGACGGCGGCGGTGCGGGCCGGGTCGGTGAGCGGATGGGAACGGGCGGCCTCCACGGCGCGGACGGCGTCCGTGAACAGCCGCCGGTAGTAGTAGTCCTCCGGGTTGTCGATGCCGCGCGTCATGAACCCGGGGTAGGCGGGGCCGAAACCCACCGGGTCCGGGGTGTCACCGCCGCCGCCCCAGCCGCTGCCCTGGCCGCGGGTGTCCATCACGAAGTGGGCGAAGCCGGCGGACGCCCACAGCAGGTGCGTGTGCGGCAGCCCGCGGCCGCCGCCGTAGCCGAGGAACTCGACGACGGTCGGCAGCGGGCCGTTGGCCCACGCCGGAACCGTCAGCCAGCCCTTGACCGGGTGGCCGCCGAAGCCGGCGAACGTGACGTCGTGCACCCGGACGGTCTTCAGCTGCGTCTCGACGGGCTCGAAGCGGGCGTCCAGGTCGTGGGCCCGGGCCTCGTTCAGTGTCTTCGCCCAGAACGCGTCGAAGTCCTCGGGTGCGACGGATGCGCTGCGGTAGTCGCGGAGCTCGTCCAGGGGAAGATCGAACAGGGCCATCGAGGACCGCCTTCTGCAACATCGGGTGCCGGCCCGGGTGGCCGTACGCGAGTGATCACACGGTACGTGGCGGGCGGGGTGTGCAGAAGGGGGGTCTGGAAAGGGCTTTCGCCCGCTCGTCGCCCGCTCGTCGCCCGGTCGGTACCCGGTCGGCACGCGGTCGGCACCCGGTCGTCGCCCGGCTTTCGCCGGGCTTTCAGGGGGCGGGCCGGGCGGCGTTCACGGGGTCCGGTTGCGCCACTCCGGTTCCGTGCGCTCCCACTCGCGTTCCCACTCCGCCATGCGGTGCCGTTCGCCGACGCGGCGGACGGTGAGCCGGCCGACGAGGAGCACGGTGGCGGCGCCGCCCGTGGCCCAGATGCCGGTGGTCAGCGCGTGCTGCCAGACCGTCGTGTCGGTCATCGGCGCGTCCACGCCGTGCCCCTGGCGGTCCAGCCAGACCTCGGCCCGGTCGCCCTGCCGGCTGCCGGCCGGTACCAGGGCGCGCCCGGTCCGCGCGGTGTCCGAGTGGGGGACGGTCCACCGCACCTCCACGCGGTACAGCGGCTGTTTGCCGCCCTCCGTGGAGGAGACGGCGGCGGGCGCGTCCTCGAGCAGGACGGCGGAGACCTGGTGGCGTGCGGCGCGCTGGGCGGTGGCCTGGGCGCGCGCGTCGTCGTACGCGCGCAGACCGGCGACGGCGCCGGCGAGTGGCGCGCCGACGAAGAGGAGGACGGCGACGATCAGGGCCGCCCATGCCTCGAAGACGTCCGAGCGGCGGCGCAGCGGATTGCGACGCCAGCGCCAGCCGCGCACCCGGGTTCGCATCTCGACCTCCTCGCCGCTCGGGTTCACCCCGGCCGGCGTCCCGCGCCGGGGCGACGGCGTTCGGCCCCCTGTCGATTCTCCGCCCTGACCGAGGTGCGGCGCACCTGCGGAGTGCCCGCGGGGGGCCGCCCGAAACGGGGCGCCTCCGGCGGTGGGGAGGGACTGCGCGGGGCGGGGCCGTTCGGCGGCCGACGATGATCCTTCAGATGAGGGCCGTCAGCCGGCGGGGTCGGGTCCCGGCCCCGCGGACGACGCGTTGTAGCGGACCAGGTAGTCCGCGAACCGCGCGAGGTCCTCCTCGGGCCAGTCCGCCAGCCGGTCCTGGAACGCCCGGCGCCGCCGGTCCGTGACCCGCGCCAGGATGCGCGTGCCCGCCTCCGTCAGGTGGAGCTCCTGCACCCGGTGGTCCTCCGCCGCGAGCCGCCGCTCGATCAGCCCGGCCCGCTCCAGCGCGGTGACCTGCCGGCTCACCGTCGACTTGTCGAGCGCGTAGTGCGCGGCCAGGTCGGTCGCCCGGCACCCCCCGCTGTCCTCCAGATGCCCCAGCAGCGTGTACGACACCAGGGACAGCTCCGGATGCATCCGCCCCGCCGACGCCCTGGCCCGGCGGGCGAACGCCGTCAGCTCGCGGTGGATCGTCTCGACGGACCGCTCGGCCGCACTCACGGAACGGAACCCCCTTCGGTTGCGCAGTACAACTAGCCTACGGCCCCGGCCGCGGAGGTCACGGCCCGGCTGCTAGGGTGACCGTCCCGGTGCGGACGGCCCCGCCGGGACCGGACGAGGAGGTGAGACCCATTACCGCAGTGTCAGGTCGGGTGCTCTCACCCCCGCGCGGCGCGAACCGCTAGCCGCCGGCCGGGAAGGGGAGCGCCTTCGGCTCACTCCCCGAAAGGCCCCTTGGCTGTCATGCCTTCCCCTGTACTCGCCTCCGTCGTCACCACCCTGCGCGCTGCCGGCTGCGTCTTCGCCGAGGACGAGGCGGAGTTGATTTTCGCCGCTGCCCGTACACCCGCCGAGGTCACCGCCATGGTCGACCGCCGGGTCGCCGGCGAGCCGCTGGAACTCGTCGTCGGCTGGGCCGAGTTCCACGGTCTGCGGATCACCGTCGAACCCGGCGTGTTCGTTCCCCGCCGCCGTACCGAGTTCCTCGTCGACCAGGCCCTCGCCCACGCCCCCGGTGCCCGTCTGGTCGTGGACCTGTGCTGCGGCTCGGGCGCGGTCGGCGCCGCCCTCGCCGCGTCGCTGGACGGACCGGAACTGCACGCCGCCGACATAGAAGAGGCGGCCGTGCGCTGCGCCCGCCGCAACGTCGCCCCGTACGGCGGCCACGTCCACGAGGGCGATCTGTACGCGGCCCTGCCGGGCGCGTTGCGCGGACGGATCGACGTGCTCACCGCCAACGTGCCGTACGTGCCCAGCGACGAGGTGCGCCTGCTGCCGGCCGAGGCGCGCGAGCACGAACCGCTGGTCGCGCTGGACGGCGGCGCCGACGGCCTCGACCTGTTGCGCCGGGTCGCCGCGGAGGCGCCCCACTGGCTGGGCCCCGGCGGCGGCCTGTTCGTCGAGACCAGTGAGCGGCAGGCCGCGGCGGCCGCGGCCGCCTTCTCCGGTGCCGGGCTCGAGACCCGGCTCGCTCAGTGGGAGGAGTTCGGGACGACGGTGGTGATCGGCCGCCGGGGGTGAGGACGGTTGTGCAACTAGTTGCACAATGGAGGGCGCGTCGTCTACAACGGAGACGTCCACCGTTGTGTCCGGAGGGTCCCGATGAGCCGTTACCCGCACCTGCTGAGCCCCCTCGACCTGGGCTTCGTCACGCTGCCCAACCGCGTGCTGATGGGCTCCATGCACGTCGGCCTGGAGGAGGCCGAGAACGGCTTCGCGCGGATGGCGGAGTTCTACGCGGCCCGGGCCCGCGGCGGCGTCGGCCTCATCGTCACCGGCGGCATCGCGCCCAACGAAGCGGGCCGCCCGTACGAGGGCGGCGCCAAGCTGACCACCGGGGCCGAGGCCGAGCAGCACCGGGTGATCACCGACGCCGTGCACCGCGAGGGCGGCCGCATCGCCCTGCAACTGCTGCACTTCGGCCGGTACGCCTACCACCGCGACCTGGTGGCGCCGAGCCCGCTCCAGGCGCCCATCAGCCCCCATGTGCCGCGCGAGCTCACCGACGCGGAGGTGGAGGAGACCGTCGAGGACTACGTCCGGGCCGCCCGGCTCGCCCGCCGGGCCGGCTACGACGGCGTGGAGATCATGGGCTCCGAGGGCTACCTCATCAACGAGTTCGTCGCCGCGTGCACCAACCACCGTACCGACCGCTGGGGCGGCCCGTACGAGAACCGCATGCGCTTCCCCGTCGAGATCGTGCGGCGGGTGCGGGAGGCGGTCGGCGAGGGCTTCCTCCTCGTCTACCGGCTCTCCATGCTCGACCTCGTGCCCGGCGGCTCCACCCCGGAGGAGGTCGTCACCCTCGCCAAGGCGGTCGAGGCCGCCGGGGCGACGCTGCTGAACACCGGCATCGGCTGGCACGAGGCGCGCATCCCCACCATCGCCACCTCCGTGCCGCGCGGCGCCTACACCTGGGTCACCGAGCGGCTCATGGGCCAGGTGTCCGTGCCGCTCGTCACCACCAACCGCATCAACACCCCGGAGGTGGCGGAGCGGGTGCTCGCCGAGGGGCGGGCGGACATGGTGTCGATGGCCCGGCCGTTCCTCGCTGACCCGGACTTCGTCGCCAAGGCCGCCGCCGGGGCGTCCGACACCATCAACACCTGCATCGGCTGCAACCAGGCCTGCCTCGACCACACCTTCGGCGGGAAGATCACCTCCTGCCTGGTCAACCCGCGCGCCTGCCACGAGACCGAGCTGGTGCTCGCCCCGACCCGGCGGCGCAAGCGGGTCGCCGTGGTCGGCGCCGGGCCCGCCGGTCTCGCCTGCGCGGTCTCCGCCGCCGAACGCGGTCACGAGGTCGTCCTCTTCGACGCCGCCGGGGAGATCGGCGGCCAGCTCAACGTCGCCCGCAAGGTGCCCGGCAAGCAGGAGTTCGACGAGACCCTGCGCTACTTCCGCACCCAGCTCCGCCTGCGGGGCGTGGAGGTACGGCTGCGCACCACGGTCGGCGCCGGTGACCTCGCGGAGTACGACGAGGTCGTCGTCGCCACCGGTGTCACCCCGCGGGTCCCCGAGCTGCCGGGCGTCGACCACCCCAGCGTCCTCGGCTACCTCGACGTGCTGCGCGACGGCGCCCCCGTCGGCGAACGGGTCGCGATCCTCGGCGCCGGCGGCATCGGCTTCGACGTCGCCGAGTACCTCACCGACGGCGGCGAGGGCGCGAGCACCGACCCGGCGACGTACTTCCGCCACTGGGGCGTCGACATGGAGTACCGCACGCCCGGCGGACTCACCGCGCCGAAGCGGCCCGCGCCGCCGCGCACCGTGCACCTGCTCCAGCGCAGGACCACCAAGGTCGGCGCGGGGCTCGGCAGGACCACCGGGTGGATCCACCGCACGGAACTGAAGCACCGCGGCGTCACCATGATTCCGGGCGTCACCTACCGGCGCATCGACGACGCCGGACTGCACCTGAGTGTCGACGGTGCCGACCGCGTCCTGGAGGTCGACACGATCGTCCTGTGCACCGGGCAGGAACCCCGCCGCGAGCTGTACGACGCCCTGGCCGCCGCCGGGCGCACGGCACACCTCATCGGCGGCGCCGACGTGGCCGCCGAGCTCGACGCCAAGCGCGCGATCCAGCAGGGCACCGGGCTGGCGGCGGCGCTGTAGGGGCGGCCCTTGTTCGGGGTGGGCTCTTCCTAGGATGACGTCATGTCACTCCCGCACGCGATCCTCACCGCCCTGCTCGAGAAGCCCTCGTCCGGGCTGGAGCTGACCCGCCGGTTCGACATGTCGATCGGCTACTTCTGGTCGGCGACGCACCAGCAGATCTATCGCGAGCTGGGAAAACTGGAGGGCCGGGGACACATCCGGGCACTCCCGGCCGAGCAGCCGGCCCGCGGGCAGAAGAAGGTGTACGAGGTCCTGCCCGCGGGCCGCGCCGAACTGGCCCGCTGGACCGCCGGGGCCCAGGACCCCAAGCCGCTGCGCGACACCCTGCTGCTGCGGCTGCGTGCCGCGGCCGTCGTCGGCACCGACGGGATCGAGGACGACCTGCGCCGCCATCTCGTCCTGCACGAACGGCAGTTGGCCGAGTACCGGGAGATCGAGGAGCGCGACTTCGGCCCCGGCCGGGACACCGCCCAGGACCGGCTGCGCCATCTGATCCTGCGCGCCGGCATCGACCTGGAGACCTTCTGGACCGGGTGGCTCACCCATGCCCTGGAGGAGTTCGGCCGGCTGCCCGCGGCGCCCCGGCCGGAGTAGGGGCCCTGCAAGACGTGTCCGGCGGTCAGAGGTGGTGCGGGCGCCGGGTGCGGCGGCGCAGGTACCACGCGGTGGCGCCCACGCCGGCCGTGACCAGGACACCGCCCGCCACCTTGGTGAGGGTGCCGTAGTCGCGGACCGATCCGCCGATCCCGCCCATGACACCCAGCGACGGGGACACGGCGGGCGAGGGGGTCGCGGGGGAGGGGGTGGCGGGCCTGCTGGTCGCCGACGGCGAGACGATGATCGGCTGGGTGCCCGCGGTCGAGCCGTTGGCGCACACCACGACCACCGTGAACGTCCCGCGGCCGACGTTCGACCAGGCCGCGGACTGGGTGCCGTTCGCCTGCGACAACGCGGTCTGCCGGCCCTGGGCGAAGTTCGACTGCCCGGGGGAGAGCAGCGAGGCGTTGCCGAAACTGCCGTTCACCTGCTTGCAGGCGGTGGTGGCCACCGACACCGTGGACCCCGCGGTGCTCACCGAGATGCCCGCGGCGGTGGCGGGCGAGGCCAGGGCCAGCGGCAGCGCGGCGGCGGTCGCGGCCAGGCCGGCGCGGGCCGATATCTGAGATCTACGCATGGGACTGCCCTCCAGCGGCACGGCCGGCGGCACACCATTGCGCCGCCGGGATCGGGGAACGTTCGTGCCGCCTCGAAGCGATCTCAGACGCCCCGGGGGCGGGCCGCATCCGGACGGCCCCCGGCCAGGTGAACCTTTCCGTCGTCCGGCGCACGGTTTCGCCGCCGGGCGGACACGGGTGGGGCGGGTGCCGGGGCGCGGACGGCGGGGGAGTGTGCGGCGGGCCTGCGGGGCTTCGTATGCTGAACCCCCACGGGGCGTGAACTCCGCCGTCCGCGACGGCAGTTCGCGCCCACGGCGCGGACCGCTGTCGTCGCTGAGCCCGCGCCGGCGCGGACGGCCGGGGGCCGTGGCCGGGTCCGGCCCGGTCCCCGGCCGGTCACCCGAACGGCCCCGGTCGGTGCCGGGGAGCGCTCCGCCGGGCGGTGCGTGATCGGCGCCGTCCGCCGTGAGAGGGTCCGTAGCCGTGCGTTACACCACCTCGTTGTCGCTGGTGGCGGCCAGTGCCGCCCTCCTCGCCCCGGCCGGGCCGGCTCCGGCCGGGCCCGTCGCGGCCGTCCGCCCGCAGGCGCCCGCGCCGCCCCTGCCGCCCGCGGCGGCGGAGCGCGGTGCCGGTCGGAGCCACGCCCTCGCGCCGCAGGGCGGCGGGGTCCCGGGGCGCTCCCCGGTCTTCCACGACCGCGATCGCGGCCGGGAGCGGCCGGTCCTCGGGCGGCGCGGGGCGCGCGAGGGGCGGGTCGCCGCGGCCGATCTGCTGGCCCAGACACGGCACTGCACCCCCGTCTCGCACGGGCGTTTCCGCAGCGACGCGGGGGCACGCGCCGACATCCCGGTGTGCGGCCGGCACGGTGCGGTGTTCTGGAAGGCCGACATGGACATCGACTGCGACGGCCGCGCCGGGCGGCGCTGCAACCGGCGGACCGATCCGCAGTTCGCCCGGGCCACCGCGTTCCAGGGGCCGGACGGGCGGCGGCTCGACGCCGAGAAGGTGCCGTACATCGTGGTTCCCGAGCCGAGCCGGCTCTGGGACCACCGGGCGGACGGGGTCCGTGGCGGTTCCGTCGCCGCGGTGATCCACGGGGACCGGGTGCAGTACGCGGTGGTCGGCGACACGGGGCCGCGCGACATCATCGGCGAGGCCTCGTACGCCACGGCGAAGGGGCTCGGTATCCGCCCCGACCCGCGCGGCGGCGGCACGGACGACGACGTGACGTACGTCGTCTTCCCCCACTCCGCGGTGCCCTCGCTCGACCGCGAGGCGACGGCGGAACGCGGGGAGGAACTCGCCCGCGAGTTCCTCCGGAGGTCAAGCGGCACCCACGCACCGGGGGGCACCCCCGCGCACCCCTAGCACAGCGAGGGGCTCCGCCCCACCACCCCGGAAACCTCCGGGGCCGCGCCCCCGACCCCAGCGGGGGCTGCGCCCCCCCGCACCCCCGACAGGCGTGAGGGGCTCCGCCCCTGAGCCCGCCCCTGGGCTTCGCCCGAACTCCCGAGGGGGCTCCGCCCCCTGGACCCCGGACAGGCGTGAGGGGCTCCGCCCCCGAGCCCGCCCCCGGGGCTTCGCCCGAACTCCCGAGGGGGCTCCGCCCCCTGGACCCCCGACAGACGTGAGGGGCTCCGCCCCCGGGCCCGCCCCTGGGCTTCGCCCCGACCCCAGCGGGGGCTGCGCCCCCCGCACCCCCGACAGACGTGAGGGGCTCCGCCCCCGAGCCCGCCCCCGGGCTCGGCCCCGGACTCCCGAGGGGGCTCCGCCCCCTGGACCCCCGGGAAAGTCCGGGGCTGCGCCCCCCGCACCCCCGACAGACATCCCCACCCCGTGGCACTCCGACGCCGCACTTCTCCGCCCCGGCTCACCCCGGCCGACCCCAGGGGCGCGGGACTGTACTGATGTGCGGCTTCGCTGCGTGGGCGCGACCTGCTACTCCCGCACATGCACCCGTCGGCGCACCGCGGCCGACCTAGGGGCGCGAGGCTGTATTGACGTGCGGCTTCGCCGCGTGGGCGCGACCAGCCCCCGCCCACCCGCGCCCGCCAAGGCACCGCACCCCCCGAGCTGTCCCGCAGGGGGGCCACCGGGGGCCACCGGGGGCCGCCCGAGGTGCGGTGGCCACCTTCGCCTACTCCTTCCGGTAGGAGTACGCCTCCGCCGCCGCGGACTCCACCGCGGCCACGTCCGCCCCGGCCGACGCCGTCACGACCGCCGCGACCGCGCCCTCCACGAAGGGGGCGTCGACCAGGCGGGTGCCCGGGGGGAGTTCGTCGCCCTCGGCCAGGAGCGCCTTGACCGTGAGGACCGCGCTGCCGAGGTCCATCAGGATCGCGACGCCCGCGCCGCGGTCCACCGACGCCGCCGCCGCGGAGATCAGCTCCGCGCTGGTGCCGAGACCGCCGTCCGCCGTGCCGCCCGCGGGGGCCACGGGCGCCGTCGGGCCGCCGCCCGCGAGGCCCCTGGCCAGCTCCGCCACCGACGCCGCCACCGCCGCGCTGTGCGACACCAGCACCACACCGACCAGCCCCTGCTCCGCGCTCCCGCCCGCCTCACTCACCGCGGGCCTCCTCGAGCGCGGCGATCAGCAGCGCCGCCGAGGTCGCACCCGGGTCCTGGTGCCCGATGCTCCGCTCGCCGAGATAGCTGGCCCTCCCCTTGCGGGCCCGCAACGGCGTCGTGGCGACGGCACCCTCCTCCGCCGCCGCTCCGGCCGCGGCGAACGACTCGCCGAGCGCCCCGACCGCCGGCACCAACGCGTCGATCATGGTCTTGTCACCCGGCGCCGCCCCGCCCAGCTGCCGCACCGCGTCCACGGCGGTGCCCAGCGCCTCGGCGAGCTGCGCCTCGGTGACCTCGGCGGCGTCGCCGAGCGCCTTGCCGGTGCGCCGCAGCAGCGTGCCGTACAGCGGTCCGGACGCGCCGCCGACCGTGGAGATCAGCTGCCGTCCGGCCAGCGTGAGCACGGCTCCGGGCGTGTCCGGCGCCTCCTTGTCGAGTACGGTCACCACGGCGCGGAACCCGCGTTGCAGATTGCTGCCGTGGTCGGCGTCGCCGATCGGCGAGTCGAGGGCGGTGAGCCGCTCGGCCTCGCGGTCGACGGACGCGGCGGTCGCCGCCATCCAGCGGCGGAAGAAGTCGGCGTCGAGCATGGATCTCCTTGCGTGGTACGGACGTTGCGGGCGGCCGGAAGCGGGGCTACCTGCCCCAGCGCAGCCCCGGCGTGCTCACCGGCGCGTCCCACAGCCGCAGCAGCTCCTCGTCGATCTGGCACAGGGTGACGGACGCGCCCGCCATGTCCAGGGAGGTGACGTAGTTGCCCACCAGCGTGCGGGCCACGGCCACGCCCCGCTCGGTGAGCACCCGCTGCACCTCCGCGTTGAAGCCGTACAGCTCCAGCAACGGGGTCGCGCCCATGCCGTTGACGAGCACGAGGACCGGGTTGCGCGGCTCCATGTCCTCCAGGATCGCGTGCACCGCGAAGTCCGCGATCTCCCGCGAGGTCATCATCCCGCGCCGCTCGCGCCCCGGCTCGCCGTGGATGCCGATGCCCAGCTCCAGCTCCCCGGCGGGCAGGTCGAAGGTGGGGGTGCCCTTGGCGGGGGTGGTGCAGGCGGACAGGGCGACGCCGAAGCTGCGCGCGTTGTCGTTGACCTGCCGGGCGAGCGCCTCGACCCGCTCCAGCGGCTGCCCCTCGTCCGCCGCCGCGCCCGCGATCTTCTCCACGAACAGGGTCGCGCCGGTGCCCCGGCGGCCCGCGGTGTAGAGACTGTCGGTCACGGCGACGTCGTCGTTGACGAGGACCTTGGCCACCTGGATGCCCTCGTCCTCGGCGAGCTCGGCCGCCATGTCGAAGTTCAGGACGTCACCCGTGTAGTTCTTGACGATGAAGAGGACACCCGCCCCGCCGTCCACGGCGGCCGCGGCCCGCACCATCTGGTCCGGGACGGGGGAGGTGAAGATCTCGCCGGGGCAGGCCGCCGAGAGCATGCCCGGGCCGACGAAGCCGCCGTGCAGCGGTTCGTGCCCGGAGCCGCCGCCGGAGACGAGGGCCACCTTTCCGGCAACCGGCGCGTCCCGCCGTACGATCACCCGGTTCTCCACGTCGACGGTGAGCTCGGGGTGGGCGGCGGCCATTCCCCGCAGCGCGTCCGCGACCACCGTTTCCGCGACGTTGATCAACATCTTCATGGGTACCTCCGGTGAGCCGGGCAGGCCTCGCTCCGGCCTGCGTCCTGGGCCGCTCCTACCGGCAGTATCTGCCCCGGAACGGCGAAGGTCACCTGTGACGACGGTGGGGGAGGTGCCCGGCGGGCCGGATGTGCCGGCACCCGCTGCCGCCGGGGGGCCGGGAACGGGAACGCCGATACCCCCCCTGGTGGTCCCAGGGGGGAGCGGAGCGACGGAGTACCGTCCCGGTGGCGCGGGGGATGTGACCACCGGGACGGTGCCGGGGAGAGAGGCGCCGGGCCTCTCAGGCGGGCGCACCCACCGCGACGTCCGTGGTGTCGTCCGGGCGGACCTGGCCGTCCTCGTCGAGGTCCGGCGGGACCGTCGAGAGGGCGCTGGCGTGCAGGTCCTTCGTGCGCAGCATGGTGAAGCCGATGACCGCGGCGACGAAGCCGAGGATCGCGCTGAAGGTCATGGCGCCGTGGAAGGCGTTCATGAACGCGTCCTGGCCGGCCACGAGGACCTTGTCGCGGAGCGGGCCCGCGGCCTGCGCGACGGCGTCGAGGCCACCGGCGCTGATACCGTGCGCGGCCTCGTTGGCGGCGTCGTCACCCATCTGCCGCCCCACCGCGGAGCCGGTGAAGTCGTCGGCCACGCTGTGCTGGAAGTAGGCGCCCACGGCGGCGATGCCGACCGCGATGCCGACCTGCTGGAAGGTCTCGTTGATGCCGGAGGCGACACCCGACTTCGCGGGCTCGGTGACCCCGATGGCCAGCGCGGCCCGGGCCGGGTTGAAGGCGCCCATGCCGAAGCCGGAGATGACCAGCGCCGGGATGAGGACCGTCCACTTGGAGTCGGCCTCGGTCATGTTGAGGAAGAGGATGCCGACGGCCATCACCAGGGTGGAGCCGCCCAGCAGGACGCGGAAGGGCACCTTGCCGATGAGGCCGCCGCCCAGCGCACCGGCCACGAACATCGCGCCGGTCAGCGGCAGGAAGCGCAGACCCGTGCCCCACGCGTCCACGTGCAGCATGTTCTCGATGTAGCTGGTCTCGAAGAACACCGACGGCAGGGCGCCGGCGTTGCCGATCATGGCGACGAGGGAGATGCCGATGAAGGTCGGGCTGCGGAAGAACGCCAGGTCGATCATGGCGCGCTCGCCCAGCCGCTTCTCGATGAACACGAACAGCGCGAGGAACACGGCGCTGGCGGCGTAGAGGCCGAGGGTGGTGGCGCTCTTCCAGCCCTCCACCGGGCCGCGGATGGTGGCGTACACCAGGGCGGCCAGGGCGACGCTGAAGGTGGCGAGCCCGGCCCAGTCGGTGGGGTGGGCCTTGGGGTTGCGCGACTCGCGCACCCGCAGGGCGCCGATGACCAGGGCGATCACGCCGACCGGCACGTTGATGTAGAAGATCCAGCGCCAGGACAGGGAGTTGATCAGGGAGCCGCCGATGAGCGGACCGGTGGCCACGGCGAGACCCACGGCCGCGCCGAACGCGGTGAAGGCGGTCGCGCGCTCCTTGCCGTGGAACTCGTGGCTGAGCATGGCCGGGCCGACGGCGAACATCACCGCGGCGCCGACGCCCTGGATCGCGCGGAACCAGCTCAGCGCGTTGGCGCCGTCCGCCAGACCGCAGGCCAGGGAGGCGACGGTGAAGACGGCGAAGCCGACCTGGAAGAGCTTCTTGCGGCCGATCCGGTCGGCCAGCGAGCCCGCCGCCACCAGGAAGATCGCCAGCGTCAGCGCGTAGGCGTCGAACACCCACTGGAGGTCGGCGAAGCTGCTGCCCAGGGACTCGTGGATCTGCGGCAGCGCGATCGAGACCACGCTCAGGTCGAGCATCAGCATGAACGAGCCCAACGCGACGATCCCGAGCGTCCACCACCTCGTGGGGGACGGGACGCGTTCTGCGGACATGCGGGGAACCTTCCAATCAGCAGGTGTTGTAGATGATGGAAATCTAGATGATTGGAAAGTGGTGCGTCAACGCGAGTCCGCCGAACGGGCTGTGAACGGTCACCGGCCGGGCGGCGCAAGGGAGTTGGTGCGGGGGAGCGATGGCCCCCGGACATGCGAGAAGGGGTGCCCGGCCGAGCCGGACACCCCTTCTCAGGGCTTCATGGTGCCTGCGGGATCCCGCAGACGTCTCGCGTCAGTCGGAACAGACCGACGCCGGCCAGCGGCCCGCGAGCAGCCTGCCGAGCATGCCGCGCAGCGCCTCGCGCTCGCCGTCCCCGAGCGCGCCGAAGAACTCCGCCTCCACCTCGGAGGCCACCCGGTCGGCGGTCGCGAGCGCCTCGCGGCCGGAGTCGGTGAGGATCAGGTTGTAGCGCCTGCGGTCGGCGGGGTTGCGCTGCCGCTCGACGTGCTTGTTGCGCTCCATCTCGTCGATCACGGTCACGACGGTGGTCGGGTCGAGGTTGAGCAGCCGGCTCAGGTCCTGCTGCGAGAGCTCGGGTCCGCCGGCCAGGGCGGCCAGCACGAAGAAGTAGCGGATGCGCATGCCGACGTCGGCCAGCGCCTTCTCGGCGTCCTCGAGCAGCACCAGCCCCGCCTTGTGCAGCAGGTAGCCGGGGCGCTCGGCGATGAGGAAGTCCTCCCGCAGGGACTGCCGCGCCTCGGGCCGTTCGGCGTTGCCGGTGCGAGCCATGAACCCGCTCCTCTCGATCATACGAAACTTCTACCATCAAGATAGCAATGTTTCCGGGGAGAGATCCAGTCCCGCCGATCGCGGGCTCCCGAGTGCCCGGTCCGCGGGCCGCGGCGGGGCGCGAGGGTGCCGGGGACCTGCGCGGTTTCCCGGCCGGCCGGCCGCTCGTGCGCGCCCGCTACCCCGCCCGGGGCGGCCGCGCTGGCCGGCCCGGCGGCCCGGCTTGTTCACACCGCTGTTGCACGACGGCGGCCGTCCACCCATGAAATGGCAAAATCTGGCGGGCTCCCGGGCGGCCCGGCGTGCGGCGGAATCCCTGGTTCATCCGCGCCCTGCCAGGTCGGGCGGCTATCCGGGGCGCGCGGTATTGCCCCGCCGAACTGTCTCGGTAAACCGGGACGTGACCTGGGTCACATGATTTCGGAATAGCGGCCCTGCTACGCTCTCGCCCCGTTGGCCGGAACGTCACGCACAGTGGCTTACGGAAGTCGTTGTGTAGGCTCGATTTCGAGTCACGGGCCGTCGACCGAAGAGTCCGTATCTGAGGCAGCGGGGGTAGCTTCGAGAGAAGTGACGGGGAATGGCACAGAGGAGTCTTTGTGACCCGTCGTGGGGTCACGGGGGAAGAATCAACACCACACCATCCATTGCAGGCTGTCGTCAGGCATCGTGCTGACGTCGGGGTTCCGTGCGCCCGTTTGCGCTGGTCAGCCCTGGTGTAGATGCCCTTGTCCGGCCTTCCGTATTTCTCGTCGTCATGCGTTGCGCCCGGTGTGCACCGCTTTTCGGCGTGCGCTGTTTCGATGTTCTCGGCCGTCCGTCGCCGTCAACAGGTCGGTCGGCCGATCCGCCCTGCCCTTTCGTCAGATGAATCCCACACCTCTTGCGCGAAACGGAAACAGACGCGATATGACCCAGTTAGAGGCCGAGTCACCCACCGTTACGTCCCTCGCATTGGCGGAGTCGCTCGAGAAATGGTTCGGGGACCCCGGTACGGAGTCCAACTCCCTCAATTTTTCCTCAGCTCTGGAACTCGACGAACGCAATGAACTGCCGGCCGCGGGAATCGATCGGCTACGTAGGTTCGGATTCAACCGCTTTTTCGTCCCGGCGCAACTCGGCGGTAACTTGCGGGCCGCCGAGGACATCCTCATGCTGACCCGTGCCATCGCCCGCCGGGACATGAACGTCGCCGTCAGCGAGAGCACCCAGGTGTGGATGATGCTCGCCTGGATCGGCGGCACCCCCGAGCAGCAGGCCAAGCACGCGGCCACCGTGCTCCAGGGCGGGGTCATCCCGTGCCTGGCCTACTCCGAGCCGGAGCACGGCGCCGACCTCGCGGCCAACACCTTCCGCGCCACCCCCGACGGCGGGCAGTACGTCCTGTCCGGTGAGAAGTGGCCCATCAACCGCGGCCGCACCTCGACCCACGTCGTACTGCTCGGCACCACCGGCGACGAGACCACCCCGGCCAAGCGCCGGCAGTCCATGTTCCTCGTCGACCGCTCCACCGTGCTCTCCGGCGAGGTGACCGGCGTCCCGCGCGTCCCCACCTACGGCCTGCGCGGCTGCGACATCAGCGGCGTCGCCTTCGACGAGGCCCGGGTGGACGCCTCCGCCCGGCTCGGCGCCGAGGGCGAGGGCCTCGAACTGGCCCTGCGCGGCCTGCTCATCACCCGCACCTTCTGCACCGGCCTCTCCCTGGGCACCGGCGACACCATGCTGCGCACGGTGGGCGACTTCCTCTCCGACCGCGTCCTGTACGACGGACCGGCCAGCGAGATCCCCTATGTCAACGAGTCCCTCGCGGGCGCCTACCTCAGCCTGCTGGTGGCCGAGTGCGAGAGCCTCGTCGCGATGCGCGGACTGCACCTGTACACCGAGCAGTTCAGCATCTGGGGCAACCTCGCCAAGGTGCAGGTCGCCCGTCTGGTCGACTTCAGTGCCAAGGCGCTGGCCCGCACCCTGGGCGCCCGCTACTTCATGCGCGCCCACGAGCACGTCGGCACGTTCCAGAAGATGTACCGCGACAGTGCCGTCGTCTCCGTCTTCGACGGCAGCGAGCCCGTCTGCATGGACAGCATCGCCCTCCAACTGCCCGCCCTGGCCAAGGCACACGGCCACGACCGGGACGAGGACTGGCGCCCGCTCTACGACCTGCGCGCCGAGCTGCCCGTCTTCGAGCCGCACCGGGTCAGTGTCTTCGGCCGCGGCCGGGACGCCACCTTCGCCAGCCTGCCCGCCCTGATCGACCGCCTCGCCGCGCTCACACCCACCGTCGGCTGCGACGCCGAACGGCTGGCCACCCTGCGCACCCGCGCCGAAGGCATGCGGGACGAACTGGACGCGCTGCTCGCCCGGGTCCAGGAGGCCCGCCGCACCCCGGCGGACGCCACGGCGACGGCGTCGGCCAAGACCACCTCGCCCGCCCTGATCCGGGTGGCCGAGGAGCTGAGCGCCCTGCACGCCAAGGTCGCCGCGCTCGGCATCTGGCTGTTCAACCGCGACCACCTCGGCGCGTTCTTCGCCGACGGCGTCTGGCTGGAGGCCGCCCTGGCCCGAGAGCAGGTCCATCAGTACGGCACCGGCGACCTCGACCCGGCCGCCGCCCGCACCCTCGCCGCCGAGATGCACCGCCAGCGCACGGCGGGCGAGTACTTCTCCCTGCTCACCGTGCGCATGGCCGCACCCGGCGCCCCCGAGGAGGGCGGCACCGACACGCTGGCCTCCCCGCCCACCGCCGCCTGACCGTCACTCACCCCACGCCCGGACCACCGGAAAGGTTCCGATCCGAGATGAGCACCACGGACATGACGCTGGACGACGTCCGCAACGTACTGATCAAGGCGGTGTCCGCCGAAGCCGGCGTCGCCCCCGCCGAACTCGCCACCGACCAGCCCTTCACCTCCTACGGCCTGGACTCCATGGCGGCGCTCACCGTCGGCATGGAGATAGAGGACTCCTGCGGCCTCACCGACCCGCCGGTGGACCTGCTCTGGGACCATCCCACGGTCGACTCCCTCGCCGAGGCGCTGTGGGCGCTGATGAACGACGGGACGCCGGCCGACGGCGCCGTACCGGCCCGGGCCGCCGCGGACGGTCAGTGATGAGCGCACCGATACCCGCCAACCACCAGCAGGCCGGACTCTGGTTCATCCACGAGACCGACCCCGGGTGCGCGGCCTACCACATCACCTTCGCCGCCGAGGTCACCGCCGACCCCGCACTCGGCCCCCGGGTCCTGGACGTCGTCGAGGACCTGACCCGCGAGCACGACGCCCTCCGCATCGCCTTCCGCAGCGGCCCCGAGGGGCCCGAGCAGTGGGTGTCCGACACCGTCCGCCCCGACATCCGGCACGCCGACGTCCGCGGCACCGACCCCGACGCGCTGCGCCGCCGCATTCGCACCGACAGCCGCGAGCCGTTCGACCTGGCCCGACCGCCGCTGTGGCGCGTCCACCTCTACCGGACCGCCGAGCGCACCTGGGTGTTCACCGTCGTGATGCACCACATCGCGATCGACTTCTGGTCGCTGGCGCTCCTGCTGTCCGAGGTGCGCGGCCGGCTGGAGGGCACCGAGAACCGGTTCACCCTGGACGGCGGCGCCTTCGCGGCCTACGCCGAGCAGCAGCGCACCTTCCTCGCCGGCGAACGGGCCGCCACGCTGCTCGCCGGCGAGGCCGAACGGCTCGCCGACGCGCCCCCCGCCCTCGACCTGTACGGCGACCGGCCCCGGCCGCCCGCCCCGTCCTACGACGGCTCCTCGGTGCCGTTCGGCCTGAGCGCCGGCACCACCGAGGCGGTACGGCGACTGGCGCGCGAGTCCGCCACCACGCCGTACACCGTGCTGCTCTCCGCCTATCTGGTGCTGCTCAGCCGGCTCAGCGGCCAGGTGGACGTCATGGTCGGCACGCCCACCTCCGGCCGGGTGCAGCGGCAGTTCCGGGACGCGCTCGGCAACTTCGTCAACACCGTCGTCGTCCGCGGCGAGGTGGACGAGGAGTCCACCTACCGCCAGCTCCTCGCCTCCGCCCGCGAGCGGGTGCTGCGGGCCACCCGGGCGCAGGAACTGCCCTTCCCCTGGCTGGTCCGGGAGCTGGCGCCACCGCGCGACCCCAGCCGCACGCCCCTGTACCAGGCCGGTTTCGCCTGGGACCGGCTGCCGTTCCTGAACGACATGGACGACTTCTTCCTGCTGGAGCCCGGCGAGGGCACCGAGCTGGAGCTGGCCGGCGCCACCCTGCGGCCGTACCCGCTGCCGCAGCAGGAGGGCCAGACCGACCTCTGGATCGAGATGGGCGCGGAGCGCGCCGGCGCCTACGCGGGCGTCCTGCGCTTCAACACCGACGTCTTCACCGCGGAGACGGCCCGCGAACTGGCCGCCTCCTTCGTCACCACCGTGGAGACGCTGGTCACCCGCCCCGACGAGCCGCTGGGCAGCCTGCCCCGGGGCGACGAGGGACAGCGGACCCGGATCGCCGGCTGGGGCACCGGCCCCGACCGCGCCGTCCCCGAGGCCGGACTGCCGCACCTCTTCCGGGAACAGGCCACCCGCACCCCCGACGCGACCGCGCTGGTCGCCGGGGCCGCCGGGGAGGAGCAGTGGAGCTACGGCCGGCTGCTGCACGAGGTCGAGACGATCGCGGCCGCGCTGCGGGCCGCCGGGGTCGTCACCGGGGACCGGGTCGCGGTGATGGTCGACCGCGGGGCGCCGCTCGTGGCCGCCCTGCTCGGCGTCCTGGAGGCCGGGGCCGCCTATGTGCCCCTGGACCCGGGCCTCCCGGCCGAGCGGCTGGCCTACATGGCCGAGGACTCCCGCGCCCGGCTGCTGCTCAGCCGGAGCGCACTGGCCGCGAGCCACCTGCCCGGACTGCCGGTGCTCGACCTCGACGAGCTGCCGCCCGCCGCCCCCGGCGGCGAGCGCGCCACGGTCGGGGCGGGCGACCTCGCCTACGTCCTCTACACCTCCGGCTCCACCGGCCGGCCCAAGGGCGTGGCGATCCCGCACCACGCCCTGACCAACCTGCTCCTCTCGATGCGCGAGGACACCGGTTTCACCGCCGCCGACAGCCTGCTCGCCGTCACCACGGTCTCCTTCGACATCGCCGGCCTGGAGCTGTACCTGCCGCTCCTCACCGGCGGCCGGGTGATCGTCTGCGACAGCACCACCGCGGCCGACGGCGCCGCGCTCGCCGTCCGTATCGAGGAGTCCGGCGCCACCTGGATGCAGGCCACGCCCACCTCCTGGCGCATGCTCCGGGACGCCGGCTGGCAGGGCTCCCAGCGGCTCAACGTGCTCTGCGGCGGCGAGGAACTCCCCCTGGAACTGGCGGAGTTCCTGGGCTCCCGGGTGGCGAGCCTGCGCAACGTCTACGGGCCGACCGAGACGACCATCTGGTCCACCTCGGGCCGCGTCGACCCCGCCCGGGGCATCGACATCGGCACACCGCTGGCCAACACCCGGCTCTACACCCTCGACCCGCAGGGCCGGCAGGTGGAACCGGGCTTCCCCGGCGAGCTGTGGATCGGCGGCGACGGCCTCGCGCTCGGCTACTGGGACCGCGAGGAGCTGACGGCGGAGCGGTTCGTCACCGGACTCCCCGCCGCCCCCGGGGACCGGCTCTACCGCACCGGCGACCGGGCCCGCTTCACCAGCGACGGACGGCTGCTGCACCACGGGCGGCTGGACAACCAGGTCAAGCTGCGCGGCTACCGCATCGAGCTCTCCGAGGTCGAGACCGTCCTCGAAGCGGTCGACGGGGTCGCCACGGCCGTGGTCGTCGTCCGCGACGACCGTCTCGTGGCCTACCTGGTCGCCGAGCCCGGCGCCGAACTCAAGCAGGCGGACGTCAAGTCGGCGGCGGCCGTCTCCCTCCCGCCGTACATGGTGCCCGGCGTCGTCATGGTCCTCGACGAACTGCCGCTGACCGCCAACAAGAAGATCGACCGCAACCGGCTGCCCGAGCCCGTCGTCACCTCCGACGCCGGATTCGCCAAGCCGCGCGACGCCACGGAGATCACCCTGGCGCGGATGTGGTCGGAGATCCTCGGCCTGTCCCAGGTCGGCATCCACGACAACTTCTTCGACGTGGGCGGCCACTCGCTGCTCGCCGTCCGGCTCAGCGCGGCCATCCGCGAGGAGTGGGACGTCGACGTGCCGATCTCCGTCATGCTCCGCCAGGGCACCGTCGCGGAACTCGCCGCGCTCGTCCGCCGCGGCGGCCAGGACAGCGAGCGCGTCCCGGTGGTCACCCTGCGGGAGGGCGACCCCGCCCACCCGGACCAGCGGCCGGTGTTCCTGTTCCACCCCTTCGGCGGCACCGTCTTCTGCTACGTCGAACTCACCCGCCACCTCCCCGAGGGCCGGCCCGTCCTCGCCATCGAGGCGCCCGGCATCGAGAGCGAGGGCGAGGCCGAGGTCAGCGTCGAGGCCATGGCCACCCGCTACCTGGAGTACCTCAAGGACGTGCAGCCGGCCGGCCCCTACTCCGTGGGCGGCTGGTGCTTCGGCGGCGTCATCGCCTACGAGGTCGCCGTCCAGCTGCGCGCGGCGGGCGAGGAGACCGACCTCCTCTTCGGCATCGACAGCCGCGCGCCCATCGAGGAGAACATCCCCGAGTCCTCCGACGACGCGACGATCCTGTCGTGGTTCGCCCGGGACCTCGCGGTGCCCTACGGCAAGACGCTCGACATCCCGGCCGAGCTCCTGCGCGAACTCGGCGGCGACGCCGCGTTCGACCACATCCTCAAGGAGGCCGCCGACCTCGGCGTCCTCGCCCAGGACGCCGACCGGGCGCAGATCCTGCGCTACTTCGAGGCCTACCTGGCCAACGGCATCGCCCTCCAGACCTATCTGCCGGAGCCCGCCGACGTCGACCTGGTGCTGCTGCGCGCCGTCGACGAGACCACCGACTACGGGCCCACGCTCGGCTGGCAGTCACTGATCCAGGGGTCCCTGGACGTCATCGACGTCCCCGGCGACCACAACTCGGTGATGTACCCGCCGCACGCCGAGAAGGCCGCCCTGGCCGTCGGCCCCCACCTCCACACGCACCCGGCCGCCGGCCACGGAGAAGGAGACACCCACGATGACCAAGGATGAGACGGTCAGGGCCGAGTACACCTTCAGCGTGCCCGTCCCCCCGCAGGAGGCGTTCGCGCGCATCTCGGACCCCGAGCAGGACCCGGTGTGGCAGGCGGCCGTCGTCGAGGTCACCCTCCTCAACGGCGAGCCGCGGCCCGGCTGCCGGTACGACATCGTGTTCCAGCTCATCGGCAAGCGCATGGAGTTCACCGTCGAGATCGACGAGTTCGAGCCGGGCCGCCTGTCGACGTTCCACACCCTGAGCGGACCGGTGCAGTACCAGGGCACCTACGCGTACACCGCCAACGCGGACGGCGGCACCGACGTGCACTGGACGTTCGACGTCCAGCCCGGGGACTACTTCGGCATCATGCCGAAGACCCTGCTGCGCAAGGTCCTCGTCAACTCCGTCAAGAAGGACTCCGGCAAACTCGCCGCCCGGCTCGGACAGGAGGCACGCACCCGATGAGCACTTCCCAGGAGCAGGCCAAGGTCGTCGTCACCGGCCTCGGCGCGACCACCCCGCTCGGCGGTGACGTGGCCGCCACATGGGACGCGCTGCTGCGCGGCGACAGCGGCGTCCGCGTGCTGGACGACGAGCCGTGGACCGAGGAGATGCCGCCCGTCCTGGGCGGCCGCGTCAAGGTCGAGCCCGGCGCCGCACTCGACCACCAGCAGCGCCGCCGCTTCAGCCGCTCCGCACAGCTCGCGGTCACCGCCGCGGCCGAGGCGTGGAGCGACGCCGGGCTCGACGACGCCCCCCTCTCCCCGCACCGGGTGGCCGTCGCCGTCTCGGCCGCGCTGGGCGACATGAACGCCATCATCGCGGGCTGGGAGGCGCTCAAGGACCGCGGCTGGCGGCGGGTGCCGCCGATGACCGTCCCGATGTCCATGGGCAACGGCTCCGCCGCGGCCGTGGCCCTGCTGGTCAACGCCCGCGTCGGGGTGCACGCCAGCGTCAACGCCTGCTCGTCGGGCACCCAGGCGCTGGCCACGGCCGCCGAGCTGATCCGCCGCGGCGACGCCGACGTCGTCGTGGCGGGCGGCACGGAGGCCCCGCTGCACCCGCTGGTCCTCGCCTCGTTCTCGGCCATGCGGGCACTGTCCTCGCGGGTGGACGACCCCGGCTCCGCGCCCCGCCCCTTCGACGCGGACCGCGACGGCATGGTCCTCGGCGAGGGCTCGGGCATCCTCGTCATGGAGTCCGAGCGGCACGCCCGCGAGCGCGGCGCCCGGATCTACGCCGAGCTGGCCGGGGTCGGCATCACCTCCGACGCCTACCACATGGTGCAGCCGGACCCGGAGGGCGCCGGCAGCGCCCTCGCCGTACGGGCCGCGCTCAAGGAGGGCGGCGTCTCCCCCGGGGAGGTGGCCTTCTTCAACGCCAACGGCACGGCCACGCTCCCCGGCGACGCGGCCGAGGCCAAGGCGGTGCGGGCGGTGTTCGGCGAGAGCGGCCGGCTCCCGGCGCTCACCGCGCTGAAGTCCATGACCGGGCACAGCCTGGGGGCGGCCGGCGCCATCGAGTCCATCGCCACCATCCTCAGCCTGCACCACGGGCTGGTGCCGCCGACCCGCAACTTCCACCGCCTCGACGACGGCGTCGAGCTCGACGTGGTGCACGGCTCGCCGCTCAAACTGGGCGACGAGCAGAACGCCGCGGTGAAGAACTCGGCCGGCTTCGGCGGACACAACGTCGCCCTGCTCTTCAAGGGCGGCGCACGGTCCGACCGGTCCGCGGAGCACACGAAGGAGAACGGCGGATGAGCCGGGACCCCGGCGTCCTGATCACCGGCCTCGGCGCGCTCACCCCCCTGGGCGCGACCGCGGCCGACTCCTGGCAGGCGCTGCTCGACCAGCGCTCCGGCGTGCGCGCCCTGCCCGGGGACTGGCCCGAGGATTTGCCCGTACGGATCGCCGGGACGGTCACCGCCGACCCGGTCGACGTCCTGGGCCGGGTGCGGGCGCGCAAGCTGGACCGCGGCGAGCAGCTCGCCGTGGCCGCCGCCCGGCAGGCCATGGCGGACGCGGGCCGGCCCGAGGTCGAGCCCGAACGGCTCGCCGTGGTCGTCGGCACCGGCATCGGCGGCGTCCTCAGCACGCTCGGCCAGAACGAGCTGTACGAGAACTCCGGCATGCGCCGGCTGTCGCCGCACGCCGTGCCCATGCTGATGCCGAACGGTCCCGCCGCCTGGGTCAGCCTCGACCTGGGCGCGCGGGCCGGGGCGCGGGCGCCGGTCAGCGCCTGCGCCTCCGGCGCGGAGGCCATCGCCCTGGGCCTGGACCTGATCCGGCTCGGCCGCGCCGACGTGGTGGTCGCGGGCGGCACCGAGGCCTCGGTGCACCCGTTCATCGTGGGAGCGTTCGCCCAGATGAAGGCGCTCTCCCGGGACGACGGCGACCCCGCCGCCGTGTCCCGGCCCTTCGACGCGGACCGCACCGGCTTCGTGATGGCGGAGGGCGCGACCGTCATGGTCCTGGAGCGCGCGGACCTCGCGCGCGCCCGGGGCGCCCGCGTCTACGGCGCCCTGGCCGGGGCCGCCGTCAACTCCAGCGCCCACCACATCTCCGCCTCCGACGCGGAGGGCCAGGTGCAGGCCATCCGCGCGGCGCTGCGGGACGCGGAGCTGGCACCCGGCGACATCGGGCACGTGCACGCGCACGCCACCTCCACGGAGGGCGGTGACCTGGCGGAGGCCGACGCGATCGCCAAGGCGGTGGGCGACCACCCGACGGTCACGGCGACGAAGTCCATGACCGGGCACATGCTCGGCGCCTCCGGGGCCTTCGGCGCCATGTCGGCGCTGCTCACCGTCCACCACGGGGTCGTCCCGGCGACCCGCAACCTGCGGACGGTGGACCCCCGGATCCACCTGGACGTCGTCGCGGGGGAGAACCGCGTGGACCGCCCGGCGGCCGCCCTGGCCAACTCCTTCGGCTTCGGCGGGCACAACGTCAGCCTCGTGGTGACACGGGCCTGAGTGACCGAGCGGCGGGCCCGTTCTCCTGACATCACGCCAGGAGAACGGGCCCGCCGTCGTCCGGTGGGCGGGGCGGCGGCCGGTTCACCCGCTCGGACAGGTCCCCCCGGGTTGGGTGGGGACACCCGGGGTACCCGGGAGCCATGCATACGGAATGGACGGTAACCACCGCGGCCAGTGGCTTCTCCGTCATCGGGCCGATCGTCGCCGGCGTGGTCGTCGTCGCGCTGCTGATCGGGGCGGTCTGGAAGGGCTACCAAATCCGCCGGCGCGAGCCGGCCCCGCCGCGCCCCGAGGAACAGCCGCAGATGCCGGAGGGCGGCCCCGTCCGCGAGGAGCAGCAGGTGCGCGAGCCGCACGAGATGCCCCGCGACGACGAGCACCGCCTCACCCCCCACGAGATGCCCGCCCACGGCAACCCCTCGTCCCGGACGGACCCGGAGCAGAAGCGGCCCCGCTGGAACGAGGGCAGCAGCGGCTCCTTCGGCAGCGGCGGCCCCGGCGGCACCTGACGGACGACGCCGCGGTCCGTCGGCGTACGAGGGGGCCCGCGCCTCCGCACGGCACTCCGAGAGGAGAGAACCATGACCGACTCCACGCACAGCACCCTTCCGCTGCCCGACTACGACCACCTGCCCCTCGGTGGTCTGGAGAGCCGGATACGGTCGCTGAGCAGCGACGAGGTCGAAACCCTGCTGGCCTACGAGCGGGCGCACGCCCACCGTGTCCCGGTGGTCGAGCTGCTCAGCACCCGGCTCGACCGGCTGCGCGCGGGCGCCGAACCGACCTCCGGCGACCGCGGCGCCGTCCGCCCCGAGCAGGGCGGGCACCGCACGGGCTCCCCGGTCTCGCCGGCCACGTCGCCGCAGCCGATGAGCCCGCCGCCGCACGGCACGCCGGACCAGCGGGGCCGCCCGAAGGGCAACCGCACGTAAGGGGCCGGCGGTACATGAGGGGCCCGCGCCGTCCTGGCGCGGGCCCCTCATGTGCGCCCGCGCACCCGGCGCCCGCCCCGGCCGGTGGTTTGGGGCCCCGGGCCCCGGCTACCCGCACAGGGTGACTACGACGACAGCAAGGACGACGACTCAGGAGGAGCTCTTCCGGTTCCTGGAGGACCGCTTCGCGTGCGCCCAGACGTGCACCGAGTGTGCACGCGCCTGTGCCCTGCGCGCGAGCCTCGTGGACCCGGGCGGGCCGGAGGACCAGGAGACGGTGCGCCGCAAGGGCATCATGTGCGCCGAGGTGTGCGACGCCACCTGCCGCGTCCTGTCCGAACAGGGCAGCCAGGACGAGACGGCACTCCGCGTCCAGGTGGAATGGTGCCGCGCCGTGTGCCTGGAGAGCGCCCACGTCTTCGACGACCACCCCGGCGCCGAGGACACGGCCAAGGCCTGCCGCGAGTGCGCCCAGGCGTGCACGGACTTCATGACGACGCTGGCTTGAGCCGACGCAAGGGGCGCGGGGCTGTGTCATTTTGCGGCTCCGCCGCGTGGGCGCAATCCTTTCGGGGGTCCGGGGGCGGAGCCCCCGGGGACGGGAGAGGTAGGGGCGGCGGAGGCGGACAACCGCGTTAGCCTGGCCCCGTGGACACCCGGCCCCCCCCGCTGACGTGAACGCCCGCCCCGATCCGGGCCTCTTCACGCCCGCCTCCGTGACCTGGCAGGCCCACGGCGACCCCATGATGTGGATCGCCGGCATCCGCGCCCTCTACCTCCAGGCCCTCCACCCCCGCGCCGTCCACGCGGTCATCGAGAACTCCGACTTCCGCAACGACGCCTGGGGCCGCCTCCGCCGCACCGCCGATTTCGTCGGCACCACGACCTACGGCACCACCGCCGCCGCCGAACACGCCGGCGCCCGCGTCCGCAAAATCCACGCCACGCTCCGCGCCACCGACCCCGACACCGGGCACACGTACCGCGTCGACGATCCCGACCTGCTCCTCTGGGTGCACTGCGCCGAGATCGACTCCTACCTCCACGTACTGCGCCGCTCCGGCCTCCCCCTCACCGGCACCCACGCCGACCAGTACGTCGCCGAAGCCCGCGTCAGCGCCCGCCTCGTCGGCCTCGACCCCGCCGCCGTCCCCGGCAGCCGGGCCGAACTCGCCGCCTACTTCACCTCGGTACGGCCCGCGCTCACCGCCGGACCCGACGCCCGCGAGGTCGACGACTTCCTGCGCCGCCCGCCGGTCCACCCCCTGCTCGTCCCCGCCCGCGCCCTGCTCTGGCGGCACGTGGCGCACCTGGCCTACGCCGCCCTGCCGCCGTACGCCCACGAGCTGTACGGCCGCCCCGCCCCGCCGCCCGCGACCGTCACCCGCCGGCTCCGCCGCACCGGCACCGCGCTGCGCGCCGTCCCCGCGCGGGTGCGCCGGCAGCTCCCTCCGAAGCACATCCTGCGCGCCACCGCCCGCCTCGGCCCGGGCACCCGCCCCGACCCGCGCCGCCTGGCCCCCTGAACACGAGCCCGCCGCCCGGCCCCTGACCACGGCCCCGGCACCCACGCACCCTGGCCCACCCCCGCCCCGCGTGTTACCAAGGACCATGCCCGCACGCCAGGGACACCCCGCCGACCGCTACGACGCCGTCATCGTGGGCGGCGGCCACAACGGACTGGTCGCCGCCGCCTACCTCGCCCGGGCCGGCCGCTCCGTGCTCGTCCTGGAACGCCTGGACCACACCGGCGGCGCCGCCGTCTCCACCCGCCCGTTCCCCGGCGTGGACGCCCGTCTGTCCCGCTACTCGTATCTCGTCAGCCTGCTGCCCCCGAAGATCGTCCACGATCTCGGCCTGACCTTCCGCACCCTCCCGCGCACGATCTCCTCGTACACCCCCGTCGAACGCGCCGGCCGCCCCACCGGACTGCTGGTCGGCGGCGGCGAGGCCCGCACCCGCGAGGCGTTCGCCCGGCTCACCGGTTCGGAGCGCGAGTACGAGGCCTGGCAGCGTTTCTACGACATGACCGGCCGCGTCGCCCGCCGGGTCTTCCCCACCCTCACCGAACCCCTCCCGACCCGCGCCGAGCTGCGTCGCCGCATCGACGACGAGGAGGCATGGCGGGCCCTGTTCGAGGAGCCGGTCGGCGCCGCGATCGAGGAGCGGTTCGCCGACGACACGGTCCGCGGCGTCGTCCTCACCGACGCCCTCATCGGCACCTTCGCCGACGCCCACGACCCGTCCCTGAAACAGAACCGCTGCTTCCTTTACCACGTGATCGGCGGCGGCACCGGCGCCTGGGACGTGCCCGTCGGCGGCATGGGCGCGCTCACCGACGCCCTCGCCACCGCCGCCCGGGACGCGGGCGCCGAGCTGCGCACCGGCCGCGAGGCCGTCCGCGTCGAGACCGACGGCCGCACCGCCGAGGTCACCCACCGCGGCCCCGACGGCGAGGCCACCGTCGCCGCCCGGCACGTCCTGGTGGGCGCCTCGCCCGAGGAACTGGCCCGGCTCACCGGCGACACCCCGCCCACCCCCGCCGAGGGCGCCCAGCTCAAGGTGAACATGCTGCTCACCCGGCTGCCCCGGCTGCGCGACACCTCCGTCGACCCGCGCGAGGCGTTCGCCGGCACCTTCCACATCGCCGAGGGCTACGAGCAGCTCGCGACGGCCCACGCCCAGGCCGCCGCCGGGGCACCGCCCACCGCGCCGCCCTCGGAGATCTACTGCCACTCGCTCACCGACCCGAGCATCCTCGGCCCCGACCTCGCCGGCCGCGGCCACCACACGCTCACCCTGTTCGGCCTGCACACCCCGGCCCGGCTCTTCACCGCCGACAACGACGGCCTGCGCGAGGAACTGCTGACGTCCACCCTCGCCCAGCTCGACGCCCACCTCGCCGAACCGCTCGCCGACTGCCTGGCCACCGACGCCGACGGCCGCCCCTGCGTCGAGGCCCGCACCCCCCTCGACCTGGAACGCGACCTCCGGCTGCCCGGCGGCAACATCTTCCACCGCGAACTGTCCTGGCCGTACGCCGAAGAGACCACCACCGGCCGCTGGGGCGTGGAGACCGCACACGCCAACATCCTGCTGTGCGGAGCGGGCGCGGTACGCGGCGGCGGCGTGAGCGGCGTCCCGGGCCACAACGCGGCCCGGGCGGTACTGGAGGACACGGTCTGACGGCGCCCCCGGGCGGCGGTGGCGGACCCGACGTGGGCCCGCCACCCCCGTCCCTCAGCCCCTGATCCGCACCACCTTCAGCGCGGGCGAGGAGCGGATGTCGCGGTCGCAGAAGCGGAAGCCGACCCACTTCTCCTGGGAGAACAGCCGGGTCTGGTCCGCGTAGTGGGGCGAATGGGGGTTCGAGGACTGGGAGTACGTCAGCAGTGTCCGGGCGACGGGGCAGCCGCTGCCGTCCCAGCCGACCGCCTGGATGTGGCTGGACCCGGTGACGACCTCCGTGTAACCGCCGGCCGGCGCGTCCCACACGGACTCCACCTTGTTCCACACCCCGAGCGCCTCGGTGCCGCCCGGCACCGGGATGCGCGTGCCGCCCCGCACCACGAACTGGTGGGCGCCCAGCGGCTCGTCGAGCCCGATCCCGGCCCCGTCGAGCTCCTGGACCGCGTCGGCGAGGGCGGTGGCGAAGGCGGGCGTGGCGGTGTTCAGGGCGCGCGGGGTGTCGAGCGGGTCGGCCGCCGAGAACGGGACCTTCCACAACCGGTCCGGGGGCACCAGGGAGCCGAGCTTCCGCCAGAACCGGTCGAAGAGCAGCGCCCCCTCGCTGTCGGTGTCGGCGGTGCGGTTCCAGTGTGCGAGGACCCGGCAGGCCCCGGACACGTCCACGGCGCTCCCGTCGGACGCCGTCGCCGTGCCGCCGGGCAGTGCGGCGCAGGCCCTCGCGGTGTCGGCGGCGGCCAGGTCGGCGACCGGCACCCGGTCGGCGAACTGCTGCCGTTGCAGGTCGCGTACGGTCAGCCCGCCGCGTGCGGCCATGGCGGACACGTCCTGCACGGCACCCCGCGTACGCGGGGTGACGGGCGCGGCGACCGTGCCGAAGATCCGCTCGTAGCCACTGAGCGGCCGGTCCGCGTTGGCCAGCCAGGCGCTGTCGTTGCTGTTCTCGGCGTAGGGCGCGTCCTTCAGTGTCGGCATCCGCGAGGGTCCGAAGATGCCCGGCTGGACGGCGTCCTCGTCCCGGCCGAGCGCGCACGCCGAGCGGGAGCCGTCGAGGACCGCGAGGCCCGCCGAGGGATACGTGGCCTTGCCCAGCGCGGTGGAGCAGCGCGCCGCCAGGTCGTCGGTGATGCGGGGCAGCACCTGCGACTGGGTGAACAGGGAGTGCCCCGAGGAGTCGGCGGCGATCGTGTTCACCCACGGCAGCCCCTGGTTCCGGTCCAGGGAGCGCCGTATGTCCGCGGTGCTCCGCGCCTTCGCGAAGCCGAGGGAGGTGTCGGCGAAGCGGAGATTGGCCGCGTTGGGGTCGTTCAGCGCGTACGCCGTCGTCGCCGTCCAGGGCAGCGGTATCCCGGAGCCCATGGAGGTGAGGACGGGGCCGTAGCGCGTCCACCACTGGGTACGGGTGACCGGCGGGCCGTCCTTGACGGCGACCGTCACCGTCCGCTTCGTCATCCGCTCCCGCTTGCCGTCGACCAGGTAGACCGTGGGGTCGGACGGATCGAGGGTGAGCTGGTACAGGTTCTCCGGGACCCCGGTGGCCACGGTGTGGCTCCACGCCATGTGCGCGTTGAAGCCGATGGAGGTGATCGGCAGGCCGAGCAGCGAACCGCCCGCCACGTCGAGCCTGCCCGGGATGGTCAGCTGCGACTGCCAGAAGCGGCGGCCGCCCTGCCACGGGTAGTGCGGGTTGCCCAGCAGCAGCCCCCGGCCGTTCGCCGTGGTGGCCCCGCTGAACGCGACCGCGTTGGACCCCATGTCACTGGTGTCCTGCGCGAACATCTCCCGCGCGGCGGCGGCCGCCGCCCGCGGGTCGGGAGCCGCCGCGGAGTCCCCGCCCGTGGGCGGCCGCGCGGTGGTGACGGAGTCGACCACGCGGCCCTGACCGGCCAGGACGACCACCGCGTAGCCGCGCACGGCCACGTCGAGCGAGGTGATCGGCCGCACCCAGTCCGCGCCCCCGCACGCGGGGTCGGTGATCCGGTGCCGCGCCAGCCAGGCGTTGTACCCGGCCGCCCAGCCGCGCATCAGCTCCCGTACCTCCTGGCTCGGGCCCAGCGGCGCGCGCCGGGCGAGCAGTTTCTCCACCGTGTGCGCCCGGCGCACCCCGCGGAAGTAGAGGTCGCTGGTGAGATTGGTCGACGCCGAGGACAGCGAGCCGTCGGGCTCCCCGTCGGCGCCGAACCAGCGCGAACGCTCCCCGCGCAGCGTCACGAAGCCGTCGGCCAGCGTGCAGACCTGGTCGGCGGCCTGGGCGTAGCCGTTGCCGAAGCCGAGGCCCGCGTAGTCCTTGGCCACGATGTGCGGAATGCCGTACTCGGTGTATCGGATCTCGGCCGACAGCCGGCCGGCGGACGGATGTTCCCGGTGGTGTGCCGCGCCCTCGGCGGCGGTCGCGGGCAGGGTCCCCGCGGCGGCGAACAGAACGGCGGCCACGACGGCCGGCCATCTCCGACGGATACGCAATGTGCCCCCCAACTACAGTGGCGGAAGGGAGCGTTGAGCCTAACAAGGGACACGCTGTCCGGTACGGGGGTTGCCGGGACCCGGTTCCGGGCCGGCCGTGATCGCGCCATGCCCGCCACCGCCGCACCCGCGCACCCCCCCCAGGCGCGATGCTTGACCCCGCCCCCGCGGCGCCCCAGGATCACGGGCAGTACGGGCCGACGGAGGGACAGGGCATGACGCCAGCGGCAGGGGAAACGGACCAGGGCGGGCAGGGCGGTACGGCAGGCCGGAGCGCCACCGTGGACGGCGTGCTGCGGCGCAGCGCCCGCCGCACCCCCGCACGCGTCGCCCTCCACTACGCCGACCGGCGGTGGACCTACGCAGACCTCGACGACGCCGTCTCCCGCGCCGCCCGGACGCTGCTCGACACCGGACTCGCCCCCGGCGACCGGGTCGGCGCCTACGGCCACAACTCCGACGCCTATCTGATCGGCTTCCTCGCCTGCGCCCGGTCCGGACTGGTCCACGTGCCCGTCAACCACGCCCTCACCGGGGCCGACCTCGCCTACCTCGTCGCGCAGTCCGGCTGCTCCCTCGTCCTCGCCGACCCGGACCTCGCCGGAAACCTGCCCGACGGCGTCCGCGTCCTGCCGCTGCGCGACGCCGAGGACTCGCTGCTCGCCCGGCTCGCGGCGACCGAGCCGTACGACGGCCCCGAACCGCGCGCCGAGGACCTCGTCCAGCTCCTCTACACCTCGGGCACCACCGCCCTGCCCAAGGGCGCGATGATGACGCACCGCGCGCTGGTGCACGAGTACCTCAGCGCGATCACCGCCCTCGACCTCCAGGCCGGCGACCGCCCCGTGCACGCGCTGCCGCTCTACCACTCGGCCCAGACCCACGTCTTCCTGCTGCCCTACCTCGCCGTCGGGGCCGAGAACATCCTCCTCGACGCCCCCGACGGCGACCTGCTGTTCGACCTGATCGAGTCGGGCCGCGCGGACAGCTTCTTCGCCCCGCCGACCGTCTGGATCGCCCTGGCCGCCCGCCCCGACTTCGGCACCCGCGACCTCGGCGGACTGCGCAAGGCCTACTACGGGGCGTCGATCATGCCCGTCCCGGTCCTCGAACGGCTCAGGGAACGGCTGCCGCACCTCGCCTTCCACAACTGCTTCGGGCAGAGCGAGATCGGTCCGCTCGCCATGGTCCTCGGCCCCGACGAGCACAAGGGCCGCATGGACTCCTGCGGCCGCCCGGTGCTGTTCGTCGAGGCCCGGCTGGTCGACGAGGACGGGCGGGACGTGCCCGACGGCGAGCGCGGCGAGATCGTCTACCGCTCGCCGCAGCTCTGCGAGGGCTACTGGGACAAACCCGAGGAGACCGCCGAAGCCTTCCGCGACGGCTGGTTCCACTCCGGCGACCTCGCCGTACGCGACGCCCACGGGTACTTCACCGTCGTCGACCGGGTGAAGGACGTCATCAACTCCGGCGGCGTACTGGTCGCCTCGCGCCAGGTGGAGGACGCGCTCTACACGCACGAGGCGGTCGCCGAGGCGGCCGTCATCGGGCTGCCCGACGCGCGCTGGATCGAGGCCGTCACCGCGGTGGTCGTCCCGCGCGGCCAGGTCACCGAGGAGGAACTCCTCGCCCACGCACGGGAGCGGCTCGCCCACTTCAAGGCGCCCAAGCGGGTGCTCTTCGTGGACGCCCTGCCCCGCAACGCCAGCGGCAAGATCCTCAAACGGGAGTTGCGGGGCCGGTTCGCGGGCGCGGAGCAGCCCGGGGAGCCCCGCGAATAATCCGGTGACCGCGCCCTCCACCGCTCACCACAATGGGCCCCACCAGCACAGGGATTCCGGCACGGGGACTCCCTGCGGAGGGAGGGACCCGCCCATGTCCGCCACCCATCACACCCACGGCGCCGACGTCACCCACGTCCTGCTCTCCGGCGTCGTCGGCTCCACCGCGTACGGACTCGCCCACGCGGGCTCCGACGTCGACCGGCTCGGCGTCTTCGCGGCACCCACCGAGGAACTGCACGGCCTGCACCGGCCGAGGGAGTCCCATGTCACCACCGCCCCCGACCGCACCCTGCACGAGGCGGCGAAGTGGTGCCGGCTCGCCCTCGGCGGCAACCCCACCGTGCTCGAACTGGTCTGGCTCCCGGACGAGTTGTACGAGGTGCGCACCGCGCTGGGCGACGAGCTCATCGGCCTGCGTTCCACCCTGCTGTCCGCCCCTCGCGTCCGCGACGCCTACCTCGGCTACGCCACCCAGCAGTTCCGGCGGCTCCAGGCACGCGGCGACGGCTCCTTCTCCGCGGACCTGCGCAAGCGCACCGCCAAACACGCCCGCCACCTCAAACGCCTGTGCCACCAGGGCCACGAGCTGTACGCCACCGGCCGGCTGACCCTCCGCGTCGAGGAGCCGGAGGAGTACCACCGCTTCGGCGAGCGGGTCGCCGCCGACCCGTCCGCCGCGGAGCCACTCCTGCGCCACTACGAGGACGCCTTCGCCACGACCCGCACCGTGCTGCCCGCGCAACCGGACGAGGCCCCCGTCGAGGCCTGGCTGCGCCGCGTCCGCGCCCACCTCTACACCCGGCCGGACGACGGCCGGACCGGCGGCTGACCCGGGAAAGACCGGGAGGGGGCGGGCACCACCCGTGCCCGCCCCTCCGGCACACCACTCGCCCGGGCGGCCCAGCGGCCCGAGCCCGCCTTCCCCGCCGCCCCGGTTCCACGAAGCCTCCCCCTCACGTGCTCTGTCGGTGCCCGGACCCGGTCGCTAGGCTGACCGCGGACGACGAAACCGGGAGGAGCACGGCCGTGGCCGAGAGCACCATCCAGCAGCACCCCCTCGCGGGCTGGGACAAGCCCGACCTTGACCTCAGCAACGCCGAATGGCACTCCAGCAGCAAGGGACGCGGGGATGTCCAGATCGCCTTCGTCGAGGGCTTCATCGCGATGCGCAACAGCGGCCGCCCCGAGAGCCCGTCCCTGATCTTCACCCCCGCCGAATGGGGCGCCTTCGTCTCCGGCGCGCGGGAGGGGGAGTTCGACCTGACCTGAGCACCGGCCCCAGGTCCGTCGCGGGCGCGGGCACGTACCATGGCGGCATGTCCTTCCTCCGCCGCCGCAGCGCCACCCCCGCCGGGCCCGACTTCGACGTACTGGCCATGGATCCGGGCGACTGGCCGGGCAACCTCGGTGCCGGTCTGCTGCCCGCCCCCGACGGCAGCTGTCAGGGCGTGTTCCTGCGCTACGACCTGTTCGGCGGCCGGGGCCCCGCGATGATCATCGGCAACCTCCCGGAGGGATCGCCCGCCCGGGAGGTCGACGAGGACGAGATCCCCTTCGAGGTGGCCCAGCTTCTCCTCGCCCTGGAGAACGACGAGGAGGTCACCGTCGTCGGCACCGAGGACATGCCGGTGCTCCAGGGCGACAACCTGCTGGTGGTGCGCCGCCTCAAGCTCTCCGAAAGCCGCATCTCCTGTGTGCAGTTCGACCGCAGCGACAACGTCCTGGTGACCATCGCCGCCTGGGACCGCCCCATCACCGACGACCTGTACGCCCTGCTCAAGCCGCTCCCCGCCGAGCTGTTCCAGCAGGGCTGACCGCCGGAAGCCGCTGAAAGCAGGCGCGGGCGCAGGACACACGGGGGCCGGGCCCGCCTCCCCGCGGACCCGGCCCCTGAGCATGTCCCTCGTGGCTACGAACCCGAGGGAAGCACCGTCACGTCGGCCGCCCGGACGAAGCCGACCCGGTGGCCGTACTGGATCTCGTAGTACCTGTCCTTGCCGGTGACGACCTTGTGCGAGGCCTCGTCGAACGTCACCGCGTAGTAGTACTGGCCCGGCAGCTCGTCCCCGACCACGTACTTCTGGCCCGCCGGGATCCGGTACGGCAGCGGCGACACCGACTGCGCCGGGACGCCCGCCGGGTACGCGGCGGCCTCCGGGTAGGCGCGGCCGTAGACGGGGATGTCGCTCGCGCCGGCCTTCGGTGTCACCACCGTGCCCTTGGCGTGGACGGCCGTCGGCTGCTTCGCCGGGTTCTTGAACCAGGCCTTCTGGCCCAGGTACCAGATCGCCGTCCAGTCCCCGTCCTGGCCGGCCACCGCGTACTGCTGGCCGGTGGAGACCCGCGAGGCGAGGTCGTTCACGTCGATCGTGGAGTCGCCGCCGCCCGGCCGCAGGCCGATGTCCTTGATCAGCGGCGCGCTCTCGTCGGGCGCGCTGTACAGCCGCACCTCACTGGAGCCGTGCGCCGCGCAGGGCTCGTCGCCGTCGGCGCAGCCCGTGTACCGCGGTGTGTTGGCCGCGTAGTCGGGCCGGATCGTCACCAGGCCGCCCTTCGCGTCGGCGGTGCTCTTCAGCGGCGCGCCGAGCAGGTCGAAGTAGTGCCGCCAGTCCCAGTACGGGCCCGGGTCGGTATGCATCCCGGGCACGGTCGAGGTGGTGGGCCCGGGCACGTTGTCGTGGCCGAGGAGGTGCTGGCGGTCCAGCGGGATCTTGTACGTGTCGGCGAGGTACTTCACCAGCCGGGCCGAGGAGCGGTACATCGCCTCCGTGTACCAGGCGTCCGGATCGGCGAGGAACCCCTCGTGCTCCAGCCCGATCGAACGGGAGTTCACGTCCCAGTTCCCGGCGTGCCAGGCCACGTCCTTGGCCTTCACATGCTGGGCGACGTGCCCGTCGGTGGAGCGCAGGGTGTAGTTCCACGACACATAGGCCGGGTCCTGGACGAGGTTGATGACCCCGTCCCAGGCGCCCTCGGTGTCGTGGATGACGATGTACTCGATTGTTTGCGAGGCGGGGCGGCCGGCGAGGTCGTGGTTGCCGTAGTCGTCGTCCCCGAACTCCTGGTACGGCGCCGGGATCCATTCGCACGCCACGGTCTTCGGGCACTCGGTGCCGGCCGCGTGGCCCTTGTGCAGGCCCGCGCGGCGCAGCGGCGCCCTGTCGGGGGCCAGGCCGGGGCGCGCGGCCAGGGTGACCCGCTCCCCGGTGTCGGTGGTGCGCCGTTCGCCGGTGCGGAGCACGTCGTAGACGTCGTCGGCGTACGCGGCGGCGGTCGCCGTGTCGTCCGCGCCGGAGAACGCGGCGACGGCCCCGTACCAGTCGGCCGGGTCCGTGCTGAGCGGTTCGCCGAGACGTTTCTGCGCGGCGGCCAGCAGGGCGGCGCCGCCGCGGATGTTGGCGGCGGGGTCGCTGCGCAGCGTGGCGGCGGGGATGCCGGTGAGCCCGGCGGCCTTCGTGAGCGTCGTGAGCCGGGCCGGGAGGGCGGCGGTGGCCGGGACGCCGGGTGCGTGGGCGTCCGGGTGCAGTGCGGGTCGTGCCGTGTCGCCGCGGGCGTCCCCGGCCTTCCCGGGGCGCGCGGTCGCGGTCTGTTCCGGGTGCGTGGCCGCGTGGGCGAGCGCGGTGCGGGCGTCCGTGAGGTGCATCGGGCCGTAGCCGCCGGAGACGCTGGGTGCGCCGGCGTGGGTGTCCCAGCGGGACTGGAGATACGAGACGCCGAGCAGCACGCCGCGCGGTACGTGGTACTCCGCCGCGGCGGTGGCGAAGGCGCGCTGAAGCCCGGCGGTGCGGGCACCGGGCGCGGCCGTGCCGCCCTGGCCGGCCGCCGGGGCGGCGCCGAGCAGGGGGAGCAGCAGGGCGGCGGAGGCGGCGACGCCGGCCGCCGTCCTGCGGGTGGGTCTGTGTCCGGTGGTGGGGGATCCTCGCAAGGCATGCCTCCTGGGCGGTCTGGCGCGATGGGGCGTGCGGGGCCGAACGTGCGTCTGTGGTACCGGCTCCTTGACGTGCCGTCAATCATGCGCAGGAGGTGGGGTTCTCCCCGCTCAACGGCACGCGCCCGGACCTGCGGTGCGTCAATGGAGTGGACCAATGACCCGGATGGACGCGTCCGCGTGACCTTCGTCCCGTCAGCGCGTGCCCACCGCTGCGCGGAGTGCGCGGCGGGCCAGTTGGCAGTCGTCGTGGAGGCGGCGGAGGAGGAGGCGTTGTTCCTCGCCGGACGGGGTGGCGCCGGGGGGTGTCGTCGGGGGGCTGTCGTGCATCGAGCGCTGGACGGCCGTCTCGTACGTGCGGATCTCCCGGGTCAGTACCAGCATCAGGTTGACCAGGAACGCGTCCCGCGAGGCCGGGCCGGCCGACTGGGCGATCTGGGCGATCTGCCGCCGCGCCAGCGGGGCGTCCCCGAGGACCGTCCACAGCGTCGCCAGGTCGTACCCCGGCAGATACCAGCCCGCGTGCTCCCAGTCCACCAGGACCGGGCCCGCGGGGGAGAGCAGGACGTTGGACAGCAGGGCGTCGCCGTGGCAGAACTGGCCCATGCCCTGGCGGCCCCCCGCGTGCGCGATGCCGTGCAGCAGCTTTTGCAGGTCGCCCATGTCCCGGTCGGTGAGGAGCCCGAGGTCGTGGAAGCGGGAGATGCGCTCCGCGTAGTCCAGCGGGGCGTCGAACGTGCCCGCCGGCGGCCGCCACGCGTTGAGCCGGCAGATCGCGCCGAGCGCGGCCCGCACGTCCGCGCGCGGCGGGGCCTGCACCGGGTGCCGGTGGAGCGCGGCGACCCGGCCGGGCATCCGTTCGATCACCAGCGTGCAGTTGTCCGGGTCCGCCGCGATCAGCCGTGGCACCCGCACCGGCGGGCGGTGCCGGACGAACGCGCGGTAGGCAGCTATTTCGTGCCGGGTCCGCTCGGACCACATCGGCGAATGGTCCAGTAAACACTTGGCGACGGCCGTGCTGCGCCCTGTCGTGCCCACCAGCAGCACCGAGCGGCCGCTGCGGCGCAGCACCTGCACCGGGGTGAACTCCGGGCAGATGCGGTGCACCGAGGCGATCGCCGTGCGCAGCTGCGCACCCTGGGGGCCGGACAGGTCGAGCCTCCCGCTGAGGGGCGCGCCGGCCAGTCCGGGCACACGCCGGGGCCGGCCGGCCCCGTGCACGGGGGTCTGCGGACGCGCGGGGTCGAGGTAGGGGCCGCCTGCTCCCGGCCGGCGGGTGCGCAGCGACGGGGACGGGGCGGACACGGAGGACGATGCTGCGTACATGGGTGAACACGGATCCCTTCGTGTGCCGGTGAGTTGCCGCGCCGCTCCGGCCCGGTCGCCGCGGCGCACCCTGGGGAATGCCCCTGGGCGACCGGGTCGGGGTGGCGCATTCCTACCTGACACCCGGGGCCGGTGGGCACACCATCTGGCGCACCCTGGCGAACCCTGGCGAATAGTCCCGCAGCAACTGACAGGCGGCTACTGTCAACTCAGCCGAGTACCTGGGGGCTTGACGTGAGCGGACAACCCAACACCCGTCTGGCGGACCTCTTCGGCCTGACCGGATGGTCCAAGGGAGAACTCGCGAGGCTGGTCAACCGGCAGGCGGCGGCCATGGGCCACCCCCAGCTGGCGACCGACACCTCCCGCGTTCGGCGCTGGATCGACATGGGAGAGATCCCGCGCGATCCCGTGCCACGGGTGCTGGCGGCCCTGTTCACCGAGCGTCTCGGCCGTGTCGTGACCATCGAGGACCTCGGTCTGGTCCGGCACGGGCGTACGGGGAAACGGCCGGGCGGCGGGGACGTGGAACATCCCGACGGAGTGCCGTGGGCGCCCGAGCAGACCGCTGCGGTCCTCACCGAATTCACGGGAATGGACCTCATGCTCAACCGACGCGGTTTGGTGGGCGCGGGCGCCGCGCTCGCCGCGGGCTCCGCACTCAGCAGCGCCATGCACGACTGGCTGCACACCGATCCGGCCCTGACGGCCGACGCCCCCGACCTCGACCACCCCCTGCACGCCGACCCCGCCGGGTACGACCGCTATGAGGCCGCCCCCATCGGGACGCAGGAGATCGAGGAACTGGAGCGCTCGGTCGAAGTGTTCCGCGCCTGGGACGCGGCCCGCGGCGGCGGGCTGCAACGCAAGGCGGTGGTGGGCCAGCTCAACGAGGTGGGAGGCATGCTCTCCTACCGGCACCCCGACCATGTGCAGCGGCGCCTGTGGGGCGTCGCCGCCAACCTCGCCGTCCTGGCCGGCTGGATGTCGCACGACGTCGGCCTGGAACCCACGGCCCAGAAGTACTTCGTCATCGCCGCCCACGCCGCACGGGAGGGCGGCGACCGGCCCCGCGCCGGGGAGGCGCTCTCCCGCGCCGCCCGCCAGATGGTGCACCTCGGCCGGCCCGACGACGCCCTCGACCTGATGAAGCTCGCCGACTCCGGCTCCGGCGACCAGGTACTGCCGCGCACCCGGGCCATGCTCCACACCATCGAGGCCTGGGCGCAGGCATCGCTGGGCCGGGGCCAGGCCATGCGGCGCACGCTGGGGCAGGCGGAGGAACTCTTCGTCTCCGACAAGGGGGACGTGCCCCCGCCGAGCTGGATGCAGCTGTTCGACGAGGCGGATCTGCACGGCATGCAGGCCCTGGCCTACCGCACCCTCGCCGAGCACGAGCCGGGCGCGGCGGCCATCGCCCAGCAGCACGCCAGGAAGGCACTGCACCTGCGGGAGAGCGGGCGCGACCGGTCGAAGATCTTCGACCACCTCACGCTCGCCTCGGCCTGCTTCCTCGCCGACGACCCCGACCAGGCCGACCGCTACGCACGGCTCGCCCTGAACTCGATGGGGTCGAACTCCTCCCACCGCACCTGGGACCGGCTGCGCGAGATGTACCGGCTCACCGCCCAGTACTCCAGTTATCCGAACGTGCAGAACCTGCGCGAGGAGATCGAACTCGCCATGCCGCCGGGCTGGAAACGCAAGGGAGGCAGCAGCACCGCCCGGGCCTGACCCCCGTCCGTCCGCCGCGCGTCCGCGTCTTCGGCGGCTACGTCAGCCGGTGACCCTGGCCACCAGCACGCAGGCGTCCTCCTGGCGCTCGGTCCCGCCGAACTCCTCGACGACGGCCCGTACGCAGCCCTGTGCGCCGCGGGCCGCGCCGAACGTTGCGGCCAGACCGAGCAGCCGCCGGGCGGCCGCCGGGCCGGGGTGCCGGGGCACCAGCCCGCCGGTGTACAGAAGCAGCAGGTCACCCGGGTGCAGCGGCTCCTCGGCCGCACCGTAGGAGGCGCCGGCGGTCGCCCCGAGCAGTACGCCGTCCGGCGCCGTCAGCGCACGCCCCGTCCCGTCGCGGAACAGCAGCGGGGCGGGGTGTCCCGCGCGCGCCCACCGCAGCGTGCGCGAGGCGGGCCGGTACCGGCAGCAGAGGGCGCCGCCCAGCGCGGGCTGCGCGAGGGAGGCGTCGAGCAACTGGTTGAGCCGGCCGAGGAGTTCCCCCGGCTCCGCGCCCGTCACCGCCATGCCGCGGACGGCACCGAGCAGCATTGCCACCCCGGAGGTGGCCGCGACACCGTGCCCGGCCAGCTCGCCCACGCCCAACAGCGTCTCCCCGTCCGGGAGTTCCAGCGCGTCGTACCAGCCGCCCCCGACCGGCGCCCCGGCGGACGACGGCAGATAGCGGGCGGCCAGGTCCAGCGCGCCGGGGCCCTGGCGCGGGAGCCGCAGGGGACCGCGCCACGGCGGCAGCACGGCCTCCTGCAACTCGACCGCGACCCGGTGCTCGGTCTGCGCGAGCCGGCGGCGCTGGTGCAGCGAGTCACGGGTCTCGCGCACGGTCCGCCGCCGGCGGCGCAGTTCGCTGACGTCCCGCAGTACCGCCCACATCGAGACGGTGGAGCCGTCGGCGTCGAGCACGGGTTCGCCCATCATGTGCACGGTGCGCTCCGCGCCGTCGGGGCGCAGGACGCGGAACTCCCCGTCGATGGGGCGGGCGTCGATCAGACAGTCCGTGACCATCGTGGTCAGTCGCGCGCGGTCGTCCTCGTGCACGAGGGAGGGGAGTTCGTCGAGGGTGAGGGCGGGGGCCGCGGGATCGCGGCCGAGGATCCGGTACAGCTCGCCGGACCACGCGGCCCGGTCGGTCAGCAGGTCCCACTCGGCGGACCCGACCCGGCCGAGCAGCGGCCCGCCGGGGGGCCGGGGCTGCGGGGCGGCCGGCGGTGGGCCGGTCGCGGAGGCGTGGGCGGCCGGGAGGGGCGGGGGGCCGTCACGCAGCTGGGCCAGATGGGCGTCCAGATCGGCGAGCTGGTGCAGCGCCAGATCGTACAGAGCGCGCTGCCAGCGGGCCTCGGGATCCGAACCGTCCGCGGGCGCCTCGCGCCGTACGGCGTCCATGTCGCCGCGCAGCCGCCGGGTCCGCGAGAGCAGCGCGTCGACCGCGCCGCGCCGGGGCGGCTGCGCGGCGGAGCGGTCCGCTGACGGAGGGGGCGACATGGCGTACTCCGGGTGACAGTGCGACCGACTGGTGAGGAAGGACCGTTACGACTGTCGCACAGCGCGTCGCGCGCTGTAAGGGATTTGCCAACATGGGCGCCGGGGATGCGTCTGGCATATGACGGTGTCCCGGCGTTGGGCAGTGCCCCGGCCTCGCGCCCCGCGCTCCCGCGCCCCTGGAGGCCCCGCAGGGCCTCCAAGGGGCGTGGGGCTGTATCGATCTGCGGCTCCGCCGCGCGGGCGCGACCAGCCACGAACCGCCCGCACCCGCCAACGAACCGCATCCCCCACCCATGAGGCGCCCGCACACCCGACGTCACGCGTACAACGCCGGCCGCGCCGCCAACCGCACCGGCACACGCGCCCCCGTACGCGCGGACCGCACGCCCGCCTCGGCGGCCGCTGACGACGCGTACCCGTCCCACGCACTCGGACCGCCGACGCGGCCGGCCCGGCACGCGTCGACCCAGTCCCGCAGCTCCCGGTCGTACGCGTCCGCGAACCGTACGAGGTAGTCCTGCGGCACCTCCCGCGACTCCCGCCCCGGTGCCGTCACCGTCATGCCGTGCTCCTCGCCGATCCGTGCGCTGCCGCCCTCGCAGACCGCCTCGCACCGCACCTGGTAGCCGAAGCCGGTGTTGACGAAGATCTCCACGTCGACCAGGACGCCCCCGTCGGTCTCCAGGACCACGAACTGCGGGTCGACGAGCCCTTCGGGCGCCCGCCCCGTGCTGCCCGGACGCAGCACGGTCACCGCGGTCGGTTCCTGGCCGAGCAGCCAGCGGGCCGCGTCGATCTCGTGCGACACCGAACTGTCCACCAGCATCGCGGAGGTGAAGCCGGGCGGCGAGGAGACGTTGCGGTGGACGCAGTGCAGCATCAGCGGGCGCCCGAGCCCGCCCTCGTCCAGCAGGGACTTCAGCCGCAGGTACTCCGCGTCGTAACGGCGCATGAACCCCACCTGGACCAGCCGCCGGCCGCGCTTCACCTCCGCCTCGACCACCCGCAGCGCCCCCTCCGCGTCCGGCACCAGCGGCTTCTCGCACAGCACCGGCAGATCGCGGGCGAACGCCTCGTGCAGCGCGGCCTCGTGCGCGGGCCCCGGGGAGGCGATCAGCACCGCCTCGACACCCGGCGCGTCCAGCGCGGCGGCCACCTCGGCGTGCGCCGACGCGCCCTCGATGTCCGCCACTGCCGCCTCGGCCCGCGCGGTGTCCGGGTCGGCGACCGCCACCACCCGCGCCCCGCTCACCACCCGGTCGAGCCGGCGAATGTGATCGGCCCCCATGTGACCCGCACCCAGTACCGCGACACCCAACAGCCCGCTCACGTCCGCACGCCCCTTCACGATCATGGCCTCGGCGTAGCGTAGGCGGCCGGGACGCGTGGGGGGAGATCAGCCGTCCTCCTGCTCCGGCCCGCAGGAACTGCCGTCCGGGGGCAGGGTGCCGTACAGCAGGAAGGTGTCGACCTTGCGGTGCACGCACGGCGAGGAGGCGTAACCGGTGTGTCCCTCGCCCCTGTTGTCGAGCACCACGGCGGAGGGGCCGAGCCGTTTCGCGGTCTCCACCGTCCAGCGGTACGGGGTGGCCGGGTCGCCGCGGGTGCCGACCAGCAGCATCTTCGGCGCGGGCACGTTCCGTACGTCCTCGCGCACGAAGTCGGTGCCCCGGGGGCGGCCGTAGCACATCAGCACCTCGGCCAGCCGGTAGCGGCCGAAGACCGGCGACGCCTCCTCGTAACGTGTGCGCAGCCGGCCGAGGTCGCCGACCATCTGGGCGGCGGTGCGACGGTCGGGGTCGTCGGCGCAGTTGACGGCCATCAGCGCGGCCGGGAGGTTGTCGGCCGGCACGTCCTCGGGGTCGACGAGCCCGCCGCCGGCCCGGGCGCCCCCGGTGGCGGGGGCGGTGTCCTCGCGCCCGGGCGCGGGGCGGGAGCCGGTCAGGTCCGCGTACCCGGGGACCGGGCCGGGGCGGGGCGGTGCGGCGGGACCGTCGGGTGCGGCGGCCCTGGGGGGTACGACCGTGCCGCCGCCGGTGAAGCCCGTGAGGCGGCCGGCGTCGCCGCCCTGTGTCAGGTCGGCGAGCGCCTGTTCGAGCGCCGGCCAGAACTCCTCGCTGTACAGCCCCTGTCCGATGGCCGCGACCAGGTCCTGCCCGGTGAACTGTCCGCCGAAGTCGGTCGGCAGCGGATCCTCGTCCAGCGACCCCACCAGCCGTACCACCTGCTCCCGGGCGGCGCGGGCGTCCTGCCCGAACGGGCAGGCGACGTCCTGGGCGCACCAGGCGAGGAAGTCCTCCAGCGCCCGCTGCTGTCCCGCCGCGCTCACCACACCCTGCTCGTCCAGCGACTCCGTGAGGGTGTCGACGCCGTCGAACACCATCCGCCCGACCTTCTTCGGGAACTGCGCCGCGTACACCGCGCCGAGCCGCGTGCCGTAGGAGAAGCCGAGGTAGTTGAGCCGGTCGTCGCCCAGCGCCTGGCGCATGACGTCCAGGTCGCGGGCCGCGTTCACCGTGCCGATGTGCCGCAGCACCGGCCCCGAGTGCGCGGTGCACTGGGCCACTGCCGAGCGCAGCGCCTTCAGCGCTGCTTCGGGATCCTGCCCGACGGCGCCGTCCTCGGTCGCCGCCAGCATCTCGTCGGTGCCCTCGCCGCAGCTCACGGGGGAGGAGCGGCCGACGCCGCGCGGATCGAAGGTGACCACGTCGTAGCCCTCGGTCAGACCCATGAAGTCCTTGCCGCCCAGGGCCAACTGGGGGACGCCCGGGCCGCCGGGTCCGCCGAAGTTCAGCAGCACCGAACCCCGGGACGGGCCCGACGCGCGGTAGCGGGCCAGCGCCAGGTCGAGCGTGCCGGCGGCGGGGCGGGCGTAGTCGAGCGGCACGGTGACCTTGCCGCACTCCAGGTCGGACGGCATGCCGTCGCCCTCGCACGCGGACCAGGCGACGCGCTGCCGGTAGAAGCGCGAGAGATCGGGAGGGGAAGGGGAAGAGGGGGCGGTGCGTGGCGTGGTCGGTGACGGGCCGGTGGCCGCCGCCGGGGCCGACGGGGCGCCGGCCGGGCCGAGCAGGGCGAGCGCCGTCGCCGTGACCGCCGCCGCGGCGGCCGGCCGGCATCCGAACATCGGCAGCATGCGGCCTCCCGGTACACCCGGCTGCGCACCGGGAACTCCCCCTGTTCGAGCCGTGCCCGCCCCCGGCTCACCATAGGCGGGCCGGGCCCGCGCCGCCTCCGGACGGCGGGGGAGGGGCGGCGGGCGTACGTCGGCGGGGTGTACGTCAGCGGGCCGCGCGGGACGGGTCCGGTGCGGTGGGTTTCTCCTGGCGGTCCCGAGGGGTGCCGCCGGCCGCCGGGCGGGGGACGAACGCCCAGTCCATCCGGGGCTCGACCACGTGCCGGAAGGCCGTCCGTACCGGCGCCGAGCAGAGCGCGGTGATCATGCCGACCGCGAGCGCGGTGACCAGCAGCTCACCAGCGGGCGTGTGCAGCCAGGGGTGGTCGTACCAGCCCCAGAAGCGCGAGGACTTGATCAGGAAGCCGTGCAGCAGATAGCCGTACATCGTGCCCGCGCCCAGCGTGGTGAACCACATGTGGCGGCGCGGCACCCAGGCGAGGAAGCACGCCGTCAGCGCCAGCGCGAGCACGAACAGCGCCGGCGTGGTCAGCAGCCCCGCCCACGCGGGGGCGCCCTGGCCGGTGACCGCGCCCCGGTGGTACAGCCAGCCCGCGTCGAACGACGGGGCCGCCCAGTACGCCGCCGCCAGTACGGCCGCGAACACGGGGAGCGCCAGCAGCCGGGCCCGGCGGGTGCGCAGCCGTGCGAAGTGCGCCGGGCGCAGGGCGAGGCCGAGGACGAAGTACGGCAGGAAGCCGAGGGCGCGCTGTATCGACAGATCGCCGCCGAGGTCGGGGGAGCAGGCGGCGAGCATCGCCAGGCCCATGGCGAGGGGGAGCGGGTGACGCAGCATCAGCCACAGGGGGGTGGTGAGCCGCCAGATGAACAGCGCGACCAGGAACCACATCACGTACCAGGGGTCCAGCAGGCTCAGCGGGTAGCCCGGGTCGTCCTGTGCCCACCGGTAGAAGAGCGTGTACGCCGTCTCGAAGATCAGGTACGGGACCACCACGCCGGTGATCAGCCGCTTGAGGCGGCCGGGGGCCATGTCGAAGCTCCGCGAGAAGTAGCCGGAGATCAGGGCGAAGGCGGGCATGTGGAAGGCGTAGACGGTGAGGTAGACGGCGTGGGCGGTGCGGCTGCCGTAGGTGAGGGGTTCCCAGGCGTGGCCGCAGGCGACCAACACGATGGTGAGGTATTTCGCGTTGTCGAAGAAGGGGTTGCGGGGAGTGGACCCGGCGGACCTCTTGGGTTCCCCGGACTCCTTGGGTTCCGCGGAGCGGTGGGGTGGTGGGGGTTGTCGGGCGGGTTGCGTGGGTACGGGTGGGGATGAGTGGGGGGCCTGGGGGGTGTCGGGCACCGCATCTCCCATGCGCGGGGACGTTGGACGGACCAGGCGCGCCTGCCCCGTTGTGCGCGGGTCATTCGTGGGGGCGGGGAAGGCCGTCCCAATGGCGGAACGGGGTTTTCCCCGCCCCCTCTGTCCTTCCGTCCGCCGGGGGCTCCGCCCCCTTCGACCCGGGGGTGGGGGAGCGTGGGATTCCGCTCCCCGCGCCCCGGTCCGCGTCCCCTGAGGCGCGTGTTCAGCGGCGGGACATGCCGCGGTCCAGTGCCGCTATTCCCAGTGCTGCCAGGGCGATCTGGATCAGCCATTCGATCCAGTCGACGCCGTTCGTGTCGGCGACGCCGAGGGCCGAGGCGAGGGCGGAGCCGATGAGTGCGGCGACGATGCCGACCAGGATGGTCAGCAGGATGCCGATGTGCTGGCGGCCCGGGACGACGAGGCGGCCCAGTACGCCGATGACGATTCCGATCACGATGGCGCTGACGATGCCCGCGATCTCCATCTCTGCCCCTCCTTGTGAAGTCCCCCGTGCACTCTCTGTACGAGGCCTTGTAAGAGGTCGGATGCCCGCTGTCGGCCGGGGCAGTCCGGCTGTCCGGTCACCGGCCGTCCGCGGGTCCGGCGAGCCGGGCCAGTCCGCGCAGTACGGGCGTACGGCCCCGGCGCGGCACCGTCCAGAGTGTGTGCCCGCGTACGCCCCACCGCGCCAGCAGCGCGCTCGCGGCGAGGAAGCCCGTGGTCGCGGCGCGTTCCATCAGGGCGACCGGCAGTTCCGTGCGCACCAGGTCCCCGGCGACCGTCACGGCCGGGTCGGGCGTGCGGACGGTGGGCCGGCCGGCGTGGGTGCCCACGGCGAACAGCGGGCAGTCCGCCCGCCACTCGTGGCGCGCGTCGACGATCCGGGCGTCCCGCGTCTCGGGGTACACCCGGTGCAACTGCTCGATCAGCCGCCGCTGTTCGGCCTCCCGGCCGGCGCCCTCGCCGGCCAGCGCGTACGCGTGCAGCTCGACGACCGAGCCACCGGTCCGCGCCGCCCACCGGGCCGCCTCGCCCTCCCACCGCTCCAGCACGCTGACGTTGTCCAGCGACCCGTACCCGCTGGTGCCGAGGAAGCCCGGCCGGTCCGGCGCCACCGGCCGGTCCAGCCACAGCCGGCTGACCAGGAACGGCGGCGCGGTGCGCAGCCGGGCGATCCCCGCCCGCCACTCCTCGGTGACCAGCCGGGGAGACTCCCCGACGACCGCCTTCAGCCCACCGGTGTCCAGCGCGAGCACGAGCCCGTCGTACCGCGCCGGGCGGCCCCCGGACGCGCGGACGACGCACCCGCCGTCCGGCGCCGGAGCCACGCCCCGCACCGCCGTCCCCGTACGGATGTCCACGCCCAGGCCGGCCAGACGGCGGGCCAGCGGTTCCCAGAGGGCGGTGGGGAACGGCTCGCGGGGGACGTCGAAGAGGAGGCCCTCGCCGGAGCCGAGGAAGTAGATGTGGAACATCAGCACCATCTCGGCCGCCGACAACTCGCGCGGGTCGGCGAAGAAGCTGCGCGAGAACACCTCGAACGCCAGGTGGTGCGCGGCCGGGGGAAAGCGGACGGAGGCGAGGAAGTCGTCGGCGCTGACACCGTCCAGCCGCGCGTAGACCTCCGGCACGCGCACGTCGAGCAGGGGCAGCGCGGCCCGCGGCCGCATCCGCAGCAGGTCGCGGCCGCGGAAGGCGGGGCTGAGCACGGCGAAGCCCAGCGCGCTCCACGGAGGCGTGCGCGGCACGTGCCGGAAGCCGTCGCGCAGGCCGTCGGCGTGCACGAGGGGGTAGTCGGGGAGGCCGGTGAGCAGGTCGAGCCCCGGGTCCGTCCGGCGCAACAGGGCGCGCAGGTTGTAGTACTGGCGGAAGAACGCGTGGAAGCCGCGGCTCATGGTGACCCGGCTGCCGTCCGCCAGCGTCACCGGGTGTCCCGCCAGCCGGCCGCCGAGCACCGGCTCCCGTTCGTACAGCGTGACGCGTACGCCCCGTTCGGCCAGCCCGGTCGCCGCCGCGAGCCCCGCGATGCCGCCGCCGACCACCGCGACCGAGGGGGCCTCGCCGGTGACGCGGGGGCGGCCGGGCGCGGGGTCGAGGCGGACCGCCCGGCGGTCCCGGCCGCGCCCCGGGGAGACGGCGCCCGCCGGGGGCCTCACGCGGGCACCCGGCCCACGAACGTGTGGGTGATCCCCGTCTGCCAGCCCGGCAGCGGCAGCACCCGCACGTCCGCGAACCCGGCCCGCGAGAGCCGCCTGCCGAACGCGTCCGCCGTGTCGAAGCCGACGACGCTGCGCCACAGATGGCGGTAGAGGGCGCCGTCGCCGTACGCGCTGCCGAGCGGCGTGACGATGCCACGGCACACGGCGTCCCAGACCAGCCGGTGCGCCCGCCGGCCGCTGAGCGCGTACTCGTGCACCGCGAGCCGTCCGCCCGGCGCCAACAGGCCGCGCACCTCGGCGAGTACGGCGTCCGGGTCGGCCACATTGCGCAGCAGGTACGCCGCGAACACCGCGTCGAACGGCCCGCGTACGCCCTCCTCGGCCAGGCGTTCGGCCGGCGCGTGGACGAACCTGACAGGGGCGGCCCACGGTTTGCCGGCGGCGCGGGCCAGCATCCCCGCCGACGCGTCCACCGCGGTGATCTCCGCCCGCGGCAGCACGGCCCGCAGCGCCGCCGTCGACGCGCCCGTGCCGCAGCCGAGGTCGAGGACGCGCGCCCCGGCGCCGCCGTCGGGCAGGCCGAGGCGGCGGGCGGAGCGGCGCAGCTGGGCGTGGTAGCCCGGATTGAGGGCGACCAGCGCGTCGTACCGGGGCGCGGCCCGGTCGAACGCGCCGGCCAGCGCCTCGTCGCGCAACAGGGTCATGGGGACTCCTCGACGGGTGGGGGAGCGGGGGCAGGGGCGGGGAGCGGGCGGCGGGGGAGACGGGGAAGTTCCGCCGCCGTGCGCAGCATCGGGCGTACGGGGGCGTGCAGGCCGACGGCGAGATCCTCGTACAGGCCGGTGCCGCCGTCGAGGAAGCGCAGCAGCCGTGGCGTCGGCACCCGCGCGAACAGGCGGCTGAAGAACTCCGCGCCGTCCACCCGGCCGGTGTCCAGCGCCCGCAGCAGTACGGCGTCCATCGCCCGGGACCGGGCCGAGTGCGCGGGCGGCGGCAGCGGCCGGCGGCCCGCGCGGAGGGCGGCGGCGATCGCGCGGGTCTGCCGCTGCACGGCGGCGAACGTGTAGCCCGTCGACGGGCGGGTCGCGCCGCCCGCGGCGCCGATGCGGAAGACGGACGCGCCGGTCGTGCGGGCGAAGGGCGCGTCGGTCATCGGGATGACGCCGGACTCCGTCGCCACCACCTCCAGCGGGCCGAGCCGCAGCACGTCCTCGGTGTACGCGCGCAGCGCCGCGTCGTACGCCTCCCGGGACAGGACGGTGCGGGAGAACTCGGTGTACTCCACCAGCGCCTCGTGCGGCCCGGTCGGCAGGACGTAACCGAACGCCAGTCCGTGCGCCGGGCGGGGGACGCGGAAGTCCATCAGCTCCACCACGGTGGGGTCGAACACGGGGCGGGAGGTGCGGACGAACCAGCCGCGGAAGTGCTGGAGCAGGGTGGTGCGGGCGGCGGGGAGGCTGCCGGGCGGCCGGGAGTCGAACACCCAGCGGGCGCGGACGGCGACGGGGGCGCCGTCCGCGTCCCTGCCGTGGAGCTCCGCGCCCCCGCGCACGCTCCGTACCGTCTCCACGGCCACCTCCCGGCGCCGGATCGCGGGGCGTTCGGCGAGCCGCCGGGCCGCGAACGCCTCGAACGCGTCCGAGCGCAGCATCTTGTAGCGCAGCGGGGCGGTCTCCCCGACGGTCGCCCGCCCCGTCGGGCCGTGCACCCGCAGCCGCTGCCAGGTGGCGGTGAGGGCGCTGTCGTACGGGCCCGGGCCGCGCTCCCAGTAGCACCAGGTGCGCGGCGGCGGGCGCAGCGGGCCGGGGGGTGCGTCGAGGAGCAGTACGGAGGGGCGGGCGGCCGGTGCGGCGGAGGGGGCGGAGAGCCGGAGGGCGAGCGAGAGGCCGGCGGCGCCCGCGCCGACGATCACCACGTCCGCGTCGTTCACCCGGGGCCTCCTTGTCGTCTGTACCGCTCGCACCGCACCGCTCGTACCGCACCGCTCGCGTCAGGGGTTCCGTCCGGGCACCGCGTCCGGATGCGGGCGGGGGCAGGAGTTTTCCTTCGTGCTCAGGCGGCGTGCTCAGACGGGTCGTTCCTCCGTGTGCCGCTCCTCCATGTCCCCCAGCCCGTGCCGCAGCCGGTGCAGTCCGCGCCGGGCGTGGCTCTTCACCGTGCCGAGCGGCCAGCCGGTGCGCTCGGCGATCTGGGCCTGGGTCAGGTCCTCGTAGAACGCCAGGCGGAGCACCCGCTGCTGCGCGGACGGCAGTCCGGCGAGCGCGCGGCCGACCAGCACGCGGTCCAGGACCGCCTCGCACGGCTCGTCGGCGTGGCCGCCGGGGGCGGCGGGCGGGGTGGCGGAGGCGACGGAGGCGAGCAGGTCCAGGCGGCGGGTCCGGGCGGACAGGGCGTCGGCGATCTTCCGCCGGGCGATGCCGACGATCCAGCCCGCCATCGCCCCGCGCTCGGGACGGTAGCCGTGCCGGCCGCGCCACACCCCGAGGAACACCTGCTGGGTGACGTCCTCCGCCTCCCGCACGTCGCCGAGCGAGCGTGCGGCGAGTCCGTGCACCAGGGCCGACCAGCGGTGGTACGCCGCGGCGAGACACGCCTCGTCCCCCTCGACGAGGCCGCGGGCGAGCTCCTCGTCCCCCGGCCCGTCCTCGACCGGTACCGGCGGTGCGGTCATGGCGGCGGCTCCTCGTACGGCGGATGGGCGAGTGCGGGGTACCCGCCCCGCCCCTCGCCATTCTGCGAGCCGGCGCGCACGATGCCGCGCGACATGCGGGGCGGTGCCGTTCCGGGGTCCTGCGGTGGTTGGTCCGGTGCGGTTCCGGGGTTCACCCGGCTGCCGGGGTTCGGGCCGGGGGATCCGTGGGACTCGGAGGGCCGGGGTCCGCCCGGTGAGAGGAGGCGCGCATGTCCGCGACACCCGAGCGCACCGACGTCCTGGTGGTGGGAGCCGGCGTCGCCGGGCTCGCCTGCGCCCGGGACCTCGCGGCCGCCGGCCGCTCCGTCCTCGTCGTCGAGGCCTCCGACGACGTCGGCGGCCGTATGCGCTCAGACCGGCTCGACGGCTTCGTCGTCGACCGCGGCTTCCAGGTCTTCAACACCTCCTACCCCCAGGTCAAACGCCGCCTGAACCTCCGCGACCTGCGCCTGCGCCCCTTCACCCCCGGTGTGCTCACGCACACCGACCACGGCCGGCTCCGCCTGACCGACCCCAGCCGTGACGCCCGCTCCCTCACCGGCCTGCTGCGCGGCCGGCTCGCCGGTCCCCGCGACCTGCTGGCGCTCGGCACCCTGTCGGCCCGCGACATGCTCGGCCCGGCCGCCCTGCTCAGGCGCGCCGAGGACCGCACCACCCGCACCGCGCTCGCCTCCGCCGGGTTCTCCGAGGAGTTCGTGGAACGGTTCTTCCGGCCGTTCCTCTCCGGGATCTTCCTGGAGGACCAGTTGGAGACGTCGAGCCGGTTCTTCCACATGGTGTGGCGCAGCATGCTCCGCGGCACCCTGTGCCTGCCCGCCGACGGCATCGGCGCCGTACCCGCGGCGCTGGTGACCGCGCTGCCCGCCGGCAGCGTCCTGCTCGACGCCCCCGTCGCCGTGCTCACCGACGACGGCGTGCAGACCGCCCACGGCGACCGGCTGGCAGCCCGGGCCGTCGTCGTCGCCACCGGCAAGGGACCGGCCTCGGCCCTGCTGCCGGGTCTCGACGTACCCGCCGGGCGCGTCGTGACGACGTACTACCACGTCGCCCCGCGCCCGCCGCTCGCCGAACCCACCCTGCTCACCGACGCACGGCTCCGCTTCCTCAACACCTGCGTCCTCAGCGAGGTCGCCCCCACCTACGCGCCCGCGGGGCATGCCCTGATCGCCACCTCCGTCCTCGGCGAGGACAACCCGCAGGCGCGCAAGACGGTGACGTCGGCGCTGGAGGAGGTGTACGAGACCGACACCGCCGGCTGGGACCTGCTCACCGCCCGCACGGTCCGCGACGCGCTTCCCGCGATGCCGCCGCCCCTTCCGCTGAGCCGCACCTCCCGCGTGGCCCCCGGCCGCTACGTGTGCGGCGACCACCGGGCCACCGGCTCCGTCCAGGGCGCCCTCGCCTCCGGCGCCCGCGCCGCCCGCGAGGTGCTCGAGGACCTGACCGGGCGGCGGCACCGGAGGCGCTGAGCCCCGGCGCCCGGCGCCCTCACGCGCGCGCCCTGCGGAACCGTTCCAGACCCTCCGCGAGGTCCACCACCCGCTCCGGATAACCGTGGGCCGCCTCCCGGTCCCGGCCCCGCAGCTTCCACGGCTCGTGCACCCCGCCCGCCCGCACCCGAGCCAGCTCCGGCACCCAGCGGCGTACGTATGCCCCGTCCGGGTCGAACCGCCTGCCCTGTACCACCGGGTTCAGCACCCGGTTGGGGCGGCTGTCCGTCCCGGTACCGGCCACCCACTGCCAGTTCAGCTGGTTGTTGGCGAGGTCCCCGTCGACCAGCAGGTCCAGGAAGTGCCGGGCACCCACGCGCCAGTCCACGTACAGCGTCTTGGCCAGGAAGCTCGCGGTCAGCAGCCGGCCCCGGTTGTGCATCCAGCCCTCGTGCCGCAGCTGGCGCATCGCCGCGTCGACGACCGGGTAGCCGGTGCGGCCCTCCCGCCACGCCTCGACGTCCTCGCGGGCGCCCCCGCCGGTGCGCCAGTGGTCGTGCCGGGTGCGGTAGTCGGCGTGCGCGGCGGCGGGCCGGGCCGCCAGCACCTGCCGGTGGAAGTCCCGCCAGGCGAGCTGCCGTACGAACCCCTCGGCACCGGGCCCGCCCAGGCCGCCCGCCCTGTGCACCAGTTCGACGGGGGAGAGGGTGCCGAAGTGCAGATGCGGGGAGAGCCGGGAGGTCGCGTCGCCCGCGAGGTCGTCGTGCCGGTCCTCGTACTCCTCGACGCCGCCGCGCAGCCAGTCCGCGAGCCGCGCGCGCCCCGCCCGCTCGCCGCCGACCGCGAGCCCCGGCGACAGGCCGGACAGCGCACGGCGGGAGGGCGGCTCCTCCGAGCCGATGCCGTCCGGGACCGGCACCGCGCGAGGGGCGCCGAGGACGGGCCGCGTACGCTGCTCCGACCAGCGCCGGAAGTACGGCGTGAACACGGCGAAGTGGTCCCGGCCGCCCGGCGTCACCGCACCCGGCGCCAGCACGGTGGTCACCGTGTCGTGCACCAGCAGCCGTCTGCCTCCCGCCTCCAGCGCGGTGCGCAGCCGGTCCTCGCGCCGGCGCGCGTGGGCGCTCACATCGGCGGCCATGTGCACCTCGCGCGCGTCCGCCTCGGCGGCCACCCGGCACACCTCCTCCACCAGGTCCCCCGAGCGCACCACCAGCCGCCCGCCGCGCTCGCGCAGCCCGGCGTCCAGATCGCGCAGGCAGTCCGCGAGGAAGGCGAGCCGGTTGGGCACGGCGAACCCGGCGGCGTCCACCGCGCGGTCACGCACGAACAACGGCACCACGGCGGACGCCCCGTCCAGCGCGGCGCGCAGCGGCGGATGGTCGTGCAGCCGCAGATCGGCGGTGAAGAGGACGACGGCGGTCGGCATGGAGGACTCCGGAAGGGACGAGGGTCGGGGTACGGGTGCGGTGCTCAGCGGGGTCCGGGAGGACCCGGCCGCCGCCGTAGCCCGAGCCGCTGCCGCTGCCGCTGCCCAGGCCACCGTCGTCGTCCCGGCCGCTCCGGGCCGTCGGGTACGGCCCTCGCGGCCGCCCGCGCGATGTTGCGGGCCATCCCGCCGAACACCACCGCGTGGAAGGGCGAGACGCCCCACCAGTACAGATGGCCCAGCAGCCCGTGCGGATGGAACAGGGCCCGCTGGCGGTAGCGGGTGCGGCCGACGTCGTCCTCGCCGACGTACATCTCCAGCCAGGCGAGCCCCGGCAGCCGCATCTCGGCGCGCAGTCGCAGCAGCCGTCCCGGCTCGATCTCCTCCACCCGCCAGAAGTCGAGCGAGTCCCCGGCCCGCAGCCGGGCGGCGTCCCGCCGGCCCCGGCGCAGCCCGACCCCGCCGACGAGACGGTCCAGCAGGCCCCGTACGGCCCAGGCGAGCGGGAAGGAGTACCAGCCGTTCTCCCCGCCGATGCCCTCCACCACCCGCCACAGCGCCTCCGGGGAGGCGTCGACCGTCCGCTCCCTGCGGTCGGTGTAGAGGCTGCCGCCCGCCCAGCCGGGATCGGTGGGCAGCGGATCGCTGGGGGCGCCGGGGACCGAGGCGGAGGACCAGCGGGTGGCGACCTCGGCCTGCTGGATCCGGCGCAGGGCCAGCCGTACCGCCTTGTCGAAACCGACGGGCCGGCCGGGGGCGGGCGGCAGATACCGTTCGATGTCGTGCTCCCGGCACACCACCTCGTGCCGCAGCGACTCGGTGAGCGGACGCGCGAGGGCCGCCGGCACGGGGGTCACCAGCCCCACCCAGTGGCTGGACAGCCCCGGCGTGAGCAGCGGCACCGGCAGGATGAGGCGGCGGGGCAGCCCGGCGATCCGCGCGTACCGCAGCATCATGTCGCGGTACGTCAGCACGTCCGGGCCGCCGAGGTCGAAGGCGCGGCTGACGTCCGCGGGCATCCGCCCGGCGGCGACCAGCGCGCGCAGCACGTCCCGGACCGCGATCGGCTGGATCCGGGTGTGCACCCAGCTCGGCGTGACCATGACCGGCAGCCGTTCGGTGAGGTACCGCAGCATCTCGAACGAGGCCGAGCCGGAACCGAGGATCACCGCGGCCCGCAGCACGGTGGTGGGCACGCCTGAGTCCAGCAGGATGCGGCCCACCTCGGCGCGGGACCGCAAGTGCGGCGACAACTCCTCCTCGGGCACCCCGGCGGGGGTGAGACCGCCCAGATAGACGATGCGCCGTACGCCCGCCGCGCGCGCCCGCTCGCCGAAGGTGCGGGCGGCCTCGCGGTCGGTGCGCTCGAAGCCGCGGCCGGTGCCGAGGGCGTGGACGAGGTAGTAGGCGACGTCGACGCCGTCCATCGCGGCGGCGACGGACGCGGCGTCGGTGACGTCGCACTTCACCACCTCGACGGCACCCGCCCAGGGGTGGTCGCGCAGCTTGCCGGGGGAGCGCACCGCCGCCCGCACCCGGGCCCCCGTGTCGAGCAGTTCGGGCACCAGCCGCCCTCCGATGTACCCCGTGGCACCGGTGACCAGGCAGAGCGGCCCCTCGGCCCCACCATTCCCCGCATTCATCCCGTCGGCTCCTCTCACCCGGCACCACGTCCGGTCACCCGGCACCACGCCCGGACGGAACTCCTGCCCCGCCACCGCGTCCTTCCGCCCCGCGTCCTTCCGCCCCGCATCCTTCCGTCACGAGTCGGCGGACGGATGCGGTCCCGCGCCGGGCGCGCGACGCCGACCGGGAGCCGGCCCTCGCGCCGCCCGGTGATCTCCGGCCGCATCCGGTGGCCGGCCGGGGGCAGAAGAGGAGGCATCCCGTACCGCCGGACGTGTGGCCGGCGGTCGTCCCCGGCCGGCTCCGGCCGCCCGCGCCGAAGCGCCTGGAGAGTGATGTCGTTCCCCGTGCGGCGGGTCCGCCGCCTCGTTCCCGTCCTGCTGACCGTCCTCGTCCGGCTCTGCGTCGGCGGGGCCCTCGGCCCCTTCGCCGGGCGGCTCGGCGAGGTCGCCACCGACGACCAGGCCGCGTTCCTGCCGCGCAGCGCCGAGTCGACGGAGGTCATCGCCGAGCAGAAGGCGTTCCAGCGGCAGGAGACGCTTCCCGTGATCACCGTGTGGACCGCCGAGGGCGACGGCACGGTCGTACCCCGGCGGGCCGACGCCACCCGCCTTCGGCGTGCTGCTGGACACCCTCGCCGTGCGCTCCCTGCTGGTCCCCGCGCTCGTACGGGACGCCGGGGCGCGCGCCTGGTGGCCCGCCCGGTTCGGCGGATCGGCGGAACGTGGGGACCGTACGCATCCATGACGGCCCTTCGTGCGGAAGACCTTCACAGAGAGCGGAGACCTGTGCAGAGACACGAGCCCGCCTCCGCCCCCGCGAGAGGAACCGCGATGCATCCCACCGTCCGGCACGCAGGACTTCGCCACCGTGCCGCCCCCCGCCCGTCCGCCGGAGCCGTCCGGTGAGCGGCGCGGTGCGCACCGTCCCCGGGCCCACCGACCACGTGGTCGTCGTCGGGGCCGGGCTCGCCGGGCTGTCCGCCGCGCTCCATCTCCTCGGCGCCGGGCGGCGGGTGACGGTCGTGGAGCGGGCGGACGGGCCCGGCGGACGGGCCGGGCTGCTGGAGCGCGGCGGATACCGGTTCGACACCGGGCCCACCGTGCTGACCATGCCGCACCTCGCCGAGGCCGCCTTCGCCGCCGTCGGCGAAAACATGCGCGACCGGCTCGACCTCATCCCGCTGCACCCCGCCTACCGCGCCCGCTTCGCCGACGGCAGCGGACTCGACGTGCACACCGAACCGGACGCCATGGAGGCCGAGGTCGAACGATTCGCGGGACCGGCCGAGGCGGCGGGCTACCGGCGGCTGCGGCACTGGCTCGAACGGCTCTACCGCGCCCAGATGCGCCGCTTCATCGACGCCAACTTCGACTCCCCGCTGCAACTCCTCCACCCCGACCTCGCCCGGCTCGCCGCCCTCGGCGGCTTCGGCCGGCTCGACGCCGCCATCGGCCGCTTCCTGCGCGACGAACGGCTGCGCCGCGTCTTCTCCTTCCAGGCCCTCTACGTCGGCGTGCCGCCCGCCCGCGCGCTCGCCGCCTACGCCGTCATCGCCTACATGGACACCGTCGCCGGGGTCTACTTCCCGCGCGGCGGGATGCACGCCCTGCCCCGCGCCATGGCCGACGCCGCCGCCCACGCCGGCGCCGACCTCCGCTACGGACACACCGTCACCGCGCTGGAGCGCGGCGGCGGCCGGGTCACCGCCGTCCGCACCGACCAGGGCCGCATTCCCTGCGACGCCCTCGTCCTCACCCCCGACCTGCCCGTCGCCTACCGCCTCCTCGGCCGCACCCCCCGGCGCCCCCTACGGCTGCGACACGCGCCCTCCGCCGTCGTCCTGCACACCGGAACCGACCGCACCTGGCCCGGACTCGGCCACCACACCCTCTCCTTCGGCCACGCCTGGGAGGGCACCTTCCGTCAGATCACCCGCACCGGAGAGCTGATGTCCGACCCGTCGCTGCTGATCACCCGCCCCACCGCCACCGACCCCGCGCTCGCCCCGCCCGGACGGCACGTCCACTACGTCCTCGCCCCCTGCCCCAACACCGACCTCGGACCCACCGCCGCCGAGTGGAGCGACCTCGCGCCCCGCTACCGCGACCGGCTCCTCACCGAACTCGAACGCCGGGGCCTGCCCGGCCTCGGCGCCGCGATGGAAGAGGAGTGCCTGGTCACCCCGGCCGACTGGGCGGCCGGCGGGCACGCGGCCGGCACGCCCTTCTCCGCCGCGCACACCTTCGCCCAGACCGGCCCGTTCCGGCCCCGCAACCTCGTGCGCGGCACCGACAACGCCGTCCTCGCCGGCTGCGGCACGACCCCCGGCGTCGGCGTCCCGACGGTCCTCGTCTCCGGCCGCCTCGCCGCCGAACGCGTCACGGGCGTCACCGCCGGGCGCCGCACGGGCGGCCGCACCGTCCCGGCCCGCCGACGTCCGCGCCCCGCCGGACAGGGGACCGCCCCGTGACCCGGCGCGAGCTGGACGCGGCCGGCATCACCGACCCCGCGCTGCGCGCCGCGTACGCCACCTGCCGGGAGCTCAACGCCCGCCACGGCCGTACGTACTTCCTCGCCACGCGGCTGCTCCCCGCCGAGCGCCGGCCCGCCGTGCACGCGCTGTACGGGTTCGCCCGCTGGGCCGACGACCTCGTCGACCTCCCCGACCCGGCCACCGGCCCGGCGGGCAGCGCGGCCGCCCTGGACCGGCTCGAACAGCGTCTGACGGCCGGGCTGCGCGGCGGCGGCAGCGACGAACCCGTGGTCCGCGCCCTCGCCGACACCGCCGAGCGCTACGCCATCGACCACCGGCACTTCACCGACTTCATGGCGTCCATGCGCAGCGACCTGACCGTCACCGACTACCCCACCTACGACGACCTGCGCGGTTACATGCACGGCTCGGCGGCCGTGATCGGGTTGCAGATGGTGCCGGTCCTCGGCACCGTCGTCCCGCGCGCGGAGGCCGAGCCCTACGCCGCCGCGCTCGGCCTCGCCTTCCAGCTCACCAACTTCCTGCGCGACGTGGGCGAGGACCTCGACCGGGGCCGGATCTACCTCCCCGCCGACCTGCTGGCCGCCCACGGCGTCGACCGCGCCCTGCTGCGCTGGAGCAGGGACACCGGCCGCCGCGACCCCCGCATCACCGCGGCCCTGCGCGCCGCCGAGGACCTCACCCGGGGCGTCTACCGGCAGGCGGTGCCCGGGCTGGCCCTGCTCGACCCCGTGGCCCGGCCGTGCATCAGGACCGCGTGCGTGCTCTACGGCGGCATCCTGGACGCCGTCGCCCAGGACGGTCACGCCGTGCTGCACCGCCGGGCCGTCGTCCCCCGGCGCCGCCGGCTCGCCGTGGCCGTCGACGGCCTGACCCGGGTGACGAGCGCCCGGCTGCACGCCCGCCGTGCCCGCCGCACCGGCACCGGCTTCGACGGCATCCCGCACGCCGCCCTCGTGGCCCCCGCACCCGAGGAGCCCAGAGAGAAGGAGACCGTATGAACCCCGCCCCGGGCGGCGGGAGCCGTCCGCCCCGCGCCGCCCGGCTTCCGCTGCGGCTGCGGCGCCACGCACCCGCCTGGGCAGCACAGCGCCCCACCTGGCAGGAGGCCAAACCCGCCCTGATCGGCGGACTGTTGAAGCAGGCGCTCGCCCGCCCCGCCGGCAACTGGTTCGTCGTCGGCGCCACCCGGGACGTCCCCGCCGACCGGCCCCTCGCCCGTACCGTCGCCGGACGCGAGGTGGTCCTGTGGCGCGACGCCGAGGGCACCCTCGTGGGCGGCCCCGGCAGCTGCCCGCACCTGGGCGCCCCGTTGCGCGAGGGCCCCGTCCGCTGCGGCACCCTGGTGTGCCGCTGGCACGGTCTGGCCCTGGACGGCACCGCCCGCGCGGGCTGGCGGCCGTACCCGGTGCACGACGACGGCGTCCTGGTCTGGGTGCGCCTGGACGACGCCGGAGGCGAGGACCCGCTGCCCGCCCCGCTCGTGCCGCCCCGCCCCGCCGCCGCCCGCGCACTGGCCGCCGTCCATGTCGCCGCCGGCACCTGCGAGCCGGAGGACGTCGTCGCCAACCGGCTCGACCCCTGGCACGGGGCCTGGTTCCACCCCTACTCGTTCGTCGACCTCACCGTCGTCTCCGTGCCCGACGCCAGGAGCGGGGACCCGGAGGACGGACTGGTCGTGGACGTGGCGTTCAAGGTGGCCGGACGGCTCGTCGTGCCGGTCCGCGCCGTGTTCACCGCGCCCGGACCCCGCACCGTCGTCATGCGCATCACCGAGGGGGAGGGCGCGGGTTCCGTCGTCGAGACGCACGCCACCCCGCTCGGCACCGACGCCCGGGGCCGCCCGCGCACCGCCGTCGTGGAGGCCGTCGTCGCCGTCTCCGACCGGCCGGGCTTCGCCCTCGCCCGCCGCGCCGCCCCCGTCGTACGGCCGCTGATGCGCGCCGCCTCCGGACGGCTGTGGCGCGACGACCTCGCCTACGCGGAGCGCCGCTGGGAGCTGCGCGCCACGGGCCGCTTCCCGGGCTGAGGCCCGGCCCCGCGTCCGACCCTCCGTCAGCATCCGGGGACGAAGGGCGTCGTGACCCGCACATGTCCAGGCGGAACCGGGGCAAGCGCATGAATACGACGGTGGACGGCAGGAAACGGAAGTCGAATCGGAGGTGGCATCCGCGATGAGCGCGAAGGTGCTGGAGTGTTTCCCCGCAGGGGCCCCGCGCGGATCGTGGCCGGCGGAGGAGTTCGCCGCCCAGCGCCGCGCCGAGGGCGAGGCGGCGACCGTGGTGATGGACCTCGAACAGGACGCGTTCCTCGTGGTGGTCCCCGCGGCGGAGGACGAGCAGCGACCGGCGTGACCCCGGGCAGGGGGAGGGGCGTTCGTACCGCTGACGGACGCCCCTTCCGCATGGTGTCATGTACCTGATCTGATCCTGTTCCACCGATCCGATTCACTGTCGTGCACCGCCCCGCCGAAGGGCCCGCCATGCGTACCCCCCGCACCGTCGCGCTCGCCGCGACCTCCGGCGCCGCCGCACTGGCCGCGCTGCTCACCGCCCCCGCCCCCGCCGCCGCCCTGCCCGCCGGCACCGTCCCCGCCGACGGCACCTACTACGTCCAGAGCGTCACCACCGGACTCGCCGCCGCCGACGCCTCCGGCACCGTCGCACAGCACAACCCACGCGGCGACGAGGACCACCAGCAGTGGACCCTGCGCGCCGACGGCTCCGCGTACCGCCTCGAAAGCACCGACACCGCGGGCAGCTGTCTGGGCCGCGCGGGCGACGCGGCGAGAACCGTCGCCTGTACGAGCCCCGACGCCGCCTGGGAGATCACCCCGGCCGGCGACGACACGTACACCCTCGAGGTACCCGGCACCGAGCGGTACCTCACCGTCGCCGCCAAGCCCTCCGGCGCGAACTACCCGGCCCCGCTCGCCGTCGGCGCCCCGGGTGACCTGGCCTCCTGGTACCTGACCCCGGTCACCTCACCCACCCGCCCCATGCCGCCCGCCGACCAGCGCACCCTGGACCAGGTCACCTTCCTCACCGCGCACAACGCCTACGCCAACGGCGTCGACGGCGGCTTCGCCCCGCCCTTCGTCAATCTCGTGCCCAACCAGACCCGCGGCATCGACCAGCAACTCGCCGACGGGGTACGGGGGTTCATGCTCGACCTGCACCAGACACCGGACGGCGCGATCCTCTGCCACGACAGCTGCACCCTGGTCAGCCGGCCGGTCGCCCTCTGGGTGGACCTCCAACGCATGGTCGACTTCCTCGCCGCCCACCCCGACCAGTTCGTCACCGTCTTCATGGAGGACTACGTCGACCCCGGCGTCCTGCGCGCCGAACTCGCCCGCGTCCAGGGCCTGTCCGACGTCCTCTACCGCCCCGACCGCACGGGTGTGAGGGAGAACGGCTGGCCCCGCATGGCCGACCTCGTCGCCGCGGGCCACCGGCTGCTGCTCTTCACCGACCACAGCCGCGCCGCCGACGAGTCCGCCGGACTCACCCGGGACAGCTTCGGCGTGATGTACCAGCGCGAGTGGACGGTGGAGAACTACTGGTCCATGGGGTCCGGCATCGGCTCCTCCGACTGGTCCTGCTACAGCCGCTGGTACGACGCCGGCACCACCCTCCCGCTCACCCGCACCGAACCCGGCTTCCGCCCGCTGTTCGTCATGAACCACTTCCGGGACGCCACGATCACCTCCACCGCCCGCACCGACAACACCAAACTCGCCGACCGCGCCCGGCGGTTCTGCCAGCCGGCCGCCCGCAAGAAGCCCACGTATCTCGCCGTCGACCGCTACGACCTCGGCGACCCGGCCGCCGCGGTGAACACCCTGAACACGTACGTGTATCCGTGACGCGGGCGTGACGGGCGGGCGGTCAGGCACGACCGCCCGCCCGTGACCTCCTCGTGCGGGAGACCGCCGGGGGCTATCCCAGCCGGCGTCGGAGGAACGCGAGCGTGCTCTCCCATGCCGCCGCCGACGCCTCCGCGTCGTACGCCTCCGGCCGGCCGTCGTTGAAGAACGCGTGACCCGCGGGATACACCCGCAGATCCGGCTCGACGCCCGCGCCCCGCCGGATCGCCTCCGCCAGTTCCTCCAGCCGCTCCTGCGGAATGCTCTCGTCCCGCTCCCCGTAGTGCCCCAGCACCTCCGCCCGCAGCCCGGAGAAGTCCGGCATCTCCCCCTGGATGACGCCGTAGAACGGCACCGCCGCGCTCACCCGCGGGTCCGCCGCCGCCTGGTACAGCACGAACCCGCCGCCCATGCAGAACCCGACCGACCCGACCGTCTCGGAGGTCACCTCCGGCAGCCCCAGCAGATGGTCGACCGCCCCGGACAGCAGCTCCACCCCGCGCGCCACCGGCAGCGCCCGCATCATCCGCAGGGCTTCGTCACTGTCGTGGGCGACATTGCCGCCGTACAGATCGGGGGCGAGGGCCACGAACCCCTCCGCGGCCAGCCGACGGGTGACGTCGGCGATGTGGTCGGTCAGCCCCCACCACTCCTGGATGACGACGACCCCGGGCCCCCGCCCGGACGGCGGGAGCGCCAGATACCCGTGGGCCGTCGTACCGGCGCTCGGGAAGGTCACGTTCTGGTGGGCGGGGGCACCGGTGGACTTCGGCAGTTCGGACAACGTGCTCAACTCCTGTGGGGGAGGCGGTGAAGAACGCCTTCGCTGCGGGCGCCGGGACCGCACGCCCGGCGTGATCTTCAACCATGCCACGCACCCGCCCCGTGTTACGTATAACCTACGCCCATGAACCGCATCGCCCTGGTCACCCTCGTCGTCGCCGACTACGACGAGGCGATCCGCTTCTACACCGACGCCCTCGGCTTCCGGCTCGTCGAGGACGCGCCCCGCCCCGACGGCTCCCGCTGGGTCGTCGTCGAACCCGCCGGGACGCCCGCCGGCGGCACCGGGCTGCTGCTCGCCCGCGCGAAGAACGACCCCCAGCGCGCCCGCGTCGGCGACCAGACCGGCGGCCGCGTGGGCCTCTTCCTGCACACCGACGACTTCGCCGGCGCCCACGCCCGGATGCGCGCCGCCGGCGTCACCTTCCTGGAGGAGCCCCGGCACGAGCCGTACGGCACGGTCGCCGTCTTCCAGGACCTCTACGGCAACCGCTGGGACCTCCTCCAGCCCGCCACCCCCGCCACCTGAACGACGACAACCTCACCGACCACCGAAACCACCCAGAGACAGGCAGCACCGACCGGCATGACCACCACCCTCGAACCCCGCACCCTCGACACCGACACCCTCCGCCGGCTCCCCAAGGCCGTCCTGCACGACCACCTCGACGGCGGACTGCGCCCCGCGACCCTCGTCGAACTGGCCGCACGCGTCGGCCACCCCCTCCCCGCCACCGACCCGGCGGCCCTGGCCGACTGGTTCCGCGCGGCCGCGGGCTCCGGCGACCTCGTGCGGTACATAGCCACCTTCGAACACACCCTCGCCGTCCTGCGGACCCGCGAGGGCCTGCTGCGCGTGGCCGAGGAATACGTCCTCGACCTCGCCGCGGACGGCGTCGTCTACGGCGAGGTCCGCTACGCCCCGGAGCTGATGGTCGACGGGGGACTGGGCCTCGCGGAGGTCGTGGAGACCGTGCAGGAGGGCCTCGCCGCCGGCATGGCGAAGGCGGCGGCCGACGGCACCCCGGTCCGCGTGGGCACCCTGCTCTGCGGGATGCGCATGTTCGACCGCTGCCGCGAGGTGGCCGAACTGGCGGTGGCCTACCGCGACGCGGGCGTCGTCGGCTTCGACATCGCCGGCGCCGAGGACGGCTTCCCGCCCGCCGACCATCTCGACGCCTTCGCCCACCTGCGCCGCGAGAACATGCCGTTCACCATCCACGCCGGCGAGGCCCACGGACTGCCCAGCATCCACCAGGCGCTCCAGGTGTGCGGCGCCCAGCGCATCGGCCACGGCGTCCGCATCATGGACGACATCGTGGACGGCCGGCCCGGCCGCCTCGCGAGCTGGATCCGCGACCGCCGCGTCGCCCTGGAGATGTGCCCCACCTCCAACCTCCAGACCGGCGCGGCCGGCTCGATCGCCGGGCACCCGATCACGGCCCTGCGCGACCTCGGTTTCCGGGTCACCGTCAACACCGACAACCGGCTGGTGTCGGGCACGACGATGACCCGGGAGATGGAACTCCTCGTCCGGGAGGCCGGCTGGACGGCCGCGGACCTGCGGACGGTCACGGTCGACGCGCTCGAGAGCGCGTTCCTGCCGTACGACGAGCGGCGCGCGCTCATCGAGGACGTGGTGCTGCCGGGGTACGCGGCCGTGCTCCGCTCCTGACCGCGTCCGTCAGCCGGCCGAGGCCTCCAGCAGCCCCCGTACGTAGGCGGCCTGGCCGGCGTGCTGGAGGTCGTCGGAGACCACGCTCACCAGGCGCGCGCCCAGCGTGACGGGCGGGTCCCAGCGCTCGTCCACGATCCGGTCCAGGTCCTGCGCGCCGATCCCGCGGAGGTGGGCCAGGGTCTGTTCGTGGACGGCGTCGTAGTACCCGGTGAGCAGGTCGGCCGAGTCGACGCGCACCTCGGCGACCTTCGCCGGGGTGTGGCCGTAGCCGGTGTCCTCGGCGGGCAGGTCGAGGGCGAACCGCTTCCGCCAGCCCCCGGAGAGCCAGACCTGGTCGCGCCCGGCGACCTCGGCGATGTGGTCGTCCTGGACGCGGGTGAGGTGCCAGACGAGCCAGGCGATGGAGTTGGTGCCGTCGGCGGGGGGCGCGTTCAGGGTGTCGGGGGAGAGGCCGTCGACGGCGGCGTGGACCTCTTCCCGGATGCGGCTGTACGCGTCGATGAGGATGTCCTTCGCATGCATACGTCCACCATGACCCATCCGAGTGCGCACCGCGACCACCGACGGGTTCGCGGCCGGCAAGGGGCGCGGGGAACTGCGCGAGAAGCCCCACCCACGCGCACGTACGGGGTCCAAGGGGCAGCGCCCCTCGAAGGGACGGGAAGGGTAGGGGCGGCGGGGGCGAAAAACCCCGTCCCGCACTCCCACTCAGCCTCCCGCACCCCCACCCCCGTCCGCCTCCAGCAATCCCATCAGCGCCCGCGCGGCGGGACTCGTCGCCGCCTCCGCCGGCAGCAGCGCCACCGTCTCGTACGCCCGCTCACCCACCCCCTTCAACGCCAACGACACAAGCCCCCCGGCCTCCCGCTTCACCCCGAAGTGCCGCGGCACCACCGCCACCCCCAGCCCCTCCTGCACCAACTCCAGCAGACTGTGCACGTCGCTCACCTCCAGCGCCACCGTCCGCCGCACCCCCGCCTCCCCGAACACCGCGTCCGTCGTCCGCCGCGGTCCCCAGTCCGGGTGGAAGTCCACGAACTCCTCCCCGCCCAGTTCCTCCGGCGTCACCGGCCCGCCCCCCGCCAGCCGGTGCGCCGGATGGCACAGCACCGTCATCGGCTCCGCCGCCAACGGCACCGACCGCAGCTGGTCCCCGGCCACCGGCGTCCGTACCGCGAACGCCAGATCGACCCCGCCCGCCGCGACCTCCTCCGCCAGCGCCCCCGACCCCGCTTGCCGCAGCCGTATCTCCACGTCCGGATGGCGCCGCCGGAACCCGGCGAGCAGCCGCGCCACCCGCACCCCCGCTATGCACTGCTCGGTCCCCACGCACAGCGTGCCGCGCAGCACGCCCTGCACCGCCGCCACCGCCTCCTGGGCCGCCCGTACCCGGTCCAGGATGCGGACCGCCTCGGCGTACAGCGCCCGCCCCGCCTCGGTGAGCGTCACACTGCGGGTGGTGCGCACGAACAGCGGCGCCTGCAACTCACGCTCCAGCGCCCGTACGGAGGCGGACAGACCCGACTGCGAGACCAGCAGCCGGTCCGCCGCGCGGGTGAAGTGCCGGTCCTCGGCGACGGCCACGAAGTGCCGCAGATGGCGCAGTTCCATGATTGAGAAGCGTAACCGCTGAGTTCCATCCGATTCTTCTGTTGGACCGCTGGCGGTCGGCGGACGAGAGTGGAGCGCGCGCCGGTGACCACCCCGCGCCGGCCCCATGACGAGACAGACAGCCTTCCTGGAGTGCACGTGTACACGGCAGATCCCGCACGCTACGAGGCCATGCCCTACCGCCGCACCGGGCGCAGCGGCCTGAAGCTGCCCGCGCTCTCGCTCGGCCTGTGGCACAACTTCGGCCCCGACCGGCCCGCCGAGACCCAGCGGCAGATCCTGCGCCGCGCCTTCGACCTCGGCGTCACGCACTTCGACCTCGCCAACAACTACGGCCCGCCGCCCGGTGCCGCCGAGTCCGCGCTCGGCGAGGCCCTGACGGCGGACTTCACGCCGTACCGCGACGAGCTGGTGATCTCCACCAAGGCCGGCTATCTGATGTGGCCGGGCCCGTACGGCGAATGGGGCTCGCGCAAGTACCTGCTGTCCTCGCTCGACCAGAGCCTCACGCGGATGGGCCTGGAGTACGTCGACATCTTCTACTCGCACCGCCCCGACCCGGAGACTCCCCTCGAGGAGACGATGGGCGCGCTGCACTCCGCCGTGCAGCAGGGCAAGGCGCTCTACGTCGGCGTCTCCAACTACTCCCCGGAGCAGACCCGCGAGGCCGCCCGCATCCTCGGCGAGCTGGGCACCCCGCTCCTCATCCACCAGCCGCGCTACTCGATGCTCGACCGGCGCCCCGAGGACGAGGGGCTCCTGGACGCGCTGGACGAGCTGGGCGTCGGCTCCATCGCCTACTCGCCGCTGGAGCAGGGCCTGCTCACCAGCCGCTACCTCGACGGCATCCCGGAGGACTCCCGGGCCGCGAGCGACAGCCCGTTCCTCACCGCCGACAAGGTCACCGAGGACCTGGTGAGCCGGCTGCGCGCACTCAACGGCCTCGCCCGCGACCGCGGCCAGAGCCTCGCGCAGCTCGCGCTCGCGTGGGTGCTGCGCGGCGGCCGCGTCACCTCGGCGCTGGTCGGCGCGAGCAGCGCACGGCAGCTCGAGGACAGCGTGGCGGCCACGCGCGCGCTCGACTTCGACACGGAGGAACTCGCCCGGATCGACGAGCTCGTCAAGGGCTGAGGGGCTGAAGGGCCGGAGGCGTCAAGGGACTGAGAAGGCTGCAAGGTCCGACGGGCCGGAAGGGGCTCAACAGGCCCCGTGGGCCGACGAGTTGACCAGCGGTGGGAGGGGGCGGCGCCCCTCCCGCCGCTTTTCGGCCATCGCCGCCGCGGAATATGTCAGGAGACTGGCCGAAACCGCATGGTGACAGTGAGTCAGGAGTGACGATACTCGAACTCAGGGCAATTCGGCGACGATCGGAACGCGCTGCGGCATTTCACCGTCGGCCCGCACAGGCCCTGGGTGCACAGCGACAGCGAGCGAAGACGAGGGAACGACGGGTCCGACCCGGCAGTGAGCGCCGCACTGGGGGAACGAACGTGCACGACGAATTCCTGTGCCATGTGACCGCCTACGGCATCTGCGGCGGCAGGCGGGTCGGAGTGCCGCTGGGCACCTACCGGGCCCCCACCCTGGCGCTCGCCCTGTGGTGGATGCGCGACCGGGCGTTATGGATCGCCGAACGCCTCGACCCGCACCCCGACAACCCCCTCTATCCGCCCAACGCCATCGCCCCGGTCGGCGAGACCGTCCCCGACGTCCCGACCCTGCTGCGCGGCTGGTGCGGCGACGACGGCCAGCAGGAACTGGCCGCCGACGAACTGGCCGCCGGGCGCCTCGTCCGGATCGCCACCAGCGACGACACCACCGAGTACGAACTGCTGGCCGAGTCCGTCGACGCCCTGCGCATCCAGCGCTTCGCCTCCGCGCTGTCGACGCCGGCGGCCTGACCGGGGACGCTCCGCTCACGTGGAGCGGTGCCCGCGCACCCGCCGGGCCGCGAGCCCGCCCAGCAGGCCCGCGACCAGCCCCCACCCCAGCGCGAGCCCCACCGCCGACCAGGGCTCCGGGCGCAGGAACAGGACACCGGAGAGCCCGCCGCCGAGGTCGCCGATGCCGATCAGTGACAGCCCGTAGTGCGCCGAGATCCGGGCCGTCAGACAGACGGCGAGGACCGTGAGCGCCAGCGCGACCGCCGTCCGTACCGCGTGCCGCCACAGCGGGGTCCGGGCGGGGGAGCGGACGGCGGCCACGTACGCGGCGGACAGCACCAGCACCGCGTCCACCGCGACCAGCCACCAGACCCGCCCGTCGTGCCGGGCCAGGGTGGTGAGGTTCAGGGTGGAGACGTCGGGGGCGCGCAGCACCTCGTCGAGGAGGTGCGGCATCGGCAGTCCGAAGGGGCCGTCCACCCTGCCGTGCCAGGTCGCGCCGAGGCCGAGAGTGAAGACCGGCCACACGACGTTCGGCAGCCCCAGCAGGACGACGGCGAGGGTGCGGGCGGGCTGACCGCGGGTGCCGGCCACGACCAGTGCGATCACGGCGCCGATCGCGACGTACGCGAGCAGCAGCCCCACCATGGCGTACGCCGCCGGGCGCGCCCCTTCGAGGGGGCGCGGCAGCGGCACCGTGCGGGACACGGCGACGGCGAGGGCGAGGACGCCCGCGAGCCAGAGCATCCCGAAGAGCACGGTCACCGGCACGTCCGTGGTGAAGCCGACCTCGGGAGTGAGGCCGAACAGCTCGCCCAGGTCGCCGAGGGTGCCCTCGCCGAGGGGGACCTCGAAGGTGTGGTGCGCGGTGAGGGCGAGGGCGAGCAGAGCGGGCAGCCAGAGGACGGCGATACGGGCGGCGTGGGCGGCGGGGCGCACCGTACGGGCGTGGCGGCGGAAGGCGGCGCCGAGGACGAGGGCGCCGACGAGGGTGACCGACAGCGGCATCAGGGTGAGCCCGGCGCGGGAGCCGGCGAGGTCGCCGGCGTGGCCGTCGAGGGTGAGGGCGCCGCCCACCGCCGCCACCACGGCGGCCTCGACGACGCGCGGGTAGGCGCCGGCGGGCAGCCCGGTCGCACCGGCCGCCGCGAGACCGAGGGCGGCGGTGACGGCCATGGCGAGGAGTGTGCCGAGGACGGCGGTGAGGGCGTGCAGCCAGTTACGGAAAGTGCGCACCTTTTCACGTTATGCATGCGGAAGGGGTGGCGCGCGTCGGGTCTTCTCGCCCCCGCCGCCCCTGATAGGGGCGCGGGGCTGTGTCACCATGCGGCTCCGCCGCGTGGGCGCGAAACGGGGCGAAGCCCCGTGTCGGGGTCCAAGGGGCGGAGCCCCTTGAAGGGATGGGAAGGGCAGGGGCGGCGGGGGCGGAATCAACCGGCCGTCACCACCCACGCGTAGTCGCCCAGCCCCCGCACCGCCCCCGCCGGAATCTCGCCCAGGTCCGTGAGGAGCTTCTCCAGGCGGCCGGTCACCGCGTCGAACGCTACGTCCGTCACCACGCCCCGTTCCTCCCCCTCCTCCGACAGCACCCGCAGCCCCACCACCTTCGGCACGGCCCCGCGCCGCCGCTCACCCTCCGCGCCCGCCCCCGACTCCACGAGCACCGCGTCCGCCCCCACCGCGTGCAACGCCGCCCACGGCAGCACCGTCGTCCCCCGCCCGCGCCCCGAGACCCGCACCCCCGCGATCCCGCTCCGCGCCACGTCCACCTCGAGCCCCGCCACCGTGCCGAGCTCCGCCGCCTCGCCCAGTGTGACCACCGGCAGCCCGACCACCCCGGAGTACAGCATCACGGATGGATCTCCTTCCCGTCCCGCACCCGGTACGCGGCCACCTGGTCCGCGAACTCCGCGAGGTCGTCCGCGACGAAGCGGGTGGCGTCGGCCGGGATCACCAGCGCGCGCCCGGACACCGCGAGGGTCTCCCCGCGCGGCAGATACACCTTGCGCCGGCGCCGCCGCGACCCCGGCACCACCGCGTCCCGCGCCGAGACCCGGAAGCCCACGACCCGTCCGCCGACCCCGCCCTCGACCACCACGTCCAGCACCACCCCGACCTCCGCGCCGGTGTCCGTGAGGACCCGCGCGCCCAGCACCCGCCCGCGTGCCGCCTCCTTGCGCGCCACCACCGCGGCCGGCTCGGCGAGCACCTCCCGGCCGCGGATCATCACCGCGTGCGGGCCGAGCGCGTGCACCGCCGTCCACGGCAGACTCTGCCGCAGCGGCCCCGCCAGCAGCCCCCGGCCGCTGAGCGTGAACCCCGTGACCCGTCCGGCCGGGCCGTCGAAGACCGTGTCCTTCACCTGGGCGACGACGTCCCCGCCCAGCGTCACCACCGGGCGCCCGGACAGCCGTCCCGCCTCCATCAGCGCGCTCATCGCACGCCCCACCTCCCGCCCCGGCGCCCCCGCTGCACGGCGATGACGGTCCCCGACCGCCGGCTCGCCTGCAACCACAGGAGGAGCCCGGAGAGCACCGCCACGGCCACGACCGCGACGACCAGCCACACCCACCAGCCCATCGCGCACCTTCCTCACCCCGGCCCGGCACCCGCCGGCCGGACGCGTCACAGTGCGTCTGCCCCGCCCGGGCCGCCCGATGCGCCACGGGCGCGGCACGCCGTGCCAGGACGTGACGTACGCGGCATTTCCGGTGGGACTGCACCGCCGATCGCTGGGTACGAGCACTCGTGCGGCGCCTGTGGACGCGGGTGCCGCACGGCACGGAACAGGCCCGGCGAGAGAGAACCGAATGACCGAGTACCTGGACGGAGCGGTGATACCGACTGACTTCGACATGCCCGTCGAGCCGCTGCGACGGGCCGCGCACTACTCGGGAGAACCGGGCTCCATCGCCGAGGCCCGGACCTTCGCGGAACAGTTCCTCGGACAGCTCCGCTCCGAATGGTGCGCACCGGTCGACAAACGGGCGGTCGGCGACCTGCTCCTGGTGGTGAGCGAGCTCGTCACCAACGCGGACCGGCACAGCCACGGCCCGTACATCCTCGAACTGGAGGGCACCGACTCCGACGTGACCGTCGCGGTCTACGACAGCAGCGCCGCCCTGCCCCGCCGCTTCCCCCGGGACCCCGCACGCGTGGGCATGCACGGACTGGAGATCGTGCACGCCGTCGCCGCCCGGGTGACCGCGGAACGGGTCCCGGTCGGAAAGTGCGTCAGGGCCGTCGTCGCACTGCGCCGTTGATCGGACCACCCGACCGTCCGACCAGTATGCTCACGTCGTCGACACGAGGCGCCGGCACAGGGCGCCGGCCGTCCGAGGGAGTGAGCGTGGCGGACCGTCCGCTGCCGCACGGCGGATTACGGGTGGGCACGGCGGATCCCGTGTGGGTACTGGACCCCACAGCCGCCCTGCTGCTGGTCGAGGACGACGCCGGGGACGCCTTGCTGGTGCGCGAGACGCTCGCCGACAGCGGGCTGTCGATGGACGTCACCTGGTGCAGGACCCTCGCCGAGGCGCGCGCCTTCCTCGAACGTCGCCGTCCCGCGCCCGTGTGCGTCCTGCTCGACCTGCACCTGCCGGACACCCAGGGCCTGGACGCCGTACGGCTCGTGCGCGAGGACCACCCCGCGGCCGCCGTCGTGGTGCTCACCGGGCTCGCCGAGAACGAGGCCGGGCTCGCCGCGGTCGCCGCGGGCGCCCAGGACTTCCTCGCCAAGGACGGCCTCGGCCCGGAGGCCCTCGGCCGCGCCGTGCGCTACGCCCTGCAACGCAAACAGGTCGAACGCTCCGCCGCCGAGGTCCAGGCCGGCCGGCTGCTCGCCCGGGAGAACGCCCGGCTGGAGCGCGGGCTGCTGCCCGTCCCGCTGCTCCGCTCCGACCGGCTGAAGGTCTTCTCCCGCTACAGCCCCGGCCGAGACCACGCGCTGCTCGGCGGGGACTTCTTCGACGTCGTGGAGACCGCCGACGGCACCCTGCACGCCGTCATCGGAGACGTCTCCGGGCACGGCGCCGTCGAGGCCGCCCTCGGGGTGTGCCTGCGCGTGGCCTGGCGGGCCGCCGTGCTCACCGGCTGCGTCGGCATCGAACTGGTCCGGCTCCTGGAGGAGATCCTGTGCGCCGAGCGCGGCCAGGAGTACCTCTTCGCCACGGTGACCGTGCTGCGGCTCGACGCGGACCACCGCCGGCTGCACACCCTCCGCGCCGGACACCCCGGGCTGCTGGTGCGCACCGGCACCGGCATGGAACTCCACGAACCGGCGCCGGGCCCCGCGCTCGGCGTGGTCCCCGGGTACGTCCACTGGCCGGAGACGGCCCGGCCCGCCGCGGACATCGAGGCGGTGACGCTGTTCACCGACGGCCTCTTCGAGGGCGTCGTCGCCCCCGGCCGGCGGCTGGGCGAGGACGGGCTGCTCGCCGTGGCCCGCTCCCACGCCGGGCTGCGCGGCCGCGCCTTCGTCGACGCCGTCGTCGAAGAGGTCGCCACCCGCACCGCCGACCACGGCGGCCTCGCCGACGACGTGGCCGTCCTGCATCTGACGAAGAGCACCGAAGGAGCACGTCCGTGACCGCACCCGTCGAACCCATCCAGGTCCTGCTCGTCGAGGACGACCCCGGCGACGAGCTGATGACCCGTGAGGCGTTCGAGGACAACAAGATCAACAACACGCTGCACGTCGTCCGGGACGGCCAGGAGGCACTCGACTTCCTCTACCGCGACGGCGCGTACGGCGACGCGCCCCGCCCGGACCTCATCCTGCTCGACCTCAACCTGCCCAAGTACGACGGCCGGCAGGTGCTCCAGCGGATCAAGTCCGACGAGGAGCTCGCCCACATCCCCGTCGTGGTCCTCACCACCTCCTCCGCCGAGGAGGACATCCTGCGCAGCTACCGGCTGCACGCCAACGCCTACGTCACCAAGCCGGTCGACCTCAACCAGTTCATCGCGGCGGTGCGGCAGATCGACGAGTTCTTCGTGTCGGTGGTGAAGCTGCCGCGGAACTGACGTCGGCGGACGCGCATGCGCACGCGGGTGGTGCCGGCCCCTCACCTCGACGATCGGTGAGGAACCGGCACCACCCGCGCGTAACGGCGTCCCTGTGAGCGCTCCCCGTCGGACGGACTCGAACGCCTCCGTCAGGCGGACTCGACCCGCTCGACGTCGGCCAGCATCCCGGTGCGCAGCTGCTCGATGATCCGCTTGATCAGCCGCGAGACGTGCATCTGCGAGCAGCCCAGCTGCGCGCCGATGTCGGCCTGCGTGGCCTCCTCGACGAACCGCATGTGGATGATCCGGCGGTCGCGCTCGCTCAGCTCCGCGACCAGCGGGGCCAGCGTGTGGAAGTCCTCGACGAGGCCCATCGCCTCGTCCTCCTCGCCGATGAAGTCCGCCAGCACGGCCTCGCCGTCCTGGTCCTCACCGGAGAGGGCGGCGTCCAGCGAGGAGGAGTTGTAGCCGTTGGCCGCGATCTGGGCCTCGACGACATCCTTCTCGGGCAGGTTCATCAGCGTGGCCAGCTCGGCGACGGTCGGGTCGCGGTCCAGCCGGCTGGACAGCTCCTCGCGCGCCTTGGCCAGCTCCACGCGCAGCTCCTGGAGCCGGCGCGGCACGTGCACGGCCCATGTCGTGTCGCGGAAGAACCGCTTGATCTCGCCGACGATGTACGGCAGCGCGAACGAGGTGAACTCCACCTCGCGGGAGATCTCGAACCGGTCGATCGCCTTGATCAGACCGATCATGCCGACCTGGACGATGTCCTCCATGTCGTCACCGCGGTTGCGGAAGCGCCCCGCCGCGAACCGCACGAGCGACATGTTCATCTCGATCAGCGTGTTGCGCGCGTACTGGTACTCGTGCGTGCCCTCCTCCAGCGTGTGCAGGCGCTGGAAGAACTGGCGGGACAGCTCCCGTGCGTCACGGGGGGCCACCGCACGCGGTTCGACGACGGTGGGCAGCGGGTCCTCACCAGTCGCGGTGCCGATCGTGCTCGCGGCGACCGTCGGCCTGCTCATGGCGGTTTCCATTACTACCTCTCCCACGGAACTCGAACTTTCGGCTCTGACCGGGCGTGTCCAAAGCGTCGTGTCAGCGCGAATACCCGGGATCCCGGATCGCATGTCCCCCACGCGAAAAATTTTTCCGGCGCGCTCTCGGCAGCGGGCTACGCGCTCTCCAGAGCCTTGATCACGCGGTCCAGATCCTCCGGCATGACCGCGATCAGGATCTCCCCGTCGGACGACACGCACCGCACGATCCGGGACCCCGGATTGATACTGACCGCCTCCCGCAGCGAGGGCGTGCGGACCCCGGCCTGCCGCAGCCCGCCCGGCAACGCCACCTCCCGGCTGCCGAACGCGGGCTTCCAGACGAGAGGACCGACGCCTCCCACGGCCAGCCGCCCCGCCTTCCACCGAGCCCTCCGGCCCGGCCACCTCACCATGCACGGCACCCCGACGGACTCCCCACCGGCCACCGCGTCCGCCCGCCGCCGCTTCCGGCGCACCAGCCACCCGACGAGAACCGCGGCTCCGACAGAAAGCACGATGTCGATCACCCGGGCATTCAAGCATCTTCCCGAGCCGCACCGGCGGGGGCGATGCACAACGGCTGGTGGGCTTCGGGCCGGCAGCACGTCCCGCCCGGGCCCGTCTCCGCTCCCGGGCGGAACCGGGCTTTCGCGTCGGTCGACTTCTCCCAGGGCGGAACGCCGCCGGGTTCCCTCGGCGGCGGGCGTCCCTAGGGTGGGAGGATGCAGCCGATGAGCCCTCGTGCCGCCCAACAGGTCCGTGTTCTTCCCCTTCGTTCCGTGCCCGCCTCGGTGGCGCCGGATGCCCCGGTGCGGGCGCCCGGCGGGCGGGAGCCGTTGTGGCGGGATCTCGTCGGGGGTGTGCTGCGGCGGGAGCGGCTCGCACAGGAGCGGACGCTCAAGGACGTGGCCGAGGCGGCGCGGATCTCGATGCCGTACCTGTCCGAGCTGGAGCGCGGCCGCAAGGAGGCCTCCTCGGAGGTGCTCGCGGCCGCCGCCCGGGCCCTCGGGCTCGGGCTCGGTGACCTGCTCTCCCTGGCGCAGAGCGAGCTGAACCGGTACCCCCGGTCCGCGGCGCCGACCGCCTCCCACGGCGGTCTCTGCCTGGCCGCCTGAGCCGACGCACGGCAGCGCCCCCGCCCGGACGGCGTCCGGTGGCGGGGGCGCTGCCGCGAGGGCCGTCAGACGGAGACCAGCCTGCGGCTCAGTACCTCGTCGGCCAGCCCGTAGGCGACCGCCTCTTCCGCGGTGAAGATCTTGTCCCGGTCCATGTCCGCCCGCAGCGTCGCGACGTCGTGGTGAGTGTGCCGGGAGAGCACCTCCTCCACCTGGGAGCGGATCCGCACCATCTCCTTGGCCCGCACGGAGAGGTCCGAGACCGTGCCCTGCGACCCGCCCGAGGCCGGCTGCCCCAGCAGCACCCGCGCGTGTTCCAGGACGAACCGCCGCCCCGGATCGCCGCCCGCGAGCAGCACCGCCGCCGTCGACGCCGCCTGCCCGACGCAGAACGTGGAGATCGGCGCCCGCACGAACGTCATCGTGTCGTAGATCGCCATGAGGGAGGTGAAGGAGCCGCCGGGGGAGTTGAGGTAGACCGAGATCTCCTGCTCCGGGTTGGCGGACTCCAGGTGCAGCAGCTGCGCGATCACCACATTGGCGACCCCGTCGTCGATCTCCGTGCCCAGGAAGACGATCCGCTCGCTGAGCAGCCGGCTGAAGACGTCGTACGAGCGCTCGCCCTGCGCGGTCCGCTCGACGACGTACGGCACCGTGTACGAACCCATGATCACAACCCCATCTTCCGGCGCGAGGCGGCCGGGCGGACGTCGGCGAGCGACTCCACCACCCGGTCCACGATTCCGTACTCCCTGGCCTGCTCGGCGGTGAACCAGCGGTCCCGGTCGCCGTCGCGGGAGATCGTCTCCTCGCTCTGGCCGGTGTGCTCGGCGGTGATCCGCTCGATGGCCTTCTTGGTGAACTCCAGGTTCTCCGCCTGGATCTCGATGTCCGCCGTGGTCCCGCCGATCCCGGCCGACGGCTGGTGCATCATGATCCGCGCGTTCGGCAGCGCCAGCCGCTTGCCGGGCGCGCCGACGGTCAGCAGGAACTGGCCCATGCTGGCCGCGAAGCCCATCACCAGCGTCGAGACGTCGTTGGGGATCAGCCGCATGGTGTCGTAGATGGCCAGCCCGGCCGTGACCGAGCCGCCCGGGCTGTTGATGTAGAGACCGATGTCGGTGCGCGGGTCCTCCGCGGACAGCAGGAGCAGCTGCGCGCAGATCCGGTTGGCGGAGACCTCGTCGACCTGGGTCCCCAGGAAGACGATCCGCTGGTTGAGCAGCTGCGCGGCGAGCTGGTCGTCGAAGCGGTTCGGCGGGGTGTCGCCCTCCCCGGCGCGGGGCGCGAACGTGAGCGGTGGAGCCATGGGTCCTCCTCGGTGCGGCGTGCTCGTACTGCCTTCACTGTCGGCCGCGCGGGGCCGTCGCAGTCGCGTTCTCGGCCGTCGGCGAATTCGCCAGGGGCAGAGCGGAGGCCGCCAGCCCCCTCGTGCGGCGGGCCACCGAGGAGTCGCGGCGGGCCACCGAGGAGTCGTGGCGGGCCACCGAAAAGTCGTGGCGGGCCGCCACCGATGAGTTTCCGGGCCGGGATCGGTCGTAGGGGGTGACGGTCCTCGTGCACGGCGAGGACGGGACGAGAACCGAAGCGCGACGGAGCGCGACCCGAGGAGGAACCCATGGCCGGCGACGGATTCATCACATGTCTGTGGTTCGACGGCAAAGCGGAGGAGGCGGCCGGCTTCTACGTGTCGGTGTTCAAGAACTCCCGGCTCGGCCGCACGGTCACCTGCACCGAGAACGGCCCCGGACCCACCGGCTCGGTCCTGACCGTGGAGTTCACGGCCAACGGCCAGGAGTTCGTGGCGCTCAACGGCGGGCCGCAGTTCACCTTCAACGAGGCGGTCTCCTTCCAGGTCATGTGCGACGACCAGGAGGACGTCGACCACTACTGGAACCGGCTCACCGAGGGCGGCGGGGAGCACGGCCCCTGCGGCTGGCTCAAGGACCGGTTCGGCGTCTCCTGGCAGGTCGTCCCGCGCCGGCTCCTCGACATGGCCGCCGACCAGGACCGGGAGAGGGCCGACCGGGTCGTACAGGTGATGCTCTCGATGTCCAAGCTGGACATCGCGCCGCTGGAGAGGGCGTACGCGGGGGAGTGAGCGAACCCGGCCGCCGCGGTGCCGGCGGCCCACCAAGAGCGGTGCGGGCCGCTCGGGGGGCGGCCCGCACCCACCCTGACTAGCGTGGGACATGAGCGACGGGACCCGTCCGACACGAACCGGGAAAGGTGATCGACATGGCCGCACCACCCGAGGGAACGCCCGTCTGGGCGGACGCGATGTTCAGTGACGTGGAGGGAGCCAAGAGCTTCTACGGCGATGTACTCGGCTGGACCTTCGGCGAGACGTCCAGCGAGTACGGCAACTACACGCAGGCGTACTCCGACGGCAAGGCGGTCGCCGCCGTCGTACCGCCGATGCCGGGGCAGGAGGGGCACTCCGCGTGGTGCCTGTACCTGGCCTCGTCCGACGCCGCCGCGACCGCCGGCCGGATCCGGGACAACGGCGGCGAGATACTGCTGGAGCCGATGCGTGTGGGCGACTTCGGCACCATGGCGCTCGCCCGCGATCCGAGCGGCGCCGTCTTCGGCGTCTGGCAGGGCGGCACCCACGAGGGCTTCGAGGCCACCGGTGTGCCCGGGGCGTACTGCTGGGCCGAGGTCTTCACCCGCGCACCGGAGAAGTCCGACCCCTTCTTCACCGCCGTCTTCCCCTACCGCGCGCAGCGGATGGCGGACGACGCCGTCGACTTCCTGGTCTTCCGCCACGGCGAGGGCGGCGATCCGGTGCTCGGCCGGATGCGGATGACCGACGACTTCCCGCCGGAGGTCCCCTCGTACGTCAACATCTACTTCGCGGTGGACGACTGCGACGAGGCGGTCCGGCGCGCCACCGGGCGCGGGGGCGTGCTGCGGTTCGGCCCGATGGACAGCCCGTTCGGGCGGTTCGCCGCGCTGAGCGACCCGCAGGGGGCGGCGTTCACCGTGATCGACATGACGAAGCGCGAGGGGGAGATGCCGGAGCTGTCGGACGTGTCGTAACGCCGGGCGCCGCGCCGTGGCGCCGCCCGCCCGGGGGAGTGGCCGGCCGTACGGGGCGGCCGGCCGGGCGTGGCATGATCGGGGGCATGCTGGAACGTGTGGTGGCCGCCTGTGACGGGGCGTCGAAGGGAAACCCCGGACCCGCGGGCTGGGCCTGGGTCGTCGCGGACGACGCCGAGATCCCGGCCCGCTGGGAAGCCGGGCCGCTGGGGAAGGCGACCAACAACGTCGCCGAACTGACCGCCCTGGAGCGGCTGTTGTCGGCGGTGGACCCGGACGTGCCGCTGGAGATCCGGATGGACTCCCAGTACGCGATGAACGCGGTCACCAAGTGGCTGCCGGGGTGGAAGCGCAAGGGCTGGAAGACGGCGGCGGGCAAGCCGGTCGCCAACCAGGAACTGGTCGAGCGGATCGACGCGTTGCTCGACGGCCGCGAGGTCGAGTTCCGGTATGTGCCGGCCCACCAGGTGGACGGCGACCGGCTCAACGACTTCGCGGACCGGGCGGCGAGCCAGGCGGCGGTGGTGCAGGAGCCGGCGGGCAGCGAGCTGGGGTCCCCGGAGCCGGCGCCGTCGTCCGCGCCGGTGGCCACGGCTCCCCGGAAGCGAACGGCCTCCCGCGGTGCCGCCCGCACGATCAAGGCGAAGTTCCCCGGCCGGTGCGTGTGCGGCCGCTCCTACGGAGCGGGCGAGGACATCGCCAAGAACGACAAGGGCTGGGGCCACCCGGAGTGCCGCACCGCGACGTGACCTCGGGGCCCCGCCCCGAGGCGGGACGCCGGGGCCGCTGACGGCCCGTGGCGGCTTGTCGCGCGGTTCCCCGCGCCCCTCGAGGGGCGCGGGGAACCGCGCGATCTTTTCGCGGGGGGTCCGGGGGCGGGAAGGGCAGGGGCGGCGGGGCGGAAAAGGGTCTCGACGCGCACCCCGACTGCTACGCTCCGCAACCGATCGCACCCGTACCGCAACCCCAGAAGGACCCGCGTGAAGATCACGTGCATCGGCGGCGGCCCCGCGAACCTCTACTTCGCGATCCTGATGAAACTCCAGGACCCGTCCCACCACGTCACCGTCCACGAACGCGACCCCGCCGGCTCCACCTACGGCTGGGGCGTCACCTACTGGTCCCCCCTCCTCGACCGCCTCCGCACCCACGACCCCGCCTCCGCCGACACCCTCCGCGCCCACTCCGTCCGCTGGAGCGACGGCACCGCCCACCTCCGCGGCCGCACCACCGTCCACCACGGCGACGAGGGCTTCGGCATCGGCCGCCACCGCCTCCTCGACCTCCTCGCCGCCCGTGCCACCGCCCTCGGCGTCACGATCGCCTACGAGGACGAGATCCCCGCCGACGGCCCGCTCCCCGACGCCGACCTCGTCGTCGCGGGCGACGGCGTCCACAGCGCCGTCCGCACCCGCCACCCCGACCACTACGGCAGCGACCTCACCCACGGCCGCAACCGCTACATCTGGCTCGGCACCACCAAGGTCTTCGACTCCTTCACCTTCGCCTTCGTCGAGACCGACCACGGCTGGATCTGGTGCTACGGCTACGCCTACGCCGCCGACCGCAGCACCGTCGTCGTCGAGTGCGCCCCCGAGACCTGGGCCGGACTCGGCCTGGACCGGGCGACCGAGGCCGACGGCCGCGCCCTGCTGGAGAAGCTGTTCGCCGACGTGCTCGACGGCCACCCGCTCCTGAGCCGCCCCCGGCCCGACGGCGCCGCCCAGTGGCTCACCTTCCGCACCCTCACCAACCGCACCTGGCACCGCGGCAACACCGTCCTGCTCGGCGACGCCGCCCACACCACCCACTACTCGATCGGCGCCGGCACCACCCTCGCACTGGAGGACGCCTGCGCCCTGGCCGAGTCGCTGCACACGCACGGCGCCGGCGGCGACCGCACCGCGCTGCCCGCCGCGCTCGCCGGGTACGAACGCCGGCGCCGGAGCGAGCTGCTGCATGTGCAGAGCGCCGCCCGGCACAGCGCCCAGTGGTACGAGAACCTCACGCGCTACATCGATCTGCCGCCCGAGCGGATGTTCGCCCTGCTCGGCCAGCGGCACTCCCCGCTGCTGCCGTACGTGCCGCCGCAGCTCTACTACCACCTGGACCGGGCGGCGGGACAGGTCGAGGCGCTGCGCCGGCTGAAGCGCTGGCTCGGCCCGCGGCTGGCCCGCACCGTGCACGCCGCCCGAACGCCGCGCTGAGGCGGGCCGGTTGCCGGGTGACCGAGAGGGGTGAATGGCGATTCACCCGGTAAGGTGAATAACCATTCACCCGCTTTCCGCGCGGCCCCGCCGCGCCGCACCGCCCTCTGGAGCATCCGTGGCCCCGATACCCACCCCGTCCACCGGCCCCGGCACACCCCCGGAGCCCGGCGGACGGGCGGGGCTGCGGGAGCGGATGACGATTCCGGCGCTGGCCTACGGCGGCATCCTCATGGCGGTGATGCAGACGGTCGTCGTGCCGCTGCTGCCCGACCTGCCCCGGCTCACCGGCTCCTCGCCGGGCGCCGTCTCCTGGACGGTCACCGCCACCCTGCTGTCCGGCGCGGTCCTCACCCCCGTGCTGGGCCGCGCCGGTGACATGTACGGCAAGCGGCGGGTACTGCTCGGCGCCCTCGCGCTGATGACGCTCGGCTCCGTGATGTGCGCCCTGACCTCCACGATCGGTGTCCTCATCGCGGCCCGGGCGTTGCAGGGCGCGGCCGCCGCCGTCGTCCCGCTGTCGATCAGCATCCTGCGGGACGAACTGCCGCCGGAGCGGACCGGTTCGGCGGTGGCGCTGATGAGTTCCACCGTCGGCATCGGCGCCGCGCTCGGGCTGCCGCTCACCGCGCTGATCGTGCAGTACGCCGACTGGCACGTGATGTTCTGGGTGACCAGCGCGCTGGGCGCGAGCGGCGTCGCGCTGGCCTGGTGGGCGGTGCGCGAGTCGCCGGTGCGCGAGCCCGGACGCTTCGACGTGCTCGGCGCGCTCGGCCTGGCCGCGGGGCTCGTCGCGCTGCTCCTCGCGGTGTCGCAGGGCGGCACCTGGGGCTGGACGAGCCCGCGCGTCCTCGGCCTGTTCGGCGCCGCCGTGCTGGTGATGAGCGCGTGGTGGGTCCAGCAGCGGCGTGCCGCGCGGCCGCTGGTCGATCTGCGCCTCGCCGTCCGGCCGCGCGTGGCGCTGCCGCACCTCACCGCGCTCCTCGTCGGCTTCGGCTTCTACGCCAACTCGCTCGTCACCGCCCAGCTCGTCCAGGCGCCGAAGGCCACCGGATACGGGCTCGGGCTGTCCATCGTGGCCAGCGGCCTGTGCCTGCTGCCCAGCGGGGTGATCATGCTGCTGTTCTCGCCGGTCTCGGCCCGGATCTCCACCGCGCGCGGCCCCCGCGTGACACTCGCCCTCGGCGCCGGCGTCATCGTCGCCGGCTATGTCATGCGGATCGCGGACAGCACCGACCTGTGGATGATCATCACGGGGTCGGCGGTGGTGTCCCTCGGCACCACGCTCTCCTACTCGGCCCTGCCCACGCTGATCCTGCGGGCGGTGCCGGCCGGGCAGACGGCGTCCGCGAACGGCGTCAACGTCCTGATGCGCACGATCGGGCAGGCCACGTGCAGCGCGGCCGTCGCCGCCGTACTCGTCCACCACACCCGTGGCATCGGCGGCGCCCCGGTGCCCACGCTGCACGGCTATCTGCTGTCGTTCGCGATGGCGGGTACCGTCGCCCTGGTGGCCTGCGTCGTCGCCCTCGCCATCCCCGGCTCGCCCGCCGGCCGCCGCGACGGGGGCGGGAGCAGGACCGTACGGGAGCGGGTCCCCGAGGACGGGGCGCTGGAAGGAGCGTGACGCCGGTGACCACGCAGCGCACGCCCGCGCCGCCCGCCCGGCGGGACGCCCGGGCCACCCGGGCGGAGATCCTGCGGGCCGCCCGCTACCTGCTGGCCCGGCACGCGCACGCCGACATCACCCTCAAGGCGGTCGCCGACCGGGCCGGGGTCAGCGCGCCGCTGATCCTGAAGTACTTCGGCAACAAGGACACCCTCTTCTCGCAGGTGATGTCCTTCGAGGCCGACGCCGACGCGCTGCTGGACGCGCCGCTCGCCGGACTGGGCCGGCACATGGTCCGCCATCTGCTGGTCAGCCAGTCCGAGCGCGGCGCCGACCCGCTGCTGCGCCTCGTCTTCGCCCCGCTCCAGGGTGCACAGGGCGACATCCTGCGCGCCAACTTCCGCACCCAGGTCGCCGGCCGGCTCGCCGCCCGGCTGACCGGCCCCGACGCCGGACTCCGCGCCGAACTGGCCGTCGGCATGCTGCTCGGGCTCGGCGTGATCTACGGCATCGCCCGCGGGGTGCGGGTGCGCGGCGCCGACATCGAGGAGATCGTCGACCGGTACGCCCCGGCGGTGCAGGCGCAGCTGGATCCCCGCTGAGCCGGGCGGACCACTGCCTCAGCGCACCCCGCGTGTCCGGAACTGGACGCTGATCCGGGGCCCCGCCGCCCGGCCGGACTTGGGGATCGCGTGCTCCCAGGTCCGCTGGCAGGAGCCGCCCATCACGATCAGGTCGCCGTGCCCGAGCGGACGGCGCAGGACCGGCCCGCCGCCGCGCGGCCGCAGCGCCAGATCGCGGGGTGCGCCCACCGAGAGGATGGCGATCATCGTGTCCTCGTGCGCGCTCCGTCCGATCCGGTCGCCGTGCCAGGCCACACTGTCCCGGCCGTCCCGGTAGTAGCAGAGCCCCGCCGTGACGAACGGCTCGCCCAGCTCGTCGGCGTAGTGCGCGGACAGCGCCTCGCGCGCCTCGGCGAGCAGCGGATGGGGGAGCGGGACGCCGGCGCCGTAGAAGCGGAGCAACCGGGGTACGTCGACGGTCTGGTCGTACATCCGGCGCCGCTCGGCCCGCCACGGGACGTCGACGGCGAGGCGTTCGAACAGGATGTCGGCCCCGGTGAGCCAGCCCGGCAGCAGATCGATCCAGGCACCGTCGTCCAGCCGGGTACGGCGCAGCCCCTCCAGCGGGCCGAGCCGGAGGTCGTCGGTCTGGTCGAACAGGGAGCCCTGGAGGTGCGTGGCCATACGACCAGCGTACCCGGCATTCGAACATATGTGCAGAAGGGGCTGCGGGCACGCCCTACGCACGGCGAGGGGCCCGCCGCACCCGCGACGGGCCCCTTGTTCCCCGCGAAAGCGTCAGTGGTCCTGCTGCGGCTTCTGCTCGCTCGGCCGGACCACCACGAACCCCTCGCCGTCCAGCCGCAGTTGGACCGCCTCGCCGGAGCCGCCGCGCAGCATCGAGCCCACCGACTGCGAGCGGTGCAGCGAGGTCGCCAGGTGGGCGCTCCAGCCGACCACCGCGTCCGTGTCCACGAACACCGGCTGCTGCGAGGAGACCGGGATGACCAGCGGGTTGCCCTCGCACACCAGCCCGAGCCTGCCGTGTCCGGAGAAGACGCTGTTGAACAGGCCGCCGCCCGCGATGCCGGACCCCTTCACCGTCTTGATCTCGTACTGGAGCGTCGAGTCGAAGCACAGCACATTGCGCCCGTTGACGGTGAACAGGTCACCGGGCTCGACGTCCACCACGAAACAGTTCTGCGCCTCGTGCGCGAACCAGGCCTCGCCCTGCCCACGCACGGTCATCAGCGGCAGCCCCTCCCCGGTGACCGCCCGCTTGAGCATGCCGCCGACACCCTGGCCCTTGCGCTCGAACTGCAAATTGCCGCGGTAGGCCACCATGGCGCCCTGCCGCGCGAGCATGTCGCCGTTCACCACATAGCGCAGGCACTTGGCGTTCTCCACGCTCATCCCGGGCGCGACGGCGGGCTGTACGACGTGGTCACTGGAAAAGAGGTCACCCTTCATGTGCGCATCGTGGCCCGGAACCAATCCTTCCGCCAACATCGCGGAGGTACGCGTACGGCAACGATCCCGCCCGCGCCCACCCGCCGCGTCGTCCCGCCCGGCCCCGGCTCACCCCGCGCCCCGGAGCGCCCGGGCCGCACCCGCGAGCACGGCCTCCGCGACCGCCGCGAGCGCGGGGGAGTCCAGCTTCCACTGCTGCCAGTACAGCGGCACGTCCAGCGGCCGGCCCGGCGCCAGTTCCGTCAGCACACCGGTCCGCAGCAGTTCCCCGGCCTGCGTCACCGGCACCATGCCCCACCCCAGGCCGGCGGCCACCGCGTCGAGGAACCCCTCCGACGTCGGCACGTAGTGCCGCCAGGCGCCGGCGCCCCGGCCGCCGAGGCGCCGTACGAACATGTCCTGGAAGTCGTCCCGCCGGTCGAAGACGATCACCGGAGCGGCGGCGAAGGCCGCCGCCGAGGCCCGCCCCGTGCCCGTTCCCCGCGCGTCCCCGTCACCGGGCCCCCGCCCGTCCCCGTCACCGAACCACCGCGCCGCGAACTCCGGCGCGGCCGCCGCCACGTACCGCATCCGCCCGAGCGCGCGCACCGAGCAGCCCGTCACCGCGTCCGGCGACGACGTCACCGCCGCCATCACCCGCCCCTCCCGCAGCAGCGTGGCGGTGTGGCTCTCGTCCTCCCGGCGCAGTTCGTAGCTGAGCCGCAGCTCCCCGGGCACCTGTTCGAGCGCGGGCAGGAACCAGGTGGCCAGCGAGTCGGCGTTCACCGCGACCGACACCCGGGTCGGCTCGGCGTCGGCGGTCATCCCCAGCTCGTCGCGCGCGTCCTTCTCCAGCCGGGCGAGCTGCCGGGCGAACCGCACCACCACCTCGCCGGACTCGGTGGCCCGCACCGGCTTGGTGCGCGTCAGCAGCACCCGCCCGGTGCGCCGCTCCAGCGCCTTCACCCGCTGGCTGACCGCCGACGGCGTCACATGCAGGACGGCGGCGGCCGCGTCGAACGTGCCCTCGTCGACCACCGCGAGCAGTGTCCGCACCTGGTCCAGGGGCAGCTCCGCCAGCCCGCGCCCGCCCGCCTCTCCGCCGTCGCTCATCTTCATATCAGCTAAAGGTACCTAAGAATCATTAGCTGTACTGCTGATCCGATTCTTCTTACGGTCTGCCGTATGAACCACACGCAGGCCCTGACCGCCGCCGCCGGATTCGGCACCGGCCTCTCCCTCATCGTCGCCATCGGCGCCCAGAACGCCTTCGTCCTGCGCCAGGGCATCCGCCGGGAGGCCGTGCTCACCGTCGTCGGCATCTGCGCCCTCTCCGACGCGGTGCTCATCGCGCTCGGGGTGGGCGGCATGGGCGCGGTCGTGGTCGCCCGGCCCGGCGTGCTCACCGCGGTCGGCGTGGTCGGCGGACTGTTCCTGCTCGGCTACGGAGCCCTGGCCGCCCGCCGGGTACTGCGCCCCGGGGTGATGAAGGTGGAGGGCGCACCGGAGCGCTCACGGCGGCGCGCGGTCCTCACCTGCCTGGCGATGACCTGGCTCAACCCGCACGTCTACCTCGACACCGTCTTCCTGCTCGGCTCGGTCGCCGCCCACCGCGGCGACCTCCGCTGGAGCTTCGGGGCCGGCGCGGCCCTCGCCAGCCTGTGCTGGTTCGCCGCGCTCGGCTTCGGGGCGCGTCCGCTCGGCCGGTTCCTGACCCGGCCGTCCGCCTGGCGGGTGCTCGACGGCCTGGTCGCGGCGACCATGCTCACCATGGGCACCCTGCTCCTCGTCGGTGCGTGACCTTGCTCGCGTTCGGTCACCGTCCGGCGGGGGTATCGCCCGGATGAGCGATAGTGAACCCTGACCAAAAAGATGTACCGAGCATCCAGGGATTCCGTGGACACCAGCGAGAGCAGTACGGCAGAACCGGAGAACGACAGCTCCACGGCGGCCCCCGGCCCCGGGGCCGCCGCACCACCCGCCACCTCCGCGGACGCGGACGGCCCCCGCCGGGGCTGGCGCCGCTTCGCCATGGACACCCGGCCGCTGCGCCACCTCGCGTTCCGCCGGCTGTGGTCCTCCACCATCGTCACGGCGGTCGGCAGCCAGCTCACCGCGGTCGCCGTGCCCAAACAGATCTACGACATCACCGGCTCCTCCGCCTGGGTCGGCTACGCCAGCCTCGCCGGACTCCTCCCGCTGATCGTCTTCGCGCTGTGGGGCGGCGCGATCGCCGACAGCATGGACCGCCGCAGACTGCTGCTGCTCACCAACTCCGGCATCGCCGTCACCTCCGTGCTGTTCTGGGCGCAGGCGGTCACCGGGCTCGACTCGGTGGCCGTACTGATGGTGCTGCTCGCCCTCCAGCAGGCCTTCTTCGGCCTCAACTCCCCGGCCCGCAACGCCTCCATCGCCCGGCTGGTGCCCGAGGAGGAACTGCCCGCGGCCAACGCGCTGGGCTCCACCGTGATGCAGACCGGCCTCGTGGTCGGCCCATTGCTGGCCGGCGTGCTCATCCCGGTCATCGGCCTCTCGGAGCTGTACCTCATCGACGCGCTCGCCCTGTGCGTCACCGTGTGGGCGGTCGTACGGCTCCCCGCGCTGCCCCCGCTGACGGCGACCGCGAAGGCCGCCGGACGCGCGGGCCTGGGCGCGATAGCGGAGGGCTTCCGCTACATCTCGCTCCACAAGGTGCTGCTGCTGTCGTTCCTCGCCGACATCATCGCCATGGTCTTCGGCATGCCCCGGGCCCTCTTCCCGCAGCTCGCCGCGGAGACCTACGGGAGCTACGGGGAGGGGCTGGCGCTGGGGCTGCTGTTCGCGGCCATCCCCATCGGCGCGGTGCTCGGCGGACTGATGTCCGGCACGTTCTCCCGCGCCCGCCGGCACGGCCTCATGGTGATCGTCGCCGTCGTGGCCTGGGGCGCGGCCGTCACCGGCTTCGGGCTCAGCGGCAACCTGTGGGTCGCGGTGGCCTGCCTCGCGGTGGCCGGCGTCGCCGACATGGTCTCCATGGTCTTCCGCGGCGCCATCCTGCTCTCCGCGGCCACGGACGAGATGCGCGGGCGCATGCAGGGCGTCTTCACGGTGGTCGTCGCGGGCGGCCCCCGCCTGGCCGACGTACTGCACGGCACGGGCGGCTCCCTCCTCGGCGCGCGGGCGGCCGTCGCGGGCGGCGGCCTGCTGGTCGTGGCGGCGACGCTGGTGCTGGCGGCGGTGACACCGGCGCTGCGGAACTACCGCGTCTGACGGGGCCGACGGGTCGGAAGGGTCGGAAGGGAAGGGGTACTTCATCCCTCGAATTCCGTTTTGGACCGGAGTACGGTCAATGTATGGGTACGGAAAACATCCTTCTGCTGGCCGCATCGAGCCACGCGTTCAATCTCGTCGGCGCCTTCGTCGGCGGTCTCGTCATCGCGGGGCTGCTGATCTGGGCCGTCACCTTCGGCATCACGGTGCGCACCCGGGAACCGGGCCCGCCGCAGCCGGACGAACAACCACATCTCCCGGACGGCGGGGCCATCCGTGAGGAGAGCGAGATGAGGGAGGCGGACGAGGTCCACCGCTGCGGCGAGGGCGAGGACCGCATCCTTCCGCACGACATGCACCGCGCCTCGACGCGGCACGCGGAGGACCAGCACCGGAGGCGCTGGGACCCGGGGTCCAGCGGGTCGTTCGGGAGTGGGGGCCTGGGCCACGTGTGAGCGGCTGCCCGGCGGGGTGGTGCGTGTGCGGTGCCGAGTGCGGGTGAGCCGTGGCTGATCGCGCAGTTCCCCGCGCCCCTTCCAGGGCGCGGGGCTGCGAGTTCCAGGGCGCGGGGCTGCGAGGGTGTAGAAACGCCCGTCACAGCAGCCGCGCCGCCGACTCCTCCGGTGTCAGGTCCGGCCGCAGCCGGCCCCACGCCGGCTGCCGCAGCATCCCCGCCCGCGTCCGCTCCCCGTACCGCACTTCCCCCACCACCCCCGGCACCACCCACCGCGCCCCCGCCACCCGCGGAGCGGGATCGAACGGGCACACCCCGGATGCCCCGGCCGCCAGCAACCCCGCCAACTCCCGCCGCTCCGCCTCGCTCCACCCCGTCCCCACACTCCCCACGTACCGCAGCCGCCCCTCCTCGTCCCACTGCCCCACGAGGACCGCCCCCGGCAGCCCCGTCAGCCGCCCCCGGCCCGGCAGCCATCCCCCGACGATCACGTCCACCACCCGCAGGTTGCGGATCTTGATCCAGGCCCGCGACCGCACCCCCGGCTCGTACACCGAGTCGAGCCGCTTGCACACCAGCCCCTCGAGCCCGCTCTCCCGGGTCGCGGCCAGCGCCCGCTCCCCGTGGCCCACCAGCGCGGCCGGCGTCGACCAGTGCGTCCCGGACAGCCCGAGCCCCTCCAGCAGGGTCCGCCGCCGCGCGTACGGCAGGCCGGTCAGCGACTCGCCGCCGAGATGCATGACGTCGAACAGCACCAGATGCGCGGGCGCACGCGCCGCCCGCCGGGCCGCCTGTGCCGGCGCGTGCGCCAGCCCCATCCGCGACTGCAACAGCTGGAAGTCGCCGCGCCCCCGCTCGTCCAGGACCACCACCTCCCCGTCGAGCACGGCCGGGGTGCCGCCGAGCGCCGCACCCAGCGGCGCCAGCTCCGGATAGGCCCCGGTGATGACCTGCCCCGAGCGGGCCCGCAGCTCGATCCGGCCGTCGCCGGGCAAATAGAGCACGACACGCTGGCCGTCCTGCTTGGTCTCGTACGCCCACCGCGCGTCCTGCCGGGCGGGCGGCAGGGAGCCGGGGGTGGCGAGCATCGGGGCGATCAGCGGCAGCTCCACGGCACAGATGTCGACACCCCCGCCCGCCCCCCCGCCCCCCCACCCCCCCAACCCCCCCAACGAGCGAACCGCGCCCCCGTGCCTTCGCGATCGACGAGTCGGACACCACCAGCAGCCCCCGCACCCGCGCCGGCCGCACCCTCAGCGGATCGGCGGCGTCGATGCCGTACCAGGACGGCACCCCGCTGCCCTTGTAGACCAGCCACACCTTCTCGCCGGGATACCGCTCCCGCAGCCGGTCGGCCAGCCGTCCCAGGTCCTGCCCCCAGTCGACGTTCGCGTCGTGCAGCCGGAGACGCGTCTTCGCCGGGCCCCCGAACGCCTCGTTGGAGTACGGCAGATAGAAGGGGTACGTCCGCAGCGAGCTGACCGCCACGAAGGCGACCAGCGCCGCCACCGCCCCGTACGCCCACCGCCGCCGCGGCGCGAGCACGCACGCCCCCGCGACGGCCAGGAAGAGCGGCATGAACAGCGCGTAGCGGGTGCCGAAGTCCCGCGCCCCGTCCATCGCCACCACCAGCAGCACGGCCGGGGGCAGCAGGACGTACGGCGCCGCCGCGCGCAGCCGGGGGACCACGAGCATCGCCGCCGCGCCCGGCAGCCACAGGGCGAGCATGCCGAGCGGTGTCTTCACCAGCAGCGCGGCCGGCAGGTAGTACCAGCGGTTGCCGGTGTAGACGTGCCCGAACAGGAACCCCTGCCAGGGCTTGTTCTCGAAGCCGAACTGGAGCCGCATCCCGTCCCGGTACGGCTCCGGGAACGGCAGGAGCCGCACCAGGAGCCCGCGGGGACCGTGCACCTCCGGCACCCCGTGGGCCGCCGCCGACCAGCGCAGCCCGGGGTCGACCGCGAGGTAGGCCGCCCACACGACGGCCACCGCGAGCAGTCCCACCCCCGCCGCCGTCCCGGCCGCCCGCAGCAGCGGCCGCAGCCGGGCCCGACGGCCGGTGGCCGGGGGAGCCTGGTCCGAGGAGCGCCGGGCCGTGGCGTACGACCACGCCGCTAGGCCCAGCACCACCGGGATCGCGGGCAGCGTGTTCATCTTCGTCGCCGACGCCGCGCCCAACGCCAGCCCGGCGACGGGCAGATACGGCAGCGGGCGGGTCCGCGCCCGCCACACCGCCCACACCGACACCAGCACGAAGCCCACCGCAGGCACGTCCAGTGTGGCGAGCGAACCGTGGGCGATCAGGTCCGGCGAGAACGCGTACAGCGCCAGCGCCGCGAGCCCGCCGACGGAGCCGGTGAGATCACGGGCGAAGGCGAACACGACCAGGCCGAACAGCAGCGTCAGCACGATCACCGGCAGCCGCGCCCAGAACATCACCCGCCACGCGTCGTTCCCCGACTCGTACAGGAGCCGCCGTCCGAGGGCGCCCTGGTCCCCGTCGAAACCGGGCGTCAGACGGGGCCGGGCGAACACCTCGCCGCCCGCGACGATCAGCTTGCCCAGGGGAGGGTGCTCGGGGTTGAAGCGCAGGCTGTGCTCGCGCACGTAGACCAGGGCGGTGCCGGCGTAGACGGGCTCGTCGATGGTGGGGGTCTGCTGCGCGGCGGCGGTGAGCATGCCGACGGCCATCTGGACCAGCAGGGCGAGCACGGCGGCAGCCGTCAGCCGACGGCGGTGCCGTACGGCCACCGTGCGGCCCCGCGGCGCCGGGGGAGGGGCGGCCTCGCGCGGGCGGCGGACGGGCAGGAAGGTGGGCATGTCCTGGCTTACGGCTGTGGTGGGCCGGGCGCTCAACGGGGCGGGCCCCGCACCCCTTCATGGCCGCGCGTACTCCTGCCGTACCAGCGCCGCCAGGCGGGCCAGGGCGTCCTGTGCGGCGGGGCGGTCGGCCTCGTCGAGTACGGCGAGCGCGTCGGCGGCGGCCTCGCGGACCGGTTGCGGTACCTCGTCCAGCGCGGCCGTGCGGTAGGCGACGGTCCGGCGGGCCTCCCGCTCCTGGGCGGTGACCCCGCCAGGGCCCGTGCACGGGAAGACGGCGGCCTCGTACGCCGTGATGTGGGCGAGTACGCCGTGGGCGATGCCCTCGGCGTACCCCTGGGCGCCTGCCCGGCGTTGGGCGGCGGCGAAGTGGGTGAGGGCGCGGTGGCGGGCGAAGAGGGCGGCGGTCAGGCCGACGGTGCCCGCGCAGGCGGCGGTGACGAGGGTGGCGGCCGGGCCGCCGAAGAGGGCGCCGATCAGGGCGCCGCTCGCTGTCGTCAGGCAGACGAGGCCGGTGACGAGCAGGAGGAGGGCGCGGGTGGGGGTGAACGGGGCCATGGCGTGCAGTTTGCCAGGGGGTGGCGGGGGCGGGGGAGTCTTTCGCCCCCGCCGCCCCTGCCCTCCCGGGCACAGCCCCCCGCGCCCCATGTCGGCCCTCCTGTGCGTGATGTGTGCCACGTGTGAAGGACGTGCCGTGCCTGCGCGGGGGCGGATCGTGGCTGGGCACGGCTTGATCAGTGATCAAGTGGGGCAAAGGGGCAGGCCGTAACGGGTTGCGTGCATTTGACACTCTGTTCCGCGCGCGGATAGGAAGCTTCGCGGAAGTGGAGAGGTGAAACGTGCGCGAGCCCAATGTGATCGGGGACTGGCAGGAGTACGACCAGGACCGGAGCGGTCTGCGCGTGCGCGTCCACGGGCTGGAGAAGGCGGAACCCCCACGGGGCCGTGAGGACGCCGCCGAGGGGCTCACCTACTTCCGGTTCCGGGTGACCGTCGAGAACCGCGGCGGCGCCCCGGTCGGTGTCTCCCTCGAGGACGGGCAGCTCGACGTGCGTACCGGTGCCGACGGCGAGAGCGCCTTCCTGGACTGGCGGAACTCGCAGTTCATCGAGGGGTACGACGTCTATCCGCTGCGGCGGGCCACGGCCGTGCTCTACGCGGCCGCCGCGGACGCCTCCCTGAACCGGGTCGACATCCAGGTGCAGGTGCGGATGGACGAGGAGTGGACCGACCGGCACCTGTGGTCGGCCGACCTGACCCTGCCCGCGGGCCCGGCCGACTCCGCCGCCCGCGCCGACGCCGGCGCGGCCGACCTCGCCGGACAGGTCAGCAACTTCCTGCGTCAGGAGGCGGAGAGGGGGCAGGGCTGAGTCCGAAGGGTCGCGAAGGGGCTCGCGGGTCACGCCCGTCCGCTCACCAGCGGCCCGGTTCCGTCCCCGTGAGCGGTGTCGACGGGCGGCCGTCGACACCGACCGGCACCTCGCCCTCCAGCATCACCCGGTGCATCACACGCGGATGCCCGAGGTGGGCGGTGTCGCCGGGGGCGAGATGGATGGTGGCCCGGTTGTCCCAGAACGCCACGCTGCCCGGCTCCCAGCGGAACCGCACGGTGTACTCGGGCCGTACCGCCTGCTCCAGGAGCATCTCGAGCAGCGCCGCGCTCTCCGCCCGCGAGACGTCGCTGATCTGCTCGACGTAGTAGCCGTTGACGTACAGCAGCCGCTCCCCGCTCTCCGGGTGCACCCGGACCAGTGGGTGCTCGGTGGCGACCTGATGGTCCAGCAGATGGCGCAGGTAGGCGTCGTCCCCGGGGCGCGGCTGGTAGCCCACGCCGAGCCGGTGCTCGGCCCGCAGCCCGTCGACGAACTCCCGCACCGGCCGGGAGAGTCCGGCGTACACGGCGGCCAGGTTGGACCAGGTGGTGTCGCCGCCGTACGGCGGTACGGTCTCGGCGCGCAGGATGGTCGCCGCGGGCGGGTCGATCCGGGCGCCGTGGTCGCAGTGCCAGCCGCGCAGCAGCGAGTGCCGGCGCCGGCGCAGCCACTCCTCGTGCTCCATCCCGAACCGTCCGCCCAGCTCCAGCCGGTCGGCGGTCGTCTCCACCTCGGGCACGTCCTTGGGCGAGGCGCTGCCGCGGCGGCCGAGCCGTACGGGCGTGCCGAAGCGGCGGGCGAGGGCCACGTGGCCGGCGTGGTCCAGGCGCTGGCCGCGGAAGAAGAGGACCTTCCAGCGCAGCAGCGCCGCGCGGATCGCCGCGACCACCGTGTCGTCGAGCGGCGCGGCCAGGTCCACGCCGTGGATCTCGGCCCCGGTGTGCCCCGCGGCCGGCCGTATCTCGAAGTCCCGGGTGTCGCGCTCCGTCCGGTCCGTCTGCGTCGTCATGTGTTCCGGCCTCCCGGTGATCGTCCGACGTCCGGGCCCAGCATGGCCGTTCGACGCGGGACGGGACAGACCGCCCGGGGCCGCGCGCACGAGGGCGTGCGGGGTGGCGGCCGCGTGTGTGTCAGCGCACGCGGCGGAAGACGTCGTCCTCCGCCTCCTCCCAGCCGGCCGCCGCCTCCGGGGCGGGGGCCGGGTCACGGGGGTGCGGCGGGGCGTCGTACGAGGACTGGTACATCGCCTCGATCTCCGTGGCGTACCGGCGGGTGATCTCGTCCCTGCGCAGCTTCATGGACGGGGTGAGCAGGCCGTTGGCCTGGTCGAAGGGTTCGGGCAGGACGCGGAAGACGCGGATGGACTCCGAGCGTGAGACGGCGCTGTTGGCCGCGGCGACCGCCCGGGTCACCTCCTGCCGCAGCGCGTTCTCCTCCCGTGCCTCGCGGGACTGCCCCTCGCCCTGGCCGGCCAGCACCGTACGCCAGTGCGGCAGGTACTCCGGGTCCAGGGTGATCAGCGCGCCCACGCACGGGCGGTTGTCGCCGACCACCACGGCCTGGTGGATCAGCGGGTGCATCCGCAGCCGCTCCTCCAGGGCCGCCGGGGCCACGCTCTTGCCGCCGCTGGTGACGATGATGTCCTTCTTGCGGCCGGTGAGCGTCAGATAGCCCTCGGAGTCGAGCCTGCCGAGGTCGCCGGTGGCGAGCCAGCCCTCCTGGAGCACCTCCTGGGTGCCGGCCTCGTCGTTGATGTACCCCTGGAACAGGGACGGGCCGCGGACCAGGATCTCGCCGTCCTGGGCGACGTGGACGTCGATGCCGGGCAGCGGTCTGCCCACCGTGCCGAACTTCTCCCGGCCCAGCGGCTGCATGGTGACCCCGCCGCTGGTCTCGGTCAGCCCGTAGCCGTCGTGCACGAGGATGCCGATGCCGGCGAAGAAGAGGGCGAGTTCACGGTTGAGCGAGGAGCCGCCGGAGACGGCGCCGCACAGCCGACCGCCGAGCGACTCACGGAGTTTGCGGTAGACGCTCTTCTCGTACAGGGCGTGCTGGAGCCGCAGATCGAGTCCGGGCCCGGAGCCGGTGCCCAGCCGCTGCCGTTCCACGGCCTCGGCGTGGTCCCGGGCTGTCCGCGCCGCGCGTTCGAACAGCGCGCCCCGGCCGGCCCGCTCGGCCGAGGCCAGGAAGCTCTTGTAGACCCGCTCGAAGACCGAGGGCACCCCGTGCAGATAAGTGGGGCGGAAGGAGAGCAGAGCGGCGGCCAGGGTCTCCGAGTGCAGATCGGGTTCGTGCGCCATCAGGAAGCCGCCGCGCAGGCACAGCGCCTGGATCATCAGCCCGTACACGTGGGAGAACGGCAGGAAGACCAGGACGGCCGGCTGCTCCCCGGGCGGGGCCGCGGTGTGGCGCCAGCCCTCGAGCAGGGTGTCGCAGGGGCTGGCCAGGCTGCGGTGGGAGAGCGCGCAGCCGCGGGGCCGGCCGCTGGTGCCGGAGGTGTAGGCGACGACGGCGGTGGAGTCGGGCAGCACGATCCGGCGCAGTGAGTCGACCGTCGCCGTCGGCACCGGGCGGCCGCGTTCGACCAGTTGCTCAAGACCGCCCGCGTCCAACTGCCACACGTGCCGCAGCCGGGGGAGCCGGGCGCAGACCGAGCCGACGGTCATGATGCCCTGCTCGTCCTCGACCACGACGCCCACGCAGTCGGCGTCCCGCAGGATCCACTCGACCTGCTCGTGCGAGGACGTCGGGTAGAGGGGGACGACCTCGGCGCCCAGCGTCCACAGGGCGCAGCTGAGGACCGTCCACTCGTACCGGGTGCGGGCCATGATGGCGATCCGGTTGCCGGGCGAGATCCCGGAGGCGACCAGCCCCCGGGCCACGTCGACGACCTCGTCGCGCAGCTCGGCCGCGCTGACGTGGATCCATCCGCCGGGGGCGTCCGGCGCGCGGCGGGCGAGCTGTGGCCGGCCGGGATCACGCGCGGCCAGCTCGAAGACACTTTCGCCGAGACCGCCGGTCATGACGGGGGCGTCCCATGGAGCGAGCCCGGAGTTGTGCATGCGCCGCCCCCCGACGTGCTTGCTTGTTGCCGGCGCCGATCAAGAGGGGACCGGCGGGGGCTCGAATCTAGCCGACGCGGACCACCGTTGGCCATGAATCCGGCGGCAATTCCCTTTCGTTGAGCGACACCGGCGACACGGTGGGTGCACCCGTGGGGGTACCGCCCGATTCGGGCACACGAAGGGAGGAAGGAGCTCTCATACTCTTCGGGGCGGAGGGTAGTCGGAAGAAGTATCGATCGGGACAGAAAGTAACAAATCCTACCGCGTAAGGCTTATCATCCCATGGTCATTCCGCTGAGGCAGCAGCTGTCGGAGGGAACCGGCCCGGGCGCGCGAGCGGCACGGCTGCGACACGTCACCTGGGAAGCCGGCTCGGTGACCGCCGCCCAGGCCCGCGAGGCCGCCCTCGCCTTCCTGACCGAGGTCGGCGACGGACGCACCCCCCTCCCGGACCGTACCCGCGACGACGTCCAGCTCGTCGTGAGCGAGCTGGTCACCAACGTCCTCCGGCACGCCCCGGGCGCCTGCGGGCTGCGGGTGGAGATGCCGCCGGACGGCCACGCCGTGCGCGTCGCCGTGTGGGACACCTCGGCCGACGTCCCCGTGGCCCAGCCTCGCAACGGCGGCCGGGTCGGCGGGCACGGACTGGAGATCGTCGAGGCGGTCAGCCGGGCGCTGACCGTGGAGTCGCTCACGGCGGGCCGCGGCAAGGAGGTCACCGCCGAGATCGAGATTCCCCGCGCCGCCCGCACCGGACCCGCCTGCTGAACACCGCACAGGGTCTCCGTCGCCGCGTGGTCGGGGTGTGCGCGCGGCGAAACGGGATATGAGCAGGACAGCCCGCAAAGGAGCCCTGCCGTGACGACGCCCAGCCCCACGCGCCTGCGTGAACTGCTCACCCACTACGCGACCGTGCGCATCGCACTCGCCGAACGGGACACCCAGGAACTACGAAGAACCCTGCGGGAGGTCAGCCGCCAACTGTGCGCGGCGACCGGCACCGAGGGCATACGCGAGGCCATCGAGGCCGCCGACGCCGCACTGGCCAGGGCCTGCTGCGCCCGGCGGACCGCCCGCCTCGCCCGCGAGACCCGCCTGGCGGCCTGACCCGCCCACCCACACGGTCACGTGGAACGACACAGCACCACACAGCACGCGGAACGAAGGGGGAAGCGCCATGACCATCGACAGACCATGGGCGTACGCACCGGACAGCGGCCACACGGAGGGACAGGTGCTCACGGGGTTCTCCGTCGCCGCGGCCGACGGGACCATCGGGCACGTGGACCGGCAGGTCGAACGGGACGGCATGCGGCATCTGATCGTGGACACCGGGGTGTGGGTGTTCGGCAAGAGCATGCTGATACCGGCCGGCCTGGTCACCGCCATCGACGGCGAGGCCCGGCGGGTGACCCTGGCCTGCACCAAGGACGAGGTGAAGTCCGCGCCCGTGTTCCGCACGGACAGCGAGACCCTCGACCCCGCGTACCTCGACCGCGTCGACGCGTACTACCGGGGTCTGCCGGCCCGCTCCCCGGAGTAGCCGCCACCGGCAGCGAAACGGCCGCCACCACCGCGGGAACGGTGGGGGCGGCCGTCGCGGTGTGCGGGGCCGGTCACCACGGCAGGAAGACGTGCACGTCCTTGCCGTCCGACTGCGTCACCACGCTCACCTGGTGGCACAGGGTGTGCACCAGATGCCACCCGATGCCGCCCCCGCCCGTGCTGGGACGGAACGGCCGCGGGGCCGGCGGCGTGGGATTGGTGTCGTGCAGCGTCACATGGACGCCGTCGAAGGTCGGGCGCATCCGCAGCTCGAACGGGCCCGGCGCGTACTGGACGGCGTTGGCGGCCAGCTCGTTGACCACCAGCAGGATGTCGTTCCAGCACTCCGGACTCCGGGGAGGGGAGACGTCCGCCAGAGTGCGCAGGAAGTCCTCCGCGGCGAACCGTGCGTCCGTCACGTTGTGCAGCTCGCCCTCGAAAGTGGCGGTGAGGTTATCGACCATGTCTATGGAAAGCCTGTCGTCCCAACGCTGCCCGGTTGCCATCTCACCCCGTTCTCGCCTGCGGTGTCACCGCTTCCGGTTTCCCTTCCTGCCCGGCCTCTCACCTCCTGAGCCACGGCTGCCCGTCGGCGCGTGCGCCTACGCATCACGTCCGGCCCCCGTCCGTCGTCGTACGTCCGGACGATCCGCCGCGCGCCACGACGGGGTCCGGCGCCGCCGCGTCCCCCGTGCGGCAGAGCAGCAGACACACGTCGTCGTCGCGCTCGGAGTCGTGCAGCATGGGCGTGAGGATCCGGTCGGCGGCGCCCGTCAGATCCCCCTCCGCCCCGTTCAGCGCGCTCTCCGGCAGCGCCGCCAGCGCCTCGGCCAGCCGCCCGATCCCCGGGTCGATGCCGAGCGCCCGCCGCTCCACCAGACCGTCGGTGTACAGCGCGAGCGTCGACCCGGGCGGCAGCTCCAGCGTGTGGTCGGCGATGTCCTGGCGCAGCGGGATGCCGAGCATCGCGCCCGGCTTGGCGTCCAGGGTGCGCACCGCACCGTCCGGGGTGCGCAGCACCGGCGGGGGATGCCCGGCGGCGGCCCAGGTCAGCACCGGCTCGTCCGGGCGGAACCGGGCGATCACGGCGGTGGCGTACAGATCGGGCTGGAGGTGGTGCAGGAACACGTGCAGCCGGGTCAGCAACTGCCCGGGGCTGCCGCCGTCCACCGCGTACGCCCGCAGCGCGGTGCGCAGCTGACTCATCATCACCGCCGCGTGCAACCCGTGGCCCGTCACGTCGCCGACCACCGTGATCAGACTGCCGTCGGGCTGCCGGAACGCGTCGTACCAGTCGCCGCCGATGTTCAGCCCGTGTGTGGCCGGCAGATAGCGGGCGGCCAGCCGCAGCCCGGGTGTCGTGGGCAGCTCGGTCAGCAGCGCCCGTTGCAGCGTCTCCGCGATGTCCCGGTTGTGCTCGAAGCGCTGCGCGTTGTCGATGGCCGTGCCCGCCCGGCGGGCCAGCTCGATCAGCATCACCGCGTCGTCCGGGTCCCAGCGCTCCCCGGGCGGTGTCAGGGTCAGCACCCCCAGCGTCGAACGCCGGGAGACCAGCGGCACGCACAGCAGCGGCCGGTCCGGGCACAGCGCGGACGCCGGCCGGTCGTCGACCCCCGGCAGCCCGCCCGGATGGTCCGCCGCGTACTGCGGACGGCCGGTGCGGGCGGCGACCACCGCGGCCGCGGGCCGCGCCGCCCGCCGCCGCTCCCGCTCCCCGTTGGTGAACAGCCACACATCGGCGCTGCCCGCGTACGCCGGGACCAGCAGCCCGGTCAGCAGCCGCAGGATCTCCTCGTGGTTGAGGGAGGAGGTCAGCGCCGCGCTCGCGTCCGCCAGGAACGTCAGCCGGCGGCGCGCCTCCTCCGCCTCCGTGCGGGCCGCCCGCTCGGCCGCGAACAGCTCGCGCTGCGCCTGCCCGGCGGCGTCCAGCTCCGCGTGCAGCGCCAGCACGCCCTGATTGGTCTGGTGCAGCTCCTCGCGGTGGAAGGCGACCAGCGCCTCCTGCTCGGCCAGCCGGTCCAGGAGGTGCGAGGTGTCCTCGTCGGCGCCGAGCAGCGCCTCGGCGAACTCGTCGGGCCCCGGCCGCACGGACGACGGGCCGACGCCCCCGGAGGCGCACCCGCCGTCCGCGGGCCCGGGCAGGTCGACGGAGGTCTGCCAGGCCGGCGGCTCCCCGGTGCCGGTCCCGCCGCCCGCGTCGGGTACGACGACGGCCCACAGCCGGGCGCGCCCCGTGCCGTCGGCGGGCACCTCGGTCTTCAGGACCAGCCGGCACGTGGCGCCCTTGGTCAGGCACTGTCGCAGCTGCGCCGAGAGCGCGCCGACCAGCCGGGCCCGCTCGACGACGGGCACGCCGTGCGCGGCCGCGGCGCGGGCGGCGGCCGTCCGGGCCCGGGCGGCGTCGACGGCGTCGGTGATCTGCCAGGTGTCGGTCATGAAGGGCTCACGGTCCCTCGGGCGGCGGGCCGGTCAGCACCGCCACCGTGGTGTCGTCGCGCGCGGGCCGCGCGGAGCTGCTGGCGTCGCGCACGAGCACGGCCGCGGTCACCGCGGGGTCCTGCGCGGGGGAGACGGCGTCGGCGGCGGGCGCCCAGCGGCTGGGCAGGCCGTCGCTGTGCAGCACCAGCACGCTGCCGGACGTCCACGGCAGCCGGTGGTGCGGCAGCCGGGCGGGGGAGTGCACGCCGGCTATCCCGGGGTGCGACAGCAGCGGCCGCCAGTCGTCCCCGGAGCGCAGCCGGGCGCCGATGTTGCCGAGCCCCGAGAAGCCCAGCTCCCCGGCGGCCAGGTCCAGTTGGGCGACGGCGACGGCGGCACCGCGGGTGCGGCGCAGCGCGGTGTGGAGCTGCCCGAGCAGCTCCGGCGGCGGCAGATGCGCGCACTCGCGCAGCCGCCGCACGGCCGCGTCCGAGGCCAGGGCGGCACCGGCGCCGTGTCCGAGACCGTCGGCCAGGAGCAGGGTGACCCGGTCGGCGGCGCGCACGCACGCCCACGCGTCCCCGGACTGCTCGGCCGCCGCGAAGGGGATGTTGACCCCGCCGGCCCGGACCGCCGCCGGACGGGCGCCGGGCGCCGGGCCCCGGCCCCGGGCGACCGCGCCGATCCGGGCGAGCGCCACCGTGCCCCGCCCGGGCGCGCTGTGCACGTCGAAGTCGTGGGCGACGCGCAGACAGGTGCCGAGCCCGGCGCCCAGCGAGTGCGTCGTCGACCAGCCGTCGCCGAGGGCGGCCGGCAGATCGGGGATGCCGGGGCCGTGGTCGAGCGCGACGATCTGCACCAGCCGGTTCCGCTCCCCGGCCGGGAGCGGTCCCCGGACGCCGGGGGCCGCTCCCGGGCCGGGCGCCGCCGGCGCGGTGTCGGCGGCGTCCACCGTGTCGACCAGGATCTGGCCGCCGCCCGCGTGCTTGAGCAGATTGGTGGCCAGCTCGGTGGCGACCAGCGCCGCCACCGCCCGGCGGGCCTCGTCGAAGCCCAGCAGGCCGGCCGCGCTCTCGGCGGCCACCCGGGCGTCCCGCACCCGGGTCGAGTCGTGCACCGGCACGTCCCAGACGCGGGTCATCGGACGCCCCCGCGCGGGTGCGGCGGGGCCGCGGCCCAGCAGATGACCGTCACCGAGGTGCCCTCGCCCGGCCGGCTGTCCAGGGAGAACTCGTGCACCAGCCGGCGCGCTCCGCCCAGGCCCAGGCCGAGCCCGCCGCCGGAGGTGTAGCCGTCGCTCAGCGCCAGCTCCACGTCGGGGATGCCCGGGCCCTCGTCGGAGAACGTCAGCTTCAGGCCCCGGGTCCGGCCGTCGTCGAGCGGGACGCAGTCGACGTGTCCGCCCCCGCCGTGGACCAGGGTGTTGCGGGCCAGTTCGCTGGCCGCGGTGACCAGTTTGGTCTGCTCCACCAGGCCGAAGCCGAGCTCGGCGGCGGCCTGCCGCACATGCTGCCGTACCCACGCCAGATCCATGTCCGAGCGGATCGGCAGCCGGGCGGCCACCCGGCCGGAGGTCTCGGTCACGCGCTCTCCCGGCGTTCGGCCCCGCGCGGGAGGGCGGCGGACGCCTCCGTCAGCATGCGCAGCGCTTCCTGGGTGTCGAGCGCCGTGCGCAGCCCGGGCAGGGTGAGCCCCAGCTCGACCAGGGTGATCGCCACCGCGGGCCGCATCCCGGCCACGACGGTCTGCGCCGCCAGCAGCCGGGCGTTGGCGGCGATCTCCGCGAACACCCGGCCGAGGAACGAGTCGACGATCTCCACGCCCGAGACGTCGAGGACGACACCGGTGACCGAACTGCGCGCGATCGCCTCGACGATGTCCCGCTGCAACTTCTCGGCCGCGTGGTCGTGGAGATCGCCCTGCAACGTCACCAGCAGGACGTCGCCGAGCTTGAGGACGGGCACATGGCTGCCCAGCGGGTCCGGGCCACCGCCGGTCACCGCGGGTCGCCCCCCGCGCTCGGCTGGTCGACGATCATGGCGCCCTGGCGGTGCAGGGCGTACCCGAGGGCGTCCGCCAGGGTCGCCCGGGTCACCACCGAACCGAGGTCGATCCCCAGGTGGACGATGGTCTGCGCGATCGCCGGCCGGATGCCCGAGACGATGCACTCCGCGCCCATCAGCCGGGCCGCCGCGACCGTCTTCATCAGATGCTGGGCGACCAGCGAGTCGACCGTCGGCACCCCGGTGATGTCCAGGATGGCGAACCGGGCCCGCTGCGCGACGACGGCCTCGAGGAGGCTCTCCATCACCACCTGGCTGCGGGCGCTGTCGAGCGTGCCGATCAGCGGGACGGCGACGATGCCGCTCCACAGCTTGATCACCGGCGTGGCCACCTCCAGGAGCTGCATGCGCTGCCGCTCCAGGAGCTCCTCGCCCGCGGTGAGGGCCGTCTCCATGACCAGGACGCGCAGGGTCCCGAGCAGCACGGTGAGCGTCACCATGCACTCCTCGCGGGCCGCGCCGTCCGCCTCCGCCAGGTCCGCCGTCAGCTGCTCGACGACGGAGGGGCGCAGGGCCGCGACCTCGCCGGCGATGCCCGCGGCCGTGGCCCCCGAGCGCGCCCGGGACGACGCCATGCGGCCGATCTGCTCACGCACCCCGGCGAAGCCGGCCGCGCCCAGGCTCTCCACCTGGCCGGAGGCGGCCACCGCGGCGAGCGCCTCGACGACGTTCCTGGCCATCTCCACGGCCTCGTCGCGGGAGACCGTGAAGACCGTGCGGAACAAGGTCTCGTCCGCCCAGCGCTGGGCGATCTGTTCCCGGCGGCGCAACAGGAACTCACCGACGGCTCGTGCCGCTGCGCCCTTGTCCACGGCCACTGCCGGCTCCTGGTCCGTCACGTTTCCTGTCTCCTTCGAGGTCACGGGCTGTCGGCGGGGCTTGCGGGCGGGCTTCCCGCCGAAATGGTACGACCGGGTCTTCCCGCGCACGGCGGAAGGGGCCTCCTGCCGTCGGAGACCGGAACCGTGCGCGGGCGGGGGCGGTGGTCGTCAGCCGCCGGCGGCGGTCGTGCCGCCGGGTGTCGTGCCGTTCAGGTCGGCGAGCGCGTCGTCCACGGTCTTGGCGGACGGGACGGTCAGGCTCACGCCGGTCAAATCCAGGATGCGCTGGACGGCGGGGGCCGGGTCCACCAGGCGCACGCTGCCGTCGACCCGCCGCGTCTCCTTGTACGCCTTGAGAATGATGTTGATGCCGGAGGAGTCCATGAACGGCACGGCGGACAGGTCGAGCAGCAGATGGTGCCGGCCGTGGTGCACCTGGTTGGCCAGGTGGTGGTGCAGCTCGGTCGCCGTGTCGACGTCGAGGAATCCCTTCACGGTGACCAGCGCGACATCCTCCCGGGGCAGGGTCACGTCGATGGAAAGGGGGGCTTGTTCAGTCGACACATCGTCCTCCACGAAGCACTTCCTACGAGAGCCTGCCTACCCCGGGGTGGCGTCCGGATGCGCCGCGGACGCGTCCCTTGGCAGTGATCAACGTCTCGCCGCGGGGCGTGCGGGCCGTGGCGAGCAGAGCCCGCCTACCCGGAGCGGGGCGGGGCATGCCTCGCCGGCGCGGAACCCGGACGCCGCCTCCGCAGGCCGCTGCGGCGGGGTCGCCGGGCCGGGACGTGGAAGCGCCCGGGCCCGGCGCACGTGGTGCGTGTGCGGCGGGCCCGGGGCGGGTGGGTGCGGTGTGGCGCGGTGCGGTCAGTCCGTGCCCCTGACGGGCTGGGCGTCCTCGGGGCCGCGGAGTTCGCCGAGGAAGCGGTGGCACTGGGCGGCGCGCTCGGAGTCCTGCTCCATGACGGAGCGGAAGAAGTCGGCGATGTCCTTCTTGCCGGCGTTCTCCGCGTCGCGGACGTACTGGCCGTAGTCGTGGCCGGCCTTCAGGGAGTGGTACTGGACGGAGATGAGGTCGAAGACGACGTCGCTGAAGCCGGTCTCTCCGGTGGCCATGGGGACTCTCCTGTCTGTGCGTCTCGGTCTGCCCCTGGGCGGGGCGGGCGGTGACTGCCGGGTGCCACGGGAGGATCGCGCGAAACGCGGGGGTGGGGCGGGGGCGGGGGGGGTTTTCGCCCCCGCCGCCCCTGCCCTTCCCGTCCCCCGGGGGCTGCCCTCAGACCCCGCCCAAAAGACCGCGCGGTTCCCCGCGCCCCTTCTTCAGGAGGTGCCCAGCAATCCCTGGCGCAGGGTGGTGACGATGCGGTTGAGGAGGCGGGAGACATGCATCTGGGAGATGCCCAGCCGGTCGCCGATCTGGGCCTGGGTGAGCTCCTCCACGAAGCGCAGGTGCAGGATCGTGCGGTCGCGTTCGGGGAGGCCGGCGACCAGGGGGGCCAGGGAGTGCAGATCCTCGACCAGCTCCAGGCCGCGCTCCTCCACGCCGATGAAGTCCGCGAGGGCGGTCTCGCCGTCCAGCGCGCCGTCCCCGCTCAGTGACGCGTCCAGCGACGAACTGCGGTACGCGTTCGACGCCTTGCGCGCCTCGATGACCTCCTCCTCCGGCAGCGACATCAGCGCCGACAGCTCCCGCACCGTCGGCTGTCTGCCGGTGCGGCGGCTCAACTCCTCCGTCGCCCGGGCCAGTTCGACCCGCGCCTCCTGGAGCCGGCGCGGCACGTGCACGGCCCAGCTGGTGTCCCGGAAGAAACGCTTGATCTCACCCACGATGTACGGCACCGCGAACGAGGTGAACTCCACCTCCCGCGTCAGCTCGAACCGGTCGATCGCCTTGATCAGACCGATCGTGCCGACCTGGACGATGTCCTCCATCTCGTCCGCGCCCCGGCTGCGGAACCGCGAGGCCGCGTACCGGACGAGCGAGAGGTTCATCTCGATCAGGGTGTTGCGCACGTACTGGAAGTCGGGCGTGCCCTCCTCCAGCGTGGCCAGCCGGGCGAAGAAGTGCCGGGACAGCTCCCGCGCGTCCTTGGGGCTGACGCTCTGGGGATCGGCGACGGTGTCCGGAGCTGGGGTCACATGCGTCGTACGGGCTGCGGCGTGGGCGGCCACGGCTGTCATCTCATTCACCCTCATTCAATGGGGTTGGCATGGGCCACGCTTCAGTACCCCCCTTGCCGATCTTCACACCGCCCTTTTCGCTCTCTCGTACGAAGGGTTCCCCGTCGCCGGTCACAGCACGCGTATGCCCACGATGCAGGTGTCGTCGTCGGTGTCCGATCTGCTGTACGTCAGCAGCCGGTCCAGCTGCTGCGGCAGCGGCGAGGCGGGGGTGCCGGCCGTGGTCAGCAGATGCGCCAGCGACTCCTCCACCGGCAGGTCGCGGCGCTCGATCAGGCCGTCGGTGTACATCAGCAGCGTGTCGTCCGGGGCGAGCCGCACCTCGGCCTCCTCGTACGTCGTCTCCGACACCGCGCCGAGCAGCAGGCCCCGTACCAGCGGCAGAGCGGTGGCCTCCGCGTTCCGCACCAGTACGGGCGGGAGGTGGCCCGCCCTGGCCCAGCGCAGGGAGCGGGTGACGGGGTCGTACAGGCCGCACACGGCGGTGGCGGTGACGGCGCCGGTGAGGTGGTGCGCCACTATGTTCAGCCAGGACAGCAGCTGGGCCGGGCCCGCGCCGGTGACCGCGAGGCCCCGCAGCGCGTTGCGCAGCACGACCATGCTGGTCGCCGCGTCGATGCCGTGCCCGGCGACGTCGCCCACGCACAGCAGCACCTTCTTCGACGGCAGCACGACCGCGTCGTACCAGTCGCCGCCGACCAGCTGCTCGGTCTCGGCGGGCCGGTAGCGCACGGCGAGCCGCAACTGGGGAATCTCCAGCGGCGCCTGGGTGGGCGGCATGATCGCGTGCTGCAATTGCAGCGCCAGCCGGTTGCGTTCGGCGGACTGCTGCTCGCTGTGGGCGAGCTGGTCGCGGGTGGCGGCCAGTGCGACCTCCGTCCAGTGCTGGGCGGAGATGTCCTGGTACGCCCCGCGCACGGCGAGCAGCCCGTCGTCGGCGTCCAGCACCGGCTCGGCCACCACCCGCATGTGCCGGGTGACGCCGTCCGGGCGCTGTAGCCGGAAGGCGACGGAGGCGGGGCGCAGGTTGTGCAGCACGGTCCGCAGAAAGCGGCCGAGGGCCACGGCGTCGTCGGGGTGGGCGTGCGCGGGCAGGTCCTGGAGCCGGACCGGGACGCCGTAGGAGGGGCGGCCGAAGAGCCCGTAGAGCTGGCTGTTCCAGGTGACGCCGTCGGTGAGGAGGTTCTCCTCGAAGCCGCCGATCCGGCCGAGCCGCTGGGCGTGCTGGAGCAGGCTGGCCAGCCGGGCCGCCTCGTCCTCGATCCGCCAGATGAACAGCAGGCTGCTGCCGTGCCGGCTGATGTGCACGTCCGCCACGGCGGACAGCGCCACCTCCTCGACCAGCGCGGTGAGCGTCATCCGCTGGGCGCGGAACGGCTCGCCCGTGGCGTACACCCGCTCGATCCGCTGGAACAGCTCGCTCTCCCCGGCGGCCATCGGATAGGCCTCCAGGAGCAGCGCCCCGTTGACGGCACCGCGCGGCCGGCCGGCCGGGTCGAGGAAGCGGGAGTTGACGTAGTGGATGCGGAAGTCGACGAGGTGGCCGTCGTCGTCGAAGCAGGGGACGAGCACCAGCGCCGGGTCGTGCAGGCCCTCGGCGAGGTGGACGAGTTCGGAGACACCGGGCTGGGCGGGCGGCTCGCCGGGGGTGACGACGGGCGGGGTGTGGGTCTCCAGGGTGTGCGCGCACAGCTCGGCCAGTGCCTCGACCTGGCGGACGATCTGCGGGGGCTGCGGGGCGAGCGGGGAGGCCCAGCCGATCTCCAGGACGCCGTGGATGCGGCCGCCGGTGCCGGCGGGTACGGCGACCCGGCCGCCGTGCGGGAACTCGGTGTGGCCGATGCTGGGGACGCCGGCCTCGTCGAGGGAGGAGTACCACTGGGTGCCGCGCTCGGTGAGCGCGCAGCGGGCGACGGTGGCGACGCCCGGCGGGACGTAGCACCAGCGCTCCGCCTCCGCGGCGGAGAAGCCGGCGCTGCCGGCCAGCGCGAGGGAGCCGTCGGAGCGGGCCGCCCACACGGCGACCGCGCAGGCGCCCAGCGGGGCGAGGGCGTGCTGGAGGAGGGAGTCGGCGACGGCCTGGGCGTCGGCGGCGGCCAGCGCGCCGCTCTCCGCCGTGCGCAGCCGGACCACCGCGGAGGAGGCCGCACGGGGGCCGGCCGGGGTGCCGGGTGCCTCGGTGGCCTCGGCGACGAACTCCGCGGCGACCTCGGAGAGGCGGTCGCGGGCCGCCTGGTTGATGACGTCGACGGCCAGTTCCAGGGGCGCCACGCCGGCCTGCTCGGCGAGGGCGGTGAGATGCCGGGCGGCTTCGACGGGGCCGAGGCCGAGCCGCTCGATGAGGATGCCGCGCGCCAGGTCGACCAGGGCCCGCCCGTCGGCGGCCGCCTGCGCGGCCCACACCTCCTGCCGCAACCGCCGCACGGTCGCCGCGAGCCGCCCCACGGCCGACCGCGCGTCGCCGTCGCCGGTCCCGGCGGCGAGGCCGGCATCGCCGTCGGCGCCCTCGACGACGGACGGCGCCCGGCGCCCGCCACCGTCCGCACCCGACACGGCATCCGCCTCCGGCGCGCCACCGGCTCCGCCCGGCAGCGGGCCGGGGCCCGTGGCGGAGCCGGCACCGGCTGCCGGGGCGTCGGCGCCCCCCGGTCGCGGGGCGCGGCTCGTCCCGGGGGCGGCCGCCGGCCGGCCGGGGCCGTCGGGCCGTACCGCCGGGTCCGCGCCGGAGCCGACGGCGTCCGTCGGCGCCGCGGCGGCGCCTGCCGGGACGGGGCTCGCCGGGGCGGCGCCTGCCGGGACGGGGCTCGCCGGGGCGGCGACCGCCGGGACGGGGCCTGCCGGGACGGGGCTCGCCGGGACGGGGCCCGCTGGGACGGGGCCCGCTGGGACGGGGCCGTCGGCCCCGGCCCCGGCGGTGGCACCGGATGCGGCTTCGCCGCCGGGGGCGGACCCGGCGGGGGCCGTGGCGGGTGTGGTCCCGTCGGCCTGGCGTGCCGTCGTGTGGGGCGCGGTCGTGCCGGCCGGTTCGGGGGCCGTACCGGGTGTGGTCCCGTCGGCTCGGTGTGCCGTCGTGTGGGGCGCGGTCGTGTCGGCCGGTACGGGGCCCGTGCCGGGTGTGGTTCCGTCGGCCTGGCGTGCCGCCGTGCGGGGCGCGGTCGTGCTGGCCGGTACGGGGCCCGTGCCGACGGGGCCCGTGCCGAGTGTGGTTCCGTCGGCCTGGCGTGCCGTCGTGCCGGGCGCGGTCGTGTCGGCCGGTTCGGCGGCCGTGCCGGGTGTGGTTCCGTCGGCCTGGCGTGCCGCCGTGCGGGGCGCGGTCGTGCTGGCCGGTACGGGGCCCGTGCCGGGTGTGGTTCCGTCGGCCTGGTTCCGTCGGCCTGGCCTGCCGTCGTGCGGGGCGCGGTCGCGTCGGCCGGTACCGGGGCCGTGTCAGGTGACGGGGTGTCGGCCGGTACGCGGGCCGTGCCGGGTGAGTGGGCGTCGGACGGTTCGGCGGCGGGGGGTTGGGCGTCGGGGTGCCCGGTGGCGTCCGCCGACGGGGTGTCCGCCGTGGGAGGCGGGGGCTGCGGTGGGTCCTCGGCCGGGGGCCCGTCGGGTCCGTGGGGTGTGGTCACTGCGGTCGTGCTCCTCGGCTGGCGGTCGGAGAGGTCCGTGCGGCGGGCGGGGCGGTGCGGGCACCGCCCGGCCTCAGCCGGTCAGCCAGCGGCGGACGCAGGCGATCAGATCGTTGGCGTCGACCGGTTTGGTCACGTAGTCGCTCGCGCCGGACAGCAGGCTCTTCTCCCGGTCGCCGGGCATCGCCTTCGCGGTGACCGCGATGATCGGCAGATCGGCGTAGCGCGGCAGGCCGCGGATCTCCGCGGTGGCCGCGTAGCCGTCCATCTCCGGCATCATCACGTCCATCAGGACCAGGCAGACCTCCGGGTGGGCGAGCAGCGCGTCCACCCCCTTGCGGCCGTTCTCCGCGTGCAGCACCCGGAAGCCGTGCAGCTCCAGGATGCCGCTCAGGGCGAACAGATTGCGGGCGTCGTCGTCGACGACGAGGACCGTACGGCCGGCGAACGAGCCGTCCACCACCGGCGACTCCGGCTGCGGCTTCTCCGTGCGCACCAGCGGCAGTACGTCGCCCGGCTCCTCGGCCGACAGGTGCAGGGCGATGCGCTCGCGCAGCTCGTCCAGGCTGGAGAGGATCTCCAGGGCACCGCTCTCGGTGCGTCCGCGCAGCACCGGGTCCCGGTCGACGTCGACGCGCCGGCCGTTGTGGACCAGCACCGGCACGGAGGCGGGCGCCGGGTCCCCGTCGAGCGCGTCCAGGAAGCGGGAGGCCTCGTCGTCGCCCATGCCGAGGTCGAGCACCACGCAGTGGCACGGCTCGGCGGCCAGTGCCCCGGCCGCCTCCTGCGCGTCGACGGTGGTGATGATGTCGATGACCTCGCGCGGATCGGTCCCGCCGTGCCCCCGCGACAGATTGGCGACGGTGCTCTCGGCGACCAGCGTGAGCAGCCCGCGCGGCCGCTCCTCCAGGATGAGCAGCCGGCGGCGCCGCGCGGCCGGCGGCGTGGCCGTGGCCGGGGCGGGCGGCGCCTCGGACGCCTCGCCGGACCCGGCCGGCAGCGCCGCCGGCTGCGGCGCCCGGTTCAGCTCCTCGAAGTCGGCCCGGGCGACCGGCAGATACAGGGTGAACGTGCTGCCCTGCCCCGGCGTGCTCTCCACCGTCACCGCGCCGCCCAGCAGATGGGCGATCTCCCGGGTGATGGACAGACCGAGGCCCGTGCCGCCGTACTTGCGGCTGGTGGTGCCGTCCGCCTGCTGGAACGCGCCGAAGATGGTCTCCAGCTGGTGCGCGGCGATGCCGATGCCGGAGTCCTTGACGTGGAACGCCACCACGGCGCCCTCGCGGTGCACGGCGGCCGGCACGTCCTGGGCCTGCGCCGGTTCGATGCGCAGCTCCACGCTGCCCCGCTCGGTGAACTTCACCGCGTTGGACAGCAGATTGCGCAGCACCTGCCGCAGCCGGGAGTCGTCGGTGAGCAGGTCCACCGGCACACCGGGCGCGGTGGAGACCGTGAACTCCAGGCTCTTCTGGCTCGTCATCGGGCGGAACGTGGCCTCGACGTAGTCGAGCAGCCGGCGCAGCGGCACCCGCTCGGGGCTGATGTCCATCTTGCCCGCCTCGACCTTGGACAGATCGAGGATGTCGTTGATCAGTTGCAGCAGGTCCGAACCGGCGGAGTGGATGATCCCGGCGTACTCCACCTGCTTCGGCGTGAGGTTGTGCGAGGGGTTCTGCGCCAGCAACTGGGCGAGGATCAGCAGGCTGTTGAGGGGGGTGCGCAGCTCGTGGCTCATGTTGGCCAGGAACTCCGACTTGTACTTCGAGGCGAGGGAGAGCTCCTGCGCGCGGGTCTCCAGCTCCTGCCGGGCCTGCTCGATCTCCAGGTTCTTCGTCTCGATGTCCCGGTTCTGCTCGGCCAGCAGCGTGGCCTTCTCCTCCAGCTCCGCGTTGGAGCGCTGCAATTCGTCCTGCTGGACCTGCAACTCCTCGGAGCGGGCCTGGAGTTCGGTGGTGAGCCGCTGCGACTCCAGAAGCAGTTCGTCCGTACGGGCGTTGGCGACGATCGTGTTGACGTTGACGCCGACCGTCTCCATGAGCTGTTCGAGGAAGTCCTCGTGGATCTGCGTGAACCGGGTCACCGAGGCCAGTTCGATGACACCGAGCACCTGCTCCTCCACCACGATCGGCAGCACCCGCAGCGCGGTCGGCTCGGTCCGGCCGAGCCCGGAGGAGATCGTCACGTAGGCGGACGGCAGCGCGTCCACGGTGATCGCACGCCGGTTGCGCGCGGCCTGCCCGACCAGGGACCGCCCGAGGGGGATCCGCTCGGGGCGCCCGTCGTCGGCCGGGTAGCCGTAGGAGCCGATGAGTCGCAGCTCGGTGCCGCGGCCCGTCTCCTCCGCGAGGTAGAACGCGCCGTACTGGGCGGAGACCAGCGGCGTCAGCTCGTCCATGATCAGCTCGGCGACGACGGCGAGGTCCCGGTGGCCCTGCATGAGCCCCGAGATCCGGGCCAGGTTGGTCTTGAGCCAGTCCTGCTCCTGGTTGGCCCGCGTGGTCTCGCGCAGCGAGCCGACCATCGAGTTGATGTTGTCCTTGAGGTCGGCGACCTCGCCGGAGGCGTCCACGGTGATCGACCGGGTCAGATCGCCCTCGGCGACCGCGCTGGTCACCTCGGCGATGGCCCGCACCTGACGGGTGAGGTTGCCCGCCAGCTCGTTGACGTTCTCGGTGAGCCGCTTCCATGTGCCGGAGACGCCCTCCACCTCGGCCTGCCCGCCGAGCCGGCCCTCGCTGCCCACCTCGCGGGCGACCCGGGTGACCTCGGCGGCGAACGAGGAGAGCTGGTCGACCATCGTGTTGATGGTCGTCTTCAGCTCCAGGATCTCGCCCCGCGCGTCCACGTCGATCTTCTTCGACAGGTCGCCGTTGGCCACGGCGGTCGTCACCAGGGCGATGTTGCGGACCTGACCGGTCAGGTTGTTCGCCATGGAGTTGACGTTGTCGGTGAGGTCCTTCCAGGTGCCGGCCACGTTCGGGACGTGCGCCTGCCCGCCGAGCCGGCCCTCGGTGCCGACCTCGCGGGCGACCCGGGTGACCTCACCGGCGAACGCGGAGAGCGTGTCCACCATCGTGTTGATGGTGTCCGCGAGCGCCGCGACCTCGCCCTTGGCCTCCACCGTGATCTTCTGCGACAGATCGCCCTTGGCGACCGCGGTGGCCACCTGGGCGATCGAGCGGACCTGACCGGTGAGGTTCGACGCCATCACGTTGACGTTGTCGGTGAGGTCCTTCCACGTCCCCGACACCCCCCGCACCTGCGCCTGACCGCCCAGGTTGCCGGCCGTGCCGACCTCGCGGGCGACGCGGGTGACCTCGTCGGCGAAGGCCGAGAGCTGCTCGACCATCGTGTTGATGGTGTCCTTCAGGGCCAGGATCTCGCCCCGCGCGTCCACGGTGATCTTCTGCGACAGATCGCCCTTGGCGACGGCCGTGGCGACCTGGGCGATCGAGCGCACCTGGTCGGTCAGGTTCCCGGCCATGGAGTTCACCGAGTCGGTGAGGTCCCGCCAGGTGCCCCGTACGTCCTTGACGTCCGCCTGGCCGCCGAGCCGTCCGTCGGTGCCGACCTCGCGGGCGACCCGGGTGACCTCGGCGGCGAACGAGGAGAGCTGGTCGACCATCGTGTTGATGGTGCTCTTCAGCTCCAGGATCTCGCCCCGCGCGTCCACGTCGATCTTCTTCGACAGATCGCCGCGTGCCACCGCCGTCGTCACCTGGGCGATCGAACGCACCTGCGAGGTGAGGTTGCCGGCCATGTGGTTGACGGAGTCGGTCAGGTCCCGCCACACCCCGCCGACCCCGGGCACCTGCGCCTGGCCGCCGAGGCGGCCCTCGCTGCCGACCTCGCGGGCGACGCGGGTGACCTCGTCGGCGAAGGCGGAGAGCTGGTCGACCATCGTGTTGACGGTCTCCTTCAGCTCCAGGATCTCCCCGCGGGCCGGCACGTCGATCTTCTGCGACAGGTCACCCCTGGCCACCGCCGTGGCGACCTGGGCGATGTCACGGACCTGGGTGGTGAGGTTGCCGGCCATCGCGTTCACGGAGTCGGTCAGGTCCGCCCATGTGCCCGAGACGCCGGGGACCTCCGCCTGGCCGCCGAGCGTGCCCTCGGTGCCCACCTCGCGGGCCACCCTGGTGACCTCGGAGGTGAACAGGGACAGCTGGTCCACCATCCCGTTGAAGACGGTGGCGATCTCGCCGAGCAGCCCCCCGCCGTCGTCCGGCAGCCGGGTGCCGAAGTCGCCGTCCCGGACCGCCGTCAGACCGGCGAGGAGCCGGCGCAGCTCCTGGTCGCCCGAGCCACGGCTCGTGGTCTCGTCCGTCGCCCTGCTCATGCCCACCCTCGTCCCGCTCTCCAGGAGCCGCCGGCCATGGCGTACGAACGCAGCGGGGCCGGGGTGGGGATCGCCCGTCCGGCTCCGAGGGTTCCCCGCCGTACCGGCGATCCGCCTCATGAGAAATACGCGGCAGGCTAACCCACTTTCCCGAAGGGCAACAAAGTGTTCGCGGGGAGCACGCGCCGACCCGGGCGCCGGTTTCCGCGGGGGGCGGCGGGGCACTCGCGGGACAGGCCGTGGGGACGGCGCGGGCCGTCGCGTGACCCGGTGCAGGGAGGGAGAACAGCGACGTGCGTACGGTCGGCGTGGAGGAGGAGCTTCTCCTGGTGGATCCGGAGAGCGGGGAGCCGCGCGCCCTGGCGGCCGCGGTGCTGGCCCGCGCCGCGCACGACGCCGGGGGCGGGGACGACGTCTTCGAGAAGGAACTCCAGTCCCAGATGCTGGAGTTCGCCACGCACCCGCAGTCGGACATGGAGGCGCTCGGCGCGGAGATCCTGCGCTGCCGCAAGGAGGCGGCCCGGCATGCCGGGGACGTGGGCGCGGTGGTCGCCGCGCTGGCGACGTCACCGCTGCCGGTCACCCCGCAGCTCACCGTGAACAGCCGCTACCAGTGGATGGCGGAGGAGTTCGGGCTGCTGCCCCGGGAACAGCTCGTGTGCGGCTGCCATGTTCATGTGGCGGTCGACTCGGACGACGAGGCGGTCGCGGTCCTCGACCGCGTCCGGCCGTGGCTGCCCGTGCTGACCGCGCTCAGCGCCAACTCGCCCTTCTGGCAGGGCAGGGACAGCCGCTACGCCAGCTATCGCAGCCGGGTGTGGGCACGCTGGCCCATGGCGGGGCCCACCGCGCTGTTCGGCTCCGCCGAGGGGTACCACCGGCTGGTCGGCGACATGGTCGCCACCGGGGTGCTGCGGGACGAGGGGATGGTCTACTTCGACGCCCGGCTCTCCCGGACGTACCCCACGGTGGAGATCCGGGTCTCGGACGTCTGCCTGGACCCGTCCACGACCGTGCTCGTCGCCACGCTGGCGCGCGGGCTGGTCGAGACGGCGGCGCGGGAGGCGGCCGCGGGGGTCGAGCCGGTGCCGCACGACGTGAGCCTGATGCGGCTGGCGGCGTGGCGGGCCGCGCGGTCGGGCGCCGAGGGCGAGCTCCTCGACCCGGTGACGATGCGGCCGCGGCCGGTAGCGGACGTGGTGGGGGCGCTGCTGGACCACGTGGGCGCGGCCCTGGAGGAGACGGGCGACGCGGAACGGGCGCGCGAGGCGGCGGCGGGGGTGCTGCGGGAGGGGAACGGCGCGGTGGTGCAGCGGAGGCTGCTGGAGGAGAGGGGCAGCCTGGGCGACGTGGTCGCGGAGTGCGTACGGCGGACGCAGGGCTGAAGGGACGCCCGCACGGGCGGAAAACGCCCGCACGGGCGGAAAAAAAAGGGGGGAGCCTCGGCTGGACGGGGGAGACCAGCCGAGGCCGTTCGTGGTGGCCGGGGGCCACATGTTGGTGAACGGTAAAGCATTGGCCAGGGTTCCGGTATCCGGGAAGAGCGCGGTGTGACCTGTGCCACGTTTCGCACGCGGCTTCGCCGCCGGGGCCGGTGCAGTAGTGTGACCGGAGAAGTTACGTCCAGGGAGGTCATGGCGTGGGCGATGTCTCCCCTCAGGCGGCGGACGGCGGCTGGCCGAAGCTCGCCGACCGGCTCGCGGCGATGGCACGGGACCTGCTGGCGCAGGAGTCCGTGCAGGACACCGTCGACCGCATCTCCGCCCACGCGGTCGCGCTGATCGACGGCTGCGACGTGGCCGGGATCCTCACCCTGCGGCGCAGGGCCGTACGGACGATCTCCGCCACCGACGACGTGGTGCGCGCCTCGGACGCCGTGCAGGGTGAGCTGCGGGAGGGGCCCTGCTTCGACGCGGTCACCCTCGAGGGGGCGGTGCAGCACATCCCCGATCTGCGGGACGCGGGGGAGTCCTGGCCGCGCTTCGCGCCGCGCGCCGTCGAACTCGGACTGCGCAGTGCCATGGGGTTCCGGCTGTTCGACCGGCACAACACGCTGGGTGCGCTGAACGTGTACTCGTACAAGCCGAACGCCTTCACCCACCAGGACGAACACGTGGGCTGGCTGCTCGCCTCGCACGCCGCGGTCGCCTTCGCGCACGCCCGTACCGAGGACCAGTTGCAGACGGCGCTGCAATCGCGGGACGAGATCGGCCAGGCGATCGGCATCGTGCGGGAGCGGTTCAACCTGGGGCAGGACCAGGCGTTCTCCGTGCTGAAGCGGACCTCCCAGGACCTCAACATCAAGCTGCGGGAGATCGCCGAGAAGATCATCCGGGGCGAGGAACTGCCGCGCTGAGCGCCCCCGGCGGGCGGCGCACCGAGGTGTGGCGGGCGGGGCCGCCTCCGGCGGGCCCCGCCCGGTTCCCTCACTCCTCCGGTGCCGGCACCCGGCCGGGTTCCTGTTCCTCCTCCGAGGGCAGGAACGGCGTGATCATGTACCGGTAGACGGCGGCGCCCAGGATGCCGCCGATCAGCGGCCCGACGATGGGCACCCAGAAATAGAGATCGCCGTACTGATCCCGCCAGGCCGAGCCGTAGCCGGTGAGGTAGCTGGCCAGGCGGGGGCCCAGGTCACGGGCGGGGTTGATGGCGTATCCGGCGTCGGTGCCCCAGGCCATGCCGATCGCCACGACCACGAGACCGATGATGAACGGGGCCATGTTGGCGCCCGGGGGCGTGTTCAGCAGGTCGGTGATGGCGAAGATCAGGAGCAGCAGGATGGCCGTGCCGATGATCTGGTCCCGCAGCGCCCCCCACTCGCTCACCGGGAACGTGCCGTTGCCGGGCAGGGTGGAGAACACGATCTGCGTCTTGAGGGTGTGGCCGGGGTCGGCCTTGCCGAGGACCTCCGTGTAGTTCCACCGCACGAGCAGCGCGGCGATGAAGGCACCCAGCGTCTGGGCGAGGGAGTAGGGGATGACCTTGCGCCAGGAGAAGCCCTTGAAGCAGGCCAGGGCCACTGTCACGGCCGGGTTGAGATGGGCACCGCTGAGCCTGGCGGCCACGTAGACGCCCAGCGTGACGCCGAGGCCCCACGCCCAGGCGATGCTGTCGTGATCGCCGACTCCCGCGGCCACGACCTGCGCGACCACGCCGCAGCCGAAGAGGATGAGGATCAGGGTGCCCAGGAACTCCGCGGCCAGTTCACCCGCCAGTCCCCGCCCGGATGTTCGCTGTGCCATAGGGGCGCCGCCTTTCGCCGGAAACCATGGTCTTGTTCTGTGTCAGTGTCCGCTCAACTCCCCGGTGGTGCATCCGCGTATGCGGCGACCAATTCGCCTCGACCGCTCCTTTACTCTCGGGTAACCACTCGCGTCCCGTAGGAGGAACCGTGTCCCACCGCTCGCCCCTGCTGCTCGCCGGCCTGCTGGCCACCGCCGGAGCCGCCCACTTCGCCCGGCCCCGGAGCTTCGACGCGATCGTCCCCCGCGCCCTGCCGGGGCCGGCCCGGGCCTGGACGTACGCCAGTGGTGTGGCGGAGCTGGCACTGGCGGCCGGGGTGGCGCTGCCCAGGACCCGGCGGCGTGCGGCGCTGGCGACGGCCGCGTTCTTCGTGGGGGTGTTCCCGGCCAACGTGAAGATGGCCGTCGACTGGCGCGACAAGCCGGGGCCGCTGCGGGCCGCGGCCCTCGGCCGGCTGCCGGTGCAGGTGCCGTTGGTGTGGTGGGCGCGGGGGGTCGCGAAGGGCGCCTGAGCGGGCGCAATCTGTCGAACAAAATTGTTGACAATCTTGTTTGGATAGATTTACGTTCGACAGGCACTCATTCAGGGAGGGCACATGCCGAACGAGGCCCGGCCGGGCACCGGGGAGCAGGCCAAACAGCTCGCGCTGACGAAGCTGCGGCAGGCGATCCTGCGCGGCGAGATGGCTCCGGCACAGCGGCTGGTGGAGAACGAACTGGCCGAGGAGTTCGGGGTCACCCGGGCCAGCATCCGGGCGGCACTGATCGATCTGGCCTCGGAGGGCCTCGTCGAACGGATCCGCAACCGCGGGTCCCGGGTGCGGGTGGTGTCGGTGGAGGAGGCCGTCGCCATCACCGAGTGCCGGATGGTGCTGGAGGGGCTGTGCGCGGCCAAGGCGGCCGTCATGGCCACCGACGAGCAGCTCGGTGAACTGGCCGAGCTGGGCGAGGCGATGACCAAGGCCGTCGCCGCCGGCGAGCCCCTGACCTACTCGGAGCTCAACGCCGAACTGCACAGCCGCATCCGGCAGATCTCCGGCCAGCAGGTGGCCGTCGAACTGCTGGACAGGCTCAACGCCCAGCTGGTGCGGCACCGCTTCCAGCTGGCGCTGCGCCCAGGGCGTCCGCAGCAGTCCCTGAACGAGCACCTGGCCATGGTCGAGGCGATCCGGGCCAGGGACCCGAAGGCGGCCGACGCGGCCGTCCGCGCCCACCTCAGCAGCGTGATCGAGGCCTACCGCCACGACTGACGCCGGGGGGCGCGCCCATCTGTCCACCGAGGAGATCGCAGCATGACCCACGGCAACGCGCCCGCCGTTCCCCCCTCCACCGCCCCCGCCGGGGCGGTCCCCGCCCGTGGCACGGGGGAGGCGGCATGAGCGGAGTGATCGTCACCGGGCCGCCGAAGGCCGCGGCGAAGGACGTCGACGCGCTCGCCGGGTACGGCGTGGCCACCGTGCACGAGGCGATGGGCCGCACCGGTCTGCTCGGCACCCACCTGCGCCCCGTCCAGCAGGACACCCGGGTCGCGGGCACCGCCGTGACGGTGCTCTCGTGGCCCGGCGACAATCTCATGATCCACGCGGCGGTCGAACAGTGCGGCGAGGGCGACCTGCTGGTCGTCACCACCACCTCGCCCTCCACCGACGGCATGTTCGGCGAGCTGTTCGCCACCGCGCTCCAGCGGCGCGGGGTGCGCGGCCTGGTCATCAACGCCGGCATCCGCGACACCGCCGAACTGCGCGCCATGGACTTCCCCGCCTGGGCCGCCGCCGTCAGCCCGCAGGGCACCGTCAAGGCCACCGGCGGCTCCGTCAACGTCCCCGTCGCCATCGGCGGCCAGGTGGTGCGTCCCGGCGACGTGATCCTCGCCGACGACGACGGCGTGGTGTGCGTACCGCGCGAGCGCGCCCGGCAGGCCGCCGAGGCGTCCGAGGCCCGCGAACGCAAGGAGGCCGCCTCCCGCGCCGCCTTCCAGGAAGGACAGCTCGGGCTCGACCGCTACGGACTGCGCGAGACCCTCTCGCGGCTCGGGGTGCGCTACCAGTCCCACGAGGAGTACGCCCGTACGGGGGAGGAGGCATGACCGGCCACGACGAACTCCGCTGCATGCTCATGCGCGGCGGCACCTCCAAGGGCGCCTACTTCCTCGCCGGCGACCTCCCCGCCGACCCGGCCGCGCGGGACGACCTGCTGCTGCGCGTCATGGGCAGCCCCGACCCCCGGCAGATCGACGGCCTGGGCGGCGCACATCCACTGACCAGCAAGGTCGCCGTCGTCTCCGCCTCCGAGCACCCCGGGGCGGACGTCGACTACCTGTTCCTCCAGGTCGGCGTGGACGCCCCCGAGGTGTCCGACCGGCAGAACTGCGGCAACCTGCTCGCCGGGGTCGGCCCCTTCGCCGTCGAACGCGGACTCGTGCCCGCCGGGGAGACGGAGACCTCGGTCCGCATCCGCATGGTCAACAGCGACGACCTCGCCACCGCGACCTTCCCGACCCCCGGCGGCCGCGTCGACTACACCGGCGACGCCGAGATCTCCGGCGTCCCCGGCACCGCGGCGGCCGTGGTGATCGAGTTCCCGCCGGGCGGCAGCCCCCTGCTGCCCACCGGCAACGTCCGGGACACGATCGCCGGCACCGAGGTCACCTGCGTCGACAACGGCATGCCGACGGTCCTGCTCGCCGCCTCCGATCTGAAGATCACCGGCTACGAGGCACCCGAGGAGCTGGAGGAGGACCTCGCCCTCACCGACCGGCTGCGGGAGATCCGCCTGGCAGCGGGCCGGCTGATGGGGCTCGGCGACGTGGAGCACACCACCGTGCCCAAGCTGACGCTGCTCGCCCCGCCCCGCGACGGCGGCGCCGTGACCACCCGGACCTTCATCCCCGTGCGCTGCCACACCTCCATCGGTGTGCTCGGCGCCGCCAGCGTCGGCGCCGGACTGCGCATCGGGGGCGCCGTCGGCCACGACCTGGCCCGGCTGCCCGACGGGGACCGGCTGCGCATCGAGCACCCCACCGGTTTCCTCGACATCGAGACCAGCGTCGCCGACGGCGCCGGGGGAGCCCTCCCGGTGGCCCGGCGCACCGCCGTCGTCCGCACCGCCCGCAAGCTCTTCGACGGCACGGTGTTCCCCCGGTCCGCCGGCACCGCCCCCGTCCGCCACGCACAAGGAGAAGACGGATGACTCCGCCGCTGGGAGACATCGCCCACCTCGGGCATGTCGAACTGCTCACCCCCGACCTCGACGCCAGCCTCGCCTTCTTCACCGACTACCTCGGGCTGACCGTCAACGGGCAGGAGGGCGACAAGGTCTACCTGCGCACCTTCGACGACTACGAGCACCACAGCCTGGTCCTCGTCGCCCACGAGAAGGCGGGCATGCGCCGCACCGCCCTGCGCACCTCCAGCGAGGAGGCGCTGCACCGCCGGGTGAAGGAACTGGAGGCGGCCGGTCACCAGGGCCGCTGGACCGAGGACGAACCCGGCCTCGGCCGGATCTACGTCACCGCCGACCCCGACGGCCACGAGATCGCCCTCTACTGGGAGTCCGAGTACTACCGGGCCCCCGAGCACCTCACCCCCGGCCTCAAGAACCAGCCGCAGGCCAAGCCGGGGCACGGGGTGGGCGTACGGCGCCTGGACCACGTCAACTTCCTCGGCGCCGACGTGGCCGCCAACGCCGACTTCCACCAACACGTGCTCGGCGCCCGGCCCACCGAGCAGATCCGCCTCGACAACGGCCGGATCGCCGCGAAGTGGCTGACGTACACCAACAAGTCGTACGACGTCGTCTACACCGAGGACTGGACCGGCTCGCAGGGCAGGCTGCACCACATCGCGTTCGCCACCGACACCCGCGAGGACATCCTGCGCGCGGCCGATCTCGCCCTGGACACCGGGGTGTTCATCGAGACCGGCCCGCACAAGCACGCCATCCAGCAGACGTTCTTCCTCTACGTCTACGAGCCCGGCGGCAACCGGATCGAGCTGTGCAACCCGCTCACCCGCCTCGTGCTGGCCCCCGACTGGCCGCTGATCACCTGGACCGAGGCCGAGCGCGGGAAGGGCCAGGCCTGGGGCCTGAAGACCATCGAGTCCTTCCACACCCACGGCACGCCGGTCGTCGACTGAGCGGACCGGCGGGGGTTGCGGGGACGGTCGAGGCCGCGGGAGACGGCCGAGGGGGTGGGGCGCGCCACGGGGGCGCCCCACCCCCTCGGCCGTGCGTCGTCCGGGGCTGGTCGAGGAAATCGGCACCCAGGTCGTTGCTGTGATTGTTGACGAAAACGTTGACACTTTCTGACGGTCAACTTAGCGTCTAGCCACCAACGGGTCGGCCGCTGTCAGCCGCAACGATCCGCGTCAGATCCCCTCCAGGGGCGCTCGCCCCCTGGACGAGAGGAAAACAACGATGTCCTCCTCACCCACCGCCGTGTCGTCCCGCGGGAGCAGACTGGCCCTCCTCGTCGTCGGCCTGTGCTGGGTGGCCGTCCTCTTCGACGGCCTCGACATGTTCATCTACGGCTCGGTGCTGCCGCACATGCTCGACGAGCACGCCCTCGGCCTCACCTCCGGCCAGGCCGGTGACCTGGGCAGCTACGCCACGTTCGGCATGCTCGTCGGCGCCCTCGCGGCCGGTACGGTCTCCGACCGGGTCGGCCGAAGGAAGCTGATGATCGGCTGCGTCACGCTCTTCTCGCTCGCCTCCGGCCTGTGCGCGGTCTCCGGCGGCGTCGCCGTCTTCGGCCTCGGCCGCACCCTGGCCGGCATCGGCCTCGGCGGGCTGCTGCCGACCGCGATCAGCATGGTCTCCGACTACGCCCCGCGCGGCCGGGGCGCCCTCACCATCGGCCTGCTGATGACCGCCCACCACGCCGGCGGCATCCTCTCCGCCTACGTGGCCCTGTGGATCGTCGAACCGCTCGGCTGGCGTGCGGCGTTCTGGGTCTGCGTGGTGCCGCTGCTCTTCGTGCCGGTGCTCGCCAAGGTCATGCCGGAGTCGCTGAGCTTCCTCGTCGCCCAGGGCCGCACCGAGGAGGCCGGGGCGCTGGCCCGCCGCTTCGAGGTCGAGCTGCCCGCCGCCGCGTCCGGCCGCTCGGTCGCCGGCGAGCGCTGGGCCGCCTTCTTCAACCTCTTCCGCGGTGGCGAGTGGATCCAGACGCTGCTGTACTGGCTCGCCTCCTTCGGCGGGCTGCTGCTCGTCTACGGTGTCGCCACCTGGCTGCCCACCCTGATGCGGAGCGAGGGGTACGAGCTGGGGTCCGCGCTGACGTTCGTGGTGCTGTTCAACCTCGGCGGGATCGTCGGCATGCTGGTGGCGGGGCGGGCCTCCGACCGGTTCGGGGCGCCGCGCGTCTCCGCACTCTGGTTCGCGCTGACCGCGGCGGGGGTGTTCCTGCTCAGCGTCCACATGCCGCTGGCGCTGACGTTCGTGGTGGTCTTCCTGACCGGGGTGTTCCTCAACAGCGCCCAGACGATGATCTACGCGACGGTGTCGATCCGGTCCAGTGCGGCGAACCGGGCCACCGCGGTGGGGTGGACGTCGGGGATGGGGCGGTTCGGGGCGGTGTTCGGGCCCTGGCTGGGCGGGCAGCTGCTCGCGGCGGACCGCGGCGACTGGGGCTTCACGGCGTTCGCCCTGGCGGGCGCGGCGTCGATGGTGTTCATCGGGGCGGCGGCGCTGCGGAGCGCCAGGCCGACGCGCCCCGACACGGCGAGGCCCCTGGCGACCACGGCCTGAGTTCTCCGCCCCCGCCGCCTTTCGACCCCATTGCGCAGTTCCCCGCATCCCTGATCCAGCGGCGCGGGGAACTGCGCAATCCTTTCGGGGGTTTGGGGGCTTGCCCCCGGGGAGGGAAGGGGAAGGGGCGGCGGGGGCGGAAGAAATCCCCCCGCCCCGCACCACCTCCGCGGTCCACGTACCACTCGTACAGCACGAGACTCCCCGGCACCCCCACCTCCGCATGCGTGCTCGCCGACGTCACCCCCGAGTCGTCCACCTGCCCTCCGGAGGGTTCCGGGACGCCGGGACGGCGTACAACGAGCAGGGAGAGGAAGTCCCGCGCTTCTCCACCCGCGTCAAGACGGTCGCCGTCCACTCCGGCGTCCGGGACCGCGGCGGGAGCGGCACCAACAGAGAGGAGGCTGCCGATGGCTGACGAGACGATCGGCATCGTCGGCGCCGGCATCGTGGGTCTGGCCACCGGACGCCACATCGCCCTGAGCCGCCCCGGCACCCGTGTGGTCGTCCTGGAGAAGGAGTCGCAGGTCGCCGTCCACCAGACCGGCCACAACTCCGGTGTGGTGCACGCCGGTATCTACTACGCGCCCGGCAGCCTCAAGGCCGGCCTGACCGTGCGGGGCGTGGCCCTGCTGCGCGAGTACTGCCAGGACCGGAAGCTGCCGTACGAGGAGATCGGCAAGCTCGTCATGGCGGTCCGCCAGGACGAACTGGGCCGGATGGAGAACCTCTACGAGCGGGCCAGGAACAACCACGTGCCCGAGCTGCGCAAGGTCTCCAGGGAGGAGATCAAGGAGATCGAGCCGCACGCCGGCGGTCTCGCCGCCCTGCACTCCCCGCGCACCGCCATCACCGACTACCCGGCGGTCGCACGGGAGTTCGCCAGGGACATCGAGGCGGCGGGCGGCGAGGTACGGCTCGGCTTCCCGGTCACGTCGCTCACCCACGTCCCCGGCGGCATCGAGGTGGCCTCCGGACAGGAGAGGGTGCGCGTCGACCGGCTGGTGCTCTGCGCCGGGCTGCATTCCGACTCCGTCGCCCGGCTCGCGCAGGACAGGAAGGAGCCGCGGATCATCCCGTTCCGGGGCGAGTACATGCTCCTCAGACCCGAGCGGGCGCACCTCGTGCGCGGGCTCATCTACCCGGTGCCCGACCCCCGTTACCCGTTCCTCGGCGTGCACTTCACCCCGCGCGTCGACGGCTCGGTCGAGGTCGGCCCCAACGCGGTCCTCGCGCTGGCCCGGGAGGGCTACAAGCTCTCCCAGGTCTCCCCGCGGGACCTGGCGCGGCTCGCGGCCTACCCGGGGTCCTGGCGGATGGCCGCCCGGCACTGGCGGACCGGCATCAAGGAGTACCGCGGCTCGCTGTCCCGGACGGCCTTCATGAGGGACGCGGGCCACTACGTGCCCGGGGTCGGCGTCGCCGACGTCGTCCGCGGCGGCGCCGGCGTGCGCGCCCAGGCGCTGGACCCCGACGGCACCCTCGTGGACGACTTCCGCATCCACCGGGTGGGCCGGATCACCGCTGTGCGCAACGCGCCCTCGCCCGCCGCGACGGCCTCCATGGCGATCGCCGAGCACCTCACCGAGGCCGTCTTCACCGACGCCTGACGACGTCCCGGACGAGGCCGGACCGGGACCTCCTGACAGCTCCGGCCGAGGGGGACCGGAGGACCGGCGGTCGTGGCGCCAGCGGCCGGCCGGCCCGGGGCGGAGGCCGCGGCGGGGGCCGGCCGCCTCGGCCGTGAGGTCGGCCGCGCACAGGGTGCCCGTCCGCTCGTCGGCGGCCGGTCCGGAGCCCTCGCAGACGGCGCGCCCTCTGGGGGCGGGCCGTGTCACTGTGCGGCTCCGCCGCGCGGGCGCGGCCCGCCACACTCCATCCGCACCCGCCGACGGACCAACTCCCCCCGAGCCCCGAAGCGAACCCCCCGCCCGACCCCGGAGGGGACCGTCACCCCTCCACCTTCTCCTGCGTCCACGTCCACGCGTACTGCAACCAGTCCGCCAGCGTCATCGCCCCGAAGCCCGCGCACACCAGCCGCGCGGCGCGCGGCGCCACCGCGTACGTCGCCACCAGGCTGCCCGCCGTCCACGCCCCCGCGCAGAACGGGCAGGACAGCAGGTCCCCCACCGCCAGCCGCAGCCCACTGCCGCGGGGCTCGTCCATCACCTCGCCCGCGGTGGTGTCCTCCTCGCGGCGGGTGAACGGGGCGCGCAGAAAGCTGGTGATCTTGTCCTTGGTGAGCAGCCGGGACGTCTTGTACGTCGCCGCGCCCAGGAGCAGCAGGTCCCACGGTGGTACGCGCTCCGGCAGGGTCACGCCGCGTCGGTTGACGACGACGGCGAACGCCGCGAGGGAGGCGCCGAAGGCACCGGCGACGGTGGCGTAACCGGCGAGGGGAACCCTCTCCTGTGCGTCGTAGTCGTGTGCGGCGATGTCGGTCATGGCGCCTCCGTCCGGGCACGGGTGTGTGCGAGCGGCGTCCGGGTGCCCCGGTCACCCACGGTCACACCAGGGCGGCGCCCACAGAGGCCCACGCTGTTCTCGCGCCCGCGCGGCGGAGCCGCGATGCGGCACGGCCCGCGGTGTTCGCAGAAGCGCGAGGAACCGCGCGACCCGCCACAACCCGCCCGCACCCGCCCACGAAAACGACCCCGCGCACCCTCACGCGCCCGGGGGTCGCAAGGGGAACCCCCCCTCCGCACGCCCCCGGGAGCGCTTCGCGCGACCGGACCCCCGTGCCGGTCGCGTCCGTCGCATCCCGGGAGCGGCGTTCCTGCAAACTAAGCCGCCCCCCGCCTGTTCGGCCATCGCACGGATGCCCGCCCCCGTCCGTCACGCACTCAGCCGTGCACAGCCCCATCCGGGATGCCCCGTTTCGCCCGGCCCGGTGGTGGCCCTCCCGAGGTCACCCGAGGGCCGGTGCCTCCAGTTCCCGTACCGCGAGATGGGCGAGGACGACCTCGTACAGATCGCTGCCCCCGGCCAGCAGCCGGCGCTCCAGCGCCTTCTCACCCGCGCGCACATGCTCGCGGACCGTCTGCACATGCACCCCGAGATCCTGCGCCGCCCGCTCGGCGTTCGCCCCCGCGGCGATCCACGCGCGTAGCGTGCCGCGCAGATCCCGGGAGTCCTCCGCGAGCCGGTCCAGGAGCTCCTGCGCCCAGGAGCGCAGATGCGGGGCGCGCAGCAGCTCCGCCAGGCCCGGGGCGGCCGCGCCGTCGGGGGTGGGACCGGTGAGCCCCGGCCCGTCCGCCAGCGCGGACAGCGCGAGGTGGACCACGGCCCGGGTGCGCAGGTCGCCGAGGTCGGCGCCCAGCAGCTGCCCGGTGCGGTCCATCCGGGCCCGTACCGTGTTGCGGCTGACGCCGAGCACCTTCGCCGCCTTCACCGCCGTGAACTCCAGGCCCAGCCGGGTCGTCGCCTGAAGTTCCGCGTGCGTGGCCAGCGGGAGCCTGCCGAGCGGCAGCAGCAGCCGGTCGGCCCAGCCGTGCAGGGCGCCCGGCGGTATCAGCCGCTGGGGATGCGTGCGCTCGGCGTACATCGCCGCCGCCTCCGGGCGGAACCGGGCGACGACCAGAGCGCTGACGGCCTGCCCGTACGCCAGTGCCGTCTCGCCGAGCTCCTGGCGGACGCTGCCGCCGAGGAACACCCCGGAGATGCCGTCGGCGAGCGTGCGCAGCTCCTCCTGGAGCTCCTCGGCGGCCTCGGTGCCCCACGCGTGCGGCGCGACCATGATCAGGTGGCGTTCCTCGGCGGGGCAGCGCACCACCAGCGCCCGGCCGTCGGTGACCTCGGCGCAGCGCCGGGCCAGTGCCTCGCGGTCGCCCGCCGGGCCCTCCAGGACGTACACGCACAGCCCGTCCGCGTCGAGCAGCCCGGGCCACATGCCCGCGGCGACCCGGCGGGCCGCGACCGTGTCCCCGACCATGAGCAGTTGCAGCACCGCCAGCCCGAGGTCGGCCGTGGCCCGGGTCAGCCGGCGGCGCTCCGCGCCGCGCTCGCGCTCCTCCAGCAGGACGTCGAGGACCCAGGCCGTGGCCGCCACGATCTCCCCCGCGCGTTGGTCGAACGGCCGGTCGCGCCAGACCGCCAGCACATGCGCCGCCGGCGGGCGGCCGACCGCGACCAGCCGTGTGTGCTGCCCCTCGTCGTCCACGGCCGCCGACGCGAGGCGGCCCGTGGCGAGGTCCGCCACCAGCCGCTCGTCGGGCAGCGCCCGCCGCCCGGCCGGCAGCCGGCCGTGCCGGTCGCCCAGCGCGGCCGTGCCGTCGACCGCCTCGCCGAGCCACGCCACCACCCGGGCCGGGTCGCGCGCCGCGGGCCGCAGGTGTTCGAGCAGGTCACGCATCCACGGCGCACCGCCACCACCACGGCCGGCACCGCCACCACCACGACCGGCACCCGCACCGGCCGGCCGGTCGGCCTCGCCCGGAAGGCCTGGAAACTCACCCGAAGCACCGGGAGACCCGCCCGGAGCAGCACCGGGGAACTCACCCGGAGCACCGCCGGGAAACTCGCCCGAAGCACCGGGAAACTCGCCCGAAGCACCGGGAAACTCGCCCGGAGGACCGGGGGACACATCTGCCATGTCCACCACTTTCCCCCAGACTTCCGGCCCGCGACACCGCCCCGGCCAGACCTCGGGGATCATTCAGGGGATTCCTCGGGGATCTCTCAGGGAACCCCCTCGGGGGCAGGTCCGCCCACCCTCGTGGGACGCACGGCGAACAGGAGTGATCGATGCAGTACGCGAAACTCGGCACGACGGGTCTCGAAGTGTCCCGGATATGCCTGGGCTGCATGAGTTTCGGCGTGCCCGCGCGCGGCAACCACGAGTGGACCCTCGACGAGGACGCCGCCCGGCCGCTGATCCGCCAGGCCCTGGAGGCCGGGATCAATTTCCTCGACACCGCCAACGTCTACTCCGACGGGACCAGCGAGGAGATCGTCGGCCGCGCCCTCAAGGACTATGCCCGGCGCGACGAGATCGTCCTCGCCACCAAGGTGCACGGCCGGATGCACGAGGGCCCCAACGGCGGCGGACTCTCCCGCAAGGCGATCATGACGGAGATCGACCAGAGCCTGCGCCGCCTCGGCACGGACTACGTCGACCTCTACCAGATCCACCGCTTCGATCCGCAGGTCCCCGTCGAGGAGACCATGGAGGCCCTCCACGACGTGGTGAAGGCGGGCAAGGCCCGGTACATCGGGGCCAGTTCGATGTACGCCTGGCAGTTCTCCAAGGCCCAGTACACGGCCCGGCTGAACGGCTGGACCCGGTTCGTGTCCATGCAGAACCACTACAACCTCCTCTACCGTGAGGAGGAGCGCGAGATGCTGCCGCTCTGCGCCGACCAGGGCGTCGGCGTCCTGCCGTGGAGCCCGCTGGCGCGCGGCCGGCTCACCCGCGACTGGGACGAGGACACCGCCCGCAGCCGCACCGACGACTTCGGCCGCACCCTGTACCCCGAGAGCGACCGCCGCATCGCCGAGGCCGTCGCCGCGATCGCCGCCGAACGCGAGCTGCCCCGGGCCCGGATCGCGCTGGCCTGGCTGCTGCACCGCCCCGGGGTGACCGCCCCCATCGTCGGCGCCACCAAGCCCGCGCACGTCGAGGACGCCGTCGCCGCGCTCGACGTCGAGCTGACCGACAAGGACCTCGAACGCCTGGAGCAGCCGTACGAGCCCCATGCGATCAGCGGTCACTGACACCGCACCTCCGCACCACCGCCCCCCGCCCGGGGGCCCGGGCCCGTGACCGGATCGTTCCGGCACGGGCCCGGATCGGGTCTGCGGAACCGGCGTACGCGCAGGTCACACTGGACGCATGAAGCGAGCACTCGTCGTCGTCGACGTCCAGGAATCGTTCCGCGCCCGTCCGCTGTGGGACGTCATCAACAACCCGGGCATCGCGGGCCCGGTCAACCGGCTGGCCGCTCTGGCCCGCGAGCGAGGCGACCTCGTCGTCTGGGTCCTGCACACCGAACCCGGCAGCGGGGACGTGTTCGACCCGGACTCCGGGCACGTACGGCTCCTGGCGGAACTGGACGGGCCCCGGCCGGACGAACCGGTGCTGCGCAAGACCTCCCACAACGCCTTCACCACCACCAACCTCCAGCAGCTGCTCACCGGGGCGGGCGTGGGGGAGCTGTGGGTCTGCGGCATCCGCACCGAGCAGTGCGTGGAGACCACCACCCGCCTCGGCAGCGACCTCGGCTACCGCATGGTCCTCGTCCCCGAGGCCACCGCCACCAACCCGATCGGCGATCTCTCCGCCGAGGCGATCACCGAGCGCACCGTCGCCGTCCTGCGCGACCGGTTCGCCCGCATCGCCACCGTCGCCGAGTACGCGTCCGACGTGGCAGCATCCACGGCGTGAGCCGCGTCGTCTTCGTCCTGCTGCCCGAGGTCCATCTGCTCGACCTGGCCGGACCCGTCCAGGTGTTCGACAGTGCGGCGGGCCTCGGGCGGCCGTACACGCTGCACTACGTCGCCGAACACCCCCAGGTGCGCAGCGCCCAAGGGCTGCCGCTGACCGCCCGCACCGACTGGCCCGCGCTCGACGCCGACGATCTGGTGGTGGTGCCGGGCTGGCGGGCGCCCACCCTGCGCACGGGCTCCACACCGGGCGAGGACGTGCTCCGCAGGCTGCGCGCCCACCACGCGGCGGGCGGCACCGTCGCCAGCGTCTGCGCCGGCGCGGACGCCCTCGGCCTGGCCGGACTGCTCGACGGGCGGCGCTGCACCACCCACCACGAACTCCAGGACGAACTGGCCGCCCGGCACCCGAGGGCCACCGTCGTCCGTGACGTGCTGTTCACCACCGACGACCGGGTGGTCACCTCCGCCGGGATCGCCAGCGGCATCGACCTCGCCCTGCACCTGGTGGCGCTGCGGCACGGCCCCGCCCTGGCCGCACGGGTCGCCCGCACCATGGTCGTCCACGCCCGCCGCAACGGCGACCAGCCGCAGGCCAGCGCCATGCTGCGGCACCGCTCGCACCTGGACGACACCGTGCACCGGGTGCAGGACCTGATCGACACGCGGTTCGCCGAACCGCTGCCGCTGGCCGGCCTCGCCTCCTACGCCCGGGTCAGCGAACGCACCCTGACCCGACTGTTCACCCGCGCCACCGGCGGCCTCACCCCGCTGCGCTACCAGCAGACCCTGCGCCTGGAACGCGCCGAGCACCTCCTCGGCCTGGGCGCGACGGCCGAGTCGGCGGCACGCGAGGTCGGCTTCGAGGACGCGCGCATGCTCCGCCGGCTGCGCTCCCGGGCCGCCCGGTAGCGCAGCGGCGCGCACGCGCTACGAGGCGTCGGAGGGCGCGGAGCCGGCGGAGGACGCGATCACCCGGTCCACCAGCGCGATCAGCACGTCCCGGCAGGAGCCCCGCTCCCGTGCGTCGCACAGCAGCACCGGCACGCCCTCCGGCAGCGCCAGCGACTCCCGCACCTCCTCCGCCCCGTACGGATGCTCGCCGTAGAAGCCGTTGACGCCGACGACGAAAGGTATCTGCCGCCGCTCGAAGAAGTCGATCGCCGCGAAACTCGTCTCCGGCCGGCGCACATCGACGAGCACCACGGCCCCGAGCGCCCCTATGGCCAGGTCGTTCCACATGAACCAGAAGCGCTGCTGCCCCGGCGTACCGAACAGATACAGCACCAGCTCGGCGCTGATGGTGATGCGCCCGAAGTCCAGCGCCACGGTGGTGACACGTTTCTCCTCGATCCCGGCGAGGTCGTCGACCCCGAGTCCGGCGGAGGTCAGCAGTTCCTCGGTGCGCAACGGCACGATCTCGCTCACCGAGCCGACCATCGTGGTCTTCCCGACGCCGAAACCGCCGGCGACGAGGATCTTGACCGTGTCGGGCGGAGCGACCACGGGAGCGGTGCGGTCAGAGCCGGCCAAGGCCGTCCCTCACTTTCTGCAGCAGGTCCAGGTCCGGTTTACGGGTGACGGAACGCGGCGGATGCATGGTGATCCGGCCCGCCTCCAGCAGATCGCAGAGCAGGATCGCGACCACGCTGACCGGCAGGTCCAGCAGGGTGGCGAGCTCCGCCACCACGATCGGCCGGGCGCACAGCCGCAGGATGCGGGAGTGCTCCGGCTGCGGCCGCGGCGCCCCGGCGGGCTGCGGGTCCACCGCGGTCACCGAGGTGATCAGGGTGAAGTCGGCACGGCTGGGCCGGGTCCGGCCGCCGGTCAGCGTGAACGGCCGTACCAGACGGCCCGCCGCGTCGCCTTCGCTCACCTCACTCGCCGCGGTCGGCCGCGGGCCCGGCGGTGGCGCGCGGGGCCGCGCTGAGGTGCTCGCCGATCTTCTTCACCAGCATGTTCATCTGGTACGCGACCACGCCCACGTCGGCGCCCTTGTGCGTGAGCACCGCGAGGTGCGCGCCGGGCCCGGCGGCGGTGATGATCAGGTAGCTGTGCGCCATCTCGATCAGCGCCTGGCGCACCGGACCGCCGCGGAAGTCCATGCTGGCGCCCCGGCTCAGGCTCATCAGACCGGACGCGGTGGCCGCGAGCCGCTCGGCGTCGTCGCGGACGAACGCGGTGGACTTGCTGACCACCAGTCCGTCCTCGGAGAGCACGACGGCGTGGTTCACCTCGGCGACGCGCTCCACCATTCCGGTGAGCAGCTGATCGAGCTGGCTGTGTGTGGCGGGGGCGGGGCGTGTCATCTCTTCAGTCCTTCATGAGCGATCGGGCAGCGGAGTCGGGGCGGGCGGCGGAGTCGGGCGGGCGGCGGCGGAAGGGGCCGGGCCGTCGGGGGCTACGTTTCTGCGGAGGCGGTCTCCCCCTCGCGGTCGCCGTCGGCGTGGCCGCCGGCCGCGTCGTCGAAGGGCGTGTCGTCGAAGGGCGTGTCGTCCAGGGCCGCTCGGGTGCCGCGCTGGAACCCGGCGAGGGAGGAGGCGGCCTCCTCGGCGGTGAACTCCTCACCGGCGTCCGCACCGGACCCCGGCGGGGGATCCGCCAGCAGCTCGGCCGCCAGACTGCTCTGCGGCACCCGGCGCGGCAGCGGGGCGGGCCGGCCTCCGCCGGACGAGCGCCCATCGGACGAGCGCCCATCGGACGAGCGCCCATCGGACGAGCGCCCATCGGACGAGCGCCCATCGGACGAGCGCCCATCGGACGAGCGCCCACCGGACGGGCCCCCGGCGGACGGGCCCGTACCGGACGAGCCCTCACCGGAAGCACCCGAACCGGACGTGCCCGAACCGGACGGACGGCCCGCGCCGGACTCGCCCGCACCGGACGCGCCCGCGCCGGACAGGTCGTCGGCCGCGCCCCGGCCGCCCCGGCCGGAACCGGCCGCGCCCCCGGCGCCCACCGCCGCACCGCCCGCCGCACCCGGTCCGGCGGGCGTGGAACCGTCGCCCGCCGGGCTCCCGGAACCTTCGGCCACCCCGGCGGCCTCGCCGTCCGTGCCGTCGGCGGGCTCCGCCGCCCGGTCCCGGCCGGCGGGCCGGGGGCCCGGCACCCCGCCGGGGGAGGAGGCCCCGGCGACGCGGCCCGCGGTGCGCCCGGCCGCGCCCCCGCCCGCGTGCGCGGCGAGGTCGCGCACCACGATGTCGTCCGGGATCAGCACGATCGCCGTCGTCCCGCCGTACGGCGAGGACCGCAGCGTGACGGCGATCCCGTGCCGGACGGCCAGCCGGGCGACGACGAACATGCCGAGCCGCAGGTCGTCGGCGAGCGCGACGACGTCGAACTGCGGGGCCTCGGCGAGCTGCGCGTTGAACGCCGTGTACTCCTCCTCGGACATGCCGAGCCCGCGGTCCTCGATCTCGATCGCCAGCCCCTTGGCCACCGTCGCGGCCCGCACCCCGACCGGGCTCGGCGCGGGCGAGTACGCCGTCGCGTTGTCGATCAGCTCCGCGAGCAGGTGGATCACGTCGGCCACCGCGGGCGGCGCCAGGTACAGCTCCTCGTCGGTGTGCACCTCCACCCGCTGGTACTGGGCGATCTCGCCGACGGCGCTGCGCAGGATGTCGATCAGGGCGACCGGCTCGGTCCAGCTGCGGCGGGGCTGCTCGCCGCTGATGATCACGAGGTTCTCCTCGTAGCGGCGCAGCTGACTCGCGGTGGAGTCCAGCGCGTACAGCCCGGCGAGCACCTTGGGGTCCTCGTGCTCGCGCTCCAGCGCGTCGAGCTTGCTGAGCTGGAGGTTGACCAGGTTCTGGCTCTGCCGCGCGATGCCCAGGATGACCTTCTGGAAGCCGCGCCGGGTGTCGGCGAGCTCCACCGCGGTGTGCACGGCCGTGCGCTGCGCGGTGTTGAACGCCTGTGCCACCTGGCCGAGTTCGTCGCGCCCGTAGTCCAGCGGCGGGGCGGCCGCGTCGACGTCCACCTTCTCGCCCCGGTCGAGCCGGGCCACCACCTCGGGCAGCCGCTTCTGCGCCAGGCTCAGGGTGGCCTCGCGCAGCCCGCGCAGCCGCCGGGAGAGCGAGCGGGTGATGCGCCAGGACAGGACGACGCAGACCAGCAGCGCGAGCAGCCCGCCGGCGCTCAGCCAGGCCGCCTTCAGCAGCAGCGCGTCGGCGTTGTCCGCGCTGCGGTCGAGCAGTTGGCCGGTCTGCTGCCGGATCAGCTGCGCGTACTGCGCGGAGAGCCGGTCGAGGGCGTGGTCCCACCGCTGGTGGCTGTCCGGCAGCCGGACGTCACGGTCCTTCGTCCGGCCGGTGACCCCGGCCTGGAACACCTCGTCCTCGACGTGCCGCAGCGTCGCCCAGTCCGTGCCCTGCATGATCTCCTCGGCACGGGCCTTGGCCGCCCCGCGCAGCGACGGCACGACCTGGTCCTGCACCACCCACCGCTGCGCGCCGACGAGTTGGGTGAACTCCGTCCACGAGGCGTCGTCCAGCTTCCCGGACGGCCAGGCGAGGGTCAGCTGCGCGTCCTCCTGCGAGACCAGCTCCGCCGCGTGCTCCAGGGCGACCAGCGGTCCGGCCTGCGAGGTGAGGTCGCCGTCGTCGACCTGGGACAGTTCCTGGAAGGCGTGGATCTGGTCGTCGATGATCGAGGTGTACTGGTCCAGCGCCTGGGCCGCGGTGATGTCGGTGAGGTGGTCCACCTGGCCGCGGTAGTACTCCAGGCTCTTCGTCGAGGCGATCACGGAGTACATCCGATCCGAGATCCGCGTGGGGGCGCTGCGAATCGCCTCCGAACGCCCCACCAGCTTGGCGATGGCCGCGTCCGTCTCACGGCGCTGGGCGTCCAGGGCGGTGCGGGAGCCGTGCGGGGAGGCCAGCCACGCGGCGGAGAGCCCGCGTTCGCGCTGGAGCGCGAGCGTGGCGTCGGTGCCCATCGCGCCGGTCGACCGGCTGAGCTCCGTCTGGTTCCGCAGCCGCAGCCCCTCGGCGAACATCTGCGTCGTCGTCACGCCCCAGATCGCGGCGAGCGTGATGCTGGGCACCAGGGCCAGCAGGATCAGCGAGAGACGTATGGAGCCGAGCCGGCGTCGGGCGGCTGTCCGTGGAGACATCGTCGTCCTAGGGGGAGCAGCGGGGCAGGAACGGAGGGCGGATGCGGAACAGGGAGGGGGAACAGGGACGGGAGTGCGGGCGGTGGGACGGGCGCGAGGGGGTGGTCGCGGGCGTCCCGCACGCGGCGGGGTGCGCCGATGCTATCCGTACCGGTGCTCGCACGCACCGTGAGCCCCCGTCCGGGCCGGCCGGGCGGCGGCCCGGCGGCTCAACGGGTGCCGCCCGCCGCGTACTTGGCGACCTCGGCGGCATTCTCCTTGGTCACGAAGGCGGGCCCGGTGAGCACCGGTGCCGCACCGCCGCCGCTGAGGTTGCCGTTGGTGCGGTACAACCACAGCCCGTCCACGGCGAGATAGCCCTGTAGATAGGGCTGCTGGTCCACGGCGAACCGCACGTCGCCGCTGCGCACCGCCCTCACCAGGTCGGCGTTGAGGTCGAAGGTGGAGACGTCGGCGCGACTGCCCGCCGCCTTCACGGCCTTGACCGAGGCCAGCGCGAACTGTGCCCCGTTGGCGACGACTTCGTCGACGGTCGGGTCCTGGCGCAGCCGGGAGGTGACGGCGGCGGTGAGCGCCGGGACGTCCGTGCCGTCCACGTAGAGGATGTCCGTGCGGCCGTCGAACGTCTTCTTCACCCCGGCGCAGCGCGCCTCCAGCGCCACATTGCCCTGCTCGTGGATGACGCACAGCGCGTGCTTGGCCTTGAGGCTGTCCAGCTTGTCGCCGACGGCACGGCCCGCGACGCTCTCGTCCTGGCCGTAGTACTCCAGCAGACCGTCCGACTTCCAGGCGTCGATGCCGGAGTTGAGGCCGACCACCGGGATCTTGGCGGACCGCGCCTCGGCGACCACCGCCCGCATGGCCTCGGGCTTGGCCAGCGTCACCGCGATGCCGTCCACCCGGTCGCGCACGGCGTCCCGCACCAGCTCCGCCTGGGCGGCGGCGTCCGGGTCGCTCGCGTACGTCAGGTCGATGTGGTCCTTCGCGGCGGCGGCGTCGGCGCCCGCGCGCACCCGCTCCCAGAAGGCGTCGCCCTCGGCGCCGTGCGTGATCAGGGCGATCCGCATCCGCCCGTCGCCGGCCTTCCCCGCCGCGTCGGCGTCCGCCCCCGCGTCCGAGCCGGAGCAGGCCGCCGCGAGCAGGACGACGGCGACGGCTCCCGCGGCGAGGGCGGTGCGGCGCGCGGGCGCCGGGGAGCGACGGGACGGGGGAGTGGTCTTCATGGTGGTGCGGCACCTCGCTGTGCGGCCGAGCCGAAGGGAAGGCAGCGATGCCGGCGGCTGCACGGGGGCGTGCACCGGTGATCCGGGCTTGTCGCTCGCCCGGAGCCAATCGTGTGTGACAGGTGGTAGTCAAGCGGTCGTTGGGGACAGGTACCGGTTCGTTGCGGGTTGCTCGCGTCAGTTCCCCGCGTCCCTGGCCGGGAACGCGGGGAACCGGGTGAACGCGGGGGTCAGGGAAGGAGCTTGTCCAGCACCGCCGGACCCTCCGCCGCGAGCTTGCGCCTGGCCCAGTCCAGGTTGTGCTCGGTGATGTCCTTGCCCGAGGCGAGCACCACGTCCTCCGGGGAGACCTCGCCGTCGGAGCGGGCGTGCAGCAGGGCGTCCGGCGTGGCGCGCTCGCCGGTGGGCCCGGAGGGCTGGGACGGATCGGGTTGTGACGTCGTCATGGTGTCTCCTCTTGCTGCCCGTACGGACCCGGGGCCGGCCGCGGGGGCCGGGCCCCGGCTGCCCTCCGGGTGCCCGTCCGGCCACGGCTGTAACGAGGCGGTCCCGCCGCCGCGACGGGGCCGCCCGCGGGCCGCGGCCGGTTCAGAAACCGACGCCCTCGACGGGTTCCCGCACGGCCATCGCCCCGTCCCGGCGCACACCCGGGCGGTTACGCAGCGGGGTGACGGCCGGCACGACCTGCTCGCCGGCGGCGGCCAGATACCGCCGCGCGTAGTCCAGCGCCTGCTGCACGTCCCGCGTGCCGGTCGACACGCACAGCGTGTACGCGAGGTCCTGGACGCGCGCCCCGGACTTGGCGGCGCCGTCGGCGGCCTCCAGGGCGGCGAGCGCCTGGTACTCCTCGACCAGCTTGCGCAGCGTCGCGGGGTGGGGCATCAGCATGTGCACTCCTTGGTGGTCACAGGCGGAGAGTCCGTCGGCGGCCGAGCGGACCGGAAGGGGCGAGGAGGGTGAAGCGGACGGGGTGGGTGAGGCCGGTGCGGCCGGCGGAGATCCGGGGCGTGCGGGTACGGGGCGCTCACCCGGCGTCCGTACGCCCGGGCTCGCGGCGGTCGGCACCGCGCCCGATGGCCTCTTCCCGCACCCGCGCACAACTGCGGCTGATCAGCCGCGAGACATGCATCTGCGAGATGCCGAGGCGGTCCGCGATGCGGTTCTGGGTCATGTCCTGGAAGAACCGCATGTACAGGATGGCCCGCTCCCGCTCGGGCAGGCGCCGCAGCCCCTCCTTCGCGGCCTCGCGGTCGACGACGACGTCGTAGCTCGCCTCCGCCACCCCGAGGGTGTCGGCCAGGCTGTAGGCGTCGTCGTCGGCGGACATCGCCGCGTCCAGGGACAGGGTGCTGAAGCTCTCCAGCGCCTCCATCCCGGTGCCGACCTCCTCCTCCGTCAGCCCGGTGTGCCGGGCCACGTCGGCGGCGGACGGTTCGGGGGAGCCGGGGCTCTGCATCAGCTCGCGGCGGGCGACGCGCACCTTGTTGCGCAGTTCCTGCACCCGCCGGGGCACCCGCAGGGCCCACATGCGGTCACGGAAGTGCCGTTTGATCTCGCCGGTGATGGTCGGTACGGCGTAACTCTCGAACGCGCCGCGCTCGCAGTCGTACCGGTCGATGGCCTTGACCAGGCCGAGCGCCGCGACCTGGCGCAGGTCCTCGAGCGATTCGCCGCGGTCGCGGAAGCGGCCGGCGATGCGGTGGGCCATGGGCAGCCAGGCCGTCACCAGCTCGTCGCGCAGCGCCTCGCGCTCGGGGCCGTCCTCCAGGGCGGCGAGCCGGGCGAAGTCCGATGCCGTGTCGGGCGCGTCGTCGTGCGCTCGCGGTCCACGGGGGGTGGGACGAGCGGGGGCGCCGGGACGGCTTGTGGGGGTGTCAGTGAGCATGCGGAACAGCTCCTCCACGATGCTGTCAGGGATGACCGTGGGAGGCGGATCGCTCGGCTCGCCGGAAGTCCGGGAGAGCCGATGTACCGCTCCCGCTGGCGCGCCTCCGGTCCGAAGCACGAAATTCCGCTTGCCCTGCCACTCTGCGGCCAAACACCCCCTTTCCGCATCTCGGGAGAGATGGGGCACGGCTCACCTGGGGCTGTGCCCGTGCCCACGGGACACGGACCGCCCCTCCGGCGCGACGCGGAGCGCGGCCGGTGGGAGACTGACGGTGATCGTGCCCGCCCCGTACGGCCCGCCCCCGGCGGCCCCTTCCGCTTGCGCCTCCGGGCGCGGGCCGTGCGGCGGCGGGCCCACGACACGGCACCGGGGCGGTGAGACCGGCCACCGCCGGACGGCCCGACGCCCCTGTTCGGAGCCGCCCGCGCCGCCGCATGTGCCAGGCCCCCGCCCGTGACCTGCGCGACCGCGTGCCCCTGCCGCCGGAAAATGCCGGACGCACAGGCCGGATCGCGTCTGGCGCCCCGCCCCGGGGTGCAGGACGGTGGGTGTGCGGCCGGACGCGCTCCGCGCACCGGCCCCGAGGAACCGCCTCCCGTGGGCAGGGAGGCGACGGCAGCCGCCCGCCGTCGCGGGACCGCGGCGGCCGTCGGTGCCACCCGGCCGACCGTCACCCGGCCGCGCGGCCCGCGTTCCGCCACGCCCCGCGTGGACGGTCCCGCGGCACGCGGGCCGGTGGGGCCCCGCGCCGGTCCGCCCGGCAACGGCCCCACCGGCCGCAGACGTACGCGCCCCGCGAGCCCCGCCGGCCGCGGGCGGCCCCGCCTGTCTACCCGTGCCGGTGGTACGTCCGGCCGGCCCCGCCCGCCGTCACTCGAACCGGGACGGGTCCCCCGCGCCCCGGCGGACGATCTCCGCCTCGCCGCCCGAGAAGTCGACCACCGTCGTCGGCTCGGTGCCGCAGTCCCCGGAGTCGATCACCGCGTCGACGACGTGGTCGAGCCGCTCCTTGATCTCCCAGCCGACCGTCATCGGCTCCTCCTCGTCCGGCAGGAGCAGCGTGCTGGACAGCAGCGGCTCGCCCAGTTCGGCGAGGAGCGCCTGGGCGACCCGGTGGTCCGGGATGCGCACGCCGACCGTCCGCTTCTTCGGGTGCAGCAGCTTGCGCGGCACCTCGGGGGTGGCCGGCAGGATGAACGTGTAGCTGCCGGGCGTGGACGCCTTGACCGCGCGGAACACGTCGTTGTCGACCCGTACGAACTGGCCGAGCTGTGCGAAGTCCCGGCAGACCAGGGTGAAGTGGTGCCGGCTGTCGAGCTGCCGGATGGTCCGGATCCGCTCCATCCCGTCCCGGCTGCCCAGCCGGCAGCCGAGAGCGAAACAGGAGTCCGTCGGATACACCACGAGCGCACCGTCACGAATGCTGTCGGCAACCTGCCCGATGGTGCGCGCCTGGGGGTTGTCCGGATGAACGTCGAAGTACTTCGCCATCCACCGACCCTAAGCCTTCGCGCCCCCCGGACCCGGCGGCTCGGGCGTCAGCACCAGCATCGTCACGTCGTCGTCGAGCCGTGCGGCGAACCGGCCGAGGTCCGCCCACACCCGCCGGACCGCCGTCGCGGGCGCGATCCCCGCCCCCGCAAGGCCCGCGAGCCGTTCCTCCAGCGGATAGAACCGCCCCGCCGCGTCCCGGGCCTCGGTCACCCCGTCGGTGACCACGAACAGCCGGTCGCCGGGGCGCAGCGGCACCCGTACCCCCTCGGGCACCGGCGCCCCCTCGTCCAGTCCGAGACCGAGCGGCGGCGCCTCCGGCACGTCGAGCACGACCGCCCGCCCGTCGCGCAGCAGCAGGGGCGGCGGCTGCCCGCAGCACATCACGCACACCTCGCGCGCCCCCGCGGAGAACTCCAGCAGCACCGCCGTCGCGAACAGCTCGGCGTGCTCGGTGCCCGCCGTGTCGGTCACCAGCCGGCGGTCCAGCCGGGCCACGACGTCCCGCAGGTCGGGCCGGTCGAGCACCGCCTCCCGGAACGCGCCGAGGAGCGAGACCACCGTGCCGACGGCCGAAAGACCGTGTCCCTGGACGTCGCCCACCACCGCCCGGATCCCGTACGGGCTGTCCCGGATGTCGAAGAAGTCGCCCCCGACCAGCGCCTCTCGCTCGGCCGCCCGGTACAGACCCGCGCACCGCACCGGACCGACCCGCTCCGGCAGCGGCGGCAGCACGGCGAACTGCGCGGCCTCCGCGACCGTGCGCACGGTGACGAGGTGGGCGTCGCGGCGGCTGCGCACCAGCGAGGCGAAGACGCTGAGGACGCCGACGAAGCAGATGGTCAGCAGATCGGTGTTGCCCGGGTGATCGAGCCGTACGGCCGGGACGTACAGCAGCGCGACGGCCACCCCGCCGAGGGCCGCGGTCGCCAGCGGTCCGTAGGACAGGACGGCGAGGGGCGGAATCGCGCCGAGGAGGAAACCGATGTCCAGCGGATGCCCGCTGACCAGCCCCGCCAGGCAGATGCCCAGCAGCAGGGCGAACGGGAGCAGACGCACGGACCGGGGCGGCGGGGCGCCGCGCAGCCAGCCCCGCTCCTCCCGGCGGTCGCGGCGCAGCGCCACCCGCCCGTCCATGGCGTTCCCCTCTGCCGGCCCGGTTCCTCTTCCCCGCCTACGCTCCTACGCGCACGCCCCCGGCGCACCCCGGGCGCGCGGGGACCGTACGGGCCGGGACCGTTCCTCGCGGAACCGTCGAACAGCGGCTCCGGACGCGGTACTGTCTGTTGCTGCTGAGCGCGCACGCGGTACGGATTCTGGGGGAACCAATGCAGCCTGGCAGGGAGTTGTCCAGGGAGATCGACGCGACGGTGCCCACGGCCGCGCGCATGTACGACTACTACCTCGGGGGCAAGGACAACTACGCGGCGGACCGGGCGGCGGTCGAGGAACTCGACAAGGTCGTGCCCAGCACGCGCGTGCTGGCCGTGAACAACCGCCGCTTCCTCCAGCGCGTGGTCCGCGTGCTCGCCGAGGACTACGGCATCCGGCAGTTCCTCGACCACGGCTCCGGCCTGCCCACCCAGGACAACGTCCACCAGGTCGCCCAGCGCATCGACCCCGAGTCCCGGGTGGTGTACGTCGACAACGACCCGATGGTGCTGGTGCACGGCCGCGCCCTGCTCGACCAGAACGACCGCACCGCCGTCATCCAGGCGGACATGCGGGACACGGTGGGGATCTTCTCCCACCCGGACACCCGGCGTCTGATCGACTTCTCCAAGCCGGTGGGTGTGCTGTTCGTGTCGGTGATGCACTGCATCCCGGACAGCGACACCGACGGCCCGCTCGCCCTCGCCCGCCGGGTCCGGGAGCGGCTCGCGCCCGGCAGCCTCCTGGTCATGTGCCAGCTGGTGAGCGAGGACCCCGAGGTACGGAACTTCGTCACCGACTTCATGGACACCACGACGCAGGGCAACTGGGGCCGGGTGCGCCGGGAGCAGGACGTGGCCGAGCTGTTCGAGGGGCTGGAGATCCTGGAGCCGGGGCTGGTGGAGGTCTCCACCTGGCGCCCGGACACCGAGGTGGCGCCCCGGCAGCAGACACAGGAATGGATCGAGTTCGGCGGCGTGGCGCGCGTGCCCTGATCCGGGGCCGCCGGGAGGCCGGGAACCGGCCGCTCCGGTCCGGCGATCCGCCGGGTCGGGACGCGGTTCGCCGGGTCAGGACGCCGGGTACCGGCTCTCCACCGTCTCGCGCAGCAGTTCCAGGGACTGCCGGGGGTCGAGCGCCTCGTCGGCCAGCCGGTCGAGCGCGAGCCGGTACTCCTCCGTCTCGTCCCGGTCCTCGAGGTAGTTGGCGCTCTTGATGTGCTCCAGGTAGACGACGTCCGGCAGATGCGAGCCGCCGAAGCGCAGGTACGTCACGGGGATGGCCGGGGCGGAGGCCTGGGTGACGTCCAGCGGGATGATCTGCACCGTCACGTTCGGCAGCCCGGCCATCTCGATCAGATGCAGCAGCTGCTCCCGCATGATCTCCTTGCTGCCCAGCACACGCAGCACCACCGACTCGTCCAGGACCGCCCAGAACTGCGGTGCCTCCGGGCGCTCCAGCAGCCGCTTCCGGCGGGTCCGCAGCTCCACACGGCGCTCCACCTCGCTCGCCGGCGCGGTCGGCAGCCCGCGCTCGACGATCGCGCGGGTGTAGGCCGGGGTCTGCAACAGCCCCGGTACGTACTGGATCTCGAACGTACGGATGGCGGCGGCCGCCTCCTGGAGGCCGACCAGCCGGTCGAACCACTCGGGCATCAGCCGCTTGTCGTACCGCTGCCACCAGCCGGGCTCGCCCGCGCGCCGCAGCAGCTTCAACAGGACCGAGGCCTCGTACTCGTTGGCCTTGTACAGGTCGAGCAGTGCGCGCACGTCCGCCTCGGCGGGCGGGCGGCGGCCCTTGCCGGCCTCGATGCGGGAGAGCTTGGCGGGGCTGAACCCCAGGGCGCGCGCCGCCTGTTCCTGCGACAGGCGGGCGTCTTCCCGGAAGCCGGTGAGCTGCACGCCGACCAGCATCTTCAGCAGCGTCGGCGCGGGCTCGGTCCGGTCGAGATACGGTTCCAGACGGGAGGCGCGGTGCTGCGTGGAGGACATCTCGGCTCCCGGTCGACCGGCAGGGTACGGGACTGCATTATCGCATCCCGGGCGGCGACGGCAGCGGAGGACGCCGGAAGTGGCAGAGCCGGACTCCGCTTCGGCGGCTCCCGGAAGTGCGGGCGCACTCCCGGGAGTTGCGGCTCGGAGCCGTGCCGGACGCGTACCGGACCCGCACCGGGCCGGGCGCTCACACGAGGTGGTCGAACTCCCCCTCCTTCGCGCCGGCCAGGAACGCGGCGATCTCCGCGGGCGTGTAGACCAGGGCCGGACCGTGGGGATCACGGGAGTTGCGCATCGCGACGCCGCCGTCGGTCAGGGCGGCCACTTCGACGCAATTGCCCTCCGCGTTGCTGTGCCGGCTCTTGATCCACCGGGCGTCCAACGAGCTTGCCTGCACTCCATTGGCTACGTGGGGCACCGCACTCTCCTTGCTGATGTTCCGTCGTTCCGTGGAACGCGCGCGGGCACTGGCCCGTGGGCGGTCGCCGGCCGGGCGGTGGGGACCGCATCCGGCCAACTTCTATGAAATTTCCCGTGCAATTGCACGAAGTCACTCTCGGCATGGATAATAGCAGCGGCGTCAACCCCCGCCCTGGCGCCGTCATCTGACGTGACATCAGGCATGTGCCGTGTCGCAGCGGAGCGGAGCGCGCACCCCGTGCGGGTCCCCGACCCGCACGTACCGCCGCGTACGACCCGCTTCGCCGCACAACCGACGTGACTGCCGTGGAAGGGCCCGACATCATGAGTGCCGCTACAACCGAGCAGACCTCAGTGGAGCCCCGGCCGACGACACCGGCCGCGGCGGACGTGACGGCACCGCTCAGAAACGTCGCCCGGGTGCCCTGGGGCCGGATCCGGGACTCCCGGGGCTCCGCGGCGGCCATCCCGCCCCTGCTGAACCTCGTGGCCTGGGGCGACGACCCCGTGGCCCGCACCGCCCTGGCCGAGCTGCGCGAGCGGATCTGCCAGTACGGCTTCGTGGTCGAACAGGCCACCGCGCCCACGGTGCCCTTCCTCTGGGAGATCGCCCGCCTCCCGCACGTCACGTGCCGGGCCGGCGTCGTCGAACTGCTCAGGAACATCGCCGAGGCCCGCCAGTGGGAGCTGACGGCCGCCTCGTACCCGAAACTGCTCCACCAGGGCGAGGACTGGGTCGGCTGGGAGCGGCAGGCACGCCGGGCGGTCCGGGCCGACCGGCACCTCCTCGGCCCGCTGCTCACCGAGAACGACCCGGAACTCACCACCGCGGCCACGGCGCTCGCCCGCACGCTCCGGGCGTGACCCCGGGCGGCGCCGCCACCGCTCCGGCCGGGCCCCGCGGGGGAGGGCCCCCGGAGCACCCCGGCGCCGGGTTCCCGTACGAAGCCCTCGGGGGAAGGAGCTTCCGGGAACCCGGCGTCGGCACAGATGGTTGGTTTGCGACGGCCTTCACGGCGCAGACGGATGAGGAACGCACATGCGACGGCATGTACATCCCATTCAGGAAGTGGAGGACTCCATGGGCATCATCGCGTGGATCCTGATCGGTCTCATCGCCGGCGCCATCGCCAAGCTGCTGCTGCCGGGCAAGGACCCGGGCGGCATCATCATCACCATGCTGATCGGCATCGCCGGCGGTCTGCTGGGCGGCTGGCTCGGCAAGGTCATCTTCGGCGTCGACTCGATCGACGGCTTCTTCGAACTGTCGACGTGGATCGCCGCCATCGTCGGCTCGCTGATCCTGCTCGTGCTCTACCGCCTCGTCACCGGTGACCGCCGCTCGCACCGGCACGCCTGATCCGTCGGTGCCGCACCGGCCGAACGGGCCGGCCGCGCACCGCCGGCCTTGTCGACAAGGGGCCCCGCGTCAACGCCGCATGGTGACATGCGCGTTGCCGACGGGGCCCCTTGTAGGTGAGGGCGCGGGTGCGGGCGCTCGCGGAGTCGCGGGCGAACGGCTTCCTCGCCCGCCTCACCCCGCCCCGCCACGGCGGACGGCATCGTCTGCACGGAGGGGGCGCGCCGCGTGCGTCCGAAACCGCATCCTCCGGCGCACTCCGGACACCTCGCCCCCGGGCGGCCGGACGGCGCTTCTTAAGCGCGGCTTAAACGCCGGTTAAGCCCTCCTCGTCGGCCCTACCGTCCTCGCAAAGCCCCAGGTCAGAGCGGTTTGCGCTCCTCGCGGGGGAGTTGGCCCGCGCGGCCGTCCTGCGTAGCATCGGGAACCCGCCGACGGCTTCCGGCCGTGCTGAGAGCGCTCTCACCCCATGGGCGCGCCACACCGGACCGGACCCCGCGGCACCCGACTCCCCACAAGACAAGGTGTGTTCAGCCATGGCTGCTCATCGCGCACGCCGATGGTCGCTCGGAGGACTGCTCGTCCTGACCGCGGCCGCCCTCGTGACCACGCTCGTCATCATGACGACGACCTCCGGTGCCAACAGGGCCGACGCCGCCCCCGCCGCGGTCTCCTGGTCCGACGACTTCGACGGCGCGGCCGGCAAGGCCCCCGACTCCTCCAAGTGGACGCTCGAGACCGGCGGTTCGGGCAACGGCAACCACGAGTTGCAGTACTACACGAACAGCACGAGCAACGCGTCCCTGGACGGCGACGGCCACCTGGTCATCACCGCCCGCAAGAACAGCGACTCCGGATTGCAGTGCTGGTACGGCACCTGTCAGTACACCTCGGCCCGGCTGAACACCGCCAAGACGTTCACGCAGGCGTACGGCCACTTCGAGGCCCGCATCAAGATCCCGCGCGGCCAGGGCATGTGGCCGGCCTTCTGGATGCTCGGTGACGACCTCGGCAGCGCGGGCTGGCCGGGCAGTGGCGAGATCGACATCATGGAGAACATCGGCAAGGAGCCGGGCACGGTCCACGGCACCATCCACGGCCCCGGCTACTCCGGCGCGGGCGGCATCGGCGCCGGCTACACCCTCCCCGACGGCAAGGCCTTCGCCGACGACTTCCACACCTTCGCCGTCGACTGGAAGCCGGACAGCATCGCCTGGTCGGTGGACGGCAAGGTCTACGAGACCCGCACCCCGGCCGACGTCAACGGCAACAAGTGGGTCTACGACCACCCGTTCTTCATGATCCTCAACCTCGCCGTCGGCGGTGACTGGCCCGGCAGCCCGGACGGCAACACCTCGCTCCCGCAGACCATGGTGATCGACTACGTCCACGTCAGCGCCTCCGACAGCGGCAGCACCACGGGCGGCGGCAGCGGCGGCGGGACCGGCACGAAGACCGGCGCCATCAAGGGAATCGGCGGTATGTGCGTCGACGTGGCCGGCGGCTCCAGCGCCGACAGCACCCCCATCCAGCTGCACAACTGCACCGGCGTCGACGCCCAGAAGTGGACCCTCGGCAGCGACGGCACCGTCCGCGCCCTGGGCAAGTGCCTGGACGTCCGCGGCGGCGGCACCGCCGACGGCACCCCCGTGCAGCTCTACACCTGCAACGGCACCAAGGCCCAGCAGTGGACGTACACCTCCGCCAAGGACCTCACCAACGTGGGCGCGAACAAGTGCCTGGACGCCACCGGCAACTCCTCCGCCGACGGCACCCGGCTACAGATCTGGACCTGCGCCGGCACCGCCAACCAGAAGTGGACGGTGGCCTGACCGGGCCGGTGGCCTGACCGGGCCGATCGCCCGACCGGCCGGAAGGCCCGGGCACCCACCCGCACCCACGCCCACACCCACCCCTCCGCTCACACCCCCACGCACGTCCCCACCCCCACCCGCACCGAGGAGCACCGCACATGAGCCCCCGCCACCAGCGCAACCTCACCCGCCGCAAGATCCTTTTCGGTATCGGCGGCGCCGCCGTCGGCATCCCGGCGATCGCCGCCGTCGCCCCGTACGCCCTGGCCGGGCCGGCCGACGAGAAGGCGAGGACCACCGCGGCCGGCGCGCTGCCGCTGACGATCGTCAACAGCACCGGCGAGTACTCCAACGTCTCCGTGCACGTGTACATCGTCGGCAACCAGGACGGGAAGCAGGTCCGTGTCACCCCGGACGGCACGCTCGCCCCGATCGCGCTCTCCGACAACGGCGCCGACGGCTTCACCGACTACGCCATCACCCTGGCGAGCAGCGGCGAGACCAAGCTGTCCCTGCCGTACATGTCCGGCCGCATCTACGTCGCGCTCGGTGAGAAGCTGAAGTTCAAGGCCGTCGCCGACGGCAACGGCAACCCGGCCCTGCAATACCCGGCCGGCTGGGTCACCTCCGACCCCAACTACAAGGTGCTGCACGACTGCGCGGAGTTCACGTACAACGCCTCCGGCATGTTCTGCAACACCACCATGGTCGACATGTTCAGCGTGCCGATGAGCATCCGGCTCACCGGCGCCAAGGACCAGACGACCGGCACCGTGCGCAGCGGCGGGCGGGCCGCCGCGTTCGCCGCCGTCAAGCAGGTGGCCGAGTTCTCCAAGCTGGTCGTGGACGACACCCGGATCATCGCTCCGGGCCACGGCCTGGACGCGGGGCTGTTCGCCAAGGACTACTTCGCGCCCTACATCGACCAGGCGTGGAGCCTGTACACCGGCAAGGACCTGAAGGTCACCACCAACGCGGGCACGTTCACCGGCCGGGTCCGCGGCGACCAGCTCACCTTCAGCGGGCCCGCCCCGGTCTCCTTCGCCAAGCCGTCCACGCGTGACGTGCTGTTCTGCGACGGCGCCCTGGCCGCCCCCAACGACGGCACCACCGGCCCCGTGGCCGCCGTCCTCGGTGCCGCGTTCAACCGCTCCACGCTGGTCAGCACGGCCGCCCAGCCGACGACGAGCGCCGCCGACTTCTACCAGGGCGACCTGACCAACCACTACTCCAAGGCGATCCACGCGGCCACGGAGGACGGCAAGGCGTACGGCTTCGCCTTCGACGACGTCGCCGACTTCGCCTCGTACATCCAGGACACGGCGCCCACCGGGATCCGGCTGACCCTGACCGGTCTGTAGGAGCAGCTCCCCGGGGACAGCCGGCACGTGAGGGGCCCGAGGTGCGTCGGGCCCCTCACGCGCGCGTACGCACCAGCACCAGGGCCACGTCGTCGTCCGGTTCGGGGCGCAGCGCACCGAGCAGCATGTCCCCGATCCGCTCCAGGGGCAGCCGGCAGCCCCGCAGCAGCCGGGTCAGGGCCGTCAGACCCGCGTCGATCGGCTCGCCCCGGTTCTCCACCAGCCCGTCGGTGTAGAGGGCGAGCAGGGCCCCCGGCGCCAGTTCGACCTCCACGGTGCCGAAGCCGACCCCGCCGACGCCGCCGACCCCGAGCGGCACCCCGGGCGGCACGTCCACGAGTTCGGCCTCCCCGTCGGGCAGCAGCAGCACCGGCGGCAGATGGCCGGCGCTGGACAGCACGCACCGGCCCCGGCGCAGATCGCACACCGCGTACAGACAGGTGGCGATGGTGTCGCCGAGCGAGCCCATGATGTCGTCGAGGTGGCCGAGGAGTTCGGCGGGCGGCAGATCCAGGCGGGCCAGCGCCCGGGTGGCCGTGCTCAACTGCCCCATGATCGCCGCCGCCTGCACGCCCTTGCCCATCACGTCGCCGACGACGAGCGCGGTCCGCCCCGGGCCGAGCGGCAGGACGTCGTACCAGTCGCCGCCGACCTCGCTGAGGGCCGGCAGATAGCGGGCCGCGATGTCGAGTCCCTCGTGCCGGGCGGGCGCGGTCGGCAGCAGGCTGCGCTGGAGCGTGAGCGCGGCGGTGCGCTCCCGCCCGTACAGCCGCGCGTTGTCGATGCACATGGCGGCGCGGGCGGCGAGTTCGCAGGCGAGGACCTGGTCGCCGTCGTCGAACGGCCGCTCGTTGCGGGTGCGCAGCAGGCTCAGCGTGCCCAGCACCTCGCCGCGGGCCCGCAGCGGCACCGCCAGATAGCTGTGCACCCCGGCCTCGCGCAGGGCCTGGGCGGCGTGCGCGTCCCGGGCGATGCGCCGCATCACCGCCGCGTCGACGTGCTCGACCCGGCACGGCTCCGCCTCGCGCACGCACTCGGTGATCAGCCGCGAGGGACTGTAGACGGCCAGCTGCCCGACCGGGTCGGCGGCCCGGATCGCGTCGGTGGCGTACCCGGAGGCGACGGCCAGCGCCCGGAACTCGACATGCGTGTCCGCCATGACGGGCGCGACGATCCCGTGCGCGACCACCGACTCCAGGACGTCCACGGCGGCCAGGTCCGCCAGATGCGGCACCGTCACATCGGCCAGCTCCCGGGCCGTCTGCCACAGATCGAGCGTGCTGCCGATCCGCGCCCCCGCGTCCGCGATCACCGCGAGCTGCTCCCGCGCCCGCACCACCTCGGAGGCCGCCTGCTGCCGCTCGGTCACGTCGATGATCGCCATGGCGATCCCCAGCACCCGGCCGCGCGCGTCCGCGATGCGGTGGTACGACTCCGAGAACGCGCGCTCGCCGGTGCCGGCCGCCGTGAACCCGATCGTCTGCTGGTCGAGCAGCGGCTCGCCCGTCTCCAGCACGCGCCGCATCCGGGCCTCGATGGTCCGCGCGTCGAGCCCCGGCAGCACGTCGGCGACCCTGCGGCCCACCACCGCCGCCTCGGACAGTCCGTTGAGCCGTTCGAGCGCCGGGTTGCACCCCACCCACCGCAGCCGGGTGTCGAACACCGCGATCCCGACCGGGGTCTGGTTGACGAGGATGTGGGAGAGCGCCAGGTCCCGCTCCACGCCCCGCACGGTACGGGCGTCGGTGGCCAGGCCCAGCATGTGGACCTGGCCCCGGCTGTCGTCCAGCCGCATGGTGCGGAACTCCACCGGATGCTCGGTGCCGTCCTTGTGGCACAGCGGGAACACGCCCGCCCAGCGGTCGCCGGAGCGGACCTGCGCGAACAGCGCACGGCCCCGGTCGCGCTGCGCGGCCGACACCAGGAAGTGGTCGGCGCGCTGCCCCAGGGCCTCCTCCGCCGTGTACCCGAGCAGGCGTTCGGCCTCCGGGCTCCACAGCACGATGTGCCCCTCGGCGTCCAGCACGACCGCCGCGACCCGCAGCAGATCGAGCAGCGCGCCCGGCGCCGCGGGCATCTCGTCGCCGGCCGAGTCCGGATACACACGCATCTCCGCCGCTCCTTCCGGCGCGGCAAGGGCACCGCCAAGATCTCCCGTGCGGGTCATCCGATTACGTCACAGGACGGCCGCCGGGGCAACACCGGGGAGCGAAGCCCGGCGGGTCGGGAGGCAGGAACCGGTGTCCGGGCGGGTAGGGATATCAGTGCGCCCTGACCGAGGCGCCCGCCGTCCCCACGGCAGCAGCCCCCCACACACACGAAGGAAACCCGCCCGTGGCACTCGCACATCCAGAGGTCCCCGCAGCCCGCCGTCCCGGACGGATCTGGACGGTCCGGGTCACCGGCCACAGCGACCGGTCCGCCTCCGTCGTATGCAGCGCCGCCTGCCGGATGCCGCCCCGCTCCCGCGACGTCACCGCCCTGCGCCGCTTCGCCGAGGCCCACGCCGCCGCCCACGCCAAGGCGGCGACGGTACGCGGCGACGCGTCCTGCCAGTGCCGGGTCCAGCAGTGCTCCGCCCACCAGGGCACGAAGGTCCTGTGCGGCGGCACGGTCCTGCTGGTACTGCGCCACAACCCCGCGGTCGGCCGTGTCTGGACGCTGGCCGAGGTCTGCGAACGCTGCGCCCCCCTGATGACCCACGCGAGGGTGGTCGGCCGCGCGGCCACGCGGGGCGCCAGGACAGGGCCGGCACCCAGCGGCTTCGCCGCGCCGGGAACACCGCGCACGACGTAAGCGCGGCCTCCCCGCTCGGCCTCGCCGACGTTACCCCCACCCGTACCCGGACACCCGGAGGGCCGACGACACCGGCCCTCCGGGAGACACCGTGCCAGACAGCCCCCTCACCGACCGCACCGTCGTGGTCACCGGCGCCGCCCGCGGCATCGGCGCCGAACTCGCCCGCGAGCTCGCCCACCGCGGCGCCCGCCTCGCCCTCCTCGGCCACGAGCGCGCCGCACTGGAGCGGCTGGCCGCCGAACTCCCCACCCCCGCCCTGGCCCGCGAGACGGACGTCACCGACACCGCGGCCCTGGTCACCGCCGCGGAGGAGATCCGCCGCAGCCTCGGCCCACCCTCCGCCGTCGTCGCCAACGCCGCCGTCGCCGAGGCCGGCGCCTTCCTCGACACCGACCCCGCCCACTGGCGCCGCATCATCGACGTCAACCTCACCGGCAGCGCCAACACCGCCCACGCCTTCCTCCCCGACCTGCTGCGCACCGCCGGCTACCACCTCCAGATCGGCTCGCTCGCCTCGATCGGCGCGGCCCCCATGATGAGCGCCTACTGCGCCTCGAAGGCCGGCGCCGAGGCCCTCGCCCACTCCCTGGGTGCGGAACTGGCCCGCCACGGCGTGGCGGTGGGCATCGCCTACCTCGGCTGGACCGACACCGACATGATCCGCGACGGCGAGCACTACGCCGCCCTGCACGAGCTGCGCACCCACATGCCCCCGCCGGCCCACCGGATCACCCCGGCCCGGACGGTCGCCGTCCGGCTGGCCGACGCCGTCGAGCGCCGGCGCACCGCCGTGTACGTACCGGGCTGGCTGCGCGCGGTGCAGCTGGTGCGCGCGGCGGTGCCCCCGGTCGTGCTCCGCGCCACACGCCGGCAACTGCCCCGGACGGCCGCCCGCCAGGACCTGCGCCCGACGGGCCTGCTCGGCGGTGGCGGCCGCGCCGACCGCACCGCCGCCGAGTGAGGCCCGACCGCGCACGGTTCAACGACGGCCGCGCGGGAACCCGGCGTCCGACCACCGTGTGCCACCGGCACACCCGAGCCTCGCGGAGGTGTCCGTGGCCGTACGCCACCGGCTGATCAAGACCGCACCGGAGCACGTCTGGACCGTGCTGGCCGACGGCGCCCGGTACGCCGAATGGGTCGTCGGGACGTCGTCCTCCACACCCGTGCGTGGCGACTGGCCCGAGCTGGACTCCGCGCTCAGGTACGAGGTCCGCCTCGGCCCGCTGACGTTCACCAACGAGACGGTGGTTCGGCGGTGCGTCGAGGGCAGCGTCCTGGAACTGGAGGCGCACGCCGGACCGCTCGGCACCGCCCGCATCGCCATCGAGCTGCGCTCCTGGGGCGAGTACACCCTGGTGATCGTCGACGAACACCCCCTCCAGGGCGCCGGCCGTGCCGTGCACAACATGGCCGTCGAGACGGTCATCCAGCTGCGCCACCGCCCGATGCTGGCCAGGCTCGCGAAGGTCTGCGAGCAGACGGGCGACGAGATCGACGGGGCCCGCGCCGAGAGGACGACGGCCTCATGAGCCGCACGGGGAACGGCCGGGCGACGCGGCGGACGAGGAGGCGGTCATGCCGGACGCCGTGGTGATCGGCGCGGGCCCCAACGGCCTGGTCGCCGCCAATCTGCTCGCCGACGCCGGCTGGAGCGTGGAGGTCCTGGAGGAGCAGGACGAACCCGGCGGTGCCGTCCGGCACGACCGGAACGTGCACCCCGACTTCGTCAACGACCTGTTCAGCTCCTTCTACCCGCTGGCCGCCGCCTCGCCGGTCATCGCCGGCCTGGAACTGGAGCGTCACGGGCTGCGCTGGGCGCACGCGCCCCGCGTACTGGCCCACCCGCGCAGCGACGGCAGGTGCGCCGTGCTGGGCCGCAACGTCGACGACACCGCCGCCTCCCTGGACACCTTCGCCGACGGCGACGGGGACGCCTGGCGCGAGCTGACCTCCGTGTGGGAACGCGTCCGACCCGATCTGCTGGACGCCCTGTTCACCCCGTTCCCGCCGGTCCGCGCGGGCGCCAGGCTGGCGCTGCGGCTGCGCGGGGCGGGCGGACTGCGGCTGGCCCGCTCCCTGGTGCTGCCGGTGCGCCGGCTGGGGGAGGAGGAGTTCCGCGGCGAGGGCGGCGGACTGCTGCTGGCGGGCAACGCCCTGCACGCCGACCTCGCCCCCGAGTCCGCGGGCAGCGGCGGCTTCGGCTGGCTGATGACGATGCTCGGCCAGACGTACGGCTTCCCCGTGCCCGCCGGTGGTTCGGGCGCCCTCACCGACGCGCTGGTGCGCAGGCTGCGGCAGCACGGCGGCACCCTGCGGTGCGGAGAGCGCGTCGAACGGATCGTCGTCCGCGGCGGCCGGGCGGTCGCGGTGCGTACGGCCGGCGGCGAGACGGTGGGGGCCCACCGTGCCGTACTGGCCGATGTGGCGGCCCCCGCCCTCTACGGCGGACTGGTGGAGCCCGAGCACCTTCCCGCGCAGCTCATGGACGATCTGCGGCGGTTCCAGTGGGACTTCGCCACCTTCAAGGTCGACTGGGCGCTGGACGGACCCGTGCCGTGGGCGCAGGAGGCGGCGTCCCTGGCGGGCACCGTGCATCTCGCGGACGGCATCGACGAGCTGACCCGGTTCGCCGCCCAGATCGCCAGGAAGCTGATCCCCGACCGGCCGTTCTGCGTGTTCGGCCAGATGACCACCAGCGATCCGCCGCGCTCCCCCCGGGGCACCGAGTCCGCCTGGGCCTACACCCATGTGCCGCACCTGGTCACGGGCGACGCCGGGGACGAGGGGTTGACGGGCGCCTGGGACGCCAGGGAACAGCAGCTCATGGCCGACCGCGTCGAACGGCGCGTGGAGCGCTTCGCCCCCGGTTTCCGGTCACTGATCCGCGCCCGGCGGATCCTGGCGCCGCCGACCCTTCAGTCGATGGACGCCAACCTCCAGGACGGCGCCATCAACGGCGGCACCACCGCCATGCACCAGCAGCTCGTCTTCCGCCCCATCCCCGGCACGGGCCGCGCGGAGACCCCGGTCGGGCGGCTCTATCTGGCCTCCGCGAGCGCCCACCCGGGCGGCGGGGTGCACGGCGCCCCCGGCGCGAACGCCGCCCGCGCCGCGCTGCGCCAGTACGCGCCCACGCCGCTGACCCGTCTCGAACGCGTCCTGACCCGGCGCAACCGCAAGGGGAGGGTCGAGCGCGCGGACTGAACCGCGCGCGGGGCGCGCGAGGCGCACCCGGGGTGTGAAACAGGTGACAGGAGCTTCCTTGCGCACCTCTTGCCCCGGACCGGTGCGACAAGGTCACAATGATCCCGGCGAACGGGGCCGGCCCACCATCCGCATCGGGGCCGGCCCTGTCCGTCCTGCGCGGCGGGGCCGCGCCGTCACGGCAGGCAGCGCAGGACGACGGCGGCGACCAGGGCGAGGGCCGCGAACGAGACCGCCGCGGCGACGCACCGCACCCGCAGCTGCCGGTAGCGCTCCTCGTACTCTTGACGGATGGCCGTGATCCGCCGGGCGATGCGCTGAAGATCGCCCCGGGCCCGGGCCAGGCAGTCGCCGGTGTACCGGTGCTCGATCTCGGTCCGCTGCGCCGTCGTCAGCCACTCCAGGGGCGCGGCGAAGACACGGGCGCGGTCCTCGGCCTCGGCCACCCGCGCCTGCCACAGCAGATACCCCTCCACCTGGTCGACGAGGCCGGGCCCGTCGTCGTGCGCCGGGCCCGGCCTCGTCTCCCCCTCCGTGTTCCGTTCAGACACGGGGGCGGCCGGTCTCGGGTTCGATCTCCTGCACCGCGATGTCCCGGTGGTGCAGATCGAAGGCCGGGGACTCGGAACGGATCAGCGGCAGGCACTCGAAGTTGTGCCGCGGCGGCGGACAGGAGGTCGCCCACTCCAGCGAACGGCCGTACCCCCACGGGTCGGGCACGCCCACCGGCTTGCCGTAGTGGGCCGTGCGCCAGACGTTGTAGAGGAACGGCAGCATCGACAGACCGAGCAGGAACGAGCCGATGGTGGAGATGGTGTTGAGCCAGGTGAAGCCGTCCGCCGCGAGATAGTCGGCGTACCGGCGCGGCATGCCCTCCACACCGAGCCAGTGCTGGATCAGGAACGTGGTGTGGAAGCCCACGAAGAGCATCCAGAACGACATCTTGCCCAGCCGCTCGTCCAGCATCTTGCCGGTGAACTTCGGCCACCAGAAGTGGAATCCGGCGAACATCGCGAAGACGACGGTGCCGAAGACGACGTAGTGGAAGTGCGCGACGACGAAGTAGGAGTCCGACACCTCGAAGTCCAGCGGGGGAGAGGCGAGCAGGACGCCGGTCAGGCCGCCGAAGAGGAAGGTGACGAGGAAGCCCGTCACCCACAGCATCGGTGTCTCGAAGGTGAGCGAGCCCTTCCACATCGTGCCGATCCAGTTGAAGAACTTCACCCCGGTCGGCACCGCGATCAGGAAGCTCATGAACGAGAAGAACGGCAGCAGCACCCCGCCGGTGACGAACATGTGGTGCGCCCAGACGCTGACGGACAGCCCGGTGATGGAGATGGTCGCGCCGACCAGGCCCATGTAGCCGAAGATCGGCTTGCGGGCGAAGACCGGGATCACCTCCGTCACGATGCCGAAGAACGGCAGCGCGATGATGTACACCTCCGGATGCCCGAAGAACCAGAACAGGTGCTGCCACAGCAGTGGTCCGCCGTTGGCGGCCTCGAAGACGTGTGCCCCGAACTTGCGGTCGACCTCCAGGGTGAGCAGCGCGGCGGCCAGCACCGGGAAGGCGAACAGCACCAGCACGCTGGTCAGCAGGATGTTCCAGGTGAAGATCGGCATCCGGAACATCGTCATGCCGGGGGCGCGCATGCAGATGATCGTGGTGATGAAGTTGACCGCGCCGAGGATGGTGCCGAAGCCGGACAGCCCCAGGCCCATGATCCACATGTCGTGGCCGACGCCCGGCGAGTGCACCATGTCGGTCAGCGGGCTGTAGGCGAACCAGCCGAACGAAGCGGCGCCGTCCGGGGTCAGGAAGCCGCCGACCGCGATGAGCGAACCGAACAGATAGAACCAGTAGGCCAGCATGTTCAGCCGGGGGAACGCCACGTCGGGCGCGCCGATCTGAAGCGGCATGATCCAGTTGGTGAAGCCGGCGAAGAGCGGGGTCGCGAACATCAGCAGCATCACGGTGCCGTGCATCGTGAACGCCTGGTTGTACTGCTCGTTGGACAGGAGTTGCAGCCCGGGGCGGGCCAGTTCGATGCGGAGGAAGAGGGCCATCACCCCGCCGAGCAGGAAGAACGCGAACGACGTGATCAGGTAGAGGGAGCCGATGGTCTTGTGGTCGGTCGTCGTCAGCCACTTCACCACCACCGCGCCGGCACGCGGGCGGGGAGGGGATGCGGACTCGCCCGGGACAGACGTGACCTGCCCGGCTTGCTCGGTGTGTGTCATCGGCGGCTTGCTCTCGTGGGACGCCAGGGAGACCTGCGCGGGCGCCGGGGCGAAGCCCCGGGCACCACAAGTCGCATCCTCTCCGTGCGTCCGGGGGCGCCGGGCCGTTCATTGCCCCCAATGGGCGCCCCGCCGCCGCTAATCCACCCGAAAGGCCCAACGGACGGGGCCGGGGACCTCCTAGGACTCGTCCGTCGCCCGCGACAGCCGCAGCGCCAGGTCCTGGAGCAGCGACGCCGTCGTGACGTCCGTCCGGCCCGCGTCATGGACCTCCGCCAGTTCGGAGAACAGAAAGGCGAACGCCCCCACCAGCGAGATGGCCGCCGGCAGATACGCGTCCGCGACCGCCTGCCCGGCCTCCGTGGGCCCCGCGTCCGCGGGCACCTCCACCGTCGGGAAGACCTCCGTCACCAGCGAGCCGAGCTGGCTCTCCGCCGGGTCCAGCTCCGCGTCCTGGTCCTGGGCGATCCGGCGCGTCAGCGCGTTCGTCTCGGTCAGCACGCCGATGGCCCGCAGGATGATCTCCGTCTGCTTCATGGGGAGAGCGTAGGGGCAGGGCGCCGCACGGGGGACGGGGCCCCTCGTACCCTGGAGGCGATGGAGTCGACATGTCGACCCTGCCCTTCCGCTGTCCGCCCTGCCCTTCCGCTGTCCACCCGGTTCCGGAGCCCGACGATGAGCACCCCCGCACCCCGGCCGTCCGCCGGAGAGGCCGACGCCCTGTTCGGCCTCGACGAACTGCCGGCGCCTTGGGCGTCCCCCTCGGCTCCGGCGGGCGCCGCCCCGTTCCGGGACTCGCCCGAGGCCCGCCGCATGCTCGCCGTCCGGGAGATCCACGCCGAGCCCGCCGCGGCCGCCTCCCCGCGCGGCCGGCAGATCCTGGCCCGCTTCCCCGACGCCCGGGTGACCGAGGTCGACTCGCACTGGCGCATCCCGGACCTGCACGGCAACGCGGGCAACGTCGAACGGTGGGTGCGCCTCAAGCGCGAGACGCTCGTCCTCGGCGTACGGAAGAAGCTGGTGACGCGGCCCAACGGCCGCTCGGCCGACTGGATCGCCCCCGGCCCGTCCAACGGCTGCGCCATGGCCTGCGCCTACTGCTACGTGCCGCGCCGCAAGGGATACGCCAACCCCATCACCGTCTTCACCGACATCGAGCGGACCGTCGCCCATCTCGGCCGCCACGTCGCCGCGCGGGGCCGCAAGACGGAACCGAACCAGTGCGACCCCGAGGCGTGGGTCTACGACATCGGGGAGAACGGCGACTGCGCGGTCGACGCCCTCGTCTGCGACAACACCGCCGACCTCGTCGCCGCCTTCCGCCGCTGGCCCACCGCCAAGGCCTCCTTCGCCACCAAGTTCGTCAACCCCGACCTGCTGGCGCTGGACCCGCGCGGACGGACCCGGATCCGCTTCTCGGTGATGCCGGCGGAGGACTCCCGGGTGCTCGACGTACGCACCAGCCCCGTCGCCCGGCGGATCGCCGCCGCCGGGGACTTCCTCGACGCCGGGTACGAGGTCCACTTCAACCTCTCGCCGGTGGTGATCCGCCCCGGCTGGCGGCAGGCCTGGGCGGAGCTCCTCGAGCACATGGACGACGTCCTCCCGGCCCGGGTCAAGGAACAGGCCCGCGCCGAGGTGATCATGCTCACGCACAACGCGCCCCTGCACGAGGTCAACCTCGGCTGGCACCCGCGCGCCGAGGAACTCCTCTGGACGCCCGCCGTCCAGCAGCCCAAGCGGTCACAGAACGGCGACACCAACGTGCGGTACCGCAACGACGTGAAGCGCGACGCGGTGGACACCCTTCGCTCGCTCGTCGCCCGGCACGCGCCCTGGCTGGACGTCCGCTACGCGTTCTGAGCGCTTTTCGGGAACGGGCCGGGAGCGTGTCGGGTCCGGCCGGCGACTGAGTTCGCGGGGGCGGTTCCCGGGCAGGGGGGAGGCGAGAGGGAGGGGATCGTGGTGGACCTCGACGCGTTCATCGGCCGACTGGACCCCGAGATGTACGTGGTGACCGCCGTCGCCGCCGGGGAGCGGGCGGGCTGCCTGGTGGGGTTCGCCTCCCAGACCTCGATCGAACCGGTGCGGTTCATGGTCTGGCTGTCGAAGCGGAACCGCACCTGCCAGGTGGCCCGGTCGGCCGACCGGCTCGCCGTCCACCTGCTCGGCCGCGGCCAGCGCGCGCTCGCCGAGCTGTTCGGGGGCGAGACCGGGGACGACACGGACAAGTTCGCCCGCACCGGCTGGGACCCCGGCCCGGACGGCACCGTCGTCCTGCGGGAGCCGGTCGCGTGGTGCGTCGGCGCCGTCGAGCGGCGCGTCGACGGGGGAGACCACGTCGGTCATCTGCTGACCCCGCTGTGGGGTGGCGGGCGGCCGGCGGGGGAGGGGGAACGGGTGTTCCGGCTGTCGGACGCGGCGGGTATCACGCCCGGGCATCGGGCGGACTGATCCGCTCGGCCGCCGCCCGCCCGGTCTCGTGCCCGTTCTCCCGTTCGGTCCCGCGTCCGGCGGACCGCCCGGTCTCCTGCCCGGGGAGCCGCCCGGTGCGCCGCGCCGCCCTCAGCGGCGCGCTCACCGAGCGCAGGGCGAGGAGCAGGACGCCGATGTCGTCCAGGTAGACCGGGTCCGGCAGCACGTCGGTCGGCAGGACCAGATAGAGCACGGCGCCCCAGAAGACCCAGCGCGGCCCGGTCGGCAGCCCCGCCCGCCGCAGATCGCGGCGCGTGCGCACCAGTCGCAGCAGCAGCGCGACGGCGACACCGAGAACGGCCGCGCAGACGAGCGCGACCACGACGATCAGCGTCCAGGTGCTGGAATCCATGCGCCCTTCCCGGGGTCCGTCTCCTGCGGAGGATCTCCGCGGCCCGTCCGTACGGCCCGCTCTCCTCGCGCCTTCCCCGCCGGGCGCCGGTTATCGCTCGCGGAGGGGCCACAAGGGTCAGCCGGCGTCCGGCGGCAGATGGATGTCCAGCACGCAGACGTCGTCGCGCAGTTCGCCCTCCAGCATGGCGTCGAGCAGCGGCCGCAGCGGGCCGGGGCCCTCCGGATGCAGGGGCGCGGCGGCCCTGGCGAGCCGGTCGAAGCCCACGTCCAGCCCCTCCCCGGGCCGTTCGACCAGACCGTCGGTGTAGAACAGCAGATGGTCACCGGGCTCCAGACGGAACTCCGCCTCGGCGAACGACGGATCGTGCTGCGCCCCGAGCAGCACCCCGGCCGGCCGGTCCAGATAACCGGCCGCGCCCTGACGCAGCAGCAGCGGCGGCGGATGGCCCGCCTGCGCCCAGACCAGCCGGCGCCGCCCGGGCTCGTAGCGGGCCAGCACCAGCGTCGCCGTCGTCTTGGCGTCGCGCGTGTGCAGCAGCAGCGCGTTGAGCCGGACCAGCGCGCCCGTCAGCGTCGAACCCGTGATGATCATGCCCTTGGCGGTGAACCTCAGCTGGGCCATGGTGGCGACCGCGTCTATGCCGTGTCCGGCCACGTCACCGACCACGAACAGGGCGGAACCGTCGGGCAGTTCGATGGCGCTGAACCAGTCGCCGCCGACATGGATGCCGGACTGCGCCGGCCGGTACGCCACGTCGACCCGCAGCCCGGCCAGGGACAGCGGCCGGCGCGGCAGCGGCAGCAGCGTGTGCTGCAGCCGGTCGGCGAGCGTGCGCTCCGCCAGCAGCGCGCCGTGCTGGGTCAGCATCGCGCGTTCGCTCTCCACCAGGGCGAGTTCGGCGCTGCGCTGCGCGGTGTGGTCCTGGAGGAAGCCGTGCACCTCCAGCGGGGTGCCGTCGGCGTCCGTCACCGGCTCGGCGACGAGCCGCAGGTGCCGCACGCCCCGGACCGTGTGGACACGGAACGGGATGTCGAGCGGCCGGCCCTTCGCCAGCAGCTCGCCCACCGCATGCCGCAGAACGGGCGCGTCGTCGGGCGCGACATGCTCCGGGAGGTCGGTGAGCGCGAGCGTGCCGCGGGCCGGTTCGCGGGCGAGGATGGCGAAGACCTGCGGGGACCAGGTGGCCCGGCCGCCGACCAGGTCCCAGTCCGCCCACCCCAGGTTGCCCAGCCGCTGCAACTCCGCCAGCCGCTGCTCCTCGCGGTCCGAGGAGTCGTGCCGGACCCAGGTCACCACCAGCGCGTCGCCGGAGCGGACGGCCCGTACGGAGTACGTCGAGTTCTCCGGGACGCCCGCCACGACCTCCTGGTACACGAAGGGCTCGCCCTCGTACGGCTCCCCGGTGGCGAGCGCCCGGTGGTACCCCTCCCACAGCGGCTCGCCGACGATGGTGGGGTAGCACTCCAGGACCCGCAGCCCGACCAGCTCCCGCCCCCGCCGTCCGGCGACGTCGACCGCGCGCGGGGCCGCGGCGGCGATGCGGAAGTCCTCCACCTGGCCCGCGGCCGAGCGCAGCGGGACGAGGAGGACGGCCGGACCGGGCAGCGCGTCGAACACCTGCTGGACGGTGTCCCGCAGCGGGTCGGCGGCCGCCCGGTCGGACGCCGAGAGGAAGCCGCGCAGCCGGTCGGCGCAGAGCAGCGCCGTCGCCCGCAGCAGCGCCTTGGCGGCCGGGGTGAACGCCGACGGCGTGGCCCGCAGTATCCCCAGGGAGGCGGTGGTCCCGCCCTCGGTGAGCACCGGCAGCCAGGCGCGGGTCGGCCAGCGCTCCGGTGCGCCGATCAGCGACCAGCTCTTCTCGTCGCGCCCGGGGGCGTCCAGCCAGTAGGGCCGCCGGGTGCGTATCGCCTCCAGGGCCGCGATGCCGCTGAGCGGCGGCACGTGCCGCCACTGGGCGGCGACGGTCTCGGTGACGCCGGCGTGGGCGGCCAGCCGCAGCCCGCCCGCGGGCAGCCCGGCGTAGATCAGCACGCCGTCCGCCGCGACGGCGTCGGCGAGGTGCTCCCGCAGACGGTGGGCCAGCTCCTCGGGGCCGGACACGCCGACGAGGGCCTTGGCGATGCCCGCGAGAACGGCGGCCCCGGCCGAGTCGACGTCACCGGCGGCGTCTGATTCGGCGGTGGGCACGGTCTCGGGGGTGGCCGCGGCCCCGGCGGCCCCGGTTCCGGCGGCGCTCGCGGCGTGTACGGCCGGGACGTGCGCGGCCGGTTCCGTGACCGGGCAGGGCGCGGTCCTCGCCCGCTCCGGCCCGCACCCCGCCGTACCGCCGAGTGTGATCCAGCACTCCTCGACGAGCGTGCGGCCCGCGGCCTCGGCGCGGCGGAGCAGTTCCTCGTGGGCGGCGTCCGCGGAGCGGCCGGTGAGGGCCATCACCGCACCCTTGGCCCGTTCGAGGACGGCCGCCAGCGTCGTCGCGCTCCGCAGCCGGTCCAGTTCGGCCCGCTGTACGGCCACCACCTTGGCCAACGCGACCACATCGGGTTCGGCGCTCGACTCCTCGGGGAGCGCGGACTCGCTCGTCACGCGACGAGCATGTCACACCCCGGGCGTTCCGATCACGGCCCTGCGCTCCGGATTTCCTCCGCCGCGCGAGCCGTCCCCGGAGCGGTGCCCCGAGGCACCGCGGGCGGGAGGGCGGCGAGGGCTCAGCGAGGGCCGCCGGAGGCGTCGGCCAGGGCCTGGCTGACCGCGCGGACGCTGCGGGCGATGTGCTGAAGTTGCAGTACCTCGGCCGCGTACAGCTTGATCGTGTGTTCGATCACGGATTCCGGCAGACCCAGCGCCGGCAGCTCCGCCCGGGCCGTCTGCAACGCGGTGCGGGCCACCCGGATCTCGTGCCGGACCTGGATCTGCGCATGGCGGGCGAGGAGCACCGGGTGCCTCAGCAGCACCGGATAGCTGCCGTAGCGGGCCGGGACCAGCTCGCGCAGCCACTTGACCGCCGAGCGCTCCCAGTCGTAGCTGCCCGGGGTCTTCACCTGGCACGGCCAGTCGGTGCTGAGCGGCGAGTAGGTCATCAGGGCCATGGGGAGGAGTATTTATATATACCGCTGGTTATGCAAGAACATGAAAAAATTCACACCCGTTTATCAGTCTTCAGGACTCATCAGTCCTTCAAGAAGAACTGGTGCTCCTCCGCGACCTGCTCGTACTCCTCCAGACGGGCCTGGGTCCGCTCGGGATCCGCGTCCGTCATGGCTTGCAGCAGTGCCGCCGCCACCATCCCGGGTGCGGCGTAGGTGTCGAACACGAGCCGCGAACCGGTGCCGGTGGCGAAGACGGCGTCGGCCGCCTCCGCCAGCGGCCCGAGCGCCAGATCGGTCACGAGCGCCACCCGCAGCCCCGCCCCACGCGCCACCCGCAGCGCGGCGAGCGTCTCCTGGGCGTGCCGGGGCAGCGAGAAGGCCAGCAGCCAGTCGCCGCCGGCCTCCCGCGATTGCAGCAGGGCGTCGTACGCGACACTGCCGCCCCGGGTCACCAGCCGGACGTCGGGATGGATCCGCCGGGCGGCGTAGGCGAAGTACTCCGCGAGCGAGACCGAGATCCGCAGGCCGAGCACGGTCAGCGGGGCCGACCGCGACAGGGCCCGGCCGACCTCGATCACCCGCCCCGGGTCCGCGAGGTCGCGGCGCAGGTTCTCCAGGTTCTCGATCTCGGCGTCCACCGCCGCCTGGAGTTCGTTGCCGTGCTGTTCGGCGGGCGCGCTCGGGGCGCCGCTGCCGAGGGAGCCGAGCGCGAGGGACTGCAACCGCTCGCGCAGTGCCGGGTAGCCGCTGAAGCCGACCGCGCCCGCGAACCGGGTCACCGAGGGCTGGCTCACCCCGACCCGCTCGGCGAGATCGGTGATCGACAGGAACGCCGCCTCCGTGAGGTGCTCGATCAGATACTGCGCGATCCGCCGGTGCGCCGGTGACAGCCCCGGTCCCTCGAAGAGTTCCCGCAGCCGTGAGGTCGGGGAGGCGTCCCCGGCCGGTGCCGTCCTGCCGGCAGTGATCGCGGATGCCTGAGCGCGAGCCTGCTGCGGCGATGGCACCGGTGCGCCTCCTTCACGTCCCACGGGTTCCCGTCCCACGGGGCCTCAACATAGCCCACCGGTGGTTCTGACCAGGGCGCTTGCGCCCACATGCCGGACAGGGCGGGGGAGCGGCCGACGGCGCGCGCGAGGCGTCGAACGCCGTCATCAGGGAACCCGCCGCACGGAGACAGGAAAACGCACGCACGCATACGACGACTGCGAGGAGCTGTACGCCATGACGGTCCCCGAGGAGAACCGGCCGAAGACCGACACCACCGACGAGGTGCTGGAGCGGCGGCGCCAGGAGAACCAGCAGGAGGCGACCGAGGGACGCACCATGCGCGAGGCCCTGGAGGACGCCGACGTGCGTCCCGAGGACTACGAGGGCGAGCGGTAGGGCGGGGTGCGAGCGGTGAGCGCAGAACCGCGGGCCGGGCTGACCGGCTGGGAGAGGGCCCTGGAACGGTTCCAGCGGACGCTGCTGGGGCACGTCTTCCCCAGGGAACCCGTCGAACTGCTCGACGCACTGCGCCGCGAGTGCGACAGCAACGTGGTCCGGTGCAGCGAGAACCGGATCCTGGCGCCCAACGCCTACGACATCGAACTGGACCCCGAGGTCCACGAGGAACTCGCCGGGGCCGACGGCAAGGTGGGCATGCTGCTCACCGACCGGCTGGCGCGGCACGGCGAACGCAACGGCTACGAATGGGCGGGGCCGCTCGCCGTGCACATCACGCGCGCCGAAAGCGTCCCCAACGGCCGCTACCGGGTGGCCGGCCGTGTCATGCCGCATGTCCGCGCCGACGGGTTCGCCCCCGTCACCGAGTAGCGGCCCGCCCCACGGGTACCCGCCCCCGCCCCAGCAGCCCCCCCCAGCACAGAGGGAGACGAACGACCGTGAACGCGCCCGCCCAGTCCGCCCCGCACGTCCAGGTGGTCCTCAGCGACTGCTCGGCCACGGACGCCGGACATCTGTTCACCGAGCTGTGCCGGCACTTCGACTCCGACCGCGGCGCCGACTCCGCACCGCACGACACGGAGGGTGCCCGCCCCACCATGTGGACCGGCACCTTCGACACCTCGGCCCCCGCCGCCGCCCCCGATGCCCCCCACGCACCCCCGCTCTCGGGCTCGGTGAGGGCCGAACTCCAGGGCGAGCCCAAAGCGGTGACCCGCCTGCGGGAAGTCCTGGAGGAAACCTTCAGCGTCCACGAACTGGGCTCGGCATCGGGCGACCAGGAGATAGAGCTGGAACTACGCCTGGACAACGCCGCTTCTTGAGGGGCGCGAGGCTGTGTCGATGTGCGGCTCCGCCGCGTGGGCGCGATCTTTCAGGGGAGTCCGGGGGCGCAGCCCCCGGGGACGGTAAGGGCAGGGGCGGCGGGGGCGAAAGCCAACGCCGGAGAAGGACGGCGGGGGCACCCGCGCCACCCGGGGTGTCGGAACCCCGACCCGGGGCATCCGACACCCCGGGAGGTCGAGATGAACGTCAGCACGCTCACCCGCCAGGGCGGACCCCGAGCCGGCCGCGAGGCCACCGGCACGGTCACGGAAGGCGCGGCACGCGCCGGCCTGGCCGCCCGCGGGGTGATCTATCTGCTCGTCGGCACACTGGCCCTGCAGATCGCCTTCGGCGAAGGCCACCGCCAGGCGGACCGGGGCGGAGCCCTCGCCGAGATAGCGGACAAACCGTTCGGCGCGGTCGTCCTGTGGGCCCTGGCCGCCGGCCTGGCGGGCATGGCCCTGTGGCGCCTCTCCGAGGCGGTCCTCGGCGCGGCCGGCCCCGACGGCCACAAGCCGCGCAAACGCCTCACCTCCGCCGCCCGCTTCGTCTTCTACGGCTTCGTCGCCTCCTCGGTCCTGCTCTTCGCCGCCGGGTCGCACGGCGGCGGTGGCTCCAGCGACAAGCAGTCCAAGGACATGACGGCCAAGGTGCTCCAGCTCCCCGGGGGCCAGTGGATCGTGGGCCTGGCGGGAGCCGGCATCGCGGTCGCCGGGGTCTGGATCGGGGCGCGCGCGGTGCTGCGCAAGTACCACGACAAGCTCAAGCTGGGGCAGATGTCCCGGCGGGCGCGGCAGGCGGTGGACGTCACCGGTGTGGGCGGCGGCGCGGCCCGCGGGCTGGTCTTCGCGGCCGCCGGTGTCTTCGCCGTACGGGCCGCCGTCGCGTACGAGCCGGACAAGGCCAAGGGTCTCGACGACACCCTGCGCTCCTTCGCCCACACCCCGGCCGGACCCTGGCTGCTGGTGTGCGTGGCGGTGGGGTTCGTGCTCTTCGGCCTCTTCTCGTTCGCCATGGCCCGCTGGCGCAAGGTGTGAGCCGAGCGGGGGAGGGGCCACGGATGCCGCCCGCCCGGGGCTGATGCGAGACTGACCCCATGGACGAGCGTGAATTTCGCAGGTCGGGTCAGCACGCGTCGGTCGTCGGGCTGGGTACGTGGCAGCTCGGCGCCGACTGGGGCGACGTCGACGACAAGGACGCCCACGAGGTGCTGGAGGCCGCCGCCGAGTCGGGCGTGACCTTCTTCGACACGGCCGACGTGTACGGCGACGGGCGCAGCGAGCAGACGATCGCCGCGTTCCTGCTGGGGCGGCCCGATCTGCATGTGCTGGTGGCCACCAAGATGGGCCGCCGCGTGGACCAGATCCCCGAGAACTACGTGCTCGACAACTTCCGCGCCTGGAACGACCGTTCCCGCCGCAACCTCGGCGTCGACTGCGTCGACCTGGTGCAGCTGCACTGCCCGCCGACGCCCGTCTACTCCTCGGACGAGGTGTTCGACGCGCTGGACACCCTCGTGGACGAGGGCCGGATCGCCGCGTACGGGGTGAGCGTCGAGACGTGCGAGGAGGCGCTGGCGGCGATCGCCCGGCCCAACGTGGCGAGTGTGCAGATCATCCTCAACCCGTTCCGCATGAAGCCGCTGCGGCAGGTGCTGCCCGCGGCCCGGGAGGCCGGCGTCGGCATCATCGCCCGCGTTCCGCTCGCCTCCGGACTGCTGTCGGGCCGGTACACGAAGGACACGGTCTTCGGCGAGAACGACCACCGGACGTTCAACCGGCACGGCGAGGCGTTCGACCAGGGCGAGACGTTCTCCGGCGTCGACTTCGCCACGGGCGTGGAGGCGGCGGCGGAGTTCGCGGCGCTGGCTCCCGAGGGGTTCACGCCCGCGCAGACGGCGCTGGCGTGGATCATCCAGCAGCCCGGCGTGACGACGGTCATCCCCGGTGCGCGCTCGGCGGACCAGGCCCGCGCGAACGCGGCCGTCGGCCACCTCCCGAAGCTGTCCGAGGACACGCTCCGGGCCATCGGCGAACTGTACGACCGGCGCATCAAGGACCAGGTCGAGGCCCGCTGGTAGAGCTCGGGGGCTTCTGTCGTACGGCGGCTGCGGGTGGTTCGTGGTCGCTCGCGCAGTTCCCCGCGCCCCTGAAGAGGGGCGCGGGGCTGTGTCAATCTGCGGCTCCGCCGCGTGGGCGCATCTTTCGGGGGTCCGGGGGCTTGCCCCCGGGGACGGGCAGGGTAGGGGCGGCGGGGGCGAGGAGAACGCCGTCAGGCCGTCAGCGCGGTGCGGCGGGTCGTGGTCACCGCGACCGCCGGAACCCTCGGCGGAGCCGGCATCGTCGGTACCACCGGTGCCGCGTACCGCCGCGGGCGCTCCACCGCCCGTACCGGGTACACCGTGCGCGACCGGTCCGCCACCGGCTCGCCCAGCGCTATCCGCCCCGCCGCGAGCAACGCCTCGCACTCCTCCGTCGGCAGCGCCACCTGGCACCCGCCCCGCCCCCCGGCATCCGTGACGGCACGCCAATACCCGTACCGCCGCCGCCCGTCCGCGTGCACGGTGAGCATGACGGGGGCGCGCTGCGTCGCGATCAGACGCAGGACGTCGGCGTCGCGAAGGCTGATCGGCGGGCGTGGACCGGGGACGACTCGGAGCATGATCACCATTCTGGCGGACGGCACTGACAACGGGGCCGCAAAGCTTCCCAGGGAAGGGTGTACCGCTCCGCCTACCCTGCGCTCCACCTTTGACGCACGAATGTTCGTCACACCTCTGTGACAACGCTTCTGACGCCCCGTCAGCTGTTGCCGATCACCTCGGCGAGGAAGTCGTCGACGCTCACCGTCTCGGAGCCGGGCTCCACCACCTCGTACGTCTCCTCCAGGAACGAGGCCACCGCCGGCGCCCAGGCCAGGATCACCGCGTGGTGCCGGCCCCCGTCGGGGTGGGCGTCGCCGAAGAGTTCCAGCCGCAACTCGTGCCACACGCCCGTGGACTGCGGCCGCAGCCGCACGTCGCCCTCGCCGACCGGCCCGAGCAGCCCCTCGGCCAGCATCTGCCGGTCGAGTCTCCACTGGGCGAGCAGCCGGCCCTCGTGGCTGAACGACGCGGTCACGGCGAACGGGTCCGAGGCGTCGTATTCCAGATGGGTCAGCACCGGGAACCGGCCGGACATGCCCGACATGAGTTCCATGACCAGGGTCTTGTGCACCGACGAGATCATGAAGCGCTCCAGCGACGAAGGGCGGTAGAGCGTCCTAGTACCCGCGATGGACGGGAGATGCTCAACCAGACGAGTGATTCGGTGCACGCGCGGTTTCCCCGGCCGTCGGTCAGCCGCCGGGGAAGCGGAAGGTGCGCAGGACGCGGTCCAGCGCACGCCTGTTGCCGGCCTCGTCGTACGCCGTGCGCGGCGTCGTCCAGCGCAGCGAGAAGCCGGAGCGGCCGTCGAGGAGGAAGCCGCGGCCGAAGGTGCGGGTGCGGGTGGTGCCGTCCGTCGCCAGCCACTGCATGTCGGCGCCCGGCAGCCCCCGGTAGGTCACCGCCCGGATCGCGCCGAGCCGCCGGTAGCCCGCGTACGAGCGGCGCAGGCCGGGCTCCAGGGCGGTCCAGTCGGCCGCCGGGTCCGGATCGAGCCGCAGGCTGTGCGTGACCACCAGGGTGCGCGGGTCCCCGCTCGCGCCGAAGGCGACGCGGTACGAGCCGTCGGTGCGCCGGTCCTCGAACACCCGCCGCCAGCCCCTCGGCAGGTCGACGGAGAACCCCTCGGGGGCGCTCTGCCGCGCGAACGACTCGGCCGTGGCCCGCGGTGGGCGGGCCGGGGGAGCGGCCGGGCCGGCCGTGGCCGGGGGCGAGGGGGAGGACGGGCCGGCCGTGGCGCCCGGGGCGGACGGTGCGGGGGAGGCCGCGCGGCCCGCCTTCCCGCCCGGGGCCACCGCCGACGGCCGGGACGCGGTGGGCGCGGCCCGTGAGACGGCGGCCCCCTCGTCGCCGGCACCGCCCCGCGCGGCGTACAGGGCTACGGCGGAGGCGGCCACGGCGAACGCCGCGCCGAGCAGCGCACGGCGCCGCGGGGAGCGTCCGCCCCCGGCCCGCCGTGCGCCCCGCGCACCGGACCGTCGTGCTTCCGCGCCCAGCCCACCGGACCGTGTCCCCGCCGGGCCCGCCTCCCCCTCGTCGGCCTCCGCGCCGAGGATGCGCTCCAGATTCTGGTGTACGACCTTCTCCGGCACCCGCTCCGACGGGCTGCGCCGCAGCAGTCCGGTGACCGCCGGGGCGAGCGGGCCGGCCTGCGCCGGGGGGCGCAGCGGCAGCAGCTCCACCCCGCGCAGCGTCGCCGCCGTCTCGCCCCGGTCACGGTAGGGCGGGCGGCCCTCCACCATCGCGTAGAGCAGCGCCCCCAGCGACCACTGGTCCGCCGACGGCCCCGCGCACTCCCCGCGCGCCTGCTCGGGAGCCGCGTAGGACGGTGCGGTGACCCGCGGGCCCGGTGCGGAGCCGATCAGTCCGAAGCCGGTCAGCACCACCCCGTCGTCCTCCCGCACGAACACCTGCCCGGGGCTCAGGTCCCCGTGGGTGAGGCCCCGCCGGTGCGCGGCCCGCAGGATCTCGAGGAGCCCCAGCCCGATGCGGGCGGCGCGCACGGGACGCAGCGGCCCCCGGGCGAGCAGCTCCCCGAGCGGCACGCCGTCGACCGGCCGCAGCACCGTCCACAGGGCGCCGTCGCGGCCGTCCTCCCCGGCCCCGCGCTCACTCCCGCTCCCGTTCTGCGCCTCGACGACGTCGATCACCCGGGCGATCCGGCCGGGGCAGGCCCGGGCCATCACCGTCGTCTCGCGCGCGATCCGGTCCGCCGTGCGGGGCGGGGTGCCGGCACGCGGGTGCGCCGCGGGGCGGGAGCGGACCAGCAGTACCTCGTGCCCGGTCCCCATGTCCTCGCCGCGCAGGACGAGGCGCCCCTCCTCGCGGTGGACGGCCTCGCCCCGCCGGTACCGCCCGGCGATCAACTCCTGTGCCAAGACCCGCTCGTGGCCCATCGCCATCCCTCACCGCACACCGGAGACCCGCGTCCCACGGTGGTACGGAGAGTGCGCCGCCGGGTGTTCAAAGTGACCGAAAGTCAAGGGAAGCGTAGGGAAGCGAAGGGAACCGGAGGGAAGCGGGGGAGTCCGCTCCGGGCGGGTCAGGGAAGGTGCCGCTCCGAGGCGGCGCCGATGTACGCCTCCGCGAACGAGGCCGCCGCCGCGGGGGAGTCGAACAGCCGGCTCAGCCGGGCCGCCGCCATCCCCGCCCGGAACGGGTCCCCCGACGAGGGGCCGTGCAGCAGCTCGCAGAACCACTCCGAGAACTCCTGGTACTCCCACACCCGCCGCAGACACGTTTCCGCATAGCGCCGCAGCCCGCCCGCGTCGCCCCGGCGCACATACGCCACCAGCGCGTCGGCAAGAACCAGCGCGTCGAACAGCGCCAGGTTCATGCCCTTCGCGGCGATCGGCGCCACCAGGTGCGCGGCGTCCCCGGCCAGGAACAGCCGGCCGTACGACACCGCCCGCGCCACCTGGTTGTGCATGTCCAGCACACGCTTCTCGATCAGCGTCCCCTCGGCCAGGGGCGGGGCACCGGCCGCGCCGAGCCGCTCGTGCAGCTCCGCCCAGACGCGGTCGAGGGTCCAGCCCTCCGGGTCGTCGCCCGGCGGGCACTGGAGGTAGTAGCGGGTCATCTCGGGCCCGCGCGCCATGTGGGCGGCGAAGCCGCGCGGGTGGATGCCGAAGACGACGGCGTCCGAGGACGGGGGTGCCTCGGCGAGCAGGGCGAGCCAGCCGACGCCGTAGTCGAGCCGGGCGGGCTCCCGGTACTCGGCGGGCAGGGCCGACCGGCTCACGCCCCGGGCGCCGTCGCACCCGGCGATCACCGCGCACTCCAGGCGGACGCGCGCGCCGCCGTCCGGGTCGGTGTACGTCACGGCGGGCGCGTCGGTGTCGATGCCGTGCAGCTCCACGTCCCGTACCCCGAAGCGGATGTCGCCGCCCTGGAGGTCGGCGTACCGGTGGACGAGGTCGGTGACCAGGCGGGGCTGCGGATAGACCACGTGGTGGTGGCCGGAGAGGTCCGCGTAACGGAAGCGGTGGCGTTCGCCGCCGACGCGGAACTCGCACTCGCCGTGCCGTTGCGCGTTCAGCAGGTCGGGCCCGGCCAGCCCGCGCCGCCACAGCGCCCGTACCGCCCACTCCTCCAGGAACCCGGCGCGCGGCCGGGTCTCGATGAACCGCCTGCTCTCCGCCTCCAGGACGACGCAGTCGACGGAGGCGTCCCGCAGCACACCGGCGAGGGCGAGCCCTGCGGGGCCCGCGCCGACGATGACGACGGGGACGCGGGTGGGAGGACCCGGAGGAGGCGTCGGCGAGGAGGCCGAGGGGATGTGCGCTGACATGCGGACAGTATCGCCGGTGCCCGCCAACTCCCCTGTGCGGCGGTTGTGTTGATCGGCTCCGGAGCGTGATGTGTCCGGCTGGTCAGTCGAAGGCGTCGTGCAGTGCCGGCAGCAGCTTCTTCGCCGACCAGTCCAGGAACGCGGGCTGGGAGTCGCCGCCGATCTGCACGAGCGCGATCTCGGTGAAACCGGCCTCCGCGTACGGGCGTACGGCCTCCACGAACGCCTCCGGGTCGTCGCCGCACGGGATCGACCCGGCGACGTCCTCCTCGGTCACGAACTGCGTCGCCGCGGAGAAGGAGTCCGGGTGCGGCAGCTCGGAGTTGACCTTCCAGCCGCTGCCGAACCAGCGGAACTGCGCGTGCGCCCGCCGCACGGCCGCGTCGCGGTCGGTGTCGTAGCAGACGGGGAGCTGGCCCACCCGGGGCTTGCCCGCGCCGCCGTGCCGCTCGAAGCCCTCGATCAGCTCGGGCTTGGGCTCGGTGGCGATGACGAGGTCCGCGAGGTGGCCGGCGAGCCGGCACGACTGCTCGCCGGAGACGGCGATGCCGATCGGCGGGGGCTCGTCGGGGAGATCCCACAGCTTGGCGGACTCCACGTCGAAGTGGGTGCCGTGGTGGGTGACGTGCTTGCCGCCGAAGAGGTCGCGGATGATGCCGACGGCCTCCTCCAGGCGTTCGTGGCGTACGTCGGCGGTGGGCCAGCCGCCGCCGACGACGTGTTCGTTGAGGTTCTCGCCGGCGCCGAGGCCGAGGCGGAAGCGGCCCTCGGAGAGCAGCTGGAGGGTGGCCGCCTTCTGGGCCACCACGGCGGGGTGGTAGCGGAAGGTGGGGCAGGTCACGTACGTCATCAGGGGGATGCGGGAGGTGGCCTGGGCGGCCGCGCCGAGGACGGCCCACGCGTAGGGGGAGTGGCCCTGTTCGCGGAGCCAGGGGAAGTAGTGGTCGGAGGTCACGGAGAAGTCGAAGCCGATGTCTTCGGCCTGCGCGACGTGGTCGACGAGGGCGCGGGGGCCGGCCTGCTCGGTCATCATCGTGTAGCCGATTTTCACCATGCGCGGCGGGTTCCCCGGGGCGAGGTGGGGAAACGGGGGTCTGCGGCGGCGGGTGGTGAGGCGTGGGTGAGTGCGTGCGGGAGCGTCGTGGCTGGTCGCGCGGTCCCCGCGCCCCTGGGGCCGGTCGTTCGGATCAGCCCGCGTCCGCGGGCTGATCCGAACGACCGGCCCTAACGGGGCGCCGTCAGGGGGAGGCGGACCAGGAAGCTCGTGTTGCCGGGGGTCGACTCGACCTCCAGGCTGCCGTGGTGTTTGCGGACCACGATCCGCCAGGAGATGTCGAGGCCGAGGCCGGTGCCCTCGCCCACGGGCTTCGTCGTGAAGAAGGGTTCGAAGATGCGGTCGCGGATGTCGGGCGGGACGCCCGGGCCCGTGTCGTGGAACTCGACCAGGACACGGTCGTGGTCCAGTGCCGTGCGTACGGTCAGTGTGCCGCCCGTGGCGCTCATCGCGGCGACCGCGTTGTCGATCAGGTTGGTCCACACCTGGTTCAGCTCGCCCGGGTAGGCGGGCACCTCCGGGACCGTACGGTCGTACTCCTTGACCAGGGAGATCCGCTCGCCGAACTTGTTGGACAGCATCAGCAGCGTGCTGTCCAGCAGCTCGTGCACGTCGACCGTGCGGAACGGGGCCCGGTCGATCTGGGAGTACTGCCGGGCGGCGTTGACGAGCGTGGAGACCCGGGTGGTGGAGTCCTCGATCTCGTTCATCAGCAGCTCGGTCTCGACCGTGTAGTTCAGCCAGCGGATCGCGCCCTCGAGCGTCTCCTCGTCGACGGCCGCCGCCACCTGGGCCAGCCACTCGGTGTCCAGCCCGGCCTGGACGAAGACCGGCGCCAGCCGCCAGCCGTCGTCGATGCCGTGGTCGTCGAGCCAGTCGGAGAGCGCGTCCTCCCGGTCGGAGGCCTCCAGCGGGGAGAGCGGGGCCGCCTTGGCGACCTGCTCGGCCGTGCGCTCCTGGATGTCGACCAGCGTGACCAGGGTGTCCCGCGAGTAGTGTCCGGCGGTGATCGCGCCCAGCTTGTGCCGCATCCCCGCGACCCGCTCGCGCAGCGCCGAGGTGGCCCGCACCGCGGCGGCCGCCGGGTTGTTCAGCTCGTGCGTCAGCCCCGCCGACAGCGAGCCGAGCGCCAGCAGCCGCTCCCGCTGGTTGATGATCTGGCGGCTGTTCTCCTGGCCGTAGAACAGGCCCTCCAGGAGGTGCACCGCCATCGGGAACCAGTCCCGCATGATCTCGGCGAACGTGTCGGCGGGCAGCACGAAGAACCGCGACGGCTCGGTGACCCGCAGCGAGCCGTTGTAGCGGGCCACCCGCGCCCGGTCGCCCAGGTACGCCTGGAAGGCGCCCGCGTACACCCCGCGCTGCGAGGTCCGGTTGGTCTCCACGTCGTCCGCGCCGACCCGCCGGGAGAGCACCACCGTGCCCTCCAGGAGGACGTAGAAGCAGGTCGCAGGGGAGCCCTCGGTGTACACCGGGCCCGGTTCGAACCGCTCCACGCGGCCCTCGCGGCACAGCCGGGTGAGCTGTTCCTCGTCCAGCTTCTCGAACAGGAAGAGCGTGCTCAGCTCCGTCCAGTCGCACGGCTCGGGCTGTCCGCTCACGACCGCTCCCTCCGCCCGGTGCCCCGGGGGCTCATGACTGCTCCAGGTAGCGGTGCACCAGCATGACCGCCATCGCGCCCTCGCCCACCGCCGAGGCGACCCGCTTGGCCGACTCGGCGCGCGCGTCGCCCGCCACGAACACACCGGGGACGCTGGTCTCCAGGTGGTACGGCGGCCGGACCGGCTCCCAGCCCGGCGGCGGGCATCCGTCGTCGGTCATGTCGGGCCCGGCCATGATGAAACCGTGCTCGTTGCGCAGCACCGTGCCGTCCAGCCAGTCGGTCAGCGGGGCCGCGCCGATGAACACGAACAGCCACTGCGCGTCGACGAGTTCGTCCTCGCCGGAGTCCACGTCGCGCAGCGCCAGCTTCTCCAGCCGCCCGGTGCCGTGCGCCGCCTCCACCACCGTGCGGGTGCGCACCGAGATGTTCGGCGTGGCCTCGATCTGCTGGATCAGATAGTGCGACATCGACGCGGCAAGGGACTCGCCGCGCACCAGCAGCGTCACCGAACGCGAGGTGCGGGCGAGGTACATCGCCGCCTGCCCCGCCGAGTTCGCCCCGCCGACGATGTACACGTCCTGGTCCGAGCAGGACGGCGCCTCCGTCAGCGCCGAGCCGTAGAAGACCCCGCACCCGGTCAGCTCCGCCAGCCCCGGCGCGTCCAGCTGCCGGTACGACACACCGGTCGCCAGGATCACGCTGTGCGCGGCCACCGCCGAGCCGTCGGAGAACCGTACGGTGCGCGCGGCGCCGTTGACCTCCAGGCCCGCGACCTCCCGGGCGGTGAGTATCTCCGCGCCGAACTTCGCCGCCTGGCGCCGCGCCCGCTCGGTGAGCTGGGCGCCGGACACGCCGTCCGGGAAGCCCAGGTAGTTCTCGATCCGGGAGCTCTGCCCGGCTTGGCCGCCGGTGGCCTGCCGCTCCACGAGCAGCGTCCGCAGGCCCTCCGACGCCCCGTACACCGCCGCGCCCAGCCCCGCCGGGCCGCCGCCGATGACGACCAGGTCGTAGAACTCCTCGGCCGGTGTCGTCGCCAGGCCCACCTGCCCGGCGAGTTCGGCGTCGGCGGGCTCCACCAGCGGTGTGCCCTCCGGGGTGACGACGAGCGGCAGCCGCCGTCCGTCCTGTCCGGCCGCCGCGAGGAGCCGGCCGCCCTCCGGTTCGTCCGCCGAGTACCAGCGGTAGGGCACCTGGTTGCGGGCCAGGAACTCGCGCACCTCGGAGGAGCGCGCCGACCAGCGGTGGCCCACCACCTTGGTGACCGGCACCGGACGGTGGTCGGCGGCCCGCCAGGCGGCGAGCAGGTCGTCCAGGACCGGGTACAGCTTCTCCTCGGGCGGATCCCACGGCTTGAGCAGATAGTGGTCCAGGTCGATCACGTTGATCGCGTCGATGGCGGCGTTGGTGTCCGCGTACGCCGTCAGCAGCACCCGCCGCGCCCCCGGATGGACGTCCATCGCGTGTTCGAGGAACTCGATGCCGTTCATGCGCGGCATCCGGTAGTCGGCGAGGATCACGGCGACCTGGTCGCCGCGCAGCTTCAGCTCGCGCAGCGCGTCCAGCGCCGTCTCACCGGACTCGGCGCGCACCACGCGGTGCGACTCGCCGTACCGGCGCCGCAGGTCGCGGGCGACGGCACGGGAGACCCCGGGATCGTCGTCCACGGTCAGGATCACGGTCCGCGCCTGCGCTGCGGGCTGTGTCATCGGCTCTCCCACCCCGGGCCGGTCGGGTGCCGGCCCACGGCCATCGTATGTTCGATCGGGTCGTTTCGCCTTGGCCCGAGGGGGCAGGGCCCCGGTAGCGTGCCGTAGGGGGCCGGTCGGTTCCGTCGGCCCCGCCGAGTCGTCGACCAGCCAGTGACCACCGAGAACAGCCGCCGCCGGCCCGGACCGGCGGCCCAGGGAGGCAGAGCCGCATGACCCGCCCGATCACCGTGGGAGTGGACGGATCGCCCGAGAGCACGGCCGCGGCCCGCTGGGCGGCACGGGAGGCGGTCCGCCGCGACCTGCCGCTGCGGATCGTGCACGCCTGGCGCTGGGAGACGTACGACTTCGTCGCCGCCGACGACCAGCAGGCCCAGGCCAATGGCGCCGGCGCGGTGGTCCGCGAGGTCGAGCGGGCCGTCACCGAGGAACACCCCCGGCTCGACGTCACCGCCGAGGTGGTGGAGGACGCCTCCGTCGACGCGCTCGTCGCCGAGGCCGCCCGGTCCGAACTGCTGGCGCTCGGCACCCGGGGCCACGGCGCCGTCCTCGGCTTCCTGCTCGGCTCGATCGGCCAGCAGGTGCTCGGCGAGGCCGCGCGCCCCGTGGTGCTGGTCCGCTCCGAGGACCGGCCCGCGCAGGAGGCGGCGGGCCGCGAGGTCGTCGTCGGCCAGCACGGCGAACCCGCCGACAGCGCCGCCGCGCTGGAGTTCGCCTTCCAGGCGGCCGCCGCCCGGGGCGCCGGACTGCGGGTCGTACGCGCCTGGAACCTGCCGCCGGTCTTCGCCTACAGCCCCGGCTCGATGCAGCTCCTCGACGACGCCGGCGGTCTGGAACCGTACGAGCGCAAGGCGCTGGACGCGGCGCTGCGGCCGTGGCGCGAGCGGTTCCCGGACGTGCCGGTGACCGAGCACGTGGAGATCGGCAGCGCGGGACAGGTGCTGCTGTCGGTGGCCGACCGGGCCCAGCTCATGGTGGTCGGCCGGCGCGCCAGCCGGCTGGCCGTCGGCCCGCGCATCGGCTCGGTCGCGCACGCGCTGATCGCCCACGCGCCCTGCCCGGTGGCGGTGGTACCGCCGGCCTGAGCGGCGGACGTCACGCCCGCGGGGCCGGGGCGGTCTCCGGCTCCCCGGTCTCCTTTGAGGCCGTCTCCTCCTCCGCGTCCGGCACCGCGTCGCGGACCCGGGGCAGCACATGGGCGACGTAGTCCGCGACCGCCGTGTCCAGGCCGATGTCGTGCTGCGCCCGCTCCGACAGGAACCAGCGGTGCTCCAGGAGCTGGTGGTACAGCTCGGCCGGGTCCATCGCCCCGCGCAGCTCCACCGGCACCGCCCGCACGGTGGGCCGGAACACGTCGCGCACCCAGCGGTGGGCGAGCACCTCCGGGCGGGTGGTCAGGGGATCACCCGGGGTGTGGTCCTCCTGGGTGGCCATCCAGCTCTCCAGGTCGTTCAGGAGCCGGCGGGCCTGGTTCTCCTCGGTGTCCAGCCCGGTCAGCCGCAGCAACTGCCGCTGATGGTGCCCGGCGTCGACGACCTTCGGCACGAACGTCACCGTGTCGCCGGTGGAGGAGCTCTCGATCTGCATCTCGGCCACGTCGAAGCCGAGCTCGTTCAGCCGCCGGATGCGCCGGTCTATGTAGTGGTACTTGCCCGCCGGATACACCGAGGTGCGGGTCAGCTCCCGCCACAGCCCCGAGTAGCGCGCACAGATCTCCGTGCCGAACTCGATCGGGTCCACCGACGGGTGGAGCGCCCCGGACGCCTCCAGGTCGAGCAGCTCCCCGCTGATGTTGACCCGGGCCAGATCGAGGTCGTAGTCGCGCTGCCCCTCGCTCAGCCGCGGTTGCAGCTCGCCCGTCTCGGCGTCCACCAGATACGCCGCGTAGGCGCCCGCGTCGCGCCGGAACAGGGTGTTGGACAGCGAGCAGTCGCCCCACGCGAACCCGGCCAGGTGCAGCCGGACCAGGAGCACGGCGAGCGCGTCCATCAGCCGGTGCATGGTGGCCGGGCGCATCGTCGTCTCGAACATCGAGCGGTACGGCATGGAACCGCGCAGATGACGGGTGATCAGCACGGGTTCCAGGTAACCGCCGGCGGCGTCCGTACGGCCGGTGACGACGGCGAGCGCGTCCACGGCGGGGATGCCGAGCCGGTCCAGGTCGCGCAGCAGCTCGAACTCCCGTACCGCCGGCCGCTCGGCGAGTTCCTTGACGGCCACGACCTCGTCACCGGCCCGGGCATAGCGCACCACGTGCCGGGAGATGCCGCGCGGCAGCGGCACCAGCACGTCCTCGGGCCACTGCTCCAGCGGCAGTTGCCAGGGCAGGGACAGCAGCAGGCCGGGATGCTCCGGATTGGTGGCGCTGATGTGCAAAGCCATCGCTCAGTCGTCCTCGTCTCAGGTGCGGTACGACCCCAGTATCAGGCCGGTGCGCCGCCCCGGACCCCGAGCCCCACCGGCCCCTCGAAGGCGGCGTGGGCAGGCCCTTCGACGTCAGCCGGTGCCGCCGCGACGGCTCGCGGTGGCCCGGCGGCGCTTGAGGGCGCGACGCTCCATCTCCGTCGTACCGCCCCAGACGCCGATGTTCTGGCCGGTCTCCAGCGCCCAGTCCAGGCACGCGTCACGGACCGGGCAGCCGCGGCACACCGACTTCGCCTCCTCGATCTGTAGCAGCGCGGGGCCGGTCGTGCCGACGGGGAAGAACAGGTCGGGGTCCTCGGTGCGGCAGGCGGCGCGGTCTCGCCAGTTGTCCATGACGCTCTCCTGTGTGTGGACGGGACGGGTCGTCGGGTCCGGGTGACCTGTCGGTGTACGGCCGAAACGGCCCGGGAGCGAAAAGGCGGTGAGGAAGTGGTGAGGGGCCGGTTCAGCCGCCGGGCCGCAGCCGGGTGAGCAGCAGGGCGATGTCGTCGGGGCGGTCGGCGGCGCGCCGGGCCCGGTCGGTGAGCAGCCCGGCCACCCGGGGCAGCGAGGGCTGCTGCGGGGGAGTGCCGCGGCCGCCCGCCAGGGTCAGGGCCGTGCGCAGCGCGCCGATGCCCTCGTCGATGTCGTGCCCCGCCCGCTCGACCAGTCCGTCGGTGAACAGGGCGAGCACCGCCCCTGGTTCCAGGCGCAGTTCGGTCACCGGGTACTCCGCCTTCGGGGCCACGCCGAGCACCACCCCGCCCGGCAGGTCTAGGACGTCGGTACGGCCGTCGGGGTGGCGCAGCAGCGGCTGCGGATGGCCGGCGCGCGCGGCCCGGGCGATCCCGGTGAGCGGGTCGAGCCGGATGTAGCAGCAACTCGCGAACTGCCCCGGGTCCAGATCGATCAGCAGCCGGTTGGTGCTGCTCATCACCTCGCCCGGCGGATGGTCGCCCAGCGCGAACGCCCGTACCGCGCTGCGCAGTTGCCCCATCGTCGCGGCGGCCTGCACCCCGTGCCCCTGGACGTCGCCGATGACCAGCGCGAGCCCTTCGCCCGCGTCGACCACGTCGTACCAGTCGCCGCCCACCTCCATGCCCTGGGTGCCGGGCAGATAGCAGCCCGCCGTCTCCACCCGGGGGTGCGCCGACAGCCGGTGCGGCAGCAGCGCCTCCTGGAGCCCGCGGGCCAGGGCCGCCTCGTTCTCGTAGCGCCGGGCGCGCTCCAGGGTCTGCGCGATCAGCCCGGCGAGCGCGGTGAGCACCGTGCGCTCCTCGTCGCTGAAGCCGCGCTCGCGGTCGAAGCCGAGGATGCAGGAGCCGACCGGGCGGCCGGAGGCGATCAGCGGCAGGAACGCGCGGGCGCCCTCGGTGGCGTCCAGCGGGATGCCCGGGTAGGCGGCGGCGAGCTTGTGCATCGACTCGAAGAACAGCGGCCGGCCGCCGGTGAGGGTCTCCACCCCCGGCAGTCTCGTGTCCAGGGCCACGCCCTCGAACGGGAGCAGGAACTGCTGAGGGAAGCCGTGCTCCCAGGCCAGGTACAGGTGCCGGTCCTCGTGCAGCAGATAGATCGCGAGCCGGCCGCCGCCGAAGGCGGGCAGCAGCTCCCGCATCACCACCTCCGACACCTGCCGGGCGGTCAGCGCCTCGGTGAGGGCGATGGCCAGCACGACGGGCCGGTACAGCGGGGCCGTGGAGACGACGGCCGGGGGGAGGCCGGGCGGCGCCGCCCCGGCCGTGGAGGCTCCCGCCGACGTGGTGGTGTCCGCCGGGGCCGGGGCGCCTTCGGTCGTCTCGGCGACCCGGCCCAGTGGCACCATCCGGCAGGTGACGACGTCCGGCCCGGGGTACAGCGACAGCGTGAGCCAGTCGCCGTCGGACCGGCCCCGTTCCCTACCGGCCTCGGGGGCGGCGTCCGGCCGGGGGCGGCTGACCTGGAAGTGCACCGGTTCGACGGAGAGCAGCGAGGCCCGGATGTGGTCCTCGTACACCGGTCGGTCCAGCCAGGGCACGGCCTCCCACAGCTGCCGGCCGAGCAGCGACTCCCGCCGCTGCCCGAGGAGTTCGGCGGCCCGGGGATTGACGTAGGTGAGCAGCCCGAGCCGGTCGAAGGCGAACACACCGTCGGGCAGCAGATCGGCCGCGCCGTCCGCCGCCGCGCCCGGCTCCGGGTCGATGACCAGACCGCCGATCCGGGGGCCGGGCGAGGGTGCCTCGGACGGGCGTCCGCACGCGGGCCCGTCCGCGTACGGCCGTCCGTCGGCCGGCGCGTAGGCGTACGGGTCCCCGGGAGCCGGTGCGTGCGGGGACGGTCGCCCGGGAGCCGGTTCGTGCGCGGACGGTCGCCCGGCGGGTTCGTGCGGGGACGGTCTCCCGGGCGGCGATTCGTGCGCGGGCGGTCGCCCGGCGGGTTCGTGCGGCGGCGGTCCTTCGGGCGCCGTTGCGTGCGGGGACGGCTGTTCGGGCGCCGGTGCGTGGGAGGCCGGTGTCGTATGCGCGGATTCGTGCGGGGCCGGTCTCGTGGGTGTCGGCTCGTGCGGCCTCAGTTCCAGTAGCCGCCGTGCGCCCTCGGGGGAGCGCACCCGCAGCAGTCCCGGCGGTGCCGGGCCGTCGGCCGCTTCGCGCAGTGCGGCCAGCACCAGGTGCGCGTCGTCCGGCGCGAGGGCCTCCGCGAGCGCCTCCGCGGACCGTACGGCGCCGTCCGTGCCCAGGCCGGCCAGCGCCCGCAGGGTGGCGTCCACGGTGATCTCGCCGCCCACCGGATCCCAGGTGAAGCGGCCGACCCGGCCCCCGGGCGTGCCGCCGCCGGCCGCGGGCGGGCGCACGCACAGGGGCTCGCCGTCCCACGCCACCCGCACCCCGTCGCGCTCCAGCCCGCCGAGCGCGGCACCCAGCGCGTCCGCGATCGGGCCGAGCCGGTCCCGGGCGGGCATCGCCTCGGTGAGGTGGGACGCGCTGGGCCGCAGCACGGTCAGCACCCCGTAGGTCCGGGCGCCGTCGGTCACCGGCACGTACAGCGAGCCGAACCGGAACGGCAGCCCGGCCGCGAGCTGCGGATAGCGCCGCATCGTCTCCGTGGGGTCGGCGAGCACCACCGGGACCCGGGTGCGGAAGGCGTCCGCGGCGGGGAAGGGGCGGTCCACGGTCAGCCGCCACCAGGGCCGGAACAGCGGGCCCGGCAGCCCGGCGAGCACCGAGAGCCGCAGCTCCCCGGGTCTGCCGGAGCGCAGGTAGACCCCGCCGGCGAAGCCGGTGACCGCGCGCAGCGCGTCCGCGACGGCGCCGGTCAGCACCGCGCCCGGCGGCCCGGGCGCCGGGCCCTCGCGCTCGGCGCTCCCATGCATCGGTCTTCCTCGTCGGCTGGGTGACACAGCAAGGATGCGCCGCCCCGCGCCGTCCGCGCATCCCCGGAACGGCGGACGGAGCCGGCCCCGGCGTCAGGCGGCGACGCCCGCCCCCTCCGTGTGCAGCTGGTACACGTTGAACGCCCGGCGGATCACCGGCTGCGCCACGTTGCGGACCCGGACGCCGCCCGCCGTCATGCCGTGCTCGGTGCCGAGGTGCGCGTGGCCGTGGACCGCGAGATCGGCGCCGGCCGTGTCGATCGCCTCCGCCAGCAGATAGCTGCCGAGGAACGGATGGATCTCCGCGGGCTCCCCGGCCAGCGTGTCGGCGACGGGGGAGTAGTGCGTGAGCGCCACCCGTACGTCGCAGCCCCGGCCGGTCAGCTCCTTCAGCGCCGCGCACAGCGAGTCGGCGCTGCGCCGGGTGGCCCGTACGAACTCCTTCATCAGCGGCTCGCCGAACTCCCCCGCGCTGCGGCCGACGAACCCGCCGCCGAACCCCTTGGTGCCGGCCACGCCGACCCGGGAACCCGCGCACTCGACGACCGTCGACTCGCCCTCCAGCACCCGCACCCCGGCCTCCCGCAGGATCTCGGTGACCTTCTCGGGCTGCTCGTCGTGGTGGTCGTGGTTGCCGAGCACCGCGACCACCGGCACGGGCAGGTCCCGCACCTCGCGGGCCACCACCCGCATCTCCTCGGGCGTGCCGTGCCGGGTCAGGTCCCCGGCGAGCAGCAGCAGATCGGCACAGTCGGGCAGGGTCTCGAACGCGGGCCGGAGCAGGCCCTGGCTGTCGGACCCCATGTGGATGTCTCCGACGGCGGCGAGGCGGATCACGACAGTTCCTCCGCATGGTCGGGGGCGGCGTTCTCGGCCACCACGACATCGCAGTGCACCTCGAGCCCCGCCAGTTCGTCACGGACGGTCCGCAGCAGCGTGTCCCGGCAGTGCGCGGACGGGACGGTGCCGGTGACCAGCACGGAACCCGAGCGCACCTCCGCCCGCACGCCCAGCTCGCCGAGCTCCTCCTCGGCGAGCCGGTCGCGCAGATGGGCGACGCGGTACTCGACGTTGTCCCCGGCGCCCGAACCGGCACCCGGGCCGGTGCCCGAGTCGGCGCCCGGCCCGGGGCCCGGGCCGGACGCGGCGGCCGTGCCGCCCGTCGTGCCCGCGCCGCGGGCGGGGTTCAGGGGATCTTCGGGCCAACGGCTCATCCGGCTCATCACTGCTCCCGAGCTCGTTCGTGGTGCGGCGGGGCGATGACCTCCAGGCGTTCCAGGAGGAAGAAGAACGCGGCGGGCATGGGCTCCGCGCCGCAGTCCCGGCGCAGCAGCTCCCAGTCGACCCGCTCGCGCAGGATGCGGGCGATCGGCAGCACCGCGCCGAAGTCGCAGTGGTGCTCGGAGAAGGAGGCCAGCAGGCCGCGCAGCAGATCGGTGGGGGAGAGCACCGGCATCCGCACCGAGTCCACGGACAGCTCCTGTGCCCGCTCCAGCAGCTCCGTGTCGACGGGGCGGTGGGCCAGCTCGAAGATCAGGTCGACCTGCTGGCCCAGGCAGCCCGCCTTCAGCAGCCAGTCCTCCGGCGGGGTGAAGACGGTCAGCCCGGCCGCGCACAGCGTGCCGGCGACCGCCTCGGCGTCCTCCGGGCGGATGCAGAAGTCGACGTCGTGCTGGAGGTTGCCGGTGCCCCCGTGGGCGTACACCGCGACACTGCCGGCGAGGGCGAACGGGTGGCCCTCGCGCTTGAGGATCGCGCCGACCTGCTTGGCCGCCTCCAGGATCGCCTGGTTGCGGTCGCGGGGCAGGTCCCTTTCCAGGTCGTCCCGTTGGTCCATGTCCTCACCCCGGGCGGTGGAACCCCCCGCGGCCAGCCGGAGCCCGGGGACGCCGGCGCGGTCCTCGACGGCGGCGTCGTCGGCGTGCGGCGTCATGTGCTGCCCCCTTTTCCGAGAAGTCCTTTGCAGGTACCCGGCGACCGGGGATCGACACGGGCGCGTCACTTGGCCGGGACGTCCTCCATCGCCACGTCCAGGAAGGCGGCCAGCTCCCGGCCCTCGGCATGGACGGCCTCCCGCTCCGGCGCGGTGAGCGGGCGCAGCGGGCTCACGCCCAGCCGCTCCTCGCGCACGGTCCAGGTGGCGGCGACCCGCCCGTCGACGAGGACCGCGCGGTGCCCCGCCACGGACAGCCCGAGGTGGGCGTCGTCGATGATCCGGCCGCGGTCCTGGTAGCCGAGGATCGCGTTGTCGAACGCCGGCAGGAACCGTACGGGGGCGGGCGTGTCCGGGTCCGGGCGCGGGGCGCCCGGCAGATCGAGGAGCTCCCGGCCGCGCGCGTCGCGGAAGGAGACCAGCTCCTCGCGCACGGCCTTGACCGCGGCGGGCAGCCCCGCCAGCCCGCACCAGGCGCGCAGATCGGCGGTGGCGGCGGGCCCGTAGGCGGCGAGATAGCGGCGGACCAGCCGCTGCCCGACGGGGTCACCGGCGTCGTCGGGCAGCGGCTCGACGTCCCGCCCCAGCCACACGGCCAGCGGCAGGTTCCGTACGCCCGCCCTGGCCCGCCACAGCCCGCGCGGCGGGAGCTGCGCCATCGGTACCAGGGCCGCGATCAGCAGTTCGCCGAGCGCCCGGCGCGGCCGGCCGGGCCAGCGGTCCTCGACGCCCGCCACGAGCTCGGCCATGGTGCGCGCCCGCCCGTCGGCCATCACGGCACGGCCGGCCGCCGCCAGCTCGTCCAGGTCGACACCGGCAAGCTCCCGCCGGTACGCGCCCTGCGCCCGCTGGCGCAGCATGGCGTCGTGGCGGGAGCGCCAGGCCAGCGCGTCGTCGGCGGTCACCAGGTGCACGGTGCGGCGCATGAGGTGCGTGCGCACCACCGTACGGCCGGTCAGCGCGGCGTCCAGTTCCGCGGGGTCGAAGCGGGTCAGCCGGGACCACAGGCCGACGAACGGCTCCTGCGGCTCCTGCGCCTGTAGTCCGCACAGGTGCGCCACCGTGTCGGCGACGCCGGCGTCGGCGCGGTCCAGCAGGTGCTGGCGGGCGAGGGTCGCACGGTTGAGGGCGCGTACGTCCAGGACGGTGGCGGTGGTCATGAGGGTCTCCGGTCGTGGGCCCCGGGTACGGGGCCGGGATCGAGGCGGGGCGGGGCGCCGGTGCGGGTCCGGGCGGCCGCCGCCCGGACCCGCACCGGCACGCGGGATCAGCCGTTGTACGGTGCGGCGACGTCCAGGACCCACGTCACGCCGAACCGGTCGGTCAGCATGCCGTACAGCGGCGCCCAGTCCGAGGCCTCCAGCGGCCGGACGACCGCCGAACCCTCGGCGAGCCGGTCCCACAGGGCCCGGATCTCCTCGGCGTCTTCACCGCGCACGGAGACGTAGAACGGGTTCGTGCCCTGCTCCCAGGGGAGCTGCGAGGGCACGTCGTAGGCCATGACGTGGAAGCCGTTGTCGCCCACCACCTCGCCCCACAGCACCCAGTCCGCCTCGGCCTCGTGCGGCACGTCGCCCGCGTCCTTGTAGGTGACGGCGACGGTGCGCCCGCCGAAGACGGACCGGTAGAAGTCCAGCGCCTCGCGCGCGGCGCCCCGGAAGTTGAGATGGGCGGTCGTGGTGACGGACATGGTCCGCTCCCTTCGTCGAAGGTGACCGGGACCGTGCGGCCCCGGCGGCTCGACAGGAACCCTCGCACCGGTAGAGGACAGGGAGTGTCCTCTACCGCGCGGGCAGGACGCGGACCATGCGGAAGACGTCCTCGCGGCCGCTCGCCCTCCTCTCGCGGCTTCGGCCCCCCGCACCCGCACGTGCCACCGAACCGCCCGCCACCGAACCGCCCCCGGGGGTCAGGGGGACCCGCGGCGCGCCCCCCGCTCCGCTGTCGTCGGATCCGGCACGCCCAAGGGGCGGGCCAACCCCAGCACCCCCTCGTCCAACCGCTGCAAGTGCCGCAGCACCCGGTGCGTGACGCTGCCCGGGCGCGGCGCCCGGGTCTCGCCCGGGTCGAGGAGGGACGCCAGGCTCGGCCCGGACTCCATCTCCCTCGGCGCACCGCCGCCACCCTCACCGCCCACCGCACGTTCGTCCCGCACCTGCGCGAGCAGCACGTCGATGTTGTGCGAGATCCGCCGCCCCGCGAGCTTCAGCCGCGGATCCGCCGCGATCGTCCGGCTGAACGGCACCAGCTCCGCCGTCGCCGCCAGCGACCGCGCGTGGTACGCGCACGTCTCCAGCAGCGCCACCAGATAGCGGGCCGTCTGCCGCCGCCCGCGCAGCGGGGTGATCGGATGCGTCAGCGGCTTCGTCGAGGCGCGCAGATCGTCCAGCGCCTTGTCGAGGTCGCGCGCCTGGTCCAGCAGGTCCACCGCGGGACCGCCGCTGAGCTGCTCGACGGCCGCCTCGCTGACGTCGGCCAGCCGCACCAGCACCGTCGCGAGCAGCTCGTCCGTACGCCGGTCGGTCTGCACCGGCAGCACCAGCGCCGCCGCGACGATCCCGCACACCGCCCCCAGCACCGTCTCCTCGATGCGCAGCACCAGCACCGACAGGCTGTACGTGTGCAGCAGCGTGTACAGCAGGCCCAGCATCGCGGTCACGAAGAACGACATCAGCGCGTACGACAGCGGCGCGGTGTAGAACATCGCGAAAATGAACAGCAGCACCAGGGCGAACGCGGTCCACGTGTGGTTGCCGACCAGCCCCGCGAGCCCCGCCCCGGCGACCACCCCGCACACCGTGCCCAGCACCCGCCGGTAGCCCTTGACCAGGATCTCGCCCGTGGACGCGGTGTTGATGAAGACGACCCAGCAGGTCAGCACGGCCCAGTACCAGCGCTGACTGGACAGGAACTCGCCGCCCGCGATGGCCAGCGCCGAGCCCACCGCCACCTGGACGGCGGCCCGTGTGGTGGGCCGTTTCAGCCCCCGCGCCTCTTCCTCCTCGTCCTCCGCCTCGCGCTCCGCGCCGGCGATGGCCGCGTCCTCGGCGTCCAGTTCCTCCCGGGAACGGATGGTCGCGGCGGTATCGTCGGACTCGTCCTGCGGACCGTCCAGCGCCAGCCGCAGACCCAGTACGGCCTTGGCGGCCTCGCCCATGGCGCGGAAGACGTCCTGCACGGCGGGCGGACCGGCGGGCACGTTGTCCTCGTCGCGGTAGCCGAGCAGCCGGTTGCGCACATGCGCCACGGAGCTGTGCCGGTCCGCCGCGACCGGCCGGGCCATCAGCAGCCGCAGCGCCCGCAGGTCCCGGCGCAGGGTCTGGGTGACGTCGCCCCGGGCCGGCAGCCGGTTGCCGGGTGCGGGGGCCGGGGCGTTCGGCAGGTGCAGGGCGAGCGTGTCGGCCCGCTCGGCGCTGCGCGCGCTCAGCAGCAGCACGCCGAGCCGCTCGGCGGCGATCTCCGCCTCGGCGACACGCCGCTGCACCAGTGCGGCGGTGGCACTGTCGTCGGTGCCCTGCTCCAGCCGTCCCTGGACGAGCATCGCGCTCTCGTGCAGTCGGGCGGTGTGCCGTCGTACGTCGTCCAGGGCGGCGTCCAGCTCGTCGGGCGCCGCGTCGAGCAGGTCCAGCTGGGCCGAGATCAGCTGGGCGAGCCGCGCCCGGAAGGCCCCGCGCAGCCGCCGCAGCACCTGCTCGGGCGTGTCCCGTACGACGCCGAACCGCACCACCGCGCTGCACGCGAACGCCGTGGCCAGCGCCGCGTACAGCAGGGGCAGCGCCGTCAGCGTGGCCCCGACGAACAGGGAGACGAAGTACAGCTGGAAGCCGATCAGCCCCAGCGCCGTGCCGCGGTCCCCGAACCGGCGGCTGTAGACCGCCGCGAAGATCAGCAGCAGGAAGAACAGGTCCCCGACGACCACGTATCTCTGGAGCAGCGAGGCCAGGGTGACCGCGGCGAGCGCCACGGGCAGACCGAGCGCCAGGGTGATCGCCTGCGGCCGGCGCTCCTTCTCGCGGATCGCGAACGTGGACACCATGGCGGCCATCGCCCCGCCCACGAGATGCGGCACCGTGGCGCCGAACGAGGCGAGGACGGCGAGGGTGAGCCCGATCGAGCCCACCGTCCGCAGCCCGGCCATCAGCCGCAGCAGCCCCGGATCGGACGCCGAGAGCCGATCCAGGACCCGGCTCCAGACGGGTCGTGCCGCTTCGCTCACGCCGCCGTACTTCCTCCCGTTGCCGACCAAGATCCGCACGTCAAGCATGTCATGCCGGTCGCGGTCGGCGTAGTGGCGGGGCGGCCCGGGCTCAGCTCCGGGCCGCCGCGGCGCTCCGGGCCGGGCGGGCGGTCACCGCTCCCGGTCGCCGCTCCCGCCGGGCTCCGGCTCGCCGCCGGCCACGGTGTCCGCGGCGTCCGACGGGTCGAGCCCCTCCTCGGGGTCCGGGCTCGTGCCGCTGCTGCCGCCGGGCTGGCCGCCGCCGGTGGAGCCGTAGCCGCCGGGGACGCCGGGGACGCTGTCTGCGTCGGCCTCCTCCCGGCTGATGTGCCGGGTCGCCCGGACGTTGGCGCGCCGCTCGGGATACGGATAGCTGAAGGGACGTGCCGCGGCACGCTCCTCGTCGGCGGCCTCCGCGGAACGGGCGGCGTCGTCGGGATCACGTTCGTTCGTCATGGACCCGCGAGTACCCGGCGGGTGGTGGCGCATGCGGGACCTCGGGGGGTCCTGGTGCGTGGGCGACCGCGGGTGGGTCCGTGGTCGCTCGCGCGGTTCCCCGCACCCCTCGGAGGGGCGCGGGGAACCGCGCAGTCTTTCAGGGGGGTCCGGGGGCGAAACAAACAACCGGAACGTGCCGCGTACGGACGCACTGCACGTGCCGCCTCGCGCCCGTGGCGCGAGGGTGGACGGGGGCGGAGCCCCCGCGCCCACCCCCCGCCGACCGAAGGAGCCGCCGCGCATGCCGGACCGCAAGGTACTCACCAACCGCCAGGGCCACCCCGTCCACGACAACCGGAACCAGCGCACGGTGGGCGCCCGCGGCCCCGCGACGCTGGAGAACTACCAGTTCCTGGAGAAGATCAGCCACTTCGACCGCGAACGCATCCCCGAGCGCGTCGTCCACGCCCGCGGCGTCACCGCGTACGGCTACTTCGAGGCGTACGGCGCCTGGGGCGACGAACCCATCACCCGCCACACCCGCGCCAGGCTCTTCCAGGAGCGCGGCAAGCGCACCGACGTCGCCGTCCGCTTCTCCACCGTCATCGGCGGCCGGGACTCCTCCGAGACCGCCCGCGACCCCCGCGGCTTCGCCGTGAAGTTCTACACCGAGGACGGCAACTGGGACCTCGTCGGCAACAACCTCGGCGTCTTCTTCATCCGCGACGCCATCAAGTTCCCCGACGTCATCCACGCCCTCAAGCCGGACCCGGTGACCTTCGAGCAGCAGCCCCGCCGGATCTTCGACTTCATGTCGCAGACCCCGGAGTCCATGCACATGCTGGTCAACGTGTTCAGCCCGCGCGGCATCCCCGCCGACTACCGCCACATGCAGGGCTTCGGCGTCAACACGTACAAGTGGGTCAACGACGAGGGCCGCACCGTCCTGGTCAAGTACCACTGGCTGCCCAAGCAGGATGTCCGCAGCATGACCGCCGAGGACGCCGCCGCCGTACAGGCCGAGTCCCTCGGCCACGCCACCAAGGACCTGTACGACGCGATCGCGCGCGGCGACTTCCCGGAGTGGGAACTGCACGTCCAGATGATGGACGATCACGACCACCCGGAGCTGGACTTCGACCCGCTCGACGACACCAAGACCTGGCCCGAGCAGGAGTTCCCGCCCCGGCCGGTGGGTCGGATGGTGCTCGACCGGATGCCGGAGAACTTCTTCGCGGAGAACGAGCAGATCTCCTTCGGCACAGGCGTCCTCGTGGACGGCCTGGACTTCTCCGACGACAAGATGCTCGTCGGACGGACCTTCTCCTACAGCGACACCCAGCGCTACCGGGTCGGCCCCAACTACCTCCAGCTCCCCGTCAACCAGGCGAAGAACGCGGAGGTGCGCACCAACCAGCGCGACGGACAGATGGCGTACCACGTGGACGGCGGCGGGGAGAACCCGATCGTCAACTACGAGCCCTCCGTCATGGGCGGTCTGAGCGAGGCCACCTCCCCGGTCCCCGACGAGCAGGGTCCGGAGATCCGCGGCCGGCTCACCCGCAAGCGCATCCCGCGCGCCAACGACTACCTCCAGGCGGGCCAGCGCTATCTGCTGATGGAGGACTGGGAGCGCGACGACCTGGTGAAGAACTTCGTCGACCAGCTCTCCCAGTGCGAGCGTCCGGTCCAGGAGCGCATGGTCTGGCACTTCCTCCTGGTCGAGAACGACCTGGGCCTGCGGGTCGGCGAGGGCCTGGGCATCGCCCCCGACGACGTCTCCTCCCTCGCCCCCCTCCCCGGCCAGGACCTCACGGACGAGGACCAGCAACGCCTGGCCAACCTGGGCAAGAACCCCCCTCGGAACGTGGAGGGCCTGACAATGACCCACTGCGTCCCGAACACCCGTCACGAGGCCACCCGCTGAACCCCGCCATAAAGGGGCGCGGGGAACTGCGCCTCTCTTGGGGGTCCGGGGGCTCGCCCCCGGGGACGGGAAGGGGAGGGGTGCGGGGGCGAAAACCCTCCCGGCCCTCACCCCCGCACCCCCAACACCCTCTCCACCTCCGCCAGCACCTCCGTCACCCGCACCCCGAACCCCACATCACACGCGACCCCCCGCCCACCGGGCGCCACCGCCGCCGAACCCACCAACGCATCGACCGCCCGCCCGAACGCCCCCACCGCCCCCTCCGAAGCCGCGGGC